>CAYMRS010000008.1:0-69967 GCA_964392915.1 uncultured Nitrospiraceae bacterium
CTACAAAAACTGCCCTCCGGGCGGCTCGGGGTCAGTTTGATGGTGGATTTGGGTTGACATGCCTTTCTTGGCAGACTCTCCGGCGGGGTGGTATCATAACAGACCATGAGAAAAACGATTATTATTGGCCTTGGCAACCCTCTTCGAGCTGATGACGCCGTTGGCTTGCGGGTGGCGCGTCTTCTGAAGGAACGGTTGGCAGACAGAGCAGATGTTGATGTGGTCGAAGCGTACGTCGGCGGCATGTCCCTGGTTGAGACAGCTATCGGGTACGACCGCGCCATCGTTATTGACGCCATGCTGAAAACAGCGGGCCCACCGGGAACAATAGTCGCGTTCACTCCCTCGTCAGGCATGTGTTCACGCAACTCCGGCTCGCTGCATGATGCCTCATTCTGCGATGCGCTTTCTGCCTGCAGCGCCCTTGGCGAGTCGGTTCCCAAAGACGTTCTTTGCTGGGGCATTGTCCCGAAAGACGTTGAGCACTTCAGCGAATCACTCACCGAGGAAATTGCGGCTGCGGTGCCGGTTGTTGCCGGGCAGATTCTTGCAAAGCTTGATGCATAGATATTCCATAAGGAGTCTCCATGGAAAAATTTCTTCTTGATAAAAATGATGTCGCGCTTGTCATCGTCGACATTCAGGAACGTCTTGTCCCCGCTATGGGTGCAAAAGATGATGTAATCAGAAACTGCGGGCACCTTATCGAAGCCTCTCGGCTGATAAGTTTGCCGGTAGTGCTTACGGAACAGTATCCTAAAGGTCTCGGCACTACCATCCCGGACATCAAGGAGCTTCTGCCGTCTTGCGTGCCGATTGAAAAAACATCATTCAGCTGCTGCGGCGAGCCGGCGTTTGTCAATGCGGTCAAGGCCCTCGGCAAGCGCAAGGTACTGCTCGCCGGCATGGAGACGCATGTCTGCGTGCTGCAGACCGCGCTGGACCTGATGATAGAGGGATTTGAGGTGCATCTGGTCAAGGATGCTGTCTGCTCCCGAACCAAGAACAACTGGAAGACCGGCATTGAATTTATGCGCGATGCGGGAGCGGTGATTACCAGCACTGAAATCGTGCTTTTTCAGCTGCTGCAGACAGCCGGCGGCGATGTGTTCAAGGCGCTGTCAAAACGCATCAAGTGATGAGGAATCCATTATGCACGCGGTTCTTGTCAGCCTTCTCCTGGTCTCGTGCATACTTCTGGCGTGGCCTGCAGGCGCGCCAGAAGCGGCGGATGCTCTGCTGCCAATGTTGAAGCCCTGCCCCTCAAGCCCGAATTGCGTTTCCAGCCTTGCCGCAACAAAGCGTCACAAGATTGAGCCGTTGCGCCTGCAGCAGTCTGCCGCCAAAACCATGCAGCTTTTGAAAGAAGTCATTGCGGCTTATCCGCGCACCAAAGTCATTGCCGATTCCGGGACATCTCTCCATGCTGAATTCAGGGTGAATACGGGGTTTATCGACGATGTGTTTTTTGTAATTGATGAGGCTGCCGGCGTTGTGCATGTCCGCTCGGCCTCGCGCCTCGGCTACTGGGACTTCGGCGCCAATCGGAAACGTATCGAAAAGTTCCGGCTGATGTATAACGAGCGTGCCGGAAGGCAATAGCAGATTATCACATATCTTTTCACATCAACCATTATGAAGGAGATTCTTGCCGCGCTGAAAATATACTTCTGCTCAGTCCCCTGGAATGCCTCGGCTCTCGCGATGAACCGTCGGGGCTGCTACACCCCGAAATTCTTGACGAACTGTGCCACCTGGACGCCGAGAGAGACGCATTTAATATTATTCATGCAGTCATCGGCGTCCTTTTTCTCGAGGTGTGTGGTGAGCTCATTCCCTGCCTTTGAGAACTTGATGACATAAGCATTCTTGGCTTCATCAAACGTGATGCCGAAAGAAATGCCGTTTTTCTGAACTTCAGGATACATCTCCAGAATCTTGTTTTCCAGTGCAACCTGTGTGTAGCCCATACTAGCCTCCTTCGGTGAGTAATGTTTTATTGTACCCGAAAAAAAGGGCGTACGAAAATCAGCACACCAAAAGTGCTCTCGCAGCGCTTATTTTACTCCTGTGTTCCGCATATGCCAGCCACCAACTGTCAGGTCTTTCGCCCATTTTTTTGAAATTTCGCCAAGCGGGGCAATATGCCACGTCCAGACCTGCTCAGGCTCAGGAAAGACCTGGCTGCCGACGGTCGAGCCTTCTTCAACAACCTTTCCATCACGGTCGAGCCATGCATAGGCGTAGTCAGCAACCAGGCAGACATCACAGGGCACTTCTCTGAGGGCCTGGACATGCGCCGCGCGCACTTCATCGCACCATGCGCTCAGCACGTCTCTCTCAAACTCAGGAATTTTTCTGAGCACATAATCAAACGGCACTACTGACAACTGGGAAACAAGGTTCAGGGAAATCAGCAGTCCCGCGTCAGCGTCAACTTCAGGAAAAAAGGGCATCCCCTGCGGCAGCTCGCGCTTTTTGTGCCAGAGATTTTGATAGAGCTGCTCCGCGACTCCGGTGACGTCGCACTGCACCAGACGGACATTCGGATAGGGTTTTATCTTATCGCGCACTTCCGGAAGGTGCACGATATCAGCAAGAACCACATCATCAAACCGCGCCGCAAGTTCAGCCAGCGGAAAGTCGAGCAGTAGCCCTGAGCCGAGCACAACAACGCGGCGCTGGTTTGCGCAGCGCTCTGAGGATGCGAGGATAAACCGGCGAGTCATTTCGAGATGCGGCTGCCAGCTTTTGCGACGACGCATATGGCGGCCGCGTATGGCGATAATCTGGTAAAGGTATCGCATTTGCCGCACATACGGTGGACACGGGGTCGTCAGCCATATATATATATCGCGCACCATTGAAATTCATTATAACAAAGGCTGAAATCTTGCAATAGTTGCACGCTCTGCACATCAGAAGAAAAAAGTTCGGAAACATCCACTGCGGAAGCCTGTTCAGCTTATGAATAGAATACTGCGTGCATCAACAAAAGAGAATAAACCAGGATTTGTCATATGGAACACGCAAAAGTTTGCAAAGTGAGGCAGGATATGTGGTGGAGCGGTTTTATTCGGCGAAGAGGCACGTACACGGACGTATGGGCCAGGCGAGACGACTCACACGAAGAATACGGCCGCCGTTCTCGCGGGCAGCCGTATTCTTCGCTTCGTTGATGACTAACGTTATTTCCGGTTTTGCACCAGGTCCGTAACAACCGTAGGATCAGCAAGTGTGCTGGTGTCGCCAAGATTGCTGATGTCGCCGTGAGCGATTTTCCGGAGAATTCTGCGCATGATTTTGCCGCTTCGGGTCTTGGGCAGTCCCGGCGCAAACTGAATCTTGTCCGGCGTGGCGATTGGGCCGATGACTTCGCGAACGTGTCCTACGAGAATCTTCAGCAGTTCCTTCGTAGGGTCATACCCTTCTTTCAGCGTGACAAAGACATAAATCCCTTCGCCCTTGATATCGTGCGGGTAGCCGACGACCGCCGCCTCCGCGACAGACGGATGGCTTACAAGCGCCGATTCGACCTCCGCGGTGCCAAGTCGATGGCCAGAAATATTGATAACGTCGTCAATGCGGCCCAAAAGCCAATAGTCCCCATCTGCGTCAACGCGCGCGCCGTCTCCGGTAAAATATTTGCCGGGGAAGCGTGAGAAATAGACCTCTTTGACACGCTTGTTTTCCGGATCGCCATAGGTACCTCGAAGGATGCCCGGCCACGGCTTCTCGATGATCAAATAGCCGCCTTCATTCGGACCGGCAGGCGTGCCGTCTTCCTTGATAACGCGGGGAACTATGCCGGGGAACGGCCTGCAGGCTGAGCCAGGCTTCGTCGTCGTCGCGCCCGGCAGCGGGGTGATCATGATTCCGCCGGTTTCCGTCTGCCACCAGGTGTCGACAATCGGCAGCTTTCCTTTGCCGATATTCCGGTGATACCACATCCATGCCTCGGGGTTAATCGGCTCGCCAACCGAGCCGAGAACGCGAAGGGTCGAAAGCTTGTACTTTTCTACCCACTGCTCACCTTCGCGCATTAACGAACGGATTGCTGTCGGTGCGGTGTAAAAGATACTGACACCGAACTTGTCGACGATATCCCAGAACCGTCCGGGGGTTGGGTAGGTAGGCACGCCTTCAAACATGATGCTCGTTGCGCCATTGCTGAGCGGGCCGTAGACAATATAACTGTGGCCGGTTACCCAGCCGATGTCCGCGGTGCAGAAATGGATGTCCTCCGGCTTGCAGTCGAATATCCACTTGAAGGTCAGGTTGGTGTACAGCATATAGCCGCCGGTGGTATGCAGCACTCCTTTCGGCTTGCCGGTGGACCCGGACGTATAAAGAATGAACAACGGGTCTTCGGCATCCATCCACTCTGGCTCACAATAGTCGGAGATGTCGGTGTCGTGCATGAGGTCATGCCACCAGAAGTCACGCTTCGGCTCCATGTCGACATCAATAGTCCGTTTTACAACGATCATGTGCTCGACAGACGGGCACTCTTCAAGCGCGGCGTCGGCATTCGCTTTCAGCCGGACAAAACGTCCGCCGCGGACGCCGCGGTCTGAGGTGATAAGGAGCTTTGCCTTGCAGTCATTAATGCGGTCCCGCAGGGCCTGAGCACTGAAGCCGCCGAACACGATGCAGTGAATTGCGCCGATGCGGGCGCAGGCAAGCATCGCAATGACGAGTTCTGGAATCATGGGCATATATATGGTTACCCGATCGCCCTTGCCGACGTTGAAACGCTTGAGAACATTCGCAAAGCGGTTCACTTCCCGGTAAAGCTGCTGATAGGTATACGTCTTGTAATCGCCGCCGTCAGACTCCCAGATGATTGCCGCCTTGTTGCGCGTCGCCGTGTTCATGAAGCGGTCGAGGCAGTTATAGGTGGCGTTTATCTTGCCGCCGGCGAACCACTTCACCTCGGGCTTCGTAAAGTCCCACTCCAGAACCTTGTCCCACTTCTTGAACCAGGTGAGCTGACTCTCCGCCATCTCGGCCCAAAAACCCTCTGGATCCTCTGCCGCCCGCTTGTAGAGAGCTTCATACTCTTCAATGCTTTTTACATGGGCCTTGCTCCTGAATTCGTCTGAGGGCGGAAATGTCCGCAACTCACTCATCAACACCTCGAGTCGTTCTTCTGCCATAGTTTCATCCTCCTGTTTCGTTTTTTTCAAACTCTATCAAGCAAACGCTTAATCGTTTATCATGGCGGGTACAGACATTTGTTCTCTCTGCTTGCCCGACACTCGCCGCTGCCGTTCTATTCAGCTCCTATGCCAACGTATGACCGGATTTTTTCATCGATAAATTTTTCCTCTGCTGCCTTTTCAGGCAAAAGCAACGACACGACTATGCCCACCAGAAACGCCGCCGGCAAAGATATTATACCCGGATTTTTGAGGGGGAACAGCGCCGTCGGGTTCTTTAAGATATCTACCCACACGGTCGGACTTAGGACTATCAGCACAACCGACAGGGTGAGGCCGGTATAGATACTCGCCAGAGCGCCGTTCGTCGTGAACTTCTTCCATATGATAGACATCAGCAATGCGGGAAAGTTCGCGCTTGCGGCAATGGCAAATGCGAGACCAACCATAAACGCCACGTTCTGTCCCTTGAAGAGGAGTCCCAGAAGAATGGCCGTGATGCCGAGCGTCAGCGTCGCTGCCTTGGCTACCCTCATTTCTTCCTTCTCATTTGAGACTCCACGGCGAATAACGCCCACATAAAGGTCATGCGAGAGAGCGGAAGCCCCTGCCAGCGTGAGCCCAGCAACAACCGCGAGGATCGTTGCAAAAGCGACTGCAGAGAGAAATCCGAGAAAAACGTGCCCGCCGAGCGCCTCGGCAAGCAGCGGGGCTGCCATATTTCCGCCCTTGTCGATGCCCACGATTGCGGACTGACCGACCAGCACGGCAGCACCCAATCCGATCGTAACGGTCAGTATGTAAAAGTATCCAATAAACCCGGTCGCGTAGAAAACCGATTTCCTGGCTTCCTTTGCGTCCGGAACCGTGTAGAATCTCATGAGAATATGGGGAAGGCCCGCGGTGCCGAACATAAGCGCAAGCCCGAGCGAAATGGTATCAATCGGATTGGTAAAGAGCCCGCCAGGCTCCAGAATCTTGTCGCCATACATTTTTGCGGCCTGGCCGAAGAGCTCCCCGTAACTGAACCCCATCTTCAGCATGATAAAAAACACCAGTATCGTGGCGCCGCCGATGAGCAGGACCGCTTTGATAATCTGCACCCATGTCGTCGCCAGCATGCCGCCAAAAAGGACATAGAGGATCATCAGCACCCCGACCCCGATGATTGCCACCTCATAGGAAAAGCCGAACAGGAGCTTGATAAGGGTTCCCGCGCCGACCATCTGCGCGATGAGATACAGGATAACCGTTACGATCGAGCCGAGCGCCGCGGCGCTCCGTATCTGCCTTTGCTTTAAACGGTACGCAACCACGTCGGCGAATGTGTATTTTCCAAGATTCCTGAGGGGTTCGGCAATGAGAAACATAACGATAGGCCAGCCGACAAGAAAGCCGACGGAATAAATGAGGCCGTCATAGCCTTTGAGTGCTACCAGTCCCGCGATTCCGAGAAACGAAGCCGCGCTCATGTAGTCGCCGGCCAACGCCAGGCCGTTCTGGAATCCGGTGATGCTTCTTCCGGCCGCGTAAAATTGCGACGTAGTTCTTGTGCGTTTTGCTGCCCAATAGGTGATGCCGAGGGTTGCCGCCACAAAAATAAAGAAAAACAGCATCGCTAGGGGATTCGTTTGACCAATGATGGTTTCTTGCATGGTTAATTTCCTACCTTTGCGATCACTTTTCTCACAAGATTGTCGTAGTTGCTGTTCGCCCACATGACGTAAACACCGGTCAGCACCCACGAAAACACAATGACTCCCATCGCAATCGGAATGCCGATGGGTATGGCACCGGATACCTTTATGCTCATGAACGGCTTGTAATAAGCAATCAGTATGATGAAGCCGAAATACATAACAAGCATGACGATGGTAAGCGTAAGCGATACTGCATTTTTTCGCCGCATCAGTTCCTTGAAGTCAGGATCGTCCAGCACCTTTGTGATCTGTTTGCTTCTCTCCATGCAAGCCTCCTTCTATCTATACAAAACGTATTTTGCCTGATGCTCAAAGAAGAAACTGTTTCGCAGGCATGGTTAACAGGGGTTTTTGACCGCAGTCAGCCCCGTGTCATTCTGCCTGTCAGGCGCCGCCCCAGCTTTTTAATGAGCCATCTGCGCCGCCGGTCGGATCCCCGACGCGCAGGAGATCGCCAATCGTGGTTATCCCTTCTCGCTGCACCATCACGAGAAATCTCTGAAAAACCTGCGCGGTTGTGAACGCATCGCTCAGTGCATTATGCGCGGCTGCCACGGGAATTCCAAGATCCGCAGCGATCGCAAAAAGAGCGGTGCTCGCCCCTCCCGACGCATTGTTTGGCTGAAGAACACCCCTTCGGATCAGCCATTCATATAGGGAATACGTGTCAATTGCCGGATTTTCCAGCTCCTTGCCATGAAGCTTCCGCATTTCCTTGTTCAGATAAAAAAGGTCAACATCTATACAGTGTCCGACAAGAACGGCATCTTTGCAATACGAGAGAAACTCTGCCAGGATCGGTTTCAATGACGGCTCAAGCTCAACTTCGCTCGGGGTTACTCCATGCACGACAATGCTTTTGGGGTTTAACGCCCGCTCCGGATTCATCATCCGGTCAAAATAGGTGCCCATCTCTATCTTGCTGCCCTGCATGCGGAGGGCGCCGATAGATATAAGAGAGTCTCTTCGCTGGTCCAGCCCGGTCAACTCCGTATCGAGCACCACAAACGGAACATCGCTTATCGAAGCCTCCGGGTTGAAGGCACCCGCCTGCTGCTCTTTTACGCGGAACAGGTCAAAAAACGCGCTTACCATATCATGTGCTTATAGCGTTCAATCACCAAATCCTGCACCTTGGTAATCAGGTGAAACGCCTCTTTCGCGGTCTTCTTTTCGAGATTGGTGAGTACGTCCGGGTTGATGAAGTTGTCCGGTATGTTCCCTTTTGCGACCTGGCCGAACTGATGCTGAATCCTCAGAAGCATGAGGAATTCAAATGCCTGTGCAAGTTCGTCGCCATACTCGCCGATGATGCTGTGCTGGCTTTTCAATACGCGGATGCGGTTCAGGGTAGAGGTTTCCCTCACCTGTTTTTCGAGTGCGAAGAGCCGCACCAGATCGACAATCGGGGCGAGTCCCTTTATCTTTAGATTGAGCTTGTCTTTGTGTTCGCCGCCCTTTTCCACGACAAACGTTTTCAGGAAGCCGATTGGCGGCCGGTTTTTTATCGCCATGCTTGCGACGTAGCCAAGGAACACCTTGCGATCTTTCAGATGCGAAGAGAGCGCTGTGCGCAGCTCTTCCGCCAGTGGGCTCTCCCCGTATACCGGACGAAAATCGAAAAAGGTGACTGAGTTGAGTACGGCATCGGCAGTCGGCATCGCAATCCATTGTGAAAAAAACTTTTTCCAGTTCCTGATTGGCTGACACCATTGCGGATTACTCGCCATAAAGTCGGCGGGGCAAAGCGGAAAACCGCATTGCACCAGACTGTTCCGCACAAAAGAGGTAAACCCCGAGAAGTAGCGTGTCGCGGCATCCGCCTCATGCGCCGACGCAGGGTCAGCGTAGATAATCGCATTATCCTGGTCGGTTCTGAAGGTCTGCTCCTTGCGTCCCTCGCTGCCGAATGCAATCCAGCAGTACCGAAGCGGCGGCTGTCCATACTTGCGCTCAGCTATCTCCAGGACCTTGCGGACAAGACGGTCATTAATCTCGGTTATGGCGCGGGCGATGCTGCCGGCTCGGGCGCCTTCCTTCAAAAGCATCCCGACTATCCCGTTGACCTGCCGCGATACCCCCGCAAGACCCTCCACGCTCTGCTGCTCTTCTATGTCCCGCGCAATGGACAGCGGTGAGTTGCCCTGCAGAAGCATCAGGTCGTGGTTGGTCAGCATCCCGCACATTACGCCGTCCTTCACGACCAGCAGATGATGAATGTTGTAGCGAATCATCTTCAGCACCGCTTCAAAGCAAAGATCGCGCGCATCGGAGCGGATTAAGGGGGCGCTCATGACATATCTCACCGGTTCGTTCACATCCCGGCCGCGCGCAACCACCTTGCCGCGCAGGTCACGATCCGTTACAATTCCTGACGGCAGGCCGCCTGCATCGTTGAGTACCAGCGCGCTGACTTTGTTCTGGCACATTATCCCGGCTGCCTCCTGAATCGATATGCTCTCCGGCGCCGTGATGACATGCTTGGTGGCTATCTCCCCTACGGTCGCGGTGAACATGATTCGATCCGCTGAGGAGGTGGCTAGGCTTTTGTCGTGCATCTCCTTGAATGTCTTGTCTATATAGATATTGAGAAACGATTTCAGGAAAAAGTCCCGCACGCCTTCATTGGTGTCCAGAAGTTTGCGAACCGTTGTGCGGTCTATCTGGTAGCAAATGGCATCGTCCACCGTCACCACGCTTGCCCGGGCCTTGTCTCCCCCAAAAAGCGACAGGTAGCCGAACAGGTCGCCCTCGCTCCGGTAGTCAAGCGTTATGTCTCCCTCATCGGGCGTAGAGCGCGATACCCGCACTGCTCCCTTCTTTATGACGTACAGATAGCTGCTCGCCTTGCCGCCCTGCTTCAGTATCAGTGTGCCTTTCGGATAAAACTCCATGGTAACGCCATGCGCCACTGCGGTCAGCTGCTGCGTGTCCAGCAGCTGAAACGGCAGCACCTTGCCCAGAAAATCTGTCACTTCTTCGATCATCATGCCCATTGAATAAGCAAAGTTTATGCCATTTAGTTATAGAGATAATGGAGATCATGAATAAAACCATGCTGCATCAATATGTTATATATATATTGCATAAGGCAGGACGTTAATCATAAATAGCTCGAACGTTGTGAAAAAAGGTTACATTTCGCGATTGGTAGTTACAATAGGTAACAGGGGTAAGCGATGATATTCAGCTCACCCCTGTTACTCCTTGTGATTAATTACTATTTTTCTTCAGCATGCGCAAGCGCGAAGAAATTGTCGACATCGCCGCGGTCTTTTGTAAACGCCGTCACGAGCAGTATTGCCAAAAATGACGCCGTAATGCTGTAAATTCCGGGACTGCCGACCACCGTCAAACCAAGAAACGACTTGACTCCGGACAGGTGCAGGATGATAAACAGCGAGGCGACCGTCAGTCCGGTCACAATCCCGGCAACCGCGGCCTGCCTGGTAAAGCGCTTCCACCAAAGGGTACAGACGAGCGCCGGGAACAAAGCGCTTGCCGCCATGCCAAATGCAAGGGTAACGAGCCATGCCACGTTTTCTCCCTTCAGCAGCAGGGCAATCATTATGGCGATACCCGACATCACCGCGGTCGTGATGCGCGCAATCCGGATCTCGTCTTTTTCACTTGCGTTTTTATTGATGAAGCTGGCGTACAGGTCGCGGGTTATGCTTGATGAAGTGGCGATAAGCAGCCCTGCTGCTGTGCTGAGCATTGCCGCAACAGCTCCCGCTGCGGCAATTCCCATCAGAAAATCACCGCCCATCAGCTTGCTGGTTAGCAGCACTGGCATATTGGTGGCAAGCCCGACCTTCTTTGCAAGAATCCAGTCGAGCAGCTGCGGATAGAGCAGGTACATGGACATGAATCCCACAAGGATTGCCGCTATATAAAATAGTCCGATCGCTATCAGGACGACCGCAACGCTTTTTTTTGCATCCGCTGCCGTCGGCACGGTATAAAATCTGATGAGGATATGCGGCAATCCGGCGGTTCCGAACACAAGAGCTAAAACCGTGCTGAGCTGTGCGATCACGGTAGGAGTCATGATTCCGGGCGTCATCGCCGAAGGAGCCGCAGGCAGCGCGCCTTTCACGGCCTGAATAGCCGCGAGACTCTCAAGCTGTGTCGCAGCCCTTACCTTTTCGCCGGCTTTCGCGGCGACATCGGGAGGAACGGTCATATTCATTATGTCAAAGAGCTTGACGAAGCTGCCGTCGAATACGACAAAAAGAACAAGAACTACGATAAAGACCATCACGCCCCAGAGAAGCACTCCCTGAATTATTTGGTTATAGGTTGTTGCCCGCATGCCCCCGAGCACTATGTAGGCGCCCATGAGGATGCCGACCGCAATGGTCACCACCTTGAAGTCCCAGCCCAGCACCAGCTCAAACAGGATGCCGGCTCCGAGAATCTGCGGAACGAGATAAAAGACGGAGATAACAATGGTTGAGAGCATGACCGCTATCTTGATTGGCGCCCACTTGAACCGTTTATAGAGCGCGTCGGCCACCGTATAGGTGCCAACATTTCTGAGAGGGCCTGCTATCAGCATAAGCACTGCCATATAGCCGCCAAAAAAACCTATTCCAATCCATATGCGGTCAATGCCCGCCAGGGCGATGGCGCCTGCCACCCCGAGAAAACTCGCGGCACTCAGGTAGTCGCCGACCAGCGCGATGCCATTCTGCATCCAGGATATCTTCCGGCCCGCCACATAAAACTCAGCCGTGGAGGTCATCCATCGGCGGCTGTAATATGCTACAAAGATAGTGATCACGACCGACAACACAACGAGAATCAGGACTATAGGATTTGCAATCATGCCATTACCTCCACACTTTAAAGTACAAATACGCCAAAAACCACGAAACCGGGAAGATCATCAGCGACAAAACCAGACCGAGAGGGAGCCCCGCAACCGGGATTCCGGCAATCTCCTTAAACGGAGGGGTGACCAGTATCGCCACTCCGACATAAAAAACAAAAAAAACGAGAAAAAAACCGAAGCTCGTGAAGAGCCTGCTTCGATATCGTAGGCCCCCCCCTGCTCCAGAAATTACGGCCTTTGTGCTTTCTGCCATGGTCTTTTACCTCCTGTTTCATTGTTATTACTCGACCCTGAAGCACGGCCGACGGGCTGGGCACCGCCCTAAGAAACACTCCGGGAATGTATGCACTCCTGAGCCGTCAGGCGCCTGACGACCAGAACATGCAGGCTTTGCAAGCACGCGCGGATTATTTTCCGATCATGATCTCAAAGAACCCTGCCAGTATCTGTGTTCGAGAATCTTGTCCTGAAGCTTGGAAAGCAGAAGGAAGACATCCTTCAGCCCCTTTCTCTCAAGATTGCTGAGGTCTTTCGGATTTATGAAATTATCGGGCTGCATACCGATATTTATCTGTTGCATCTGATGCTGAACCCTCAGAAGCATGAGGAATTCAAACGCACAGGCAAGATTGTCAGCATAGTCTTCAATAAATCCCTGTTTTTCACGCAACTGTGCTATCCTTTGGAGCGTCGAGGTCTCCTCAATCCCCTTTTCGAGCGACCACAATCGAATTATGTCAATAAGCGGAGCCAGACCCCGCACCTTAATGTCAAACTTCTCCTTCTGGGCGCCGCTTTTCTCGACAATAAACGTCTTTAAAAAGCCGAGCGGCGGCCTGTTCTGGGTTGCAAAGTCTGCCATATTGGCAAAAAGCGCATGGGGTTTTTCAGCAAGCAACTCGCTGATAAATGTCCTGAGCTCAGCGGCCAGCGAACTATCTCCATATATGGGCCTGAAGTCAAACAAAATTGTATATGCGAGGACAGACTCGGCTGTGGGGGAGATGGTCCATCTGGCAAAGTTGTTTTTCCATTCGGAAAGAGCAACCCGCCACTTGGGATTACTCGCCATGTAGTCGGCCGGACAAAGCGGAAAACCGCATTGCATGAGACTGTCGCGAACATACAGCGAAAATTCCTGAAAATATGCATTTGCGGCAAACGCCCGTTCAGGGGTTGATGGATCTTCATGGATAATCGCATTATCCTGGTCGGTTCTGAAGGTCTGCTCCTTGCGTCCCTCGCTGCCGAATGCAATCCAGCAGTACCGAAGCGGCGGCTGTCCATACTTGCGCTCAGCTATCTCCAGGACCTTGCGGACAAGACGGTCATTAATCTCGGTTATGGCGCGGGCGATGCTGCCGGCTCGGGCGCCTTCCTTCAAAAGCATCCCGACTATCCCGTTGACCTGCCGCGATACCCCCGCAAGACCCTCCACGCTCTGCTGCTCTTCTATGTCCCGCGCAATGGACAGCGGTGAGTTGCCCTGCAGAAGCATCAGGTCGTGGTTGGTCAGCATCCCGCACATTACGCCGTCCTTCACGACCAGCAGATGATGAATGTTGTAGCGAATCATCTTCAGCACCGCTTCAAAGCAAAGATCGCGCGCATCGGAGCGGATTAAGGGGGCGCTCATGACATATCTCACCGGTTCGTTCACATCCCGGCCGCGCGCAACCACCTTGCCGCGCAGGTCACGATCCGTTACAATTCCTGACGGCAGGCCGCCTGCATCGTTGAGTACCAGCGCGCTGACTTTGTTCTGGCACATTATCCCGGCTGCCTCCTGAATCGATATGCTCTCCGGCGCCGTGATGACATGCTTGGTGGCTATCTCCCCTACGGTCGCGGTGAACATGATTCGATCCGCTGAGGAGGTGGCTAGGCTTTTGTCGTGCATCTCCTTGAATGTCTTGTCTATATAGATATTGAGAAACGATTTCAGGAAAAAGTCCCGCACGCCTTCATTGGTGTCCAGAAGTTTGCGAACCGTTGTGCGGTCTATCTGGTAGCAAATGGCATCGTCCACCGTCACCACGCTTGCCCGGGCCTTGTCTCCCCCAAAAAGCGACAGGTAGCCGAACAGGTCGCCCTCGCTCCGGTAGTCAAGCGTTATGTCTCCCTCATCGGGCGTAGAGCGCGATACCCGCACTGCTCCCTTCTTTATGACGTACAGATAGCTGCTCGCCTTGCCGCCCTGCTTCAGTATCAGTGTGCCTTTCGGATAAAACTCCATGGTAACGCCATGCGCCACTGCGGTCAGCTGCTGCGTGTCCAGCAGCTGAAACGGCAGCACCTTGCCCAGAAAATCTGTCACTTCTTCGATCATCATGCCCATTGAATAAGCAATGCTTATGCCAACCGTTGTAAAATCTTATACCAAAAAGGAAAGTATCTTTCTAAATCAATAGGTTATTTTGCAAGATGGCTACTGCAACTCTATTGTGAGTCAGGGATAATTGTGAATAAAGGTGACGCGCTATCGGCTATAAGCTACGAAAAGTAACGTTCATTGTAATGCTCGACAGGCTCAACTTCACCCATTCTGCCCTTGACATCTGCCTAGACAGTGGTGCAATCGTCCTCAAAAACTGCTATAATCTGCGAATGGAGCATGTATGAACCGGCAGATGAAAGAGAGGAACGGCTATGCCCGCATATGATTTCACCTGCAAGAATTGCAAGAAGGAATTTACGGCGTTTTACTCAATCGGCGAGTACCAAAAAAGCCCGGCAATCAAGTGTCCGCAGTGCGGAAGCGATAACATTCAACGGAAGTTTTCAGGGGTCTTCGCAAAGACCAGCAAAAAATCTTAGCCGCGGATGCCGGCCGATGCGGGGCCGGATAAAAGGTCTTCAGGTCGCCGAATTCCGGTAGTTTCGGCTATTGAATCGGATTGCCTGTCCGTTGAGCTGCGCGGACTGAAACGTTTTTTCTCCGGGCTGTGCCCTGATCAAGAAAAAGCCTTCAGGGAATATTGTTCGAACAGGGACTCCTGAAGCTCCTTAATTACGGAGAAGACCTCGAGGAGAGTAGGGCGCTCCACCTAGCCCAGAATGGCCGGGTTAATATAGTTGCCGGCACGAAGCACTGCCGTTCTCAGCTCGCCTGTATCGGCATTGTAGATAATGAGGCAGTTGAGCCGCCGCGAAGCGGTCGGTTTCGAACTCCTGGTTCTTCGCCCGAGCGGAGCGAGGGTGACAGGAGTTCCGGCTCAACTGCCTCATTCTTCCCCGAGCGGAGCGAGGGGAAGAACCAGCGGGTGGTACATGCAATGATCGTAGTATCCATGAATGAACGTCGGCTGCTGATTGCCATAGGTCGGGTCGTCTGTGCCGTCAAGGTCAAGAAGTATGATCCGCTTGGGTTTCTGTTTCTTCTTGCGCTGCACATACCGATCAACAAACAGCTCGGCCATCCGATACAGGTCTGAAATCGTTATCATATTTTCCAGGCGGCTCAAGGTCGGCTGCGACGCAAGGTCGGTATCCCGGAGATTTCTCTCACATGCCGCCTTCAGGCTCGGATCGCTTCTCAGTATATCCGGACGCTCTTCGGGACACTCTAATCTGCTAAACAACAAGTGTTCGCAGATTATGCTCTGTGTAGCGGCTATCTCTGCGGTCTATGATGCTCTCAGAAAGACCTTTGCTCAGTGAAAGACGCTCATCTGCCTGTCGCATCAATAGCAGCCCGCTGTCGGAGGGTATCTCTCCTCCACAGAAATCTACCATCAGCTTCTTTTTCCTCTTGAATCCAAAGCTCAGTTGTGTGCTACACTTTGTCATAGCCAACTCCTCTGTCTTGGTGTTTTTAAGTCCTTTCAAACTCAATGATACCAAAGATTCAGATGGAGTTGGCTTCTTTTTGTGTGATTTGTTTATGAATTATCTGGGCTAGTTTTCCCGAAGGTGTTGTAAAATAGATGCACATTTCAGACAGCGCAGGAGTTCATCATGGACGACATCCAGAAAAAAATCTTGTTTGAAGACTTTCAGATTCCCGGAATGCCGGACACCGCGGCGCAGGTTGTCGCCGCGCTTCAGGACAACTTTTGCTCGGTACAGAAGCTGGAAGAAGTTATCTGCCGTGACCCTGCCCTGACTGCTGAGGTGCTCAAAATCGTGAATGCCCCGCTTTATGCGTCAGGCAAATCGGTCAAGACTGTCGCGGAAACCATCATGTTTATCGGCTTGGGCAATTTGGTTACGCTGGTCTCCATCGCCGCCTTGACAAATGAATGCATGAGCGGCACTATGGATAAGGACATTATCCGTCATCTGCTTGCCGTTTCCTCTGCCGCGACCCAGCTTGCCGAACAGGCCGATGCAGTGAAAGTTCGCCGCGAAGTGGCGGTTGTTGCCGGACTGCTGCATGATATCGGAAAGATTGTCTTGCTCACCAACCTGCCGGGCAACTATGCCAAGGTGCGAGCGAAGGTGCTCGAAAGCGGCAGGCCGTTTGCGCATGTGGAGCAGGAGTTGCTCGGTTTTAATCATTGCGCGGTAGGCGTTCTTCTGGCTCAGCGCTGGCACTTTCCGGCTGTTTACCAGTACGCGCTGGAGCATCATCACGACGAGCCGATTTCGGAGGAGAAACTGTCCGAGGCGGATGCTCTCTGCTACATTATCCGCGCGGCTGACAAGATGGTGCTTGATGCCGGGATAGGAGCGGAAACCTCAACCGAGCAGGATCTGACGAAGCTGTTGAAAGTGCTTGATATCGGCCAGCCGGCCTATGAGCGTATCGCAAAAAGCATTGGCGCCATGAAAACCCTTGCCGTATAGAAACCCGGGCAGACTAGTCCGGCTTCTTGATGTAGTGTTCCCAGACCTGCAAAAGCTCCCGCGTGGCTCGCACATCACGCGCGCAGTACCGGGCAATCTCGACATGCCGGCCGGCATGAAAGAGATCCTTCACGTCGGCCCCTGAAATGCCATCTTCCTTGGAGCTTTTGATTCCAAATGTCCGGCACCACATGTCAAGACTGAAGCGCCGCTTGACAGCACCGTAAAAGGTGAGCTGATCGCACAGGTCGATATGGGTCGTATAATAGCGGTTCGGCATCAGGTCCCGCGTCGGCTTCACCCTGTTGACTGCGGACCGGACCAGAAGAAACGGACAGTCAAACGTGCGGCCATTGAATGTTATGAATTGACCGCATGAGGCCATAACCTTCCAGAAACGCTCAAGAAGCTCCAGCTCAGTACCGCACTGATAACAAATGCCATCTTCTTCAAACGGAAGCAGCATGTCTCCGGGAGTCTGGAAAAAGACCCAGCCTTTGCCGGTATCGGCATCGAGCATGCCGATGGTGACGATTTCTGCGGTATTCGGGTAAAGCGAAAGGCTGTCTTTTACTTTCTCCGCGTCCTCGTCGCTCTCGGCATAGCGCAGCAGATACTCCTGCGTGGCGCCCTCAAGAGCATCGAAGTCGTGCCCGACGGTTTCTATGTCGAAAATTATTCTTTTCATATCGTCAAACAATGATGCGTGGCCGGGGCTCAGTCCAGCCACGCTTCGGGTTTTCTAAAAATTATTCTTTACTACGTGCTGATTTTCAAACCCTCTTATGCTGCCTGCTTCGGCATCTGCTCAATAACCTTCCAAGTCTTCAGAATGTCGATGGCGCGAATCAGCTGGGTGTCGTCCTTTTCTTCCACTTCAAAGACAGCCTTTTCTTCATCTTCCTTGTCCTTCTTCAACGGTTCGCCCTTTTCGTTCAGCAGGTGACGGTCCAGGTCGCGTTCACGCATCACCGGCAGCTCTTTTACGTCTTTATTGTCCTTTGAAGCTTCGAGTTTCACGACAATATCCGGCGCAATGCCGATGCTCTGGATGCTGGTGCCGTTCGGCGTATAGTACTTTGCCGTGGTCAGGCGAAGCCCTGACCCATCGGACATCGGAACAAGGCTTTGCACCGATCCTTTGCCGAACGTCTGCACCCCGACAACCACCGCGCGCTTCCAGTCCTTCAAAGCGCCGGCTACGATTTCCGAGGCGCTGGCGCTTCCCTGATTGACAAGGACCACGATGGGAAGCTGATCATATATTTTAAACTCCGGCTCGGTAAAGTACTCCATCTTCTCCCCGGTCCGCCCTTTTATGTAGACAACTAGTTTCTTGGATGGCAGAAACTGTTCTGTAACCTCAACCGCAGTATTCAGGAGACCTCCCGGATTGTTCCGGAGATCGAGCACGAGCGATTTCATCCCCGCCTTCTGGAGCTCCGCAAGAGCCTTCGACATATCGCTCGCAGTCGTTTCCTGGAACTGGGTCAGCTTGATGTAGCCGATGTCATCGCGAATCATCTTGGACTTGACGCTCCGGATCTTGATGATATCGCGGATAACGGTAAAGTCCTTCGGCTCTTTCCAGCCGTCGCGGAAAATGCTCAGCGTCACCGGCTTGCCTTTCGGACCGCGCATACGGGTTACCGCATCATGAATGCCCATGTCCTTGGTCGATTCGTTGTTAATCTTCAGGATCTTGTCTCCTGACTTCAGTCCCGCGCGGTAGGCGGGGGTGTCTTCAATAGGCGCAATAACGGTCAGTACGCCGTCTTTTGTCGCTATCTGAATGCCGAGACCGCCGAATTCGCCTTTGGTGTCAGCCTGAAATTCCTTGAACTGCTGCGGCGTCATATAGCCCGAATGCGGGTCCAGAGACGTAAGCATGCCCTTGATGGCCCCGGTTATCAGGTCCTTGGTCTTGACCTCATCAACATAATTTTTTTTTATCATGGTCATGACTTCAGTAAAAAGCCTGAGATCTTCATAACTGCTCTGGGCGCTCACTGCCTGGATTCCCCATCTACCCATGACAATGCCGCCAAAAATAATGAGCAGCACTGCCGGAATCACTATGAGTCTTTTCCGCGAAAACATCTTCATCCTCCTCTATCGCCTGCCGAGCCATTGCTGGGGATCGAGCGGCTTTCCTTTATAGCGAATTTCAAAATAGAGCCCGTTGCTTCCGGTTGCCTGAGATTCTCCGATCTCGCCTACCGGCTGATGTTCTTTTATTATAGCGCCGTTATGAGAAAATATCTTTGTCAGGTTCCCGTATAAGGTATGATAACCAGCGCCGTGGCTGACAATAACCAGCTGGCCGTATCCCTTGAACGAGTCCGCGTGCACCACCCGGCCCTCCGCAACAGCCTTGGCAGGCGTGCCCGCCGCAGCCCTGATTGTCACGCCGCTCCGGAACACCGGCAGGTTAAAGATGGGATCGACCTGGCTGCCGTATTTCACCTCGACAGAGCCGTGTACCGGCCACGGGAGCTTTCCTTTCAGGCGGGCAAAAGCGCTGTCTTCATAGACCTCTTCCCTCTTCCCGCTGCTGGTCTGCCCGGAAGAGCCCTTTCTGCGGACCTGCTCTTTTTTTTCCGCTTCCCTGAGTATGTGGTCGAGCCGGTTCTGGTCTTCCTTGAGGCTCTGGATGAGATGCTCATATATTGATTTATCCTTGCGCACCTGTACCAGAAGCGCTTCGCGCCGCTTCTGCTTTTCTTTCAGCGACTCCTCGAGTTTTGCCAGTTTTTTCTCTTCCGCCTGAAGCGATTCCTTCAGCACCTTCAGATAATCCTGCTCTTTTCCCAGAACAACAAGCGTAGCCTGGTACTTTGCGATGACTTTCTGATCCTGAGCCGAAATATCTTTCAGATAGCGCATCAGGCGTATTGACTTGCCTAAATTTTCCGTCGTGAGCAAGACGAGAAGCGTATCGTTTTGCGTGTTGGCTTTCTGAAGGGCGCGCAAACGCTGCTTTAGATGATCGCGCTGTTTCTCAATTGCCGCGGAACTCGCCGCAATCTGGCTCTCAACAACGGCAATCTTCTCCTGAATGGCATGCATCCGCGCCCGCTGTTTTTTGTGCTGGCTTTCCACCTCGCGAAGCTCGTCGGCAGCCCTCCGGAGGTCGTCAAGCACTGACACCTCCATTTTCCTTGTCTGTTCAAGCTTTTTCTTCTGTTGGCGGAGCTCGCGGTCGATTTTCTTGTATTGCTCCCTGGTGCTGTCAGCAGAGAACGCATCCGGGGCGGGCAGAAACGCTGCCGCGACTGCGCAAATCAGGAGCACTGTTTTAATGAGGCAGGTGCCGAACGAAAAAACCGGATTGCGGACCTGTTTGAGCATTCAGGAAAACCGGATCCTGCCGATTGCGACAAGTGCACCGACAATGCCGAAAACAAGTCCCCCAAGCGGAAGCGCAACCGCGAGTTCATGCGGGAAAATGAGAGAGGTTACAAACGGCAACAGCGCGCCGAGCTGATTGATGAGCAGATGATGGCAGCCGTATGCGCCAAGCATGCCCAGCGACCCGCCAATAAGGCCTATCGTACCTCCTTCCATGAGAAACGGAAGGCGAATGAACGCGCCAGAGGCGCCGAGCAGCTTCAGGATTTCGACATCCTCCCGCTTGCGGTAGAAGAGGTTCTTGACGCTGCTGTAAATGACAAAAATGACGCCGAAGGCAATCAGGCCGAACACGGCAAGTCCGATAGTAGTGACGGCATGCTTGAGCTGTGCGATGGCCTCGGCAATTTTTTCTCCGTTGTGGACCGAGTCCACTCCCGGCAGGGTCATCAGGTTTTCCGAGATGGCGCGGACCGAGGCGACGGAAACGGATGCCTTTTTGAGCTTTACTTCAAGTGCGGAAGAAAGCGGGTTGTCCCTGAGTCCTTCCAGAACAGTGCCTATATCAGCGACGGACTTCTTCAGCTCATCGAGCGCCTGCTCTTTGGAAATGTAGTTCACTTCGGCAACGTCGTCCCGTTTTTTGATCTGCGCGGTCAGATCCTCCACCTGCTGCTGGGTGAGCCCGTCTTTCAGATACACGGAGATTGAAAAACGCTCCGGAAGCTTTCCGGTCAGATTTTCAATATTGTACAGTGCAAAATACATGAGCGTTACAATAAGCAGACTTGTCGCCACAGCCAGCACGGTCAGCAGATTAATCCACTTTTCACGCCAGATGCTCTGCAGCGCGACATGGAGAGGATAAGGAAGCTGCATTACCCGACCTCCTCGCCGATGATGTTGCCGGTATCGAGCCGGATCACCCGGCTGCCGGTCCGGCGGTACATATCCTGAAAATGTGTGGCTATGACGACGGTTGTTCCCTGCAGATGAATCTCGTGAAAAATTGAGATGATATCCTGAGCGATTTCTTCGTCGAGATTGCCGGTCGGCTCGTCCGCGAGGATAACCAGAGGATTTGCGACGATTGCGCGCGCGATGACAATACGCTGCTGTTCGCCGCCGGACAACGTCTTCGGAAAGACATCAATTTTGTGGCGCAGATGAACTTTTCTCAATGCTTCAAGGACACTCGGCTTGACGTCCCGATCCCGCATGCCGCGAATCTGCAGGGGAAGCGCGACATTCTCAAAGACCGTCAGGTCATTCTTGAGCTTGAAGTCCTGAAATACGATGCCTATGGAACGGCGCAATGCCGGAATCTCGTGCTCCTTCATGTGCGGAAAATGAAAATCACCGATCGTGATTTCCCCTTCATCCGGCATCTCTTCAGCATAGATAAGTTTCAGCAGCGTCGTCTTGCCGGCGCCGCTGTGCCCGGTCACAAAGATCATTTCCCTCCTGTCGACCTTGAAGGAGATGTTCCGCAGCACCGACTGCCCATCATAATACTTTGCGACGTTCTTGAACTCGATCATTAATGGATGCCCTATTTCTGAGCCATGCCTGCCTGAGCGGTTTCTGCTATCGCCTCCGGCGTCAGCCCGAAGATCTGCAGAAGTTCATCGGCGGGTCCTGAACAGCCAAAGGTGTCCTGCACGCCAATCTTCCGGATCAGCACGGGATGCTTCTCCGAAAGGTACTCAGCGACTGCGCCTCCGAGTCCGCCGATCACAGAATGCTCTTCACAGGTAACAATAAACCTTGATGCCTTTGCAGCTTCAAGGAGTAGCGCGGTGTCAATCGGCTTGACCGACACCATGTTGATGACACCGGCGTCAATACCTGCCCGCACAAGCAGTTCTTTTGCCTTGAGCGCCATGGGAAGCATAATGCCGATGGCGATGATATTCACATCCTTGCCGATGCCAAATGAGTATCCTTTGCCGATCTCGAAACGATAGTCCTGCGGCAGGCATGCCGGAACCTTTGCGCGGCCGAGACGGACATAGACCGGGCCATCAAATGCGGCTGCCGCCTGAATGACCTGGCGGGTCTCATAGCCGTCAGACGGAACGATGACCGTCATGCCCGGCAATACGCGCATCAGCGCGACATCTTCAAGCGCCTGATGCGATGCGCCGTCTTCTCCGACCGTCAGGCCGCTGTGCGTTGCGCAGAGTTTTACGTTCAGGTGTGAGTAGCAGATCGTCTGGCGAATTTGTTCCCATGCGCGGCCTGTCTCAAAAACCGCAAAGGTCGAGGCAAATGGTATCTTGCCCGCAAGCGCGAGCCCGGCCGCCGTGCCGACCATATCCTGCTCGGAAATGCCCATATTGAAGAAACGCTCCGGAAAGAGCTTCGAAAATTTGGCGGTCTTGGTCGATCCGGAAAGATCCGCATCAAGAACAACTATTTTTTCATTTGCCGCGCCCAGTTCGGCCAGTGTCGTGCCGTATGCATCACGCGTTGCCACGCTCTGGCCGCAGAAATCGGTGGTAGTCTGTGGTTTGGTCTCTTCTCTGCTGCCCATTTATTCTCCCAGTTCCTTTAACGCGATAGAGAGTTCATTCTTATTCGGCGTTACTCCGTGGAATTCGGCCTTGTCTTCAAAAACCGAAACGCCTTTGCCCTTGACCGTCCGCGCGAGAATGACCGTCGGCTTGCCCTTGACGGTTTCCGCCGCATCGAGCGCCGCGACAATCGCCTGCATATCATGGCCGTCGATCTCAATCGTGTTCCAGCCGAACGCCTGCCACTTTGCGCCGACCGGATCGATGCACATGACGTCTGCACAGCGTCCATCGATCTGGAGGCCGTTGAGATCAACAATCGCGCAGAGAGTGTCGAGCTGATAGTGGCCTGCCGACATCGCCGCCTCCCAGACCTGACCCTCCTGAATTTCGCCATCGCCGAGCATGCAATAAACCCGTGCGGAAACCCTGTCGAGCCGCAGGCCCAAAGCTATGCCGTTTGCAATTGAAAGCCCCTGCCCCAGAGATCCGGTTGAGACCTCTACGCCGTTCAGCAGTTTCGATGACGGGTGGCCCTGGAGCGGGCAGCCGACCTTGCGGAGACTGCCAAGCAGTGCCTTGTCAAAATAACCGGCAAGCGCAAGCGCGCCGTAGAGAACCGGCGCCGCATGTCCCTTCGAAAGAATAAAGCGATCGCGCTCCGGCCAGTTCGGATCATCAGCGCGATGGCGCATTTTGTAAAAATAGAGCGCGGCAACAACATCCGCGGCAGAGAGAGAGCCGCCGGTATGGCCGGATCCCGACTCCGCAAGCATCTTCACGATTTCGACCCTGAGCTTTCGTGCCTGCTCCTTGAGCTGGGTGACGTCAGCGTTTTTTCCTGCTTCAGCAGCCATGGAATCTCCCTTTCTGACGACAAAAATTTCCTAATTATAAACCATAGGGACGATAAAAATATAATGAGCCCGTTTTGACCCGGAATTGTTTTTGCTTTTGTCTTCTTTCTGTCACTTCCGCTTGTCCTGTCAAGGATGACGGGAGCCTTGCCGGTCGGCTAAACCCGGATTTGTCATTTGGAACACGCCAAAGCTTGCAAAGTGAGGCAGGATATGTGGTGGAGCGGTTTTATTCGGCGAAGAGACACGTACACGGACATACGGGCAGGCGAATACCTCGGAGGACGGCCGAATGCCGTCCGAGAATGAGCGGAACCACGAGTACTGCCTCGTCTAATGACAATTTTCGGTTAAACGGGAAAGATTCCCGGAACAAGCGACGGAATCGTGAACCGCGGAGCCGCCAACTCGCTGTCCTGGCCGGAGACCAAATCATGCTCCAAGCGGACAGCCTCCGCACCTCGGTGTCGGCTTGCAGAACTCTTTGCCGATTCGGACGAAAAGAGCGTGATACTCGTTGAACAGGGCAAATTCATGGGGAAGGGCATTATGAAAAAGCTCCTGAAACGCATCGTATGATTTCTCATATGCCAGAACCCCGTGGCGTGAAAGAACCCGCTTAGTGTACGCATCGATTACGAAAATCGGTTTTTCAAGAGCATACAGCAGAATCGAATCGGCAGTTTCGGGGCCGATGCCGTTGACGCCGAGAAGTTCGGGACGGAGTCGAACGATATCGTGTCTTTTCATCTTTGCCATACTGCCGCTGTGTGCCGCGATGAGGTAATCCAAAAATGCCTTCAGCCGTTTTGTCTTGACGTTAAAGTATCCGGCAGGACGTATCAGCTCAGCCAGCTCACCGTTTGGCAGGGCGTGCAGGGCAAGCGCAGTCAGCGTATTTACACGCTTCAGGTTCGCTATCGCTCTTTCGACATTGGACCAATTCGTGTTCTGCGTCAGGATTGCGCCAATGGCGATCTCAAACGGTGTCTCCCCCGGCCACCACTGCTGAGGCCCGAAAGCGCGCAGCAGCGTCTTGTAGAGAGCGGGCAGTGAACGGACATGCTTCATGAAGGGGCTTTGTTCGTCATGCGGTAAATAAAAGCGAGAATTTCGGCGACAGCTTTATACAGGTCGGGAGGGATTTCCTGATTCAGGTCAAGCGTGGACAGAATCTCGACCAGCTGTTTGTCTTCCTTGAGCGGAATCCTGTTCTCCCGCGCAATGTCGAGAATCTTTTCCGCGATAATGCCGCTCCCCTTCGCGATAACCCGCGGGGCCTGCTCTTTCTGCGGATTGTACCGCAGCGCCGCAGCCTTGATGCGCCGATCAGCCATGGGTTGGCACCTGACGTATGCTGCGCATTCTCCTGACTCCTGAATTCTGGCTTCTGAATTCTGCATTCTGCCTGCTCACGCCTTCACGCTCACCCTTGCCTCAGGGGCCTCTATCCGGTTAAACTGCTCATCAATGGCGTTGGGGGCATCCAGCACCTGCACGGTCTGCAACACAAGTCCATTTTGGAGAAATGACGCTTTCAAATCATCAACATGTTCGGCCATCCGTTTTTTGAGAGCCGTGCTTTCAGCCCAGAACGAGAGGGCATAGCCTTGACCGCTTTTCATGACAAGAACAGCAATGCGTCCATGCTCATCAAGGCTCAGATTGATGCGGCAGGTGCTGAGTCCGCCGCGCGTGCTTCCCCGGCCGCTTTGCTTGAATGCGATATCTCCGTCGCGCAGTTGCTTCCAGTCTAACGGCAAAAAAGTGTAGAACGATTCCGTTGTCTTTGAAAGGAGCTGAAAGGTCTCAATATCTTTCAGCAAGCCCTCCACCTGGCGTGCGAGGGTTTGCGGAGCGGCTTTCCCCGGCTCTCCATGCATTTTGGCCGAGCCGTCGATCTGACCCTCCGCGATAGCGGCCTTGAGACCAAGCAGCAGCGCCTTCAGGTCGTGCCGAACCGAATCAGGAGCGGTTGCGAGCTTTCCGCCCGCCGGAGCAGTCGGAAGCTCCGCTTCAGTCTGCCGCGCCGTAAGTGTTTCGAGGAGGCTGTTGAGCGCTTCCGCGCGCAGCTTTGCCTCAAACGCGACCCCGGTATTCGCAAGCGAGGTCTTGAGCGCTCCCGCCATAAGCCGCTCGATATCCAGCATCAACCCGCTTTTCGTTAACGCAGGGCCGCCGGCATCCCCTTCGGACAAGAGAGAGCGCAGTTGACCAAGCACGCCGTCCAGCCGACCGCCGATGCTCTGTCCGGTCGACTTCAGGCTGTCGGTCAGGAGGTTTTGAAGCTGTATGCGTACGTCGCGCGGGACATCGGCGGCATCCGGGGGAAGTGATTTGATCAGGCTCTGGATCAGTGCTGAATCGACTTTCTCAGAACCTGAAGCAACCGCCGCCGAAAGAGATTTCATCAGCGACAAGAGAGCCTGTGATTTTGCATCGGCAGCTTGCCCATTTTTTTCGGAGCCAAGGTACTTCAACGTGAGTTGCTCACCGTCCATGGGCAGGCTTGTTACCTTGAAATACGCGGTTGAGTCTTTTTCCATCGGAATTGAGGTCTGGGCAGTCACGACGCTGCCCTTTATTTTCAGCTCAATACTGCCCGCCGGCAGATTCTCCAGCACCTGCGCGCTGACGACTTCACCCACCTTGAACTGCAGCGGCCGTCCGGCTTTTTCGAGCGAGAGAACACCGTTGTCGAAGCTGACAATCTTGAAATTAATCATGGCTGCCCCTATTATATATCAAGTAGTTATCGCCGTACATAGACAGAACTAAAGGTTTTTTTACAATGATTCAGCCTGAATTCGAAAGGAGCGCATATGCTCGATGCACGCTTTGTCCGTGAAAATATTGACACCGTTAAAGATGCCCTTGCAAAACGCGCGGCAGAAATTGATCTTGGCGGCTTTGTCGAAAATGAGCAGAAGCGCCTCAGGCTCGTACGGGAGGCTGAAGACCTGCGGAATAAACGAAACGTCGTTTCTGAAGAGATCGGCAGGCTCAAGCGGTCGAAAGCGAACGCGGAACACCTCATGGCAGAGATGAAAGGGGTGGCGGACCGCATCAGGGAGATTGACGAGGTGCTGAAACGCATCGACGAACAGCAGGAATTTTTTCTGTTGACCATTCCGAACCTTCCCGATGCGTCTGTGCCAGTCGGCAGGGATGAAACCGACAACGTCGTAATTCGCACATGGGGAGAACCACGGCAATTTGATTTTGAACCACTCAACCACTGGGACATTGCGGAGCCGCTCGACATCATCGACTTTGAACGCGGCGCAAAAATAGCGGGAGCGAGGTTTTCGGTCATGAAGGGAGCGGGAGCCCGTCTGGAGCGGGCACTCATGAACTTCATGCTCGACCACAACACGGCACGCGGGTACACAGAAGTGTTTCCACCGCTGCTGGTGAATCGCGCCGCGATGACCGGCACCGGCCAGCTGCCGAAGTTCGAGGCCGATTTATTCAAGACAGCCGATCCGGAGCTGTTCCTGATACCGACAGCCGAAGTGCCGGTGACCAACCTGCATCGCGACGAAATCCTGAACGAGGAGCAGCTGCCGCTCTATTATACGGCACACACTCCTTGCTTCCGGAGCGAGGCAGGTTCGCACGGAAAAGATGTGCGCGGCCTTATCCGCCAGCACCAGTTCAACAAGGTCGAACTCGTCAAGTTTGTGAAGCCGGAAGACTCTTTCACCGAACTCGAAAAGCTGACTGCAGACGCCGAAGATATCCTTC
Organism: uncultured Nitrospiraceae bacterium; assembly: GCA_964392915.1. Lineage (GTDB taxonomy): Bacteria > Nitrospirota > Thermodesulfovibrionia > Thermodesulfovibrionales > Dissulfurispiraceae > JAAYUK01. Next base: position 26,959 of record CAYMRS010000008.1, read on the forward strand.
AACTGCTCGGATTGCCCTACCGCACCATCGTGCTCTGCACCGGAGACATGGGCTTCGGTTCCGCGAAGACATACGATATCGAAGTCTGGCTGCCGGGACAGCAAAAATACCGCGAGATTTCATCCTGTTCGAACTTTGTCGAGTTTCAGGCCCGGCGCGCAGGCATCCGCTTTCGACGAACCGGGAAGAAGGGCACCGAGTTTGTGCATACCCTCAATGGTTCGGGGCTTGCAATCGGCAGAACGCTGGTCGCCATTCTTGAGAATTATCAGCAGAAAGACGGCACCGTTGTTATTCCTGACGCTCTTCGGTCGTATTTCGGCTCCGATAAAATAACGTGACGCTTTCGCGGAAAAGCAAGAGCCGATCTCTTGCGTGTTGAGCTTCTGGCTTTTTTCCATTATAATCTGCTTATGGCAAACAAAGAGCTTTATGAAATTATCGTCAACAATCTTCCGCACGGCTTCATGGCGGTGGATCATAATGGCATAACCGTCGATTTCAACAAGGTCGCCGAACAGATTACCGGGTTCACGCGCGATGAAGTTATCGGCAAGTCGCATGTGGAGCTTTTTCACGGTTCAAGCAACAATGATGATTGCCCGCTATGGCGGCACGCATTCGAGCATCGGCATGAAATGCTCTCTGTCGAGCATATCATCACCAAAAAAAACGGGGAGCAGGCCATTTTGTCGGTCAGCATCGCTCCGCTGTTTGATACCGATGGCGCCTTTGCCGGCGGCATCGAGTTGCTGAGCGATGTGACCGATCAGAAAAAGCGGGAGCGGGAGCGGAAAAATGTTCTCTCAATGTTTGCTCATGACATGAAAAACTCAGTGCTGATTGCGAGCGGCTTTGTCTGCCGGCTGGAGGCCCTGAAATGCGGACCTCTGACGGAAGGCCAGTGCTCGGCCCTCGGAACAGTGAGGCAGGAGCTTGCAGCGCTTGAGAAAATGATTTTTGACTTTCTGCAGTTTTCGCGATTTGAGGCAAACGAGTATGTTCCGGCAAAGGCGGCTCTTTCCCTTGCCGATGCGCTCGCGCAGTGCGTGGCTGCTATTCGCGGCGAAGCAGGCGAAAAACAACAAACGCTCCACCTGGAACTGCCGGTGGAAGCTGTTCCGATCATAGAGGCCGACGGGGAAATGATCAAACGGGTCATCGTAAATTTGCTCGACAATGCCGTGAAATACACCCAAGACGGGGGTGTCATTACTGCCCGCCTCATCATACAGCCGGACAGCGTTGTCGTAGAGGTAGCAGATACCGGCATTGGCATACCGGATAGTGTGCTGCCGTTGCTCTTCGACGCCTTTTTCCGGGCGGACAAACTGACAAAAGGGTCCGGGCTCGGGCTGTTTATCGTGAAAACGATTGTTGACGCGCACAACGGATGGGTATCGGTGAAAAGCGAGGTCGGCAAGGGAAGCACCTTTGCGTTTTTGCTCCCCCGCTGACTGACCGTCCGGCTCACGCCGCCCGCAAAATATAATACTGCGCGAGAGCTGCAGCCATCAGAACTGCCGTTGAGATAATGATGGGACGGTACATTCGCCAAAGCTCAGCTTTGAAATATTCGCGTGTCAGGACAAGGCAGAGGTGCGCCGGCGAAAGCAGCACTCCTGCATAACCGGAAGCAAACGCAAAGGTAATATCGGCCAGATTTACGCCTCCGGCAATGCTGATAAGGAGCGGAAAGGTGCTGCCGACGGGCGCCATGGTGATGCCCGTGAGAAGCCCGGTCACAAACGGCAGGATGAACAGCAGAGGCAGGAGCGGTATCTGCTGTTCTGTAAAATACTGGCTGATGTGATTTACCGCGCCGGAGTTCTCAAGGGTAAACTTGAAGACCATCACCCCGGCAATGAGCACAAGAACATCCTTCGAAAACCCGTAGCGAAAGGTTCTCAGCATGTCTCTCAAGTCGACACGGTAGACAAGAAACAACCCGAAGACCGTAAACACCAGAACATACTCAAGCCGCATATGCAGAACGATGACCATGAAGAGAATCGCGGCAAGCGGCGCGAAGTTCAGGAGAACATGCCAGTCTTTTTTCAGGTGCAGCGACTCCGCAGTAGGCACATTCGAGAAATTCCCCCTGATGCCGCGCATGCTGAGCACCAGACCGGTTGCAAACGCGCACACCCCATACACTGAATTGGTCAGGATGAGCTGCCTTAGCTCAATGCCTGACAGCGCCGCGGCAAAAACCAGTGCTGGATAGAGCGGCAGAAAAGGCTCCCACACATGGCGAAACCAGTAGTTGATAAAGCTCTTCTCTTCAGCGCAGAGCTTCATGCCGCGGGTTGATTCCTCAACCATCGGGGCTGAGAAATATGCCCCGCCCAAAGAGGGCAGCATGCCGATAAGAAGCGGCATCGATATGATGACCGCTTTTTTGTTCTTCAGGTACATGCGTGCCGCATCCATCATGCCCGCCAGGATCTGATGCTCCCGCAACACCATTTCGACCATGCGGATAAATGTCAGTGCGATAAAAAACTGGATTGTTACGGCGTCGGTGAGTGCCGCGGAGACGGTTGCGGCAACGGACGGAACCGGCATAAGGTAAAGAGCCGCAAGCAGTGCTGATGCGAGCAGGAACACATATCCGATATTCCATTTCAGCCTGACGAAGACAAGAATGAGAGCGAAAACGAGGGCGAGGCGGAGAAGATCGAGCATTGTGTAGTATAGCACGCGGACTGAAGAGCGGCGCCTGGTTGACACCCCCGGCGGGGGCTCTCTATACTTTATGCATGAAACGCATTGCGGTCATTGACGGGCAGGGAGGCGGTATTGGGGCGCTGATTATCAAAGCGATCCGCGATGCATTCGGCGAAAAAATAGAAATCCTCGCGCTCGGCACAAATTCTACTGCCACATCGGCAATGATGAAGGCCAGAGCCAACAAGGGGGCGACCGGCGAAAATGCCATTGTCTGGAATGCGCCGAAGGTCGATATGATTGCAGGGCCGCTCAGCATTGTCCTTGCCAACGGCATGCTCGGCGAGCTGACTCCGCGCATTGCCGAGGCGGTTGCGTCTTCTTCAGCAAAATGCTACCTCCTGCCGGTTAACCAGGAAGGGGTAGACATTATAGGCGTCGTGAAGGACCCTCTGCCGCATATGATTGACAAGCTAATTTCCCTCATGAAGGAGGATTGCCATGTGTGAGGCCAATGCATACATATACAGGAACGGAAATGAAGAGCTGTATCTTGAAAGCGTTGACGTTCTTGTGCCTGAAGGAAATACGATCTATTTGAAAAATCTCTTTGGCGAACAAAAGACATTCACGGGATCGGTAAAAGAGATTTCTTTGCTGCGCCATCGCATCGTTCTCGAGGAGTCTGAATAGCTGGCTCGGTGACACAGTGGCGTCTCATTCGATCCGGGCCGGGCAGCGCAGTGCTCAATATGGCGCTGGATGAGGCCATTGCTCATTCTGTCCGGACCGGCAACTGCCCGCCGACGCTTCGCCTGTACGAGTGGAGTTCTCCTTCGATCAGCCTCGGGGTATTTCAATCCATCAATGATATTCACCGTCACTTTTGCGACGCCCACGGCATCGCGGTTGTCCGCAGACCAACGGGCGGCCGTGCCATCCTCCATGGCGATGAAATCACCTGTAGTTTTTCAGCACAGAATGAAGGTCCTTTTTCCGGCGGTCTGTATCCGTCATTCTACGCGCTGAGCAGCGCCTTCGCCGTGGCGTTCAGGCTCCTGGGTCTAGACGTGGCAATGAAAAAGCATCCGACTCCCGGCCCAGAACTTGCCGGCAGCGCACGCTGTTTTGAGTCAGTTTCATACGGGGAGCTGACTGTTCAGGGAAAGAAAATCATCGGGTCCGCACAGAAGCGGTGGCCGGAGGGATTTTTGCAACAATGCTGCATTCCGCTTTCTCTTGACCGCGATCAGGAGACGCGGGCGTTCAGGCAGCATCCCGCCGCTGACGGCAGAAGCCCTCTGCGCCACTATTTGCCCGCGGTAACGACTGCGCAAATTGAGGCTGCTCTTATTGCCGGATTTGAGGCGGAGTTTCGGGCTCAGCTGGTTGCGGCGCAGCCATATCCTGAGGAGCAGTCTCTTGCGGAACGTCTGGCTGTGGAGAAATATCAGGCGGCGGAGTGGACGGAATCTCGGGGGAGGAAACCCCGGTCTTGAAGTAATAGTGAAACAGCACAGTTACCATCAGAATGCTTATATACGCATGCGCCGCCTGCGTGACAATCTGAAAAGGAATCGAAAGCAGCGCGCCGACCACCGGAAGCACCGCGAAGCCAGCTCCAATAAGCATTGCCAAGGCGCCGATGGCAATATAGCCGAGCAGAACTATTCCGAGAAAACCGAAAGCGCCGGGGCGATCGTGCAGATAGGTCAGGGTGATTTTGAGGGTTGCTAATGGACGGGTATTGTGAAATGCCATTGCCGCAAAACCGTAAAAAGTCACCGAAAGCGGAAGAAGCAGGAGCACCAGCCCTACAGAAAACAAAACGAGTCGGAAAAATATGGCGAGAAAATACGCGAGCGTCGCCTCCTGCTGCTGGGCAAGCTCGATTATCCGCGCGGCACCATCGCCAATGATGCCTATCATGAACACCAGAAAAAGAAAACCGATCCCCACGACATTTGAGTAGATAAAAACCGGAACAAAGCGCCGTCGGCCTTCCGCGGCAAATTCCCTGACCGAAAACCGGTGTTCCGGATCGGTAATCGCCTTGCCGAGCACGCCGACAGCCCCGCCGAACATAAATACCCAGAGCACCACAAGGAACGAAAAATATATGAGCAGGCCGAACACTACAAAAATAGCGACGCCGATATATTTTGTCAATGCGTCACCTGCCCCGCGAAAGACCGAAAAAATGTCGGACACTTCCCGGGCGCGCATGATGTCAGTCAGGTCAAAGCCGAAGAAAACAAAGGCAATCGCGATGGGAATGCCGACAAACAGGAAAAAGCTGAAGAAGCTGATGAAGATAAAGGCAAACTGCATGAGCACGAGTTGCCACGTGCGATGGACAGTGGTGACCGCGTCGCTCAGAACTGTGAGATTCATGATAAAATACCGCTTCCTCCGCTTTATGAGCGGATGCCTTCAAGCACTGCAGGGGTGATGCCTGCTATCGTTATGCCGGCAATATCTGCCCGGTTGACAACATCCTTCTTCTGTATAATAATGCTTCTGCCCGCCTCCAGCGCAAGAACGCCGGCCCCGGCGCGAATCATCGTCTCAATGGTCGCCGGCCCGATTGCGGGAACATCGAGACGCATGTCCTGCTGCGGTTTGCTGACCTTCACGATCACCGCGCCGCCGTTGGCATACAACCCTCCGCGGAGAATCGCCTCATCCGTTCCTTCTATCGCCTCGACCGCCATAACCGCCTTGTCCTTCACCACAACCGTCTGCCCAATGTCCATGCCGCCGATCTCCTTTGCAATCGCCCATCCGAATGCAATGTCCTTCCACTGGTCTTTTGACGGGCGCGCGCGGGTGATAACCCCTTCGGACATAAGCAAATTGGGGCTGAATGAGGCGGTGTCGACAATGCGGATGCCTTCACGCAGCAATTCATCGGCCAAGGCGTTCAGAATACCGTCGTCCGTGCGGTCCTTCAACGTAAAAAGCAGTTTCATTGCCCGCAGATCGGGCGTAATCTTCCCTTCAAACATGAGCGACTTCGGCACTTTCCCAGCCATGACGGCATCCTGCACACCTTCTTTCTGCAGGTACTCGATGAGGGAGGCAAGCTTCCCGACATTCAACCAGCGAAAACTGTCGGAGACCTTTTCGAGATCCGGGGTGGCGAGATGCTCAAGCGCGGCAACAACAACACGATAGCCCCGGGCTTGGGCATCTTCCGCAATGACCAGCGGAAGCTCGCCCCTCCCGGCGATGATGCCTATCTGCATATGCCCCGTTTGTTCTGCTCGATGAAATCCGTGAGGGTAATAAGCTCGGGAATCTGGGGAAGGTCTGCCTTGACTTTTTCCAATGCGTCCTTGAGCGTCAGTTTATCGCGAAACAGAATTTTATACGCCTTTTTCAGAACCGCGATGGTTTCATCAGAAAATCCGCTGCGCTTCAAACCGATAGAATTGAGCCCGTACAGGTTTGCGCGGGCTCCTGACGCCATCGTATACGGCGGGACATCCTGCCCGAAACCGCTGAATCCGCCAAGCATGGCATACGAACCGATGCGGGTATGTTGATGAATTGCGATCACCCCGCCTATGACGGCTCTGTCATGAATCTGCACATGGCCCGCAAGCGTTGCCGCATTCGCCATGATGATGTGGTTTCCAACCTTGCAGTCATGCGCAATGTGGGCATAAGCCATAATGTAGTTGTGGCTGCCTACCTCAGTGACGCCTCCTCCGGAAGGAGACCCGCGGTGAATGGTTACATACTCGCGGATGACATTGGACGAGCCGATTTTCGCAGACGTCGGTTCCTGCTGATACCGCAGATCCTGCGGCTGGGCCCCGATATAGGCAAAAGGAAAGATCGTGTTGTTCTCACCGATTTCTATCGGACCCTCAACCACAACGTGTGAAACCAGCCTTGTCCCGCTGTGAAGAACCACACCGTCACCAACCGTGCAGTATGGGCCAATACTGACGCTGTCAGCGATTTCCGCCGTGGAGCTGACAATCGCTGTTGAATGAATATGGGGTGCCATGCAGTCTCCCTAGAGTTCGCGATCCGACAGCATTGCAGCAAATTCAGCTTCGGTCGTCAATTTTTCGCCCACATACGCGCTTCCTTCAAACTTCCAGATGTTGCCTCGCGTATGAGTGACCTTGACTTCGAAGCGAAGCTGGTCGCCCGGCATAACGGGCTTGCGGAATTTTACTTTATCAATGCTTATGAAATAGACTGCCTTGCCGCTCACGCCCGACTTCAGGGCGAGAATGCCCGCAACCTGCGCCATGGCTTCAACAATAAGCACTCCCGGCATGATAGGGTTGCCGGGGAAATGACCGGGAAAGAACGGTTCGTTAATCGTGACATTTTTGATGCCGACTGCCCGGACGCCTGGTTCGAGCTCTATGACGCGATCGACGAGCAGAAACGGGTATTTGTGCGGCAAAAGCGTAAGAATTTCTCGGATGTCAACCATTATTCCTCCTGCTTTTTTGCAAGTTCGGCAAGCTGTTTTTCCAAATCCAGAACCTTCTTCTTCAGTTCAGGAAGCTGGGCAAAAATCGCGGAGGACCTGAGCCAGTCCCGACTCGGCAACGCTGGATTTCCCAAGTAGATCCCTTTTTCAAGGAGGCCCGGCATTACACCGGTCCGCCCGCCGAGCATCGTGCCCGGCGCTACCGTGGCATGGTCGGCAACCGCGGACTGCCCGCCAATCATGCAGCCATCGCCGACCTGCGAGCTACCGGCAATGCCGACCTGCGCGACAACAATAACCTGCCTGCCGATTTTCACATTGTGAGCAATCTGCACAAGATTATCGATTTTTGTGCCGGCACCGACGACAGTTTTTCCGGTTGTCGCCCGGTCAATTGTTGAGTTTGCCCCGATTTCGACATCATCTTCAATAACAACGGTGCCGACCTGCGGAATCTTCCGGTGCTGCCCGTCGGCGTAAACATAGCCGAACCCGTCAGCGCCGATGACGGCACCCGCATGAATGATAACCCGGCTGCCGATAACCGATCTCTCGCGGACTGTTACGTTCGGATAGAGGATGCAGTCGTCGCCGATTACCGTATCAGCCCCGACATATACGCCGGGATACACAATACAGCGCGAACCGATCCGCACGCCGGACTCGATGCAGACAAACGGCGCGATTGCCGATTCAGAGCCTGTCTGCGCGGCATCATGCACTGAAGCCAGTGCACTTACCCCGGCCTTGGGCCTGACCTGCGGAAAGAAACGTTCCAGAAGCCGGGCAAACGCATACTGCGGATTTTTTACAACCACCTGCGGGATGGCGCAACCAGCAAGCGGCGATGCGACAAGCACCGCCGATGCCGCTGTAGACAAGAGCGCCTTCTCGTGTTTTGCAGAAGCGAGAAAGGCAATGTCGCCCGGTCCGGCATCAGAGAGCCCGGCAACACCGGAGATCTCGACTGCGCCGTTGCCGACAACCTCACCCTGAATGGCTTCCGCTACTTCGCGAATGTTCATGCGACACTCCGTTGAGGCTGTTTATTTGCCTTTTGAGGCGTTGTATTTCTGGATAACCTTGTCGGTAAAGTCAAGGGAAGCGCTTCTGTAGAGAACGAGACCGTCCGCCTTTTCGAGAACGATGGTATATCCTTCCGCCTTTGCGATTTCATCTATAACCACACGAATATCCCTCAGGACGGCTCCGGTCAGTTCATTCTCTTTCTTCCGAAACTCAGCCTGGGAATCCGTCATCAGGCGCTGCGCATCGCGAGTCACGCGCTCAAGTTCGTCTTCCTTGACCTTCCGAGCATCTTTGGACAGAACGGAACCCTGCTTCTCAAGCTCGCCCCGCAGTCGCTCAATCGTCCGTCCCTTTTCTTCCAGGACGGACTGCTTCGAGCGGGCAAAAGATTCAAGCTCGTCCTTGGCCTTTTTCCCCTTATCGGATTCAGTCAAAGCCTTGAGCAGATCCACAACTCCAATCTTTACATCCGCCGCGGACGCATTTCCAAAAACCAGCGCTGCCATAAGACACGCCGCAAGAACAACCATAAGTTTTTTCATTCTCCATGTCCTCCAGAACATCAAAATAGTCTTTATCAACTGCGTTTAAAACGCCGAGCCGAAGCCAAACTCAAACTTTCCGCCGCTCTCGCCTTCTTTTTTCTTCAGATTAAAGCCGTATTCAACGCGGATCGGGCCGAACGGTGAGAACCAGCGCATGCCGAGGCCGGCTGTATAGCGGAGGTCAGACCCAAATGATTCTCCCTTGTCCCAGGCACGCCCCATATCGGTAAAAACAAGCCCTTTCAATTTTACTTCCTGGAATATGGGGAAGATGTACTCGAGATTCAGGACCGCCATCTTCTCGCCGCCGATAGCCTCGCGGTTTATATCGAGAGGACCCGCATGACCATACTCCAATCCGCGCACCGTATCTAGGCCGCCAACGTAAAACTTTTGATAAATCGGCACCTTCTTGTCAAAGATGCCGGTCAGGTTGCCAACCCTGCCGCGGACATGAAACGTCGTCACGTCAAACAGCGGAAAGTACCAGCTCGAATCAACAACGGCCTTAATATACCCGGTGTTGCCCCCGAGGCCTGCGACAGAGAGCGACAGAGCATTTCGGGACCCGGACAACGGATCCATATAATTGTCACGGCTGTCGCGCCAGACAGCCGGACTGATTGCGCTCGTCAGCCACTTGCCTTCCTGGTCTTTCACTCGCTGGGAAGCGTCGGCGCGGACATTATAGATTCTCGCATCTTCAAGGCCATATGAAACGGACCATCCCCAGTACTCCCAGAACTCGCGGCCTATGGTCAGCTCCAGACCGTTTGACTTGCGGTCGAAGTTTCCGTATTGTCTGAAGTTCCTGTAAAGAGACGCTCCAAACTTCAAATCTTCATCAAGAAACCACGGGTCGCGATAGGTAAGCTCCATGTTCCGCATCTTGCCGCCAAGCTCTCCCTTTGCCTTCAGGTATTGCCCGCCGCCGAACAAATTGGTCTGGGTAACATCAACAAGCCCGATAATGCCGTCATTGGAGCTATAGCCGCCGCCGAAGGTCAGCATGCCGGTGTCTTTTTCCTTGACCTTGACGTCAAGGTCAACAACTTTTTCATCGGCTCTAGGCTTCGGGTTAAGTTCGATATTTTCGAAATAATTGAGATTGTTCAGCCGCTCGTAGCTTCTCTTCAGGGCGGATGCGTTAAAGGTCTCGCCTTCGTTCACGCGGACTTCGCGGCGGATGACCTTGTCTTTCGTCTTCGTATTTCCGGCTATCTCAATGCGGCCTATTTTGTACTTGTCTCCCTCTTCAATCCTGTAAACGACCTTGACCGTCTTTGCCCCCTCGTCCGGAACGAGGTCCGGGATGACCGCGGCAATCGCATACCCGGTATTCGCATATTTGCCGCCTATTGCGTCAATGTCTTTCCGCATAAGTTCCCGGCTGAAAACCTTCTTCGGCATGAGCTTGACCAGCGGCCGGAGCTCTTTTTCGCTGTACGTCTTGTTGCCGGTTATTTCGATGGCAGAAACCGAAAACTGTTCGCCTTCCTGCACCGGGATGGCAATGACCATTCCGCGCTTGTCCGCTGTAAGCTCAATCTTTGGTTCGCCAATTTGGGCTTTAATATAGCCAAAGTCGAAATAGCGGTCGCGCAGACGTATCACATCCCGCATCATCTCTTCCTTCTTGTAGTACCCGCCTCCGGTGATAAAAGAATAAAAATGGCGCTCTCCGGTTTTCATCACGTCTTTCAGTTTGCCCGAAGATATCGCCTTGTTGCCCTCAAAACGAATCTGTTTTATCGTGACCTTCGCGCCTTCCTCAATCTGGTAAGTCACCGCAACGTCCGCATCGCTCATTTTTTTGACAACAGGAACGATTTTGGCAAGGTAATAGCCCTCTTCTTCATACCAGGCGCGGAGTTTGATGGCGTTGTCGTTAATGAGCGAAATATCTGATATTGCACCCGGCGTCAGCGTAATCTTTTCCCTGAGGGCTTTGTCGTCATACTCCTTGTTTCCCTGGAAATCCACCTTAATAACGGTCGGCTTTTCTTTTACCTGATAGACAACCTTGATGCCGCCTTCAAAAGTAACCAGCTCTGTCCGCACATCATCAAAGTAACCCATTTTATAGATTGCCTTGATATCATCTGTTGTTTTTTGCTGGGACAGCGCTTCACCAACCTTCTGCGACAGCTTGCTTCGCACCGCACCTTCTTCAATGCGCTTCAGTCCCCTGACCTCAGTCGCGGTGACGATGGGAAGATCCTGAGCAAATGCCTGCACAGCAAATGCGCAGACGGCAAAAACCAGAATAATCGCTTTCCAAATGCCTGATTGAAATGCCCTTTTCATATGCATACATCCCTTTCTCATCTGGGTGTAAAAATCTGCGATAGTATACCATAGATGAAACGAAACGCTGTATGATAAATGTCTGTGTTTGCTGGTATCGCACCACGAAGAACCAAGCTATTTGCTATAATACCAATTCATCCATGAAAGGAAATCGCCCGAACAACATGATATCGAATTCAGCAGTCATTGCACTGGACATAGGCGGTACCAATATCCGGGCGGCCCGGGTCGCACAAAACGGGAATATTCTTGCCCGTCACAGGGAACCGACCGGGACGGACCCAATCAAAACTATTTTTCAGATGGTCGATCAGCTTGCGGCCACTGAGGTTGCCGGCATTGGCGTTGCCGTTGCAGGCATTGTTGACCATGCCGCCGGACGAGTGCTCCGCGCTCCAAATATCGGGGCTCTTTCCGGAGTATCTCTCCGTTCGCTGCTTGGCGAACGATATGACCTTCCGGTTCGCATTGAAAATGATGCCAATGCCGCGGCGCTCGGGGAGAGATGGCTTGGCTCAGGGAGAGAGTTCGACAGTTTTGTTCTCCTGACGCTGGGGACCGGCATCGGGTGCGGCATTGTCATAAACGGCGAACTGCTGCCGGTTGCGGCCGAAGCAGGACACATAAGCATTTGCAATGACGGCACTGCGTGCGCTTGTGGCAACGTTGGCTGCCTCGAGCAGCATGCATCTGCCACAGCCGTTGTCAGTCAAGCCGTTGCGGAAATCGAGCGGGAAGCTCCGTCACAGCTGCGCGAATTGCATCAGGGCAATTTCTACAAAATAACGGCTGAAAATATTTACGCGGCCGCGCTTGATGGCGATGCGCTTGCCAGAACGGTGCTGAGAGAAGCCGGGAAGGCGCTTGGGGTCGGTATGGCAACGCTTATCAACCTGTTCAGTCCCGAGGCGGTCATTCTCGCCGGAGGTTTGACGGGCGCATGGAATATATATGGCAAAGCTGCGGTTCAGGAGGCTACTCGCCGAGCCCTGCCGGAGCTTTTCGCTGCAACGAAAATTATAGTCTCACCAGTTTTCGATGACGCCGGCCTGCTGGGAGCGGCCCGGCTCGTCTGGAGCAGCAAGCGAGCAGAGGGGGAAAACAGGTAGCATATGCCGAAAAACATCAGAAACTTTTCGATCATCGCGCACATTGACCACGGGAAGTCGACGCTTGCGGACCGCCTGCTGGAGTTCACCGGCGCGCTCAGTTCCCGTGAAATGATGGCGCAGGTGCTCGACTCCATGGATCTGGAGCGGGAGCGGGGCATCACCATCAAGGCGCATGCGGTGCGCCTGAACTATCAGGCCGAAAACGGCCAGCACTATATCCTGAACCTGATTGATACCCCGGGGCATGTCGATTTTTCGTATGAAGTTTCGCGCAGCCTCGCCTCGTGCGAAGGATGCCTGCTCATCGTCGATGCCACGCAGGGCGTCGAAGCGCAAACGCTTGCCAATACCTATCTGGCGATTGACAACAATCACGAGATCATCCCGGTCATTAACAAAATAGATCTCCCCGGCGCCGAGCCCGAAAGGGTGCGACAGCAGGTTGAAGAAGTGGTCGGTATCGATGCGTCAGAAGCGATCCTTGCAAGCGCAAAAGAAGGCGTCGGCACAAAGGAAATCCTGGAAGCGATTGTAAAGAAGATTCCGGCTCCCGGGGGCAGTGACGACGAGCCGCTGAAGGCGCTTATTTTCGACTCATGGTTTGATAATTATCAGGGTGTCATTGTGCTTGTCCGCGTGTTTGAAGGCGTGCTGAAGCCCGGAATGAAAATCCGTCTCATGGCGGCAAATAAAGAATATGAAGTGGGCAAAGTCGGTCATCTCACGCCGAAAGCGGTTGATGCGTCTGAGCTTGCCTCCGGCGAAGTCGGCTACGTCATTGCAGGAATAAAAACCGTCGCGGATACGAAAATCGGCGACACGATCACTGATGCCGCCCGGCCTGCGAAAGCTCAGCTCGCGGGATATAAGGAAATTAAGCCGATGGTTTTCTGCGGATTCTATCCGATAGAAACCCATGAATATGAAAACCTCAAGATGGCGCTCGAAAAGCTCCGCCTGAACGACTCCTCCTTCAGCTATGAGCCGGAAACATCTACAGCCCTCGGATTCGGCTTCCGGTGCGGCTTTCTCGGCCTGCTGCATATGGAGATTGTCAAGGAGCGTCTTGAGCGGGAATTTCAGCTTTCCCTCATAAGCACGGCTCCGACCGTCATTTACCGGATCACCAAAACGGACGGCTCGGTTCTCACGATCGATAACCCGAGCAGCCTGCCGCAACAGTTCGAGCAGATTGAAGAACCCTTTGTGAAGGTATCCATCTTTGTGCCGCAGCCTTTTGTCGGCCAGATGCTCGAACTCTGCCAGTCCAAGCGCGGCACTCAGAAAGACTTTGCATACATCAGCAACGACCGCATCCTGCTAACGTATGAACTCCCGCTTAACGAAATCCTATGGGACTTTTATGACAGCCTGAAGTCGCTCTCCCGGGGCTACGCGTCCATGGACTATGAATTCCTCGGATATAAGCCGTCAAACCTTATCAGGCTGGACATACTCATCAATGGCGAGACGGTGGACGCCCTGTCTCTCATCGTGCATAAGGACAGCGCATACTACCGCGGACGCGATATCGTCGAACGGCTTCGCAAGGTCATCCCCCGGCAGATGTTTGAAATTGCCATTCAGGCTGCCATCGGCAACAAAATAATCGCCCGCGAATCAGTAAAGGCGATGCGTAAGGACGTGCTTGCCAAATGCTATGGCGGCGACATTACCCGGAAGCGCAAGCTCCTAGAAAAGCAGAGAGAGGGCAAGAAAAAAATGAAACAGATCGGGCGGGTGGAGATTCCTCAGGAAGCCTTCCTCTCGGTCCTGAAAGTAAAGGAATAGCTATGGAACAGACTGAGCACATTCAGCAGACAGAAAGGCCGCCTGAGCACAAAAAGAATGTTGTCTGGGACAATATCAAGGCGCTGCTGCTTGCGGTCTTTATCGCTTTTTTCATTATACGGCCATTCATCGTCCAGGCATTCAAGATTCCCTCAGGCTCCATGCTTCCCACGCTTCTCATCGGAGATCACCTGCTGGTCAACAAATTTCTTGTCGGCACCACGGTTGAAATACCCTTCACCAACGTTACGCTCTTCTACATGCCCGGGCTGCGCAGCCCTGAGCGCGGCGACATTGTGGTTTTTAAATATCCGGAGGAGCCGAACAGAGATTTCATCAAGCGCGTTATCGCAGTGGAAGGCGACATAATTGAAGGGCAGAACAAGAAAGTCTTTGTCAACGGCAAAGAAGCAAATGAGCCCTATGTGCAGTATGTTGACCGCGGAGTTCGGCCGGCAAGTCTGGACAGACGTGACAATTTCGGACCGGAAATCGTTCCCAAGGGAAAACTGTTTACGATGGGCGACAACCGTGACGCCAGCTACGACAGCAGGTTCTGGGGATATGTTGACCGGAAAGAATTGCGCGGCAAGGCATTCATCATCTACTGGTCCTGGGATAGCAACAACAGCTCCCCGAGACTGGGCCGCATCGGCAAGCTGATTGAGTAACAAGCGCAAACTGCTCAGGCTGTTCAGCCAATGCTGACAGATTCGGCGTTTCCGGGTACAATACGAATGGAGATGTTACCCGTGTTCAATACTGCAATTGTTATTTTGATATGTTTACCGGATTGATTCTGGAAGCCGGATCAGTGCATGCGCTTGAGGTGCGGGGGCCTTCAGCCGCGCTTGCCGTCCGTTGCGCAAAAGCGCACAAAGATGCTGAGCTAGGTGACAGCCTCGCGGTGAACGGCGTCTGCCTCACGGTCACTTCCATGCGCAATGATGTGCTGACCTTTGATGTTTCGTATGAAACCCTGAAGAGCACGAACCTTGGCACCCTCGGGCGGGGCGACCCTGTGAACCTTGAACCGTCATTGCGCTTTAATTCGAAACTGGGCGGCCATCTTGTCAGCGGTCATGTTGAGGCAGTCGGATCTGTGCGCTCGGTAACGCCGATAGGCAATGCCGTGAAGATAGATATCTCTGCTCCTGAGTCTCTCCTGCACTATCTTATTCCCAAAGGATCGGTCGCGGTTGACGGCATCAGCCTGACCGTTGTCGATGTGCTGAAAGACGCATTTACCCTCGTCATTATTCCGCACACGGGCGATATTACCACAATCGGCCGCAAGAAACCCGGAGACAGCGTGAACCTTGAGTCAGACCTGATCGCGAAATATGTCGCAAAATTTGTCATGCACGGAAAGAACACCGAACAGGCGGATTCGCAGAAGACTGACACGAATCTGCTTGATGCCCTCAAACGATCCGGGTTTGTCGGCTAATCCGACCGCAGAAGTTACATCCTGATTGTCTGCCCGTCTCTGAGCAGTGAAAGATTCCTGAACCCCAGTTTTTTCAGTTCCGTTTCAATCGCGCGCAGGTATTGCGGTTTTGGGTGGGTAATGTAAATTTTCCTGGGCAGGTGCTCCAGTTTCTGCAGTTCCTGCCTGAGAAGGCTGGCGGTAAGATGCCCGGTCATCCGCGCCAGTTCAGCGAGCCGGTTTGGAAAAGAAGTTTCAATAATAAGGACATCAAGCTGCCTTTTTCCTATTCGTTTCCAGGTAGTCGGCGTGGGCCCGCTATCGCCCGTATAAAAAAAGCTCTTCCCGGTTTTCTCCTCCACAAGATACCCCACAGCAGGGACGGAATGATTCACCGCAATCGGCGTAATCCGGTAATCGCCAAATCTGACCATCCTGTTCTCCCGCACTTCCCGATAGCCGAGAACGGCCTTCTCGACCGTCGGAATCATGGTAAAGTCCGGCCAGATCAGGTCATTCAGCAGATTTCTTTTTATCGCAGCCAGAACGGATGGAATGCTGACGACACTCACTTTCTGCCGCGCAGGCGATGCAATCAGATTGTCGGCTAAAAATGTGATGTCCCGGATATGATCGAGATGTGAGTGGGTGATAAAAATGTGGCGAATCTTGAGCTGCGCTCTTTCATTCAGCACATTGGTGAGGGTGCCTGCATCAAAAAGCATTGTATCATCCAGCAAAAACCCCGGGGGGTTGTGCCCGGGGAATTCCGCACCGGAGCAGCCAAGCACCTTAATTTTCATCCAGCCTCCGCCAGAAAATTGCTGAAAAAGTTTATCAGAAGCTTCATGTTAGTGCAATTTCACGCAAAAAAACCGCGCAGTTCTTTGCAGACGCCTATCGGACCACGAAGAACTCTTACCCCTCTGCCAGCGTCGCGGAAAGGACTTCCGCGATGGTCGTCATGCCGAGGAGCGCTTTCTCGATCGCGTCCTGCCTGAGCGTGCGCATGCCGGACTCAATCGCCGCCAGGCGCAACTCGTCGGTCTGCGCGCCTTTGATAAGCAGATTGCGGAACTGACGGTTCATCGCGAGCATCTCATAAATGCCGATTCGACCCCGATAGCCCGCTCCTTCACAGGCCGTGCATCCCTTGCCGCGATAGAGCGTCGTTCCCGGCTTGATGTCGCCCTTTGCCATCTCGATCTCTTCGTCAGTTGCAGCATATGATTCCTTACACTTTGCGCAAATGCGCCGAACCAGACGTTGAGCGCAGACAAGCACCAGGGAATCGGCGACCAGGTAGGGCTCAATGCCCATCTCGGTCAAGCGCGTTATTGTACCCACGGCATCATTCGTATGGAGCGTCGAAAAGACCATGTGGCCGGTCAGTGAAGCCTCCACCGCTGTTTTTGCCGTCTCGAGGTCTCTGATTTCACCGATCAGGATAATGTCAGGATCATGGCGCATAAAAGCCCTGATAGCTTTTGCAAACGTGTATCCGGCAACGGTATGGACATTGCTCTGGATAATCTGGCCGCCGAGCGTGTACTCAACCGGATCTTCCGCGGTCAGGATCTTCACGTTGGGAACATCGAGCGACTTGAGGGCTGCATACAGCGCGGTTGATTTCCCGCTGCCGGTCGGGCCGACATGCAGCAGGATGCCATAGGGCGCCTGAATCGCCTCTTTATAGAGCTTCATGTTGTGCTCGTTGAATCCGAGCATGTCAAGCGATAGGACAGCGCTTTTTTTGTCAAGAATGCGCATGACGATATCTTCGCCATGCGGCGTCGGCACTGTTGAGACACGGAGATCTATTTCGACCGTCGGGTTCTGCTTTGCAAAGTCGATGCGGCCGTCCTGCGGCAGGCGGCGTTCGTCGATGCGCATGTCACACATAATCTTGTAGCGCACGATAAGCGCGTCCTGCGCGTATTTCGGAACGCGCATGACTTCCAGCAGTTCGCCGTCAATGCGATACCGCACGCGCAGATAGCTGAGAGACGGCTCGATATGAATATCGCTGGCCCTCTTGCGGAACGCATCTTCCACAATCTTGTTCGCGAGCATGACCATTGGAGCGCTGTTTTCGGTCGCCTCTTCCTGCGAGAGCGCCGCCAGTTCTACCTTCGCCTTGTATGTTTCGGCAACCTGGCTCAGAATGTTGCCCAGGCCTATTTCTTCGCGGGGGCTTCGCAGGTCTTTTTGTTCGGCCGGCCTTGCTCCCGTAAAAAACCTGTCGACCGCGGCAAACAGGTCCGCGCCGGTCGTCATAACTACCTTTACGTCCTTCAGCACGTAGCGGGCTCCGCGGTAATGGCGCACCACTTCATCCAGCGCCATGACATCGCGCGGTTCTACCATGGCGACCGTCAGGGTCTCATTTTCGTATTTGAGCGGCAGGACTTTGTAGTTTTTTGCATACGCAGGCTTAATCTGCTTCAGCAGCTCTGTCGAAAGCGGGTATGCGCTGACTTTAATGAACTCATAGCCAAGATACTCCGCCTTGACCGCGCAGAAATCGTTTTCCGAAATTCCGCTTTCTATAAGGAGCCGCTCGATGCTTTTACGCTCACGCACTGCCCTCGCCGCGAGATCCCGAAGACGATCCTTCGTAACAAGACCCTGCCTGATCAGCAGCTCTTCAAAGCTCTGCCCCTTTTGTCTTGGTTCCGGAATGCTCATATGCGCGAAAAGATGAGAACGACGCGGCGAACCCGCCCGGTCTCATCGAGATATGGAATCAGTTTTACCCGCAGAACCTCAAGGAGCGCCTCAGCCCTGAAGCCATATGCAAAAACATCGCTCAGCTTCACGCCAAGCTCCGAATCGCGAAACTGGGGGAAAATCTCAAAAAGATCCTGCCCTGCCATTTCCGGCAGCGAAAAGCGCTGCCCGCTCATGATTTCGAGAAACCGGTTTGCGGAGACTATTTGTCTGCGCACATTAATAATGCAAATGCCTTCTTCAATACCGTCGATGATATATTCCCGAAGCTTCTTTTCCTCTTCAGCGGACTCATACAGCAGCGCATTGGTAACCGCGATGTTCAGAAGCCCCGCGAGCATGTCCAGAATCTCCTCATCGTAATCCCCAAATCCGCCCGGCCGGTTCAGCGCCTGCATAATGGCAACTGGTCCGGCCTGCCGCAGCGGAATCGGCATAACAAGCATGCTCTTTGTGCGATAGCCAGTCTGCTGATCCCATCGCATGTCAAACACAAGTTCGGCGTCGATTTTACGCAACTCCGCAGAATCGTAGGCATCTTCAACGGCAATTAATTTTCCGGTAAGCGCAGCGTAGCCGGCGAGGCTTTGTTTTGACAGGGGGAGGCGAATTTCGACCAGCTCACTTGCCTGAAGCACCTTGGTATAGAGCTGCTCGTTTTCACGGTCGACTATGTAGAGCGAACAGCGTTCCGCTCCAAGGATTGAACGCGCCTCGGCGATGACCGACGTGAGGATCTCGTCGATCCTGAGCGTCGACAGCATGATGTTCACGACTCTGATAAAATCTTCTTTGCTGAACGGCTGGACAGCCACGGGATTGAGATCCTCCGAGCCTTGAATGTTCCATTATACCAAAACATATTCTGAAAAGCCTCGTGTTTCATGGGGTTGCAATGAACAGATCCGCGCCTTTCTGGTATACTGAAAACATATGTAATCACGCCGGCTTACCACACAGAACGCCTGCTTACTGCGCGCATCACGGAGGAAGATTGTGGAAAAACCTGTTTTCAATACAATTCAGGAAGCTCTCGAAGATATCGCCAACGGAAAGATGGTGATTCTCGTTGATGACGAGGATCGTGAAAATGAAGGAGATCTCTGCCTAGCCGCGGAGAAAGTGACGCCTGAAGCCATCAATTTCATGGCCAAGCACGGCCGTGGCCTTATCTGCCTTTCCCTCACCCCGCAGCGGGTCGAAACACTGAAGCTTCCGATGATGACCGACCAGAACAGTTCTTCGTTCGGCACGGCATTTACCGTTTCCATTGAAGCTAAAAAAGGCGTTACAACCGGCATCTCGGCTCACGATCGCTTTGTGACGATTAAAACCGCTATCGATCCGAAGAGCGGTGCTGACGATCTCGCGCGGCCGGGTCATGTATTTCCGCTCCGCGCCAAGCCCGGCGGCGTTTTGCAGCGCGCCGGCCAGACCGAAGGCTCTGTGGATCTTGCCCGCCTCTCGGGGCTGAATCCGTCCGGCGTCATCTGTGAAATCATGAGCGATGACGGCACCATGGCCCGCGTGCCGGAGTTGATGGAATTCGCCAAGAAGCATCAACTGAAAATTGTCACGGTGAAAGACCTCATTCACTATCGCATGCGCGCCGAACGTTTTGTCCGCCGCACAGCATCAGTCAAGATGCCGACCCGGCATGGTCAGTTCACCGCCATCTCTTACGCAAACGCGGTCGACGATCAGATTCACCTTGCCCTGGTAAAGGGAGATATTCAGCCCGGAGATAAGGTGCTTGTGCGTGTTCATTCCGAGTGCCTCACTGGCGATGTCTTCGGCTCAAATCGCTGTGATTGCGGGTACCAGCTGCACCGCGCCATGGAGATTATCGACAAGGAAGGCAAGGGCGTGGTTCTTTACATGCGGCAAGAGGGCCGCGGGATTGGTCTTGAAAACAAACTGAAGGCGTATGAACTTCAGGACAAAGGGCTCGATACGGTGGAAGCCAACCTGAAGCTCGGGTTCAAGTCAGACTTGCGTGATTATGGCGTGGGGGCCCAGATGCTGGTGGACCTCGGTGTCAGAAAGATTCGCCTCATGACCAACAATCCGAAAAAGATTGTCGGCCTTGAGGGCTATGGCCTCAAAGTGGTCGAACGGGTCTGCCTCGAGTGCAAGCCGAACGAAAACAACCTGATGTACCTTAAAGCGAAGAAGAAAAAGATGGGGCATCTGCTCGAAAACGTCTGATTCGCCGCGGGAGAAAGAAGTCAGAATCCAGGGGGGTCAGAAGAACATCAACCCCAAATCGCCTGCGGCGGCCAAGAAAAAGAAAACGCGCCTGAAGGGATTCGAACCCCTGGCCCTCAGCTCCGGAGGCTGATGCTCTATCCACTGAGCTACAGGCGCATTTCAGCAGAGTGTTATATTACCACACTTTCCCCCGTGCGACCAAGGCAGGCCGAAGCAACCGCTTTTTCCCTCTCGCTCCCCGTTGACCGGATTTCTTCTTACCGCGGCTTTTGTTTTTGACAGAAATCCTTCGCAAACTCAATAATATAGAGATGGCCTCCCGCTATAATATGTTCGGCCCATGGCTGAAGCAACGGTTCGGGACGATTGTCTACAAGGTCAACGTCGACGCGGGCTTCACCTGCCCCAATCGGGACGGCACGCTCGGAGATAGCGGCTGTATTTATTGCAACAATGACAGCTTCCGTCCGTCGCGCTGCACGCCTGACCTCCCCCTTCGCGAGCAGATCCGGACCGGCATCCGGTATCTTTCGGGCAGATACAAAGCAAATCGTTATCTCGTTTATTTCCAACCATTTACGAACACCTATGCTCCCGTCTCCGAGCTTGAAGCGCTCTACCGCGAAGCTCTGTCCTTTCCCGAGGTCGTCGGTCTCGCTATCGGCACGCGACCGGACTGCGTGGATGAAGAGAAGATAGCGCTCCTTGAAACGCTCGCTCGTGATTCATTTATTCTGGTTGAATATGGCATTCAGTCTATTTACGACAAATCCCTTCAGTATATTCAGCGCGGCCACAATTACCAGACATTTCTGAATGCCCTTGCGATGACGAAAGATCGCGGCATCGAGATGGGAGCGCACCTGATTGTCGGCTTCCCGACCGAGACACGGGACGAGATGCTCGCGATGGCTGACGAAATGTCACGCCTGCCACTCGGCTTTCTCAAGGTGCATCAGCTCCAGATTATCGCCGACACAGCGCTGGCGGCCGCGTATGCTAAAAATCCCTTTTATACATTCAGTTATACAGAATACCTCGATTTTCTGGTAGACTTTATCGAACGTCTGTCGCCCGATATTGTCCTGCAGCGGCTTTTTGCCACCGCACCGGATGATATTCTTATCGCACCCAGGTGGGATCGGCCACGACAGCAGATAATACGCGATATAGAACCGAGGTTTATCGAACGCAATGCTTTCCAAGGCTCGAAGTGCATATGTCGTCGGCATTGATGCGCACCCGGTCGAGGTAGAAGTCGACATTTCCTCGCGGGGGCTCCCCCATTTTTCGATTGTAGGACTTCCCGACGCCTCGGTAAAAGAATCGAAAGACCGTATCCGCGCCGCCCTGAAGAACATTGGCTTTTCTTTTCCGCTCAAACAGATTACTGTCAACCTGGCCCCGGCTGATATGAAAAAAGAAGGCACGCTGTTCGATCTTCCGATTGCGCTTGGCGTGGTGGCTGCCGAGGGAATTATCCCGCTTGAACCCCTCAGGGAGTATCTGATAGCGGGCGAACTCTCTCTCGATGGACAGGTTAAGCCGGTGCGCGGAGCGCTTCCGTTGGCGCTTGCCGCCAAGCGTCTTGGCCTGCGCGGCCTGATTCTGCCGAAAGAGAATGCCCCGGAGGCTGCAGTTGTTGCCGGGATTGATGTATTCGGACTTGAAAGCATTCCGGCAGTCATCGCGTTTTTGACCGGCAACAACGGCGGAGTGCAGCCTGTAACAATCGATGTGCGGGCGGCCATGGAGCAGTTTGGCGCTTATGAAGAAGACTTTTCCGAAGTAAAAGGACAGGAACATGCAAAGCGCGCCCTTGAAGTAGCTGCCGCGGGTTCGCACAACATCCTGATGATCGGACCTCCCGGCAGCGGCAAGACAATGCTTGCACGGCGGTTGCCCTCGATTCTGCCGCCGCTCACGCTGGATGAAGCTCTCGAAACAACCAAAATTCACAGCGTTGCCGGACTGCTTGGCGACGGCCAGTCGCTGGTTGCTACACGGCCCTGGCGCAACCCGCATCACACCATCTCCGATATTGCCCTGATTGGCGGAGGCCAGATCCCGAAGCCCGGGGAAGTTTCGCTCGCTCATCACGGGATCCTCTTTCTGGATGAACTGGCAGAGTTCAAGCGCAACGCGCTTGAGGTGCTGCGTCAGCCGCTCGAAAACGCTTCTGTGTCAGTATCGCGCGCTGCGGCTTCTGTTACATACCCCGCGCAGTTTGTCCTAGTGGCGGCCATGAACCCCTGCCCCTGCGGTTATTCCGGCGACAGCACTCACCAGTGTACCTGCACGCCGAACATGATAAATCGTTACCGCTCCCGCGTCTCCGGGCCGTTGCTCGATCGCATTGATCTGCATGTCGATGTCCCGGCGGTGCCCTATAAAGAGCTCTCCGGCGAGTATGTCTACGAGTCCTCTTCGGTTATTCGCCAACGGGTTATCGCTGCGCGCGAACGCCAGCTTCAGCGTTTCAAGTCAGATAAAATCTTTGCGAACGGTCAGATGAAAACACGGCATATCAGGAAGTATTGCATTCTCACAGATCAGGCGCATTCCCTGTTTGATACCGCCATGCAGCGCCTCGGACTGAGCGCCAGAGCCTACTCCCGCATTCTGAAAGTTGCCCGGACGATAGCGGATCTCGCGGCATCCGGCGCGATTGAAGTGCAGCACATAGCCGAAGCAATTCAGTACCGGTCGCTCGACCGCAAGGTGCAGTAGGAGGAGGACAGTGAAAAAACCTTCGATATCCTCCGTGACTGCCGGTGTTCCGATACCACCCCTTGATACTGCTGAAAGGAGTCTGCATGAAACTCACCCATTTTGATGAATCCGGAAAAGCCCGCATGGCAGATGTCACCGACAAGTCCGTTACGCAGCGCATGGCGGTTGCGCGCGGATCGATTGTGATGCAACCTGAAACCCTGAAACTCATCAGAAAGGGAAGTGTCGAAAAAGGCGATGTGCTCGGCGTCGCCCGTGTCGCCGGCATCATGGCTGCAAAGAAGACGCCGGAGCTCATTCCCATGTGCCATCCGCTTTCCATAACATCTGTTACGATTGACTTCTCGCCCGATGAAAAGCAGAGCAGCATCAATATCACAGCTACCGTCAAGATCGCGGGGCAGACCGGCGTCGAGATGGAAGCCCTTGCCGCGGTGTCGGTTACAGCGCTGACGATTTACGACATGTGCAAGGCGATAGATAAGGAGATGGTCATTTCCGGCATCATGCTGATGGAAAAACAGGGCGGCAAGAGCGGGCCCTTTCAGCGGAAGCAATAGGGAGTTCTCCCTGCAGCCATATGCAGAAAGAATCCGGCTGGCGGCAGAACTTCTGCGCGCCGCGAAAAATGTTGTCGCGTTCACCGGTGCCGGGATATCGACCGAATCAGGGATAGCCGACTTTCGGAGCCCCGGCGGCATCTGGGATCGATACCGCATTGTGACTTATCAGGAGTTTCTGTCAAGCCGTGAGGCGCGGCAGGAATACTGGCGGATGAAGAGCGAACTGAGCCGCGAGTTCGGCGGCGCGGCGCCGAACAGAGCGCATCTGGCGCTTGCTGAACTTGAAAGGCGTGGTCAACTGCGCTGCATCATTACCCAGAACATCGACGGGCTGCATCAGGACGCGGGAAGCATGAAGGTTATTGAAATCCATGGAACCAATCGCATTGCGACCTGCATTCAGTGCGGCAACCGTCGGCCGATTAGCGAAATTCAGGCATTGCTTGAAGAGGCTGCCTTTGATCCGCGCTGTCAGCAATGCGGCGGCTTCATAAAGCCTGCTACAATCTCTTTTGGTCAGGCGATGCCTGAACGGGAAATGCTGGATGCCTATGCTTATGCCCGCAATTGTGAACTGATGCTCATGATTGGTTCATCGCTTCAGGTTGAACCCGCCGCTTCGATTCCTCGTGAAGCTCATTCTGCCGACGCAACGCTCATCTTCATCAATCGCACCGAAACACCGTTCGACCGACTTGCCGCCACGCTGTTTCAGGAAAGTGCGGGACAGGTTCTCTTTGATCTGCTGGAAGCCGTAGCTTGATCCTCTTTTGTCGGAACAGGAGCATCGGTTGACAAGATTTCGCCGAACCTCTTATCATCGACTCTATGTCCTTACCATTGCTTGATGTCCGGAATCTTTCCGTCTGGTTCTCTACCCCCGAAGCGAAGTATCAGGTCGTTGCGCACGTCTCGTTTTCGATTCAGAAGGGCGAGGTCTTTGGGTTGGTCGGCGAAAGCGGATGCGGCAAAAGCATTACGGCGCTGTCTATTCTCGGTATTCAGCCGCAACAGGTGGTTCGTGAAGGCGGTATTCTCTTTAACGGAAAAGACCTCTTGACGTTGTCGGAAGACGAGATGCGCTCGGTGCGCGGCAAGGATATCGGCATGGTGTTTCAGGAGCCGATGACCTCGCTAAATCCGGTCTTGACCGTTGGCTATCAGGTGGCTGAGGCCCTGCTTGCGCATTTTCCTGTTTCAAAAAGAGAGGCGCTCGCAAAAGCTGTCGAACTGCTTCGCGCGGTAAGAATTTCGTCGCCGGAACTACGCATCAAGGACTATCCGCACCAGATGTCGGGAGGTATGCGCCAGCGGGTCATGATCGCGATGGCGATTGCGTGCAACCCGGCGCTGCTCATTGCCGACGAGCCGACAACAGCGCTCGATGTGACAATTCAGTTTCAGATTCTCAAGCTGATGCAGGAAATGCGTCAGGAGCGCGGGATGGCGATGCTGCTTATCACGCATGACCTGAGCATTGTTTCCGAACATGCTGACCGCGTGGCAATCATGTACGCCGGCCGCATCATGGAGCATGCCTCGGTACGTGATCTTTTTGCGGAAACGCTCCATCCCTATACCACTGGCCTCATGCAGTCGCTGCCGCGTTCGCGGGGAACTGCGCTGAAGCCAATCCCGGGGTTTGTGCCTCCTCCGTACAATCTCCCGAATGGCTGCACCTTTTCCGACCGATGCTTTGCCGCAATTGAGGCATGCAGCGATGCAGAACCTGATTTGCGGGAGATCCGGACGGGGCATTTTGCCCGCTGTATCAGGGCCGGGTAACTGTGATGGATGCCTCATTTCTTGCGCTGGAAGAACTGAAAAAACAGTATCAGGCCAGAAGCGGCCTGGGAGAGAAAAAGCGGTTTATCAAAGCGGTTGACGGCGTAAGTTTTGCGGTGCAGCGCGACAAGGTCTTCGCGCTGGTCGGCGAGAGCGGGTGCGGAAAATCGACCGTTTCGCGGATGATCCTGAAGCTCATCGATCCGACCGGCGGCCGGGTGCTTTTCAAAGGCGAAGACGTTGCGGCGCTGAAGGGCGAGCGGCTCAGAGCATTTCGCCGTTCCGTTCAGATTGTTTTTCAGGATCCGTTTGCCTCGCTCAATCCGCGCATGCGCGTCCTTGACACGCTCGGCGAACCATTCATCATTCACAATCTTGTTCCGAAAAAGCAGATCAGGGACAGTGTCGTTGCACTGCTCGAAAAGGTTGGGCTGGGACCCGAGACGCTGATGAAGTATCCGCACGAGTTCAGCGGCGGCCAGCGCCAGCGCATCTGCATCGCGCGGGCATTAACTGTTTCGCCGGAACTGATTGTGGCTGACGAGCCTCTTTCCGCGCTTGATGTTTCAATACAGGCGCAGATACTGAATCTGTTCCAGCAGATCCGGCGCGATTCGGGCATTGCGCTCGTATTTATCAGCCACGATCTGAATGTTGTGCAGTACCTCAGCGATGAAGTCGGCGTGATGTATCTTGGACGCATTGTGGAAATGGCTAAGACGGAAGAGCTCTTCAGCGCGCCCCGGCATCCGTATACCGAATTGCTGCTGAGTTCAGTGCCGAAGATAAGGACAGATCGCTCAGTGGAACAGTCCGCGCCTGTAATCGTGACCGACACGCAGGCTGATGTTCCGGGCCCTGCCGATGTGCCGGCCGGATGCCCGTTTCATCCGCGCTGCCCAAAGCGCTTTGAGCCGTGCAATAAAGCGGTGCCGGCGCTGAAGGAGTCCGGCGGCAGACAGATATCCTGCCATTTGTATTAAAAACCTGGAGGGAGCGGAAACAGATGAATTCGGATGTATCATTCAGGAAAAGGGCAGGAACACCAGAAAGGAAAACAAATGCCGATGGCGTTTTCGGCATGCTCAAGCTCTTTGCGACATGCAGCGCGTTGCTGGCTGTGACCGCGCTGCCCGCGGACGCGGCAGGAGTTCCTGATGCTGAAAGCTTTATGATGGTGGCGCTGGTTGCCGGTCTTGTGCTGGTTATCATCGTCATCAATGTGCTGCTCGCCGTATGGGCATACAAGGACGCAGGGCATCGGGGAATGAAAAGTCCCGGGCTTTGGGTAGCGCTGGTCGCGCTGTTCGGAGCAGCCGGCCTCCTTCTCTATATCATTGCGCGTCCGAAGGCGTCTCCCGAGGATCTCCGGGAATAAGTTTCTGACAGGATGTTCCGGCCGCGTAGCTAACGAGGAGAGCAGCGGGGATCCGGTGCGGCAATATCCCCGGTTGCCAGCAGGCTTACTGCGGGACAGCCTCCATGACATCTGCTGTAATACTCGCACAACACATCCTTATTGCATGGGTTCCCACGGAATGTGCGGAAAAAAGCTAGCTCAGTACTATTCAGGATTGAATCGAGCGGATCGCTCAGAATGTTCCCAAGACGAAATTCAGGGTTTCGAAAGAGCAGGTAGCAGGGATAGACAGAGCCGTCCGGCATGACGGACAGCTTTGTCGTGCCCGCGGGACAGCGGACCCCGGCAAGTTCCGGATGCGAGTCCGTATCGGGCAGAAAACCGGAACAGACCACTTCACGCGTGTTCTGATAGCGCTGCTGCAACGCAAGGAGTCTTTTTTGATACTCGGGGTATGGCAATGTGGCGTCAAGGTCGTCTCGCCGCGTGGCATCCATGTAAATCAGATAAAACTCGACCTGCGGCAATCCCATGTAGCGTTCCACCAGAACCGGCAGAGTTCTCTCCCGCGCGCAGACGCTTTTCAGCATGGGGCGATGTGAATTGATAAATTCCGACAGATCCTCAGACTCTGCATCTTCGTTCACTGAGATGCCCATGCGAAGCTGTTCCCGGGAGAACCGGCCGGCAAGCATGTTCAGCAGCGGCACATTACTGCCGTTAGTGCTGATGTTGACCGATATGCCGCAAGAGACCGCCCGGGAAATACGTTCGGAAAGATGCGGAAGCAGAGTCGGCTCGCCGCCGAGAAGATCGAGCTCCGGTATTCCGGAACTCGCCATGACGTCAATCAATCGGTCAAATTGCGCCGGGGCAACATCTTCTTTCGCTGCTATGCCGCGATTGAAACAAAACCCGCACGACCGATTGCAGCGGAAGGTCGGGAAAAATTGCAAGTATCGCAGTCTGTCCGGCAGACTTTTTATTTTCTGCCCTGAGTCACATCTTCAGCCCAGCTCAGTGCGGCAGAGACGGTCGGAAATCCGATAGTGCTGGCGCAGAGGATAATCGCGTGATAGATTTCTTCGGGCGTTGCGCCTGCCTCAATCGCGCGGCGCACATGCGAGTGAACCGAACCTTCAGAGCGGATAGCGGCGGCGGCGCCGAGCTTGATGAGCTGCGCCGTCTTTTCATCAAGCGGACCTGAATCTTTCGCTGCCTTGCCGAGGTTTTCGGCTGCCTTGAAATATGTTTTGAAGCGCTTCCTGATAGTCTCGAATTGCTTTGGGTATCCGGCCATTGCTCTCTCCTCCTAATAGATGGTGATCAGTTTTTTTCCCGCTTCTGCCGCGTCATGCAGTGCCGTAGGATGCTCGAGTATGGCACCCTTTTCGTCGACCGCGAGAAATGCCAGTGTCGTGTGCTCCGGCACGCTGACGGTGCGGAAGAATGCCTTTGCGCAGGCCTCGGAGCACTGCACGCCGACGTCTTTGTTCATGCCGCCGACCAGCATCAGCAAGCCTTTCCGTCCGTGCCTGCCCGGCTCAATCGGCCGCTTCATCAGATACTTTTCACACCAGAACGCTTGGCAGCGGTCTATCATAATCTTTGCCTGCGCGCTCAAGGCAAAGAAAAAAATGGGCGATGCAAGAATTATGCGATCCGCCGTCCGGAGCGCGTCATACACTTCGGTCATATCATCATTGATGATGCATTTGCCGCTTGTATCGCATCCGCCGCAGTTCTGGCAGGGTTTCAGCCGCATATTGTTAAGGCGGAACAGAGTCACCTCGTGCCCCGCCTCAGCAATCGGTTTTACCGCTGCCTCAAGCAAAACATCTGAGTTTCCGCTCGGCCGCGGACTCCCAATGAACGCGACGACCTTCACTTCTTCTTGCTTTTCTTGAGCAGTGTCTTATTTTCGAGCGTGTCCTGCATGTCTGTGATGTTCTGCAGCAGCTCCCACCAGCCGTTTTTGAATGCCGCATAGTCAGGCGCTCCGGACATGGCCGACGCGTAACGGATGGAGTTGCCGTAAAAGAGCCAGTTGCGGAGCCACATTTGCTCCATCTTTTCGTCAAATGGATTCTTGCTGTCCTGAACACCCCGCTTCCATGCCTCAACAAGAATCTGCGTCGCCGTGAGCGTCATCGCGTTCGTCTCCTGAATGGTCTTGTCCAGCTTTGCGAAATGACCCTCAATCCATGGTGTGGTATGGCAGGTGGTGCAGACCCCTTTCATCCTGGCGAAACGCTTGTCCTGCTCCTCCTTGTCGATGAGATATGCCGACGCCGGAACATTCGTGAACGTGGTCGGGAGCGGCAGTCCATCGGCATTCTTGATAATGGTCGTATTGCCAGATTTCGGCTGGGGATGCGCATAGGGCAGCCCGAATATCCTCACCCAGAGGCGGTCGCCGAAATTGTGCGTCCGTTCCGCAATCACCTCGCCCGATGGAGAGGTGACAAGGCTGTTATGGCAGGCGGCGCAGGTCGGCGCGTTGAAATCCTTGCCGACAACCCAGGGGACGTTCGAGAAATTCCATTCCTGCTTTTTGGATTCGTAGATGTTGCCGTGCTTGCTTTCCTTGTATACGTTATATGCCGGAACATCGGGTTCGAGATGACACTGTCCGCAGGTGTAAGGCTTGCGCGCAATCTCTATCGAGAAGCTGTGGCGCGGATGGCACGATGAGCATGCGCCGAGCGAGCCGTCGGGATTGACCCGCCCAACGCCCTGGTTCGGCCAGTTCGTAAGCTTCGGCACTTCCATTTCGCCCATTGCGGTGTTCACCTTCCGCATGCCCTTCACTTCGACTATCGTGCCGTGGCAGGCAAGGCAGGTTTCATGCAGTGTCTCCGGCGAGGGCGGCGAACTGGTTATCTTGCCTTTTTCAAACTTCTTGACGCCGGTAATGGTGGAGACAAGCGCATGATACACAGGATTGTCCATCAGGTTTTTATAGGCATGATACTTCTTGGTATCCTTGTACTGGGCGACTTCGACCGGGTGGCAGGCGCTGCAGTCTTTCGGGCTGACAACAACTTGAATTTTAAAGCCATTATGGTCGAACGCATCTTTATGATCTTTGAGGTTCAGGCTATGGCATTCATAGCAGCCGACCACAACCGAGGAGAGCTGCGCCGGAACTGCCTGCGCGGAGACGCGCCGCTGAAGCGCGCTCTTTTTAAGCGCGTCGGCCGGAAGCGTGACCGCATGGCGGCTCTTGCGCCAGTCCGATACAATGCCCGGTGTGAACTGTTCGTGGCAGCCGATACAGGACTCTGTTTCAGAGCTGAGCTTGACGGCAGACGGCTGTGGCTTCTGATCCACGGACCCGGCAAAGCCGGCAAACGCAAGGAAGGAAAGGACGCAGAGGACGGTCAGGCGCAAATTGAGTTTCATGCTATATCCTCCTGTAGCGTGAGATAGTTTCCGTTCTACGGCGAGGGAAGCGACGCTGCGGAACGCTTTTCAATAAGCTTAGCAGAATCGGACGGCCAATTCAAACGATCCTCGGCGTGGGGCAATCGGTCGCAATGCTTTCGCCCCGCAGCGAGGCACTTCCCTGACGGGAGCCGAACATAAGAGCAGTATTTGTATCTCACCCGCCCGCCAAGTATAATAATCATCACCATGAAACTGCTGAAGAGCATTCCTGAAGTCCAGGCGTTTCTCGATCTTTTGAACCGGCGCGCAGCGGGCGTCAGTCCGGAAATTGAGGCGACGGTGAAGTCGGTGCTTGCCGATGTGCGCCAGCGCGGCGACAAGGCTGTCGTTGCCTATACCAAAAAATTCGATAAACACACGCTCCCGACCGAACTCTCCTCTACCGATATGAAAAGGGCTGCGGCAAAGGCAGACAGGAAAGTTGTCAAGGCACTGGAACTTTCCGCCCAGCGCATCTGGGATTTTCACGAACAGCAGAAGGAAGAGTCCTGGGCGGTCAATGTTGACGGGGCGCTTTTAGGCCAGATAGTTCGTCCTCTTGCCCGAGCGGGTGTGTATGTGCCGGGCGGCAAGGCATCCTATCCGTCAACAGTTCTCATGAATGTGATTCCCGCGCAGGTGGCAGGTGTGCGCGAAATCGCGCTCTGCGTGCCGACGCCGGGAGGAGAGGCAAATCCTTACGTTATGGCCGCGATTCGTATGCTCGGCATCACTGAAGCCTATCGCATCGGCGGCGCTCAGGCAGTCGGCGCGATGGCCTATGGCACCGGCACGATCCGCCGAGTTGATAAAATTGTGGGCCCGGGCAATATTTATGTTGCGCTTGCAAAGAAAATGGTTTTCGGCGAGGTGGATATCGACATGATCGCCGGACCGAGTGAAATCCTTATCATTGCCGACAAGACCGCGAATCCCGCTTTTGTTGCTGCCGATATGCTGAGTCAGGCTGAGCATGACGAATTAGCCTCAAGCATACTTATCACCGATTCTCCCGAGGTTGCCGACGCGGTCGCTCGGGAACTGCAAACGCAGCTCAAGAAACTGAAGCGCAGGGCGATAGCCGAGAAGTCTCTGAAAGCCTTCGGCGCTATTATTCTTGCGGAAAACATTGACGCGGCAGTCGCCATTTCAAATGCGATTGCGCCGGAACATCTTGAGGTGATGACCAGGAAACCGCAGGAACTGCTTAATGTCCTGCACAATGCAGGCGCGATTTTTCTCGGACAATGGACTCCCGAACCGCTCGGCGACTATTCAGCCGGGCCGAACCATACCTTGCCGACCGGCGGGACAGCCCGTTTTTCATCGCCGCTTGGCGTGTACGACTTCATGAAGCGCTCAAGCGTCCTGCAATTTGACGCCAAGAGCTTCAGCCTGCTCGCCGGTGCTGTTGAATGCATTGCCGAAAGCGAAGGGCTTGAAGCCCATGCAAGCACGATTCGGATTAGAAAAGCGGCTCTCTCAGCCGCTCAGAAAGCGAACAAGCCAAAAGCGGGCGCGGCAAAAAAACAAGGATAGAGATGCGACATTGCTGATTCCACGCTTCCGCTTTTTCGCTCTTGTTTTTGAGTCGTGGACTTTACGGGGCGGCGGTTGCGCGGAACCGTATGCAGAAGCCTTGCCCCTCTTACGTTTGTGGAAGCGTTCTCGCCTTACTCTTTGAATGTTACCCTGAAATCATCGCGCTCTGCGGCACTCCGTTTTAGCATGGCCGCGATTTTTGCGTAATCACCCTTCATCGCTTTTTTTGATATCAGCGCATGCTCCCAAATAATTTCAAACGGACCTTCAACATCAGTCGTAAGCACGTCTGCCAAGGCATCAAGATTGCGGCCGAAGTAGTCTGGCAGCGGCATGACCTTCGCAATCTCATCGTAAAACGCCTTTACCGACAGGATTACCGTGCCATCAAGCACATACTTCCTCACCGGCATGCGGGGACCTCCACAAAAGTACTGTAATGATCTACCGTTAGCATTCGCCTGCCCTCTTTTGAAAAGACAATGCGATTTTGGCCGCGCCTGCCGCCCTTGTAACTCAGGTCGGCCTCGCGCCATTTCCCCTTCGGCAGCTTTTTTTCATAATTGCCGAACGCATCTCCACCAATGCTTTTTCCTCTGAGCTGCCTTACCGACCAGAGATCCTTCCCCGGCTTCCATCCCGCATCCTTTGCCTGTTTCTTGGTTATAAACTTCGGCGGGAGATCCCGATTGCTGGAAACATTCAGGCTATTCAGGATTTCCGCGAGCTCGGTCTCATCAACCTGAGAAGCAAGCTGTTTGCTCATCTGCCGGGCAACGCTTTCGCATGAGGCGGCGTAGGGCGCCCCGGGAGAAAGCAACATCGCAAGCAGGCACGATGCCATAAAAAGAACGGCAACGGAGCTATGCATCATCGGGCCCTCATTTTCTCACGCTGGCGAACCTCTTTTTCCATCCAGTCAAAAATCTCGGTCGCAAGCGGCCGATGAGCCCGGATCATGCCGTCCTCCAACAGATCCTTGTTGATGGTCGCCTGTGCCGTAAATGCCCGTTCGGTGAGAGAGGTCCGGACACGCACTTCAATAGGAACCGGAATCATCTTTTCGTCCGAAGATTTGAGCCGATCCAGAGTAGCCGCCGTCGGCCGTATTTCAAGAATGAACGGATCCCGCTTCAGCGCATCCGCGAACGCCGGGTTTATAGCTTCGCTCCGGGAGATAAAGTACCCGTCCCATCGGGTGATCTGCACCTTGTCGCCGAAGCGGTCGCGCGCCATTTTCGCGTATTCAAGGCCCATGCTTGGAGGCACAGCTATGGAAAATTTCGGACTTGGCGGATTTCCGGCAAGTATCTGCTCCCAGCAGTTCTCCTGTTTTTCGCAGGAGAGTCCCATGCTGTTTTTCAGCGCGAGTCTCCGTGCGTCAGCAAAGTCTGTTGTCTTGCACGCAGAGACCAGGAAACATAAAAAACAGAGCAAAATCACAGGCGAAAAATGTGGAACACGACCCATACGTGGATCTCCTTTGCGCCGACGGAGGCGTCCATAAAGTGACCGACACATTACTATGAGAAGAAACTCCCTTGAGTGTCAAGAGACACGGGCAGTTCTGAGAAGCTAAGGTGCTGCTACTCTCAAAATAGTCATGAGCTTGAAACACAATCGCGCAATGCCTTGCCGAATTACAATTCCGGGGTTAATTCGCTTGCATTTTCAGCGCTGACCCGCTAGCATAGTAATAGAAGGGCGTGCGGAAAGCGCGCCCGTTGTTCCTCAAACGTATATAGTAACCCGTCATATGCAGCAAAGGAGGTTCTTCATGGCAGTCACCCAGACCAGTTCAGCTCCGTCGGTACAGGCAGTGCAGCAAGCTCAGCAGGGGGAGCAGGCCGCCCGGCGCAAACGGACGCAGCAGGCGCAGCAGACCAATCAGGCTGCCAGTCAGGACCGAGTTACCCTCCAGAGTCGCAAGCAGGTGGGAACTGAACGCCCGGCTGAGACCGGTTCTGCCGCACCGCAGCGGTCTGAGGCAGTGAATCGGCGGCAGGCAGTAGCCGCATATGAAAGCGCCAGCCGTGTTGCACAGCAGACCGGAGGGGCGGAGCGTCAGAAACAGAAAATGATTAACGAAGTCGTCGGAAGATAGACAACTCTCCATCAAGGAACAGATGAACAGAGAAGGTATTACACTGGCTGATGTCACCGGACTCGATGCCGCGCTTAAACCATCGGACGCGCTGCTCTGACGTCCCATGCGTAAAGGCATCGGGGACAATCTGGCCGCGGGTCTGTCTCTGGATGCGGTCATCTCCGATAGCGCTCGCTGCGTTCAGCGCCTCCTCGATATCGCCGTCTTCAACCATTTTTTTTACCCTGTTTGCGTGGTGTCCCCATATGCCCGCAAGACAGTCTGCCTGGAGTTCGAGCCTGACCTGCAGCCGGTTTCGGTCGGTCGTGCCTGCCCTTTCCTGCGCAGTACGAACCTGTTCCGCAATGCCGAGGAGATGCTGCACATGGTGGCCAACTTCATGGGCAATAACATACGCCTGTGCAAAGTCCCCGGGCGCTTTAAATCGGGTCCTGAGTTCATCGTAAAAGCCGAGGTCGATATATACTTTCTCATCTGCGGGGCAGTAAAACGGCCCCATCGCAGATTGCGCAAATCCGCACGCGGACTGGACCGCTCCGGTGAAGAGAACCAGCTTCGGTTCCCGGTATGTTTTTCCTGCCCGCCGGAAGGCTTCGCGCCAGGTATCCTCGGTGTCGGCGAGAACGACAGAGACAAACGAAGCCAGGCGGTCTTCAGCGGGAGGCCTCTGCGGAGCAGGCTGCTGCTGAACGGAAGGACTGCCGGTGCCCTGCAGGAGCACGCTCGGATCAACACCGAAAAAAAGCGCCACGAGCACAATAACTATAGTGCCGATACCTCCTCCGACAAGCCCGCGCGATGCCGACATGCCCCTGCGATCTTCAACGTTGTCGCTTCTTTTTTCATTTTCCCATCGCATATGATTTCTCCTAAGTTTTCAGCATCTCGTATACAATCCGGTAGCCGCCGCAAGGCGGTCCGGAGCAATTTTCAGCAAAGTCGCATCCATCAATCCGGAAATCGCATGAACCGCAGAGCAGTGCTTCAATTTCCGGATGTCTGAGGCGGGCATATCCGGAAAAATCAGGTTCGGCAAGCTTTCTCACACGGACGCCCCGGAGTTCCCCTGTAGTAACATGACGGATCAGAAACGCATAGCCGCCGCACCGCTCTTCTTTCTCGCCGTGTTTATAGAATGCGCAGGCATCTTTGCAAACACGACGGGTGAAGTACTCCTCCTTCACTTTGTCACGTCGGCGAGCCACTGAAGATAGTCCTCCGAACCCGCGACGATCGGCAACGCGATAACTTCAGGAACCGTATACGGGTGCAACTGCCTGACCCGCGCTGAAAGCTCGGCAAACAAGGTTTTTTTTGTCTTGCAGATCATCAGCACCTCGGCATCGTCCTCTATCTTTTCCTGCCAACTATAAATGGAACGAATCCCGCGTACAATGTTTACACAGCCGGCCAGCCGTTCTTCCACAAGCGCCCGGGCAATTTTTGCTGCATCTTCTTCGCCCGGGGCCGTAATAAAAACAACGAGAGAATCCATGCATTCCCTCCTTCCGCAAAAAATTATCATGCCGCATCAGAGTACAAAAACGGCAACCCAGACTATGAGCCCTCCCAGAATTGTCGCAATAACTGCTTGCACCACCCGGTTGGTTTCCTGGCGATCAAGCGAAACCTCATTCAGATTTACAATATGTTTTTTCAAAACTGTCAACGGTTTTTCGTTTATTGACAGCGTGACGGTTTCCCCGGAGACCGCTGTTGCGGTGCCACTGACTTTTGTTCCTTCAACCGTGAGCGCTGTTACCTGCTTGTTGAGATAGTAAGGTTCTGACGGCGCTTGAAAAAGCTGCCAGTATCCCCAGAATATCAGCAGAATGCCGATGATGATGAGAATGTCTTTTTTATGTCTGCGGGATATTCGTCCCATATCAGTTCTCCCCGGCGAGTTTGCCCATTTCCATCAGCACAGTTCTGGTCCCGTCCGGGGCTATCAGGACAACCGTCGGTTTAAAAAAGACGAAGTCCTGATGAAAAGGCGTCTTGACGACTCCTCCGAAAGAGCTGTTGTCCCCAAGCGCAATGTGGATGGTGCCGAGAATTTTTTCGGACTCCAGAATGTTGTCGGGCCTTTTTGCCCGCTCGTTTGTGCCGATGCCGAGTTCGGCAATGTTTCCGTTCTCCCGCCGTTCAGCCAGTTTGGCTCTGAGAACGTCAGCATATGGGTCATCGCCGGCTACCTCTGTCACGCTTCCGCCTGAAACAGTAAGGGTGGCCGGGCTGCCAAGTTCCCGCGTTGGTCCCCACCGGAGAATAAGCTTTCCTTCCGAGCTCCCCTCCAGCGGCGCGAAAAAAACCTCACCGGCCGGCAGATTGCTGAATGCGCCGGGACGGGTCAGCATCCCCGTATCGGCCAGGGGCTTGCGTCCTTTTTTCGACAGCTTCAGGCGCGACCCGTCGGGAGTCGATATCTCAACCATCTCGGCCTTGCTCACCGTCCTGGCGATTGCGCGAGTTCTTCTCGCAAGCGACTTCCAGTCTACGTTCATCGGTCCTTCAAACATTGAAACATCAAACAGCGGCATGCTCGCATACCGCGCACCGCCAACCCGGGTCAGCAGCTCACGAAATCGGGTATGGCTGGTTGAATAGTTGGCAAGCGCAATGACCGCGCTGACGGCGGCATCAACATGTTTTTCCAGTATTGAAGAGGCTTTCAAAAGAATATCATCGCTGGCTGTTTTTTGCAGGACCGGTTGAAAAAGAGCAGCTTTTTGGAGCGCGGCAACAGCTTTTTTGCCGAACGCTGCCTGCCAGATTTCGACCGGAGGCTCCACCCCATGATCCCGTGTTGCAGGGTACTGGAGATAATGAACCTTTTTTGCAAAAGCACGGCCGACTTCGGCGGTCAGCAGCGCGACATCCTGCAACCGCAGGCGGCGGCAGCGATCCGCATCCGAAACCTCCTCGTCAGGCGCAATGCTGTCGGTAAACACCAGAATGGACTCGTGCGGCTTGAGGGCAAGATTGGTGGTGTAGATGGATCGGATAACCGAGGTAAACATGCGCGCAGCCTCCCGTTTTGTTTCGCGGTGGTCCCGCAAGTTTGATTATACCGGAGAATCGGCCAGGTGTGAACCGTCGGTTTCTGCCAATCCGAATCTCCCGACCGCCAAGGCACCCTGATTTGAGCGGGCTGCTTAAAATCTTACGTAAACGACAGCTCCATCTGCTCTTTCTCTTCTCCCGGAAAGGTGATAGGGTAGTTGTTGTCGAAACAGGCAAAACAGAAATCGTCGGGATTCGGCAGCATAGCCTTCAGGCTCGGAATCGAGAGATAGGCAAGGCTGTCAGCCGTGATATACTTGCGGATTTCCTCTGTCTTGTGCGACGAAGCGATCAATTCCTGCCGCGTCGGGGTGTCGATGCCATAAAAACAGGGGCCGACGGTCGGCGGTGAACTGATCCGCACATGAACCTCTTTTGCCCCGCCGACCTCGCGGATCATCTTAACAATCTTCTTCGAGGTCGTTCCCCGTACAATCGAGTCGTCGACGACAACCACCCGCTTCCCCTGAAGAATATCCCGCACAGGGTTCAGCTTGATCTTCACGCCGAAATGTCGGATGTGCTGTTTCGGCTCGATAAAGGTGCGCCCGACATAGTGGTTGCGGATCAGGCCGAAGTCAAACGGCAGGCCGCTCTCTTCCGCATAGCCGATGGCCGCCGGCACGCCGGAGTCAGGAACCGGAATGACGATGTCGGCATCAACCCCCGCATTGCGGGCCAGTTCACGGCCAAAGCCCTTCCTGACCGTATTGACGCAATTGTGATTGTAGATATAGCTGTCGGGACGCGAGAAATAGATGTATTCGAAGACGCAGAAAGCGTGGCGATGAGACGGAAGAATGCGCCGCGACTCCACGCCGCGGGAGTTGATGATGACCATCTCGCCCGGTTCGATATCTCGGATATACGTAGCACCCATGATATCGAACGCGCAGGTCTCGGAGGCGACCACATGCGCGCTGTCAATCTTGCCGAGCGACAGTGGACGCACGCCGTACGGATCGCGAACCGCGATGAGTTCGGTCTCATTAATAAATAGCACGCTGAACGCCCCTGTCACCTTGCGGAGCGCGCCCGCAATTCTGTCATGGGAATCGAGATCTTTTGCACGCGCGATATAATGCAGAATTACCTCGCTGTCTGATGTCGACTGGAAAATCGCTCCCTTCTGTTCAAGCTTCAGGCGGAGGTTGTCGGAGTCAACAAGGTTGCCGTTATGCGCGACAGCGATTGAGCCGAGGGCATAGTTGGCAAGCAGGGGCTGCACATTTTTCAGGCCGCTGCCGCCCGCGGTCGAATAGCGATTGTGGCCGATGGCGATATGGCCGGGCAGGCGTTTCAGTCGTTTTTCGGAGAAGATGTCGGCAACGGCACCAAGAGATTTTTCGAGGCAGAGCGTTTTGCCGTCGGAAGAGCAGATGCCAGCGCCTTCCTGACCGCGGTGCTGCAGGGCATAGAGCCCAAGATAGGTAAGGTTTGATGCTTCAGGGTGGCCGAAGATGCCGCAGACGCCGCACTCTTCATGAATATCGAAGATAGGCGGCCAGCGACCGGCACCGGAATGTGGATTCATGGGTTTCTGCCCCCCCCCCGGAATTCGCGCAGGATATGGAAGATCCATCTCTTTGTTTTTGCGGCAGAAGTAAAGGGCATATGCAGCAAAAACGTGATGAATCAACCGTGTTTATTGTAGCATAAACAGATGGGCCAGTTCGCATTACGCACCGGATTCTCTCCCAGCGGAGATCAGCCGAAGGCAATCGCAGACCTCACCAACGGCATCCTGAAGGGTGTCAAGCACCAGGTTCTGCTCGGTGTGACCGGCTCCGGCAAGACCTTTACGGTTGCCAACGTCATCCGGAACGTGCAGAAGCCGACGCTCGTCATCGCCCACAACAAGGCGCTTGCGGCACAGCTTTACGGTGAGTTCCGGGATCTCTTTCCAGGCAATGCGGTCGAGTTTTTCGTAAGCTACTACGACTATTACCAGCCTGAGGCGTATCTGCCGACAACCGACACCTACATCGAAAAAGACTCAATGATCAACGACGACATCGACCGGCTCCGCCATTCTGCCACCATGTCCATCCTGGAGCGGAAAGATGTCATTGTGGTCGCCTCGGTATCATGCATCTACGGCATCGGCGCGCCGGAAGACTACCTCGGCATGCACCTGTTTCTTGAAGAAGGCATGCGGATAAAGCGCGACGACATGCTCCTCAGCCTCGTGAATATGCTTTATGTACGGTCCGACACCGAATTCAAGCGCGGAGCTTTCCGCGTGCGCGGCGACATCATCGAGATCTATCCCGCCTTTGCCCAGGACAAGGCAGTGCGCGTCGAACTATTTGGCGATGATGTCGATGCAATCAGCGAATTCGACCCGCTGACCGGCGCAAAAAGAGGCCGCATGCAGCGGCTTGTACTCTATCCGAACAGCCATTGGATAACATCCAAATCAAAGTTGGAACTGGCATTCACAACCATCGAAGCAGAACTTGAAGACCGCATGCGCTACTTCCGCAACCGTGGCGAACTGGTAAACGCGCAGCGCATTGAGCAGCGCACCCGGTTCGACATGGAGATGCTCCGTGAGTTCGGCTACTGCCATGGCATCGAAAACTATTCGCGCCACATGAGCGGGCGAAATGAGGGGGAGCCGCCTTATACCCTTATCGACTATCTGATCAGCGGTCCATCGGCGGGCGACTATCTTCTCGTCATCGATGAATCGCACGCCACCGTGCCGCAAATCGGAGGCATGTACGAGGGAGATCGTTCACGTAAGCAGACGCTCATCGACTTCGGCTTCCGCCTGCCGTCAGCGCTCGATAACCGGCCGCTCCGCTTCCCTGAGTTCGAACAGCGGGTCAATCAGGTCATCTATGTTTCGGCAACACCGGCTGACTACGAGCGCACTAAGGCCGGAAAACGCATTGTCGAGCAGGTGATACGGCCGACCGGTCTCATGGACCCGAAGATTCGCATCAGGCCAATACGCGACCAAGTGGAAGACCTGCTGGGCGAAATCCGCTCTCGAGCCGCACGCGGCGAACGCGTTCTTGTCACGACGCTTACGAAGAAAATGGCGGAAGATGTCACCGATTTCTACACGGAACTCGGCATCCGGGCCCGTTACCTCCATTCGGACATTGACACTCTTGAGCGCGTCGAAATCCTGCGCGATCTGCGTCTCGGGGTTTTTGACGTTTTGATCGGGGTAAACCTTCTTCGCGAAGGACTTGACCTGCCCGAGGTATCTCTTGTTGCAATCTTCGATGCGGACAAGGAAGGATTTCTCCGCTCGGAGCGTTCTCTCATTCAGACTTCAGGCCGCGCTGCCAGGAATGTAAACGGCGAGGTCGTTTTCTACGCCGACAGGATGACCGGTTCGATGCAGCGCGCAATTGACGAAACTGAACGGCGCCGCGCCATTCAGGCAGACTACAACAAAAAGATGAATATCGAGCCCGAGACCATAAAGAGCCAGATCAAGGACATTCTCAGCTCAATTTATGAAGCCGATTACTACAGCGTGCCGATGGCTGCCGAAGAGACTGCGGGTTACAGCCTGAGCGAAGACGCGGTCAGGCAGCTCGAGGCGGAGATGAAAGAATGCGCCAAAAAGCTTGAGTTTGAGAAGGCCGCTGAGCTGCGCGACAAGATACGAGCCGTTCGTGAGCAGATGCTGAAGACAGGAGTAAAGCTGTAGCCGGAAAAAAGATCCGGAAGGCGAGGCGGGACGTGTTGACATGAGCGAATCCCGATTCGAGGTGCCTGACTGCGGAGAGTGGAACCAGGGAGTTATGCGGTCAGCAGATTTTGTAGCGCCTCATCAATGCCCACATAACTGAATTTGAAGCCGCTTTCGAGCAAACTCCGCGGGAAGCACATGCTGCCCTTTGATTAACGCATCAGCGCCCTCTCCGAACATCAGGCGGAGCACAAACGCCGGCACCGGAATTAGTGCGGGCCGATGCAGCGCAGATGCAAGCGCCTTCGTAAAAGCCGCATTCGTAACGGGGTTTGGAGCTGTCAGATTATAAACACCATTGCAACGCTCCTGCTTTATGACAAACAGAAACGCTTCCGCTAAGTCAGCAATGTGCACCCACGGAAACGGCTGCCTCCCATCGCCGATAACCCCTCCAAGTCCGAGCCGGAAAGGGGTCAGCATCTTCGCGAGCGCTCCGCCGCTTCTGCCCAGAACAACGCCAAACCGAAAGACGACCGTCCGAATGCCAAGCTCGGCTGCACGCGACGCTTCGCGTTCCCAGTCCTGAGCCAGCCTTCCGAGAAAGTCATCGGCGAGACGAGTGTTTCCCTCATCGCACGGCACATCGGGCGGATAAATACCGACGGCTGAGGTGGAGATGAAAAGTCGGGGCATGCCTTTGCGTTCAGCAAACGCGTCGACCAGCGCGCGGGTCGTATCAATCCTGCTCGCATAAAGCTCTTTCTTGTAGGCTTCAGTCCACCGTGCCATTATCGGCGCGCCTGCCAGATGAATAACGATATCCGATCCCTCCAGCTTCTTGTTCAGGAGTTCCGAAGACCGGAATGCGTCGCGGCCGAGCGGGATAACGACGAACTTCTGCTCTGCAAATACTGCCTTCAGGTATGTGCCGACAAAGCCGCTCGCTCCGCTCATCGCAATATTCACAGCAGCTCCTTCGGCAGAATGAAAAAGAAGTTATTGCCATACTGCGTTGGCTCATAACCGACCTTTCCGCCATGAATTTCAACGGCATTTCTGACAAAAAAGAGTCCGTGCCCGCTTCCGGGACGCCCCGCCGCATTGCCGGCGCGTCCGCCTTCCTGGAATATCCGCTCGCGGTCATCGATGCTTATGTGGCTGCCGGTGCTGAATATGTTATATTTCACGCCATCCTTGCCGTCACCGAAACAGTTATGAACAACCTCTCTCCCGTAAGAAATGTATTTCTTCTTCTCGCCCTCTTCGGTGATTATTGTCTCCGTATATTTCAGCGCATTTGAAAACAAATTCGCGTAAACCTGTGCTATCAATCCGACGTCAACAACGCTGATCATTTCTTCATCCGGCAGCCCGCTGAAGCGGTCGTCAATTGAAATTCCCCTCGCGGCAAACTGCTCGCGATAGCGGTCCAGCTGAGGTTCGACCACCTCTTTCTTCAGATTGCAGAGTTTGGTGCGAAGGATAAGTCGCCCCTGGTCAAAATGGCTTCTCCGCAAAAGGGTCTCGAGAAACAGGCTCATGTTGTTGTAATGGCGCTCGATATTTTCATACTCCACCTTCAGTCCGCGATTGACATCAGTGAATTCCTCCAGAAGGCGAGCCATATTCAGCGGGTGCTCATCATCAAGGCAGGCGCGATGCGCAAGTTCTTCTTCCAGCACCGTAGCCTGCTGAAGCCGACCCTTCAATTGCCGGAGATAAAGGCGGAAGATCATGTTCGGAACAATAATATTGTGCTCGATGTCGGCAACGAGTGTGCGGATAAACCTGATGTGCTGCTCATTCTTCAGCGCGAGAAACTTGTTATGCAGGTTATAGCCGATGCGATTGGCAAACTTCTGAAAAAAGAGCATCCTATGAGGCGACCTTGGAACAAACGGAAACAGTTCCAGCACGCCGATAATCCCGTCCACGGTTCTGAAGGGCAGTTGATCCATCAGGAAATCGCGTCCCTTTACGCTGACGACCAGGCCATTGGATTCGGTTACATATGGCTCCACGTGGGGATAAACATCCGGCGTCGGCTCGCTCGGCAGCGCACGAGCATCTGTCGTCTGGGCAACCAGAGAGAAGCCGGCGTCTTTCTCGTTGACCATGAAAAGACGGCCGTCATGGCCAAAAAATATTT
Organism: uncultured Nitrospiraceae bacterium; assembly: GCA_964392915.1. Taxonomy (GTDB): domain Bacteria; phylum Nitrospirota; class Thermodesulfovibrionia; order Thermodesulfovibrionales; family Dissulfurispiraceae; genus JAAYUK01. The sequence goes on from CAYMRS010000008.1 coordinate 69,634, forward strand.
TCGGGATGCTTATGCAGAGCGTATAGAAATCCGCAAGGGTATCGAATTCCTGCGATAGGTCGAAAAACGTGGTCAGCGCAGAGTTTTCCTCCGACGAGAAACTGTAGTCGATGAAATCCTGTTTTTTTTGCGCAACACGTTGCAAGATGCGTTCTGCGTCACTCATATGTTCCCTCCCTTCCTAGCCCAGATAATTCATAAATAGTTGCAAAAGGAGAAGCCAACTCCATCTCAAGGTTTGGTATCATTGAGTTTGAAAGGACTTAAAAACACCAAAAGAGAGGAGTTGGCTATGACAGAGTGTAGCACACAACTGACCTTTGGATTCAAGAGC
>CAYMRS010000009.1:0-68875 GCA_964392915.1 uncultured Nitrospiraceae bacterium
CTATGAGATTAGCGCATTCTCCCGGCGGCTTTCAAGTGAACACCGCTTTGTTCAGGAGACAAAAAAGGAGGCGGGCCTGAGGCGGCCCGCCCGAGATAACGGGATGACAAACGGCCGTGCGGAAATCGTTTAGCCGAGAATCTGCTTCAGATCAGCGTCAGGACGATGGTGTCCCTCGGCGTCTTCTCGGAAAAAGAGGGACAGCGATCGTTTATCTGCGTCTCATGGAGTGAAGAAAGAGGGTTTGCTCATAGCAACTGCGACATCAAGTACCGTATGGGGCGCAACGGCGGGGCAGGCAATATTACGAACAGCATGAAGCGCGGTGAGAACTATGGATAAAAACGAAAACAGACTTGCGGTTTTTCAGGGGAAGCACATTCGGAAAGTGCTGCATGATGGAGAATGGTGGTTTTCGATAATCGATGTTATCGAGGTCCTGGCTGGCGGCGACAGGCCGCGCAAATACTGGAATGACCTCAAGAAAAAGCTTGTGCTCGAGGGGTATGCTGATGTGTCCGAAAAAATCGGACAGTTGAAAATGAATGCTCCTGATGGGAAAATGCGCCAACCTGATTGTACGAATACAGAGACTATGTTCCGCATTATCCAGTCAATTCCCTCGCCCAAGGTGGAGCCGTTAAAGCGCTGGCCGGCCAAGGTCGGCAAGGAACGCATTGTTTCCTTAAGTCTGCCCAGTCCGAGCTGGAAGATGCCTTTGCCTAGTATGAAATGCAATCGCGGCGTCTTGGCATGCAGTTTCCGGATGATTTTGATCGGATAGTGCGGAGAATTACGGCGTTCCCGACGTTAAGTGCTGAAATAGAAGAAGGACTGCGGCGCTGTCCTTTGACGAGATTCCCTTTTGGTATTATCTATGGCATTGATGCAGGAACTATTGTTGTTGTGGCGGTGAGCCATCTGCAGAGAGAACCGCGATACTGGATAGACAGGCTTCCTGAGCAAAAATAGCGCCGCGTAATTAGCCGACTCCCATTCCGTTACTGATACCACTCAGCCTTGTTCTTCGGCACATGCCAGTGGATGAAGTCGTGCCAGATGCCGATCGGCGCTTTTTCGACTCCCTTGAAACGCTTGTGGAGCACCGGCAAAGCATCGGGAACATACAGAAACGCATAGGGCTGTTCAGCGGCGAGAATTTCGTGAATCCGGTGGTAAATCCGTTTCCGTTTTTCGATATTGAATGTGCTCCGGCCTTCAAGAAGCAGACGATCGACCTCTTCGTTTTTATATGAGATGAAATTGAATTCTTTCTCTTTTGTCTTGGAAGAATGCCAGATATCGTACAGGTCAGGGTCGCGTGACAGCCCCCAGCCCATCAGAATCACTTCAAAGCGCCGCTTGTCGATGAACTCGTTCAGCATGGCCTGCCATTCCAGCACCTTGATGTTCATGTCGATGCCGACGCGCCTGAGCTGTTCCTTCAGAATCTGCGCGGTTTTGAGCCGGGCTTCATTGCCCTGATTCGTGATGACGGTGAACGAGAAGGGTTTGCCGTCCTTTTCGAGCATGCCCTGCGCGTTTTTCTTCCAGCCGAGTTCTCCGAGCAGGGCAATCGCCTTTTCAGGAGCGTAGGCATAGTCGCGGACGTTCGGATTGAAAGCCCATGATTCCCTCGGAAACGGCCCGGTGCAGGGCGATCCGAGTCCGAGCAGAACCCCGGCGATGATTTCGTCCTTGTTGATGGCATGGGCAATTGCCTGGCGGACTATGAGGTCTCCGAACAACGGATGTTTGAGGTTGTAGCCGAGATAGGTATATCCGAATGAAGGGTACTGGTACGTTGCAAAATACTGCCGGAAGAAGTCAGTGGGGATCTGGAGCTTGAACTGCGGGGGCGTAACGCTCATTATGTCGATGCCGCCGAATTTCAGTTCAAGAAACATTGTGGCGGTGTCGGGGATTACGCGGATTACGATGCGATCGATGTTCGGGCGGCCTTCAAAATAGCCTTCGAATGCCTCAAGGACGATTTTCTGCCCGGTGACCCACTCTTTCAGCCGGTATGGGCCAGTGCCGACCGGAGCGCGGTTCATCTCCGATTTCCCGATATCATTTCCTTCAAGCAGATGCTTCGGCACTATCCCCATTGCCCACGATTCGAGCGCGGGGGCATAGGGCTCAGAATAAATAACACGAACGGTATGGGTATCCAGCGCCTGAACAGACCTGACCGGTCCGTAGTTGCTGCCGTACGGGGTGGGAGTTTTGGGACTGGTTACGGTTTCATAGGTGAAAACGACGTCGGCGGCGGTGAAGTCCCTGCCATCGTGCCACTTCACCCCTTTTCTGAGATGAAAGGTGATGGTCAGTCCGTCAGGGCTGATATCCCACGATTCGGCAAGTTCACCCTTGATACGGATATTTTTATCGTACTTCGTCAGTCCGTTATGGACGTAGCCGCTTACCTGTCCGGATGCCGAGTCGGACGCGAGCATCGGGAGCAGTCTTTTTGCGTCAGCGAGTGCCCCGAGCGTGATGGTGTTCGGATTTTTTATTTCGGGTTCTCTGGCACATCCGGGCAGAAGCAATAAAAAAAGAAGAAGGAAGCTGAACGCCGAAAAAACGACGCTTTTCCTGCTTCTCACAGACCTATTTGCCCTGCGGCTGCTGGGGAACCTGCTGTATCGGCTGTTGCGGTAGCTGAGGCGCTGCCTTCTGTTCCGCGGGGATGACCGCTTTGTCAATAACCGAACCGCTCTTGCTGGTCACAACTGTCAGCAGCAACGAGGTGAGCATGAAAACAACCGCCGCACCGGTGGTGACTTTATTCAGAAAATCGGCCGGGCCGCGGCTGCCGAACAGCGTCTGGCTCGAACCGCCGAATGCCGCGCCCATTTCAGCGCCCTTGCCTCTCTGCAGCAGGACAACGCTGATCAGAAACAGCGAGACAAGGACGTGAAGAACTGTAAGAAATATTTCCATTTTACCTCCAGAATATTCTAAGACGAAACGTTATCGTTTGAATTGCACGAGCTGTGCAAAACTGTCCGGTTTCAGGCTGGCACCGCCGACGAGCGCGCCGTCTATATCCGGGCATGTCATAAGGCCGGCTATATTATCCGGGGTTACGCTACCACCGTAGAGTATGCGGATAGTCGCGGCCGCGCCGCCGTATTTCACCGCAAGGAGCGAACGGATGAAGTTATGCGCTTCCTGTGCCTGCTCCGGGGTTGCAGTCTTTCCGGTGCCGATTGCCCAGACCGGTTCGTAGGCAACCACAATTCCTTCAGCGGGAATTCCGGCAAGACCGGCTGTTATCTGGGTATGCAGCACCTCATTCGTCTTGCCCGCTTCGCGTTCGGCAAGCAATTCTCCCACGCAGAAGAGGACTTCCAGTCCGTGGGCAAGCGAGGCTTTTATCTTTTTATTGATAATCTCATCGCTTTCTTTCAGTATATGGCGGCGCTCGGAATGCCCGATAATGACCGCTTCGCACCCTGTATCAATAAGCATGACCGGTGACACTTCCCCGGTAAATGCTCCCTTTTCCTCATAAAAGACATTTTGCGCGGCAAGTTTGGCCGACGCGGTTTTCATCTTTGCCGCAGCTGCGGAAAGAGCGGTAAACGGAGGGGCAATAATGACATCAACGTCCGCAACCTTCGCTACGGCAGGCAGAAAAGCGTCTAGGAATGCCTCGGTTTCGGCAATCGTCTTGTTCATCTTCCAGTTGGCTGCGATAAGCGGTTTTCTCATGCCAAATATTGTAGAGCAAACGATGGTTTTAGTCAAGCCGCTGTTGACTTCGCGGAGAAACGGCGGGTATACTTTACGTTCATGGAAGAGATGAATGAACTGGTAGCAATGCGCCATAAGAAGCTTGCCGAGCTGCGCGAAGCCGGCATTGACCCGTTTACCGCCCGCTTTGAACCTGAGACGACGACCGCGGCAATCCGCGGGGCAAACGAAACCGTGACAAAGGATGAACTTGAGGCCGTGCATCGTCTTGGAGCGATAGCAGGCCGTGTTGTCGCCATGCGCGATTTCGGCAAGGCGGCATTCGCCCATCTGCAGGATGCCTCCGGCAAACTTCAGCTTTATTTCCGCAAGGATCTGCTGGGAGAACACTATCCGATCCTCAAGAAGATGGACATCGGCGACATCATCGGCGTCCGGGGACGGGTTTTCAGAACCAAAACTGACGAACTGACGCTTGAGGTGACGGAATTCGTAATCCTCTGCAAGGCGCTCCTTCCGCTGCCCGAAAAATGGCACGGCCTCACCAACATCGAGCTGCGCTATCGCCAGCGCTATGTTGACCTCATTGTCAACCCGCAGGTGAAAGAGACATTCGCGAAACGGAGCGCCATTATCAAGGCGGTTCGCGATTTCCTTGAGGCGCAAGGCTTCATCGAGGTCGAGACGCCGATGATGCATCAGATTCCCGGCGGCGCCGCGGCGCGGCCGTTCGCAACACACCACAACGCGCTCGATATCGATCTGTTCCTGCGTATCGCTCCGGAGCTGTATCTGAAGCGTCTTCTGGTCGGCGGCTATGAGCGTGTATATGAGCTGAACAAGAATTTCCGCAACGAAGGCATCTCAATCAAGCACAATCCCGAGTTCACGATGCTCGAGTTCTATATGGCGTATAAAGACTATCGGTTCCTCATGGATTTTACGGAAGAGATTTTTGCCTATATCTCACATAAGGTGCTGGGAACCCTGAAAGTACCATACGGCGATACGATAATCGACCTGACGCCGCCGTGGCCGCGCATCCCGCTGCTGGAGTCATTGCGCCGGAAGGGCGTTCCAGACGAGGTGATGAAAGACCGTGATTTCGCGCTTAAATGGGCATGGGAACAGAAGCTTGAGCTGAGGAAGGACGTATCGCACGCCAAGATTATCGATGAGGTTTTCAAGGAGTTTGTCGAGCAGCATCTGGTGCAGCCGACCTTCATCATTGATTATCCGGTAGAGCTTTCGCCGCTCGCGAAGCGGAAGCCGGAAAGTCCCGAGCTTGTCGAGCGTTTTGAGCTCTTCATTGCGGCGCGGGAAATGGCGAATGCTTTCTCTGAACTTAATGATCCGATCGATCAGCGCGGGCGTTTTGAAAGTCAGGTTGAAGCAAAAGAGAAAGGTGACGATGAGGCCCACGCGATGGATGAAGACTTTGTGCGCGCTCTCGAATACGGCATGCCGCCGGCTGCCGGCGAAGGCATCGGCATAGACCGGCTTGTCATGCTTCTGACGAATTCACCGTCGATTCGTGATGTCATCCTCTTCCCGCAGATGAAGCCGGAACAGCCCTGATACAATGACAAGAACTCAGAACTCAGAATTCAGAATCCGGAAGTTCAAGGGCGGCGCCTTCCGGCTTCCCGCTTCTGACGCGTCATGAGAATTCCCTACCAGCTCTTCATCGCTCTCCGCTATCTGAAGTCCAAGAAACGGCACGGAGGCATCTCGTTCAATACCGCCGTGTCAATCGGTGGTGTCGCGGTCGGCGTCATGGCGCTTCTGGTCGTGCTTTCGGTCATGACCGGATTTCATGAGGATCTTCAGGGCAAGATTCTGGGCGCAAATGCTCATGCCGTTGTGCTGAACCACAAGGGCGCCATGGAAAAACATTCGTCGGTCATGGAGACGCTGAAGAGCGACTCTCGGATTATCGCGGCATCGCCGTTTGCGCTGGGGCAGGTGATGCTTTCATCCGGCAAAAGGGCGCACGGAGTTTACATGCGCGGCATTGACCCGCAGCTTGAAATGAAAACGACCGAAATCCTCCGGAAGCTGAAAGTCGGCTCTGTTGACAATCTTCAGCCGAAAGACGGCAGGCCATGGATTGTTATCGGCTATGAGCTTGCCGGAATGCTTGGCATTATCCCCGGAGATGTCGTGAATGTGGTCTCTCCTGTTGGTGAAGTCGGACCGCTCGGCATGCTGCCGAAGGTGAAGCAGTTTGTTGTGGTGGATGTGTTCCAGATGGGCATGTTCGAGTACGATGCAAATCTCGTGCTGACCGATCTCAAATCAGCGCAGGACTTTTTCGGCTACGGCAGCGCCGTGACCGGCATCGAACTGCGGCTGCAGGACCCATACAAGGCAAATCTCGTGCATCCGCTGGTTACGGAGAAGCTTGGCTTTCCTTTTTACGCGCGCGACTGGATGCAGATGAACCGCAACCTGTTTTCCGCCCTGAAGCTCGAGAAAATCGCGATGTTTGTGATCCTGGTGCTGATTATTCTGGTTGCGTCGTTCAATATCGTCAGTACGCTCATGATGAATGTCGTGGAGAAAGAGCGGGAGATCGCGATCCTGAAATCAATGGGCTCTACAAACCGCGAAATCATGCACATATTCATGCTTCAGGGACTGTTTATCGGTCTTGTCGGCACGGCAATCGGCGTTACCCTCGGCTCGATTCTCTGTTATATTCTGAACGAATACAAGCTTATCGATCTGCCCGCGGAGATTTACTATCTGAGCAAGCTCCCGGTAAAAGTGAATCTGCTCGATTTTGCCATAGTAGCGGTGTCCGCGATTACCATCAGTTTCCTTTCGACGATCTACCCGTCGTATCAGGCGGCAAAGTTAAATCCTGTAGAACCGTTGAGGTATGAGTGATGAAAACTATCAGAAAATTGGGGTGTCTGGGATTGATCGTTGTCATCGTATTCCTTCTGATGGCGGCTTTCAGCGGCGGAGAACAGTTCCGGGAGTGGGGCGAAAAAGTTCCTGTGGCAACTGCGAAAAAGTATTTTGAACAGGTTGCGCAGAAGGCTGATGCCATCAAGGAAGATCTCGACAGATGGAAGGAAAGTGTCGGGCGCAGTACCGGCGCGAAGAAGAAATATGAATAGAAACGCATGGCTGAGCTGATTACGGTCCGGAATCTTTCGAAGTCCTTCACCATGCCTGCCGGCGAAGTGCCGGTGCTGAGCGATCTTAATCTGTCATTTGTTTCCGGTGAAATGGTGAGCATCGTCGGGGCTTCGGGAGCGGGGAAGAGCACGTTTCTGCATATTCTCGGCACGCTCGACACGCCGACGAGCGGATCGGTGGAGTTTCACATTCCCTGGCAGGGGGCGGATGAGGGCGGAGTTAATCCTTTTTCGCTGAGCGGAGAAGCGCTCTCCGTGTTCAGGAACAGCGCAATCGGCTTTGTCTTTCAGTTCCACCATCTTCTGCCTGAATTCAGCGCGCTTGAAAATGTGATGATGCCGGGCTTCATCGGACGCAGGAGAGGGCATGCCGGAGCCGGGAAGATTCAGGAGCATTCGGAAGATCTCCTTACCCGGCTTGGTCTCGGCAAGCGCATGCATCACAAGCCCGGGGAATTGTCGGGCGGCGAGCAGCAGCGTGTCGCGGTTGCCCGGGCTCTGGTGAATCAGCCAAGGGTGCTTTTTGCCGATGAGCCTACCGGAAATCTTGACACAAAGACCGGTGAAGAGCTTTTCGCGTTGCTTGAACTGCTGAACAGGGAGCGGGGCATTACCATTATTCTCGTGACGCACAATGAGGCTCTCGCAGCACGGTGCCACCGGCGTCTGCAGATGGCGGACGGTAAGTTGTTGAATAGTTAGTCGGAAATGGGCTATGATACTTACCTATATTTTGTGCATGGAGGAATTACCATCAAACTGATCCTGCCTGACGGTACGGTCGTAGACCGTGAGCCGGCTGAGCTCAAAAAGGATATCGAAGCATCACGGGCGCTTGCCCTCAAGATCAACGGTGACCTGACTGATCTCTCCGCCGCAGAAACGGTTGCGCCTGATGTTGCCGTCGAACTCATTACCTTTGCGTCCCCTGAAGGAAAAGAGCTGTATCGCCACAGCACGTCACATATCATGGCGCACGCGGTGAAATTGCTCTACCCGGAGACCAGGGTTACCATCGGTCCCGCAATAGATGAAGGGTTCTATTACGACTTCGACCGCGCGGAACCGTTCACTCCTGAAGACCTCGCCAAAATCGAGGCGAAGATGAAAGAGATAATCAAGAAAAACTCTCCGTTTGTCCGCAAGGTAGTTTCCCGCGCGGAAGCGATAGCCCTGTTTGAGCAGATGGGGGAAACCTATAAAGTCGAGCTGATTGAGGCTCTCCCCGACGAAACCGTATCTCTTTATGAGAATGACGGTTTTATTGATCTCTGCCGTGGCCCGCATCTGCACCGCACCGGTCGGGTGAAGGCATTCAAGCTGCTGAGTGTTGCCGGGGCATACTGGCGCGGCGACGCAAAGAACCGGATGCTGCAGCGCATTTACGGCACGAGCTTTGAGACGAAGGACGAACTGAAGGCATACCTCGACTTCCTCGAAGAGGTGAAAAAGCGTGACCATCGCCGCATCGGCAAGGAAATGGACCTTTTTTCGACGGACGAGGAGATCGGTTCCGGCCTGATCCTCTGGCATCCCAACGGCGCCATTATACGCAGGACGATTGAAGACTTCTGGCGCGATGAGCATGTGAAGGCTGATTATCAGATTCTCTACACGCCGCATATCGCGCGACTGAAACTCTGGGAGCGGAGCGGCCATTGGCAGTTTTACCGCGAGAATATGTACGAGCCGATGGAGATTGACGACGTTGCCTATGAGCTGAAGCCGATGAACTGTCCGTTCCACATCAGCATTTACAAGAGCTTGTTGCGTAGCTATCGCGACCTGCCCGTTCGTTACGCGGAACTCGGCACGGTATACCGCTATGAGAAGTCGGGCGTTCTGCACGGCCTTCTCCGGGTCCGCGGTTTCACGCAGGACGACGCGCACATCTTCTGCCGTGAAGATCAGGTCAAAGATGAGATACAGAAAATCCTCAACTTTACGCTCTTTGTGCTGAATACGTTTGGCTTTGTTCACTATGACATTTACCTGTCAACGCAGCCTGATAAGTTTGTCGGCACGCCGGAAATATGGGAGCGCTCCACTGAAGCGCTGAAGCTCGCGCTTGAGGCGAATAATCTGCACTACGAGGTTGACCAGGGCGGCGGAGCCTTCTACGGTCCGAAAATCGACATCAAGATCAAGGACGCGCTGAATCGGTCCTGGCAGTGCAGTACTATCCAGCTTGATTTCAATAATCCTGATCGGTTCGACATGAACTATCGGGGCAGCGACGGCAAAGAACACCGTCCAATCATGATACACCGGGCGCTTATGGGCTCGCTTGAGCGATTCTTCGGCATTCTTGTGGAGCATTATGCCGGGAACTTTCCGGTCTGGCTGACGCCGACGCAGGTCGCCGTGCTCACCATTGCGGAGCGGCATGAGCCGTTCGCACAGGAGGTGGCGCAGCAGCTGAAGGGGCAGGGGTTCCGCGTGCATCTGGACGCTGACAATGAGAAAATCGGCTACAAGATTCGCCGCGCAACAATGAAAAAAATACCGTATCTTGTTCTTCTTGGCGACCGTGAGGTCGAGGAGAGAAAAATTACGGTACGTAAACGGGACGGTGAGAACATCGGTCCTTATACCATACAGGAGTTTGCAGGCTTTCTCTCGGAAGCCGTCCGGAACAAACAGTAAACGCGGACAGACGGAGCTGCCGTCGGAATCCGCATGCACGGAGGTGACAACATCAGCAAAGACATTGTCAGAGTGAATGAGCAGATCAGGGTTCGCGAGGTGCGGCTGATCGACGACGAGGGAGCACAGCTCGGTGTAGTGCCGATTTCCCAGGCTCTCCAACTCGCTCGGGAAAAGGGATTTGACCTTGTGGAAGTCGCCGCGGCTGCTGCACCGCCGGTTTGCCGGGTGATGGACTACGGCAAGTACAAATACCAGATGGGGAAGAAGAATACCCAGAAGAAGACGACCGACCTGAAAGAGGTGAAGCTGCGGCCCCAGATTTCGGAGCACGATCTTGAGCTGAAGATCCGGAATATGCGGCGTTTCCTCGATGAAGGGGATAAGGCGAAGGTCATCATGTTCTTCCGCGGACGCGAGATTGTGCGGCCCGAGATCGGCATGAAGGTATTTGAGAAGATCAAGGTTGCGCTTCCCGGAAAGTACACCATTGAACAGCAGCCTCGGCTTGAAGGCAACCATATCACCATGGTGCTTGCGCCGAGCAGCAAATAGAGGGCAAAAGCGACTTTAGAACTGCGGATTATTCCGGCTTTTATGATTCATACATGACGGTTCATTTTTGCGTAAAGGAGGGAGAATTATGCCAAAACTTAAAACGCACAGAGGCGCTGCCAAGCGGTTCAGCATAACCGGCAGCGGTAAGGTCAGGAGATACAAGGCGTACAGAGGACACCTGCTCACCGGCAAGAGCCCGAAGCGAATTCGGGGTCTGCGTGCGAGCAGCCTGATCCCCAAGGTGTTCGAGGACAGAATCAAGAAACTGCTTCCTTATAAGTAGCAAAGGCATGCAGCGACCCGGCTGCGTGCGGGTGGAGTCACGGGCATCAGCAGGAGAGAAATCCTGATTGCCCCGGTCTGTTTTATTAAACTCTCAGTTCAATTTTGAACAGCAATGAATCCGTCCCTGGCCAACCAGGACTGCCAGAACGGATGCAAGGAGGAACAATGCCAAGAGCACGTGGTGGATTCAAGACAAGACAGCGTCATAAAAAAGTCCTTGACAGAGCAAAAGGGTATGTGGGCGGGAAGAGCCGTCTCTTTGTAAATGCCAAGGAGCAGGTCAACAAGGCCCTGCTAGCTTCCTACAATGACAGAAGGCTGAAGAAGCGTGAGTTCCGAGCGCTCTGGATTGCGCGCATCAATGCCGCAGTCCGTCCGCTCGGTCTGACATACAGTCAGTTCATGGATCGCCTCAAAAAGGCGAATATTGAGCTGGATCGCCGTTCGCTTGCTGAGCTTGCGTACAGTGACATGGATGCCTTTAAGGCGCTTGTCGCGCAGGTCAATCGCTGATTCGTCAATGCCGGCATGCGTCTTTCCGGGCACGGGTGCCCGGAAAGACGCATTTTCTTACCTACCGATACAGACTGGAACTCTGGTATGAATGAAGAATTGAAAACTAGTGTTATCGAAGAACTGAAAACGATTACATCCCTGCCCGAACTGGCGCAGCTGAAAGCCAGATATCTCGGCAGGAAGGGCCTCGTCACGCTGCAGGTGAAGACTCTCGGAGCGCTTTCCGCTGAAGAACGTCCCCTCGCGGGTAAGCGCATAAATGAAATGAAAGAGGCAGTTGAAGCGGCCTGCGCTGCGCGGGAAGATGAGTTGACGCAGCACGACCTTGCGAAGCGCCTTGCCTCCGAATCGATTGATATCACCCTTCCGGGACTGACGTCCGGGATCGGCCGCGAGCATCCCATCAACACCGTTCTCAACGAAATTATCGACATATTTGTCCGCATGGGCTTTTCCGTTGAGGAGGGGCCCGAAATAGAACTCGACCGCTATAATTTTGAAGCCCTGAATATTCCGAAGGACCATCCCGCGCGCGATATGCAGGATACCTTTTATGTGAGTGAGGATGTCGTGCTGCGCACGCATACCTCGCCGGTGCAGGTGCGGGTGATGGAGCAGAAACCGCCGCCGCTCCGGTTCATCGCTCCCGGAAAAGTCTACCGGTGTGACGCGGATGTTTCGCATACCCCCATGTTTCATCAGGTCGAAGGACTGATGGTCGATGAGGGCATCACCTTCAGCAACCTGAAGGGTGTGCTTGAGGCATTTGTCCACCAGATGTTCGGGCCGGGAGTGCCGGTGCGTTTTCGACCGAGCTTTTTCCCGTTCACCGAGCCGTCGGCTGAAGTTGATATCGGCTGCATCCTCTGCGGAGGATCGGGCTGCCGTGTCTGCAAGGGCTCAGGTTTTCTTGAGGTGCTTGGCGCCGGAATGGTAAACCCGAAAGTGCTTGGCTTTTGCGGCATCGACACGGAGAGATACACAGGTTTTGCGTTCGGCATGGGTGTTGAGCGTATCACGATGCTCAAATACCGCATCGATGACATTCGGCTCTTTTTTGACAATGACTTACGATTCCTGAGGCAATTCTAATGCGTATTCCATTAACCTGGCTAAAAGAGTTTGTTGAAATCAGTGATACGCCGGAGGATCTGGCGCACCGGCTGACCATGTCGGGCTTTGAGGTCGAGGCGATTGAGCGTGTTGGCGCCGATGTGGTCTTTGAGGTGAATGTTACACCGAACCGGCCTGACTGCCTGAGTATTATCGGCATAGCTCGTGAGGTCGCGGCGCTGTATGGCACATCGGTGCATCTGCCGGATCTCAATATCGTATCAGAGGCGAAGGCGCTTGATTTCAATGTTGACATTCTCGACGCGGACCTCTGCAACCGATACGCGGGACGTATTGTCCGGAATGTGAAGATAGGACCGTCTCCCGACTGGATGAGGGATCGACTGGAGAAATGCGGCATCCGATCCATTAACAACGTTGTTGATGTGACAAACTATGTGCTGCTTGAGTTCGGCCATCCGTTGCATGCGTTTGACCTGAATCTTCTGAAAGGCAGTGTCATCAGGGTAGGCACGCCGCGCAGCGTTCTCCGGGCCGGCTCATCAATGACGTTTGCCACGCTTGACGGCGTTGAACGCCAAATCGGACCCGATGTGCTGCTCATCTGGGACGCGGAAACTCCGGTAGCCATTGCCGGTGTTATGGGCGGATGTGACAGTGAGGTGAAAGAGGCCACGACCGACATCTTTATCGAAAGCGCGTACTTTGAGCCGACCTCGATCCGCCGGACATCCAGGGCGCTTGGCCTGAAAACCGAATCCTCCTACCGTTTTGAGCGCGGCACCGATATCAAAATCCTGAAAAAAGCGCTTGACCGCGCCGCCTTGATGGTCAAGGATCTCGCGCAGGGTGAAATTTACGGCAAACTGGATATTTATCCGAAAAGATGGCATCCTGCCGAGGTGAAGGTTCGGTATAACCGGGTCAACTGTTTTCTTGGGCTTGCTTTGACGCATGGGCAGATTCTCGACAGTCTGAAAGGTCTGAATCTTGAAGTTGTGGAGAATACCGGCGAGTTTTTTGTGGTGAAAGCCCCGCCGTATCGCCGCGATATTGCGATGGAAGAGGATGTCATCGAAGAAGTGGCGCGCATGTTCGGCTTTGACAATATTCTGCCGGAATTGCCGAGAACAACCTTCGGCGCGGATAAAACGGTCAGCAGTGCGGGCCGGATCATGCCGGTGAAACGCAAATTCCGCGCGGCTTTTCTGGTCTCGGGGTATACCGAAACGATTAATTACAGCTTTATCGGCCGGAGTGACCTTGATCTGCTCCGTCTCGGCAAGGACGATACGCGCAGAGACTGTGTGGCTGTGCAGAATCCGCTGCGCGATGAAGACGCGCTGATGCGGACCTGCATGGTTCCGTCGCTCCTGCGGAACCTGGTGACGAATGTCGCCCAGGGCAACCGGGAGTTTCAGCTTTTTGAGCAGTCGAGGGTGTTTCTCAGCCGCCCGGGTGAAGCGCTGCCCGAAGAGCGCGAACATCTGGCGGCGCTGATTTATCGTGAGAAGGTAAAGGGTCTCTATCGTGATGAGACACCGGATTTTTTTCGCCTGAAAGGGCTGCTCGAGGCGCTGTTTGCCGATATGCGGGTTGCGGGCGTTTCCTGGAAGCGATCGACCGAACCGTTTCTGCATCCGGGCCAGTCGGCAGATATTGTTCTCGGCGGCACGAAGATAGGATTTGCCGGAGTGCTGTCACCGCTCGTCGTCAATGCGCTCGACATCAAGGCACAGAAATCTTCTGTCGTTGTTGTTGAGCTTGACCTGACCTCCCTGATGCCGCATCTCGGCACGGGAGCGGACTATCGGTCCATCGCGCGTTTTCCTTTTGTGGAGCGGGACACGGCGCTTGTGGTGGATGCCGCGCTGGAGGCGGCATCCATACTTGAGCTCGTCCGTGCGTTTCGTTCCGACGTTATTGAGGAGACATCAATTTTTGATGTCTATGAGGGAGCTTCCCTGGGCGAAGGCAAAAAAAGCGTTGCATTCAGTGTCCGCTACCGGGCGCTTGGTCGCACGCTGACGGATGATGAGGTGGATGGAATGCATGCAGATCTGGTTCGTCATGTTTCCGAAAAAACGGGAGGTCAGATCCGGACCTGAAAAGGGCAGGCGTTCAAAAAAAATCTCCGCCGCCGGGCACGGCGGAGATTTTTTTATCCCGGAATGTCATTCGGCATGGCAGGACATGGGGGCTGGTCATTCCCGAACGGTGTCCTGTGCTGTTTGCCGAGGTATTCTGCGGTCACGCACCTTCGCCGCCGAATAAAGCCGCTTAAGAAGCCTCCGCCACCGGGTATCCGGCCTTTTCAACCGCTTTTTTGACGGCATCTACGGAAAGCTTCGCTTCATCAATTTCGACGGTCGCGCTGCCGACAACCACATCAGCTCTGATGACGCCCAGGACATCGAGAGCCTTTTTCACGCGATTCACGCAATGCCCGCAGCTCATGCCCGAAATCTTCAATGTGACAGTCATCAATGAATCCTCCCGAGATGAGATAAGCAGTGAACGTCTGCCGAGTGTTTATGTGACGGCCTGACGCTTCTATTGATATACCACAACGTCCTTGCCGATGACATGCTCAATAATTTCTCTTGACGTTTCTTCAACCGACTTGTTTGTCGTGTTGACGACTTTCCACTGCCGGTGTTTCCTGAGAAGTTCTTCCACATATTCGGCCTCTTCATATATGCGCTTCAGGCTCGTATAGGTATTGTCGGACGTATGCGCATGATGCAGCCGCGCAAGACGCACTTTCTGTAAAACATCAGGCTCCATCTTGAGGCAGACAATCTTTCCCTGGTCAGTTTCAAAAAGCGTATCAGGAAGCGAAATAGGCGGTGTAATGGGGATGTTTATCACCTTGTATCCCTGTTGGGCAAGGAAGAAAGATGTCGGCGTCTTGGATGTGCGCGAAAGCCCTACAATAATAATATCAGCAGCATCGAGGCGCTCGATGCTTTTGCCGTCATCATGCAGAATCGAGAACTCAATCGCTTCAATGCGGCGGAAATAGTGTTCGTTCACCTTCCGCAGGAGCGTCGGCTTTTCAAGCGGCGCTCCGCCGAGATATGAGGAGAGCACGCCAATGAGCGGACCAAGAATGTCGAAATGAACGATATGATTGCGCACGCAGTATTGATGCACGTAGAGGCGGATGCTTTTTTTGACGAAGGTGAAGGCCACAAACGCATTCTTCTTTTTCGCATCGGCCAGGATGCCCCTGACAGTCTCCCGGGACTCCACGCGTGAATGAATCGTGAATGTAACCTTCTGGTCATGAAACTGCACAAGGGCGGCACGCAGAAGGTCTATACCGCTCTGGCCGGTGCCGTCGGAAAGAATGAAAATTTTCTTCATGGGAGAGCCGCTCTCTGCCGTTTCATTGGTTATCATGGGCTATAGTTTAGCAATCCTTCTGTGATTAATGCCATAGGCTGCAGCATCAAATCCTTTTATTTGCCGTATAAGTTGTTATACAATAGCCGCATATGCCAAGAATCCTCGTTATATCCGACTCAAAAGAGATCGAAAGCCTTCTGAAGCCCTACTGCTCGCAATGTACCGTCCTGGGGAGCAGGCTCCGGAGCACGCTGCCGGACGGCAGCCTGCTTGACCAGTATGATATCGCCTTTGTCGACCTTTCATCTGAAGACTGGCGTGAACGCATGATTACGCTTCGGCAGCGTCTTCCCGTCGTCGCCTTCTCCGCCGCCGATATCGCGGTTGCGGTTGAGGCAATGCAGCTCGGCGCAAGCGACATTGTTGAGAAAGTGCTTACTCGCAAAGCTATTGAGCAGATTATCTCGAAACACAAGCGCAAGTTTCTGACGCACAGCGAAGGCTTCGACGAGATTATCGGGAAAAGCGTGCTTATGCAAAATGTCTTCAGCCTCATCAAAAAGGCGGCGCTGACGGAGAGCAACGTGCTCATTACCGGAGAGAGCGGTACCGGCAAGGAGCCGGTCGCCCGCGCCATCCACCGCTGGAGCCCGCGCAAACAGAAATCCTTTATGACGATTAATTGCAGCGCCATCCCGGATACGCTGCTCGAATCAGAACTGTTCGGCTTTGAAAAGGGCTCATTTACCGGAGCGAACTATACCAAGAAAGGCATTCTTGAACTGACTGATGGCGGAACCGTTTTTTTTGACGAAATCGGCGATGTCTCCCCGCTTTTTCAGACAAAGGTACTCAGGGTGATTCAGGAGGGAGAGTTCATGCGGGTCGGCGGCGCGCGGACCCACCATGTCGATGTCAGGTTTATTACGGCTACCAACAGGGAGCTGAAGGCGCTCTGCAAAAAGGGTACGTTTCGTGAAGACCTTTACTACCGGCTGAACGTCATCAATATTCATCTGCCGACCCTGCGCCAGCGCATGGAGGATGTGCCGCTCCTCGTGAATCACTTTATCGTGAAGCACGCTCCAAAGCGCAAGGACATCATGATTCGCGACATTTCCGACGACGCGCTCGGCATACTCATGAACTATCCGTATCCGGGAAATGTGCGCGAACTGGAGAACATTATCGAGCATGCGGTTTCTTTTACCAGCGGACCGGAGATTGTCCCTTCAAGCCTGCCGCAGTTTCTCCAGCAGACGCCTCCCAAAAAGCGCAGTGCGACTCCCAAAATGCGTGAAGCGGTCGCCTCCTATGAAAAAGAGCTCATCTGGTCGGCACTTCAGGAGGCGCGCGGCAACATTTCAAAGGCCGCGCAGATTCTCGGCATTTATCGTCAGCAGCTCCAGCGCAAGATTAAGCAACTCCGCATTGCAACTTAATACTACAAAGCAACTGATCGTTGCTTTGTATGGTATTGTTTTTTAAGCATTCCTCCTCTCCATTCCGTCTTAATGCAACATCATGATGCCATAACATCCTTATCACCGGTCTTTATAAAGATATGTTTACTGAAAAAACAAAGAGTTCCTCTTTTGGCATCTCTATTGCATACTAACTCCCTGACGTTTGAACTGGCCGCACAATGCATCTGCCTCGGAATGAAAATGAGCCAGAAAGGGAAGCACATATGATTGAAGTGGTGGTTGATCGGAACAGTCACGAAAAGCTCTATGTGCAGATCTATGACATTGTGAAGCGCAAAATAGCAAAGGGTGAGTGGCTGGTCAGCTCCGTTATTCCATCAGAAGATGAGCTCTGCCGGATGTTCAACGTCAGCAAGGCGACGGTCCGGCTCGCCATCACCGATCTCGTGCGGGACGGCTACCTGAAGCGTCAGCAGGGGAAAGGCACGTATGTAAGAAGCTCGGCCCCGCATCTCGGCATGACGATTCGCACGCGCTTTGCGGAGGATACCTTTGGCGCCGGGCTGCGGCTGAAGCGCGAGATTGTGAAGCGCACTGCCGACGAGTCGAACGGCGAAGCGAAGCGCTACCTGCATGACGGAGGACCGGTCCTGCATGTTCAGTGCCGCGGCACCATACAGGGCGAACCGGTCTGCTGTGAGGATATGTATGTATCTTTCCGGCTTGTCCCGGGAATAGAGCAGGCCGATTTGACGGCGCAGCCGTTTTTTGATGCCATCCAGGAGCGCGCGCCCCGCAAGATTGCAAAGGTTGTGCAGTCGGTGGATATTGTCAAGACAAAAGGCGATGTGGCTGAATTCCTCGGGGTGAGAGATGGAGCCAGTTCTATTGCGGTTTACCGCATTTTTATAGATTGTGATGACAATACGCTTGCCTTTGTGAAACTGATCGGCAAGGTAGGCAAGTATAAATTACACAACGAATTTGAACGGATACTGTAGAATAGATGGCGCAAGAGTTTTGTATATTAAGATTATGCCTTCCGCCCGTTACGGCGGGTGGGGGCGAAGGGGGGGCAAGGAGGTGAGGAACGGCTGGTAACAGGATGAGTCCCGCGAGGAGACATTGACGCAGTTGCTTCGCACTTGTAAAGAAGCTTGAATAAGGAGGAAAGAAAAATGCTCAAAATGTACTCACTGTTAGTAGTGGCCCTGGCGATGCTCCCTCAGATTGCTTTTGCTGCCTCAGACAAGTCGCCGCCTATCGTCATCGTGGCCGACACGCGGAAATTCACGGGATGGGAAGCATGGTTCACCAATCTGTATAATGAAAGCCACATTTATTTTGCGCTGCTGACCGTAGCGATTATTCCGATTGTCGGCGTACTGCTCGGGTTGATTGCAGACGTCGTCATGAGCCGCATCGGTATTGACCTGAAGTCCAGAGATCTGGCAGAGCACTAAAACCGGGTTAGAGGAGGTTAATTTATGGAGTTTTTATATGTTCTTATGCCTATCTCGGGCGTTACGATATTCTGGCCCGGGTTGATTATCCTTGGGCTGGGCGTCGGCATCATCGGCGGCTTTTTTGGAATGGGCGGCGCCTGGATGATTACGCCGGGACTGAATATTCTCGGCTTCCCCATGGCGTTTGCCATCGGCACCGACATTGCGCACATGGCGGGGAAATCACTCGTTTCGACCATGCGCCACGGAAAGTTCGGCAACGTTGACTATAAGCTCGGCGTCATCATGATTGTCGGCACCGTCTTAGGGTTTGAGGCCGGCGCCCAGATGATTATGTGGTTTGAGCGAATCGGCAAGGTCGAACTGTATGTCCGCTGGATGTATGTCTGTCTTCTCACCCTGATCGCATGGACGGTCTTTCACGACGTCAACAAAAGAAGACAGAAGGACAGGGCGGCAAAGGCTGCCGGCAAAGAGGTCGATAAGCTCGCCACCGGCATTGAGTGGCACAAGACGATTCACAAACTGAGAATACCGCCGATGGTCAATTTGCAGGTTTCCGGATTTGTCGTATCGATCTGGGTGCCGATACTTCTCAGCTTTCTGACCGGATGGCTCGCCGGCATTCTCGGCATCGGCGGCGGTCTGATCCGCATGCCCATGCTGATTTACCTTATGGGTTGTCCGACGCACATCGCGGTCGGCACCGATCTCTTTGAGGTCATGATATCCGGCCTTTACGGGGCGGGCACCTATACCTATAAGGGCAGAACCGAGCTGGTCGCCGCCATGATCATGCTCGTCGGCGCTTCTATCGGTGCGCAGGTCGGAACCGTCGCCACGAAGTACATCAAGGGCTACGGCATACGAATCGCATTCGGCATAGCGGTCATGGGATGCAACATTTCCATTATCATGAAGCTCATTCCGCGATATGTGGACGGCACCAAGGCGTTCACGGATGCGGCGTCCACCGTCCTGATTCTCGGGCTGGTGAGCGCTCTTTCCCTGTACATTTTTGTGAAAATGATCCTGGGTGCGCGAGCTGAGATTGCACAGAAGAAAGGGAGGGCATAACCATGAAGAACGGGTTCAGGTTTCTTAAAAAACTCTGTCTGATTGCACTGCCGGCAATCCTTTTCATTGCGTTTGTCTCAGGGTGCGGGGAGCTCGGCCAGGTCGATCAGGGTCGAGTTGTAGAATATGACAAGGCAAAGAATATAGCCGTCCTCATTCAGGACAAGAAGGCGGACCCGGGCAATCCGGACTACAACACCCTGCCGCCTCACGCCTATGAGTTACCGACGGATCCCATGGAAATGGGCGCCGCGCCGAAGGCAGGATACAGAATGAAGATCGATACCGTGAAAAATCAGATCACCATTTTCGACCCCGCTACTCAGGGCTTCAAGGTTATCGACTTCAAGCTTGTGGACAAAAAGGAGAACATCGACCGGGAAAATGCCCTGGTGAAAGGCAAGAAGTTCCCGGAAGTGAACAAGGAGAAGAAGACCGTCACGCTTTATTCCGCACGGCAGAAGCAGCTCATCGTCTTTTCGCCGCCGGATGAGTACCTTGCCCTGCCTGACAAGACATGGGATGCGGGTGATGAGGTCCGCGTCTACTACAAGGAGACCGGCAAGGCTCTCAGGTTCATGAACATCACAAGAACGGATATTTTCAAGAAATAGCCTCACCGTTTTTTCTGTTGTGCTCTTCCCCCGGCCGAAAGGCCGGGGGAAGATTTTTGTCTGTGGTAAACTATTCATACTATCTCATGCCGGAGGAGTCGCGCTTTCTCATGAACATGAAGCAAAAAATAGCGGTTGTGATCATCGACGTATTGATAATTGCCGAGCTCTGCATAGCCATGTATTTCGCGGTCAGAGATCCTGAGGATTTCAATGCGGTTTTCTTCAAAGTCTTTCTCGGCATGTTCATCCCTACGCTTGCTGTCGGCATTCCGCTTGTCAGAAAGCTCAAATCACCGCAGGCGGAAGCCCAGGAAGAGGTGAAGTCTTGAGTCCTGAGCAGCTGATCGGGATAAGAAAAAAAGCCAGAAAAATAGGCGCTGTTTTTTTCATCCTGTTTTTCGTCTCGCTGCTCGACGCGTGCGTCGCCAATCTGAGAGAGCCCCTGCATGTCTATAATATTCTTCCGGGACAGACCGTCAACGCCAACGGTCCGGTTGATCCGAAAATCAGGCATGCGGGGGAGCTTGCGCAGAGCAGCCCGTCGGAGAAGGTGGTGCTCGCGATCGATGAAACCAAGTCAGGGTACTGGCTTGGCGGCAACATGTGGACGGGTGTCGTCACGACCGCCGCAGATGTGTCGCCCGGCAGTTACGATATAGCCGTGTTCCCGAAAGGGGAGACGGATGCCAAGAAGCATTTTGTGTTTCGCGTTGTCGTGCATAAGGATTACGCGAGTCTTCGCGGGAGCTTTCTGTCCCTCTTGCAGAGGAATACCGGAGTTGCTCCGTGGCTTGGTGCGCTGCTCTGTCTCCTGTCGGCAGGTCTCAGCATGGGGGCTGTTTTTTTGATGTCGCAGAAAATCGAGACATTGCTGGCAGCCGAGGGGAAGGCTGAAATCTATCGGATCGTGCATGGAGAGAATGTGTACGAGGTAGCATTCGCTCTCGGCTCTCGGCACGGCTTACAGCCGGAAGCGCTCGTGTTTCTTCTGGATGCGGATGGTCGCCATAGAGCTACAGCAGTGGTCAAGAAAGTATTTGAAGGAGATTCCCTGGCGTTTGTCGGTGTTGAAGTGTCTGTTAAAGACGGTGATATTGTCTCATTGCGGTAGCTGCGCCGCTGCAGTGCTGCACAGTAAACTTCGATAAAGGAGTACGGCATATGGACTACCTGCTCGTCGGCATTGTCGCATTCGGCGCTATTTTTCTCGGCGTCATTATTGGAGCCAGGATCAGAAACAGAAGTAAGAAGTAAAACGTAAAAAAGCCCAGACCCTGCCGGTTGCTGTTCTGCACACCCGCCGTGCCTTATTGTCCTACAAGAAAAACTCCTACTTAATTCCATCCCGTCCGTGATAAAATTGGTACATTACGGAGCGCTTTTTGTTTTTATGCAATCAAAAGTTGCATGTGCATGATTTAAGTGCGGCAGTATCGGATTCCTTGCAAAAGATAACTACTTGCCGTAAATGCATTTTCTGTAACAAGCCCGTAAGTGCTTATGCAACAAAATGGTGCATTATGTGCGTCGATAATATGCAATGTGCGCTTCTGGCAAGGGATTCAGGAACTGGCACGCAACTTGATATAGAAGCCCGGCTTCACAATTATACGGTCAGCGCGGTTATCGGAGGAATGACCCCGCACTACCCGAAAGAATATTCTGTGGGAGGTCGTAAGATGAGCTTTCCAAGAAAGCTGTACGAGTGCATGATGGCAGCATCAATGCACTATGCGCGATGGGACTATGAAGTCTCCATGAACATTCTGCGCAGCAAGAAGCGCATGCTGGTGCTGATTGCACTGGCGGCACTTATCCCTGTCTTTTCACTTTACATTGCCGATGCATCGGAGTTGCTGGGCGGCAAGAAGGCATATGCCCCGTCATTCTATACGCCGGTCGTATTTCTTGTTTCAATTGCGGTCGGCTTCTGCGCCGGGCTGATTACCGGATGTATCGGCGCGGGGGGCGGCTTCATTATCACTCCGGCGCTTATGGCAGCCGGCGTCAAAGGCATTCTTGCCGTCGGAACCGACCTGTTCCACATCTTTGCAAAAGCGATCATGGGGTCGGTACTCCACAAGAAGATGGGCAATGTCAACATGAAGCTCGCGCTTTATTTTCTGTGCGGCTCCATTTTCGGCGCGACGCTTGGCGGATACATCCAGAAGACCATTTACGAAAAAGATCCGATTCTGAGCGACGCGGTAACCAGTATCATTTATGCATTGATTCTCGGGTTCCTGAGTTGGTATGGTGTTTCGGACTTCTTCAAGAAACGGAAATCCGGCGTGCAACCGGCCGGCCACGGCCACGGGGGGGATGATGCGCCCAAGGTACCGAGTCCGACCGAACTGCCGGGCATTGCCGGAAAACTACAGGCTATCAGCATTCCGCCGATGGTGAAGTTCGATGAAGATATGGTGCCGGGCGGCAGGAGCATCTCGGGCTGGATTCTCGCCGCGGGCGGATTCATTGTGGGTATAGCTTCGGCAATGATGGGTGTCGGAGGCGGATTTATTACCTTTCCGATGTTTGTGTATGTCTTTGGCATTTCGACCTTCACGACAGTTGGAACCGATATTTTCCAGATTATTTTTACCGCCGGATATGGAGCTATCACCCAGTACGCCATTTATGGTTTCGTGTTTTACACCCTTGCGATGGGCATGCTGCTCGGCTCGCTGCTCGGCATTCAGATCGGTGCACTGACAACAAAGGTCGTCAGCGGCATGACTATCCGTATGTTTTTTGTCGTAACCATTCTCGCCGGCTTTATCAACCGCTTTTCGACGCTTCCCAAGCAGTTTACGGACATGGGTTACCTTAACTGGCCCAAAGACCTCTGTGCAATTATTGAAACAGTCGGCAACTATCTGTTCTGGATTACGGTTATTGTCTTTGTTGGGTGGGTTATGTGGAGCTTTCTCAAAAACATCAAAACATTCAGGGAGGGCTAGGCCATGTTGATACGCGATAAAAAACACTTCGGTACGGGTGTTCTCATGGCGCTCGCATTTTTTGGTCTCTTCGGGTTAATCATGTCGCCGATATTCGGCAACGGCATGAACGGTCTTGAGTTTTCAGACGATATGTTCAACAAGCTTTCAAAAGGCTCGGCCTATTTTGTTCCGAAAGTCTCCAAGCAGAATGAACCGTATATCGGAAAGCAGATTTCGGCGACGGTGAAGTACGAGAAGCCGGAGGACGCAAAAACAGCGTCGGCTCTTGTTGCGATTGCCGGCGGCACGCCGGAACTGAGCGGGGGCGACCTCAAGGTGACCGGCGATATCGGAAAGATGCTCGCGGTCGTTATCCGCGACGGTGATCTCTTGTATAAAAACGACGGCGCAAAGCTGAAAGAGACCTATGGATATGATGAGCGCCAGGCCATGAAAAACTGGTGGACCCTTCTGAGCAAGATCGATAAGTCGCTGCAGCTTTCAAGGGATTTTGAGAATGCAAAGATGATTAACGAAGTCAACAAGAAGGTTGTTGAGCCTGCATATAACTTTTATGGCATTCAGGCGCAGAATGTTACCGACCGTATCGGCATGATGACGGCTCTGCTCCTTTTTTATGTGTGTTATACCATCTGGTGGGGCTATGCGCTGTTCCATCTGTTTGAAGGCTTGGGACTCACGGTTCACAAGAAGGTGAAAGTCAGAAAAGAGATTTAGGAGGCGGAGCGATGAAAGTGGTGGTCTCAATAGATGGTTCGAAATACAGCGACATGTGTCTTGCCGCGGCGGCCTTTCTCTGCAAGGACCGTGAGAATCTCGATGTCCATGTCATCAATGTATTACCGCACTTTTCAGACCTTGAGGTCGGGTTGTTGCCGGGCGACCGGGATACTACGCGCGATGATTTTGCGCAGCGTGCCGAACAGCTTCTTCGCGCGGCGATTGAGTTTCTTGAAAAACAGGGGGTAAAGAACGTCAAGGCCAGAATTATCAAAGGGCCGTCGCCTGCTGAAGCTATTGTGGAATACGCAGAGCAGGAAAAGGCCAACCTTTTGGTCATTGGCGCGCGCGGCGCTTCGGAAGGAGCGCGTTTTCTGCTTGGAGCTGAAGCTCCCAAGATTGTCAAAGATTCTCCGTGCTGTGTATACGTCGTCAAAGAGAGCTGCATGGAGTTCTGCGCTGCTCCCAATGCCGGTTCGTAACTTCTACTGCGTGGGGGAGATGAGAGAACATCCTTTCCTCCCCCGCGGTGAGCCGTGTTTAATCTGAATGCGTTATAATCTCTTTTATGGATCATACGCCTCCGACCTGCAAGATCCCGAACGAGCCCGAACAGAGGCGCCACACTGCTTTTGAGCGGTGGTTTTCTTTCTATACCCGGCATTACAAGCTGCTTACGTTTTTGGTTACCATTTTGATGCTTGCCGTCATCCTCCTACTCGGCTGGATTTCGTCGCAGGCGGTGCGCGATACCGTCATTGAGGACTTCAATAATCAGCAACTTGTCATTGCCCGCCATGCGGTGAGCATGATCGAGAACACTCTTGCCGATTTCAAACGTGAATTGACCCTTCTGAGCTTTTCCCCGGCGGTCCAATACTCTGAACGTGTTCAGATGCAGCGCCGCATTTCGATAGTCTATTCGAGTTTCCAGGACGACGGTATGCGGGAAATCCGCTATGTCGAGAAAAAATCCGGCAAAACGCATGTCATCAGCGCTGATGGTGCTCATATTGTTGAGCTTTCTGAGTCCGACGGTTCTTATCTTGAACAGGCTGGCCGTTCTGATCTGAAAAACAAACTGCAGATGAGCGACATTTTCGTGCAGCCGCTGAATGGAGGGCATGCAACATTTTTTGTCATGGCAATGCCGGTCTGGCAGGTATCAGTTGATGATGCGCATCCTGTTGCCACGAATGATTTTGCCGGGGTGATTATCTTTGTCATCGATGCCTCGCGCCTGACGGGAAAGGTTGCGGGAGTTCTCCGTTCGGGTAAGACCGGCTACACTTGGGTTATTGATGATAAGGGTATTTTTCTGTACCATCCGGAGGCTGACTTCATCGGGAAAAGTGCCATGGAAGCCCGCCGGGAGAAGAATCCCGCCATCTCCTTTTCCCGCATCAACGAAATCCAGAAGGAAATGATTCTGACCGGCAAGGAAGGGACGAGCTGGTTTATATCGGGCTGGCACAGGGGGCAGCAGGGAGTAATGAAGAAGTTGATTGCGTATTCTCCGGTTTCTCTTGCCCGGAACGGTTCCGCCAAGCATTGGTCGGTTGCTGTGGTGGCTCCAATCAGCGAGGTAGAAGACGCTATCCACGATATTACGTTCCGTCAGGCGCTGATGCAGGGCGTTGCTGTCCTGATAGTCCTGATGGGCGGACTCACGCTGGTAAGTATTCTGGTTCGCTGGTCGCAAACGATTCAGCATGAGGTCGAGGGAAAGACCTGTGCGCTTCAAAAGTCTGAATATCGCTATCGGTCACTGATTGAACATGCCAAGGAAGTTATATTCACGATCGACCGAAACGGCCTGATTCTCTCGCTGAACAGCAGCGGTTGTTCCTTTTTCAAAATTGACCAGGCTGTTTTTTCCTCTATTTGGGTGCATGATCTTTTTGACGCACAGTCCGCAGCGGCGCAGATGGCAATTATAGAAAGAATATTTGAGCGCTCACTTGCCGAAGATGAAGTGACAAGTCAGGTTGCGATTGACGATGAAGAACGATGGCTCAGCATCAACTATAGCTCACTTGCTGATGAGAAGGGCGCCGTGTACTCGGTGCTTGGCATCGGGCGCGACATCACCGAGAAGAAAAAACTTGAGCAGCGCATGTCACATACGGAAAAGCTGGCGTCGGTCGGAACACTGGCCGCCGGAGTTGCGCATGAGATTAACAATCCTCTGGCGGTGATTCTCGGATTTACGGAGATAATGCTTGACCAGACGCCGCAGGATTCCGATAACTATGAACTGCTGAAAACAATAGAGCGGCAGGGGATGAACGCAAAGCGTATCGTCGAAAATCTGCTCGGTTTCGCAAGGTTTACCGAACACAAGGAGCAGGATGTCGACCTCAATGAAAATCTTGGATTGGTACTGAAGGTCGTAGCCAATAATCTGAATATCAACAAAATAACTGTGGAAAAGAGGTTTGCGGACGATCTGCCTCACATTCAGGGAGACCCCGGGGAGCTGCAGCAGGTGTTTTTCAATCTTATCGCGAACGCTGCATCGGTCATGAAAGGTTCTGGCGGTATTCTGACCGTTCAGACGGGATTCTCCAGCGTATCGGGGTGTGTTGAGATCCTATTTATTGACACGGGATCAGGAATTCCCCGGGAAGTGCGGTCCAAGATATTCGATCCATTTTTCACGACTAAGGAAGTTGGCGAAGGAACCGGCCTCGGCCTCTCCATTTCGTATGGTATTATAAGCAAGCACGGCGGTTCCATAACATTTGAGACAAAGACTGCGGAAGAATCCTCAGTGACCGGAACGAAGTTCATTGTTTCTTTGCCCGTAACTGCTCAGGACAAACAGGAGGACACATGGCAGAAAAGTTGTTAATCGTTGATGATGAGCCGGATATGCTCCGGCTGCTCAGCATGATTGTCAAGGCGAATACTCCCTATGAATTTGTTACCACGAACAATCCGTCCGAGGCGCTGGAACTTGCGAGGCAAGGCGGATTCGACGTTTTGCTCACTGACCTCAAAATGCCGGGGCTTGACGGCATTGAGTTGCTCAATGCCGTGCGGAGCTTTGATCAGGATATCCCGATTATTATTATTACAGCATATGCTACCGCTGAATCTGCCGCCGAGGCCATGGATAAGAATGCCTTTGACTTTATCACCAAGCCGTTCAGGAAAGAGCAGATAATTTTTACCATTGAAAAGGCGATAAAATGGCTCCGGACGCAGCGTGAAAACAAGGCGCTCAGGGAAAAGCTCGAAAAAAGCTGAAAAAACCAGTCTTTTCAGGAGCCTGCCAGGGCAAAGCTCCTGAAAGACGGCCTGCCGCGATCTACCGGGGAGTCTGTATCAGGAGCCCGTTTCGCACTGACTTCACGCCCCGTGCAGACTTTGCATATCCAACGGCCTTGTCCACAGCCGCTTGGTTCTTCACGGTTCCGGTCAGCGTGACATTCCCTTGCGAAGAGTCCACATTGATTTTCCAATAACTGAGATCTGCGTCGCCGATGATTTTCTTGTTAATATCAGAGATGATCACTGCATCGTCAATTACTTCCCCCGCTGTGCGACCACCACTTGAAGCGCAGCCAGCAATGAATGAAAAACAAAGACACAACGTCAGCACTGCGATAACGAGTTTTTTCATAATCCCCTCCCTGACGAAGACTTCAGGCAATGATTTTTCACGGCGGGAACCCCGCTGAAATAACTATAGCATGCCGAACCCGAAGCTGCAAGAACGGCATCAGACAGACTGAAGTTTCAGTGTGCCGCAGCGTTCCCGGATGCCTTTACCGTGATGTGCTGCTTGATGAACTGCGCGATGTACCCGTTGGTGATGGCGTCGTTATACATGACCATATCAAGCTGTTTCGTGAAGACGGTAAACTTGCCCATGATCTCGAGTTTTTCCTGAATGGTCTCTTTTTTGTACTTCATGAGCGACGCTTCGACAACGTCATCTGTTGTCTTTACGTTGAAGTCCATATGCTTCAGAATTTCCGCAATCAGGCGCACACGGCGAAGCCTCCGGTCGATTGCCGCGCCGCCGCCCTTAAAGAAAAAACGGATGTAGTTGTCGTTGATGCTCTCGCCTGCAAACGCCTCGATTGTCGAAAGGTGATAACCGAGACGGATCGCAAAGGTCATATATTCACCGGTCAGGATTGCAAAGCTTTTTTCTGCCGCCCGGCGGAGTTGTTCTTCACTCGTCGTGGCTGTGTGGGCAATAGCTCCCATGAAGCCGGAGACATCAAACTGCTTGGCTTCCGGCCAGCGCATGG
Organism: uncultured Nitrospiraceae bacterium; assembly: GCA_964392915.1. Classification (GTDB taxonomy): domain Bacteria; phylum Nitrospirota; class Thermodesulfovibrionia; order Thermodesulfovibrionales; family Dissulfurispiraceae; genus JAAYUK01. The sequence goes on from CAYMRS010000009.1 coordinate 27,817, forward strand.
AGGTGAGCCCTTTAAAAAACGCTTGAAACGGCAAGCAGCGCACATGATCAATATTCAGATGGTTGGGCGCTCCTTCGATTGCACCACCGAGGTCCAGGACCCAGATCTCTGTCGGAATCGCGGCAACCAACTTTTGCGATCCGACGTCATCCGCGGAGATATACTCGATGTTGAAGAGTTCCCGCACCGCCATTTCGTGACAAAAACGGGTAATATCGTGCAATGTCCGGCAGGCCTCGGGCCTGAACTCCGGGTCTTCGGGGTCAATGAGGTTCAGCGGCGCAATCAGCTTCAGCGCTTTTTCGAGAGAGCGGAAGAGTTGGGTACTCTTGAACGGGTCTTCTTTGGGATTCGCAAACTCCCGGAGTTCCTCGACCGTTCCTGCATAGACGTTGCAATGCACCGCGTCGACGGTTACCAGTTCCCCCTGCCTGAGCGAGGCTGTTGCGGTCTCCGCATCAAGAATGGTCGGCACCTGGTATTCCCGTGCGAGAGATGCCATATGGCCTGTTACGCCGCCGACATCGGTAATGATGGCCGACGCCCGGTCCATTACCGTGACAAACTTCGTTGAGGTGTGTTTTGCAACGAGGACGCCGCCATCCGGAAACGAGTTGAGATCTTCATGGAGACGGACAAAATGAACCGGCCCGAATCCTATTCCCTTGCAGGCTATGACACCTCGCGAGAGCCTGATCTCATAGCCCGGAACACGCATCGGAACCGCTTTTATCGGTTCTCTGGCATAGATATGCAACGGACGGGACTGCAACAATATCGGCTTGTCATCAGCGTCAACCGCCCATTCGATATCCTGCGGGCAGCCATAGTGCTGCTCAAGCGCATCAGCATAGGCCGCAAGCTGAGATATCTGCTCAGCCGTTATGGATTGACATCCGGCCTCCTGTGGTGTGAGCGGACGCTTTGCGATTCCGCCTTCAGGCGTGCAAAAGGCGGCAGTCTGCTGGCAGGTAGCGCCCTTTGTGGTTGAAATCTTCCCTGTCGATCGGGAGACCAGATGCGTTTCGGGCGTGACGGTTCCATCTACGACACCTACCCCGAGCCCATGAACCGCGCTGATAAGCACAGCTTCGTCTTTTGGATTGTTCGGATCCCGGGAATACATGACGCCTCCGGCTTTTGCGTCGATCATGCGAAGAACGCCGACCGGCATCGCCATGTCGAATTCCTGGAACCCCTTGGTTTTCCAGTAGAAGAGGGCGCGCTGATTAAACAGGCTTGCAACAACGTCTTTGTACCGAGCCGGGATGTCGCTGCCCGCAACATTCAGCACTGTGGAATACTGTCCCGCAAAGCTGAATTCACCGTCTTCCTGAAGCGCGCTGCTGCGAACCGACACCATCACCGGTCTGCCGACGGATTGTTCGAGTCGCTTATATGCCGCCGCAAGCCCGGTTGCAAGATCTTCGGGCAGTTCCGCACCGCGCACCATATCCTGTATGGCAGCGCTGGTTGCCTGCAGCGCCGCCAGATCACTGACATGCGCCTCATCGAGCTTTGCGGCTATTTTTTGGGAAAGCTCGTTATGCTCAAGAAAGCGCCTGAATGCGTATGCAGTTACCGCGAACCCCTCCGGTACAGGAATGGCCGCGCGTCCGAGCATCTCTCCAATGTTTGCCATTTTTCCGCCGACGCGATCAGCCGCTTCTTTTGTCAATTCGGAAAGCGGAACAGTAAGTACATCTTCGACACCAGACCGCCGGCGACCGATAATGGCATTGATTCCGGCAGCAATTTCCTTATGACGTTCGATAAGAGAGGCATAATGGCTGTGACAGACAATGCTGAGGTTCTCAATCATCGCGCCGACGTTTTCGGCAACTTCCAGGGTCTTTGTCTCAACGTACCTGCGATCGAACAGATACTCGCCGGTGAGCTTCTCCCCGAGATCTGCCATGGCGGCGAGAGCGGCGTTGTTATGATCGAGCAATTGCCGGAATGCGAAGAATCGCTCCCTGAACGGAGCCGAGGTATCATGGCTCGCGCGTTCTGAGTGATTCATGCTAAACATAAACTTGATATGATCCAGTATCTTCATGTATTGGTGCCGTTCACAGCACTGACGAATCGGCATGGCTGCCTTTTTTTATGTTAGCATAGCGACAGGGGAGGAGCAAAGAAAAACAATATAAGATTTTTTTAAACACCGCAAGCCAAAACTAATTTGCGAACGCATTTGCCGATATACTATGATGTCAAGTAATACTTGATGGACCATGACGCTCGGAGGCACTATGGAACAGATGCAGAAAGTCAGCGATATCATGGAAGACATTTTTGAATTTCCGCACCTGCCTTACTGGTTCACGCTGCGGCAGGCTATTGATATTATAAAGGCTACCGGCATGGCGGTCGGAGTGAGCGACTTCCCTCGGGCTATTCTCGTATTTGATGAAAAATATAATCTTCTCGGCACGCTCGATATCCGTGATATCCTGCGGGGGCTTGATCCGCAAATCACGGAAGGCGAAGCTGAGTCGCCGATTCCTGAACCTTCATCGCTCTATGGGAAGCCGGTGCTTGAGCTTTTTGACAGACCGGTGAGCGAGTTTATGCGGCCTGCTGAACTGTTCATCCGGCCGGAGGATCCAGTCCCGCTCGCGGCGTATTATATGGTGACGCAAGGCAGGGCATATCTCCCGGTACTGGAGGACAAGCGCAAGCTGGTCGGCATTGTAAAAATGATGAATGTTTTCAATTCCGTTACGGAGACGCTCCTCGCTGAATAGCTCGCCTGCTGCATCAACACCATTTTTCTGATAGACTTTAACTATTACCCGTTTGCGGGAGCTTATGGTCCACAGGAGTTACGCATGCTATCCGGTTTCAGGATGCTGCTGTCGTTGCTGATCAGGCTATTCCGGAAAGAAACCGCCTATATGCTTCTTTTGCTTTGTCTTTGTGTTGCGACCATCGCTTCTGCTGCCGAACCGTCTACCGCCGAAACAATGCCATCATCCGATATGCCGTGGTGGGCATGGCCGCTCATTCTCTTCGTGGTTACGTTTTTCCTCGGCATCGTGGCGGTGCTGGGGGGGGTCGGAGGCGGTGTGTTGTATGTCCCCATAGTCGGCGGTTTTCTTCCCTTTCACCTCGATTTTGTGCGCGGTGCGGGCTTGCTCGTAGCTCTTGCCGGAGCACTTGCCGCTGGCCCCGGCCTTCTCCGCAAGGGCATGGCGGATCTCCGCCTTGCGATACCGATTGCCCTGATAGCGTCGACTTCGGCAATTGCGGGCGCCCTTGCGGGGCTTGCGCTGCCGACCAATGTGGTGCAGACAGCTCTCGGCGCATCAATTCTCGGTATCGTTGCGATAATGATGATGGCGAAGAAGTCTGAGTTTCCGGAAGTGAAGAAGGCTGATGCGCTCTCCACCGCGCTTCGCATTCACGGCGTCTATCATGAAGTATCGACCGGACACCAGGTGAACTGGAAGATTCACCGCACGCCGCAGGGACTCGCGCTGTTTGTTCTCATCGGGGTTATGGCCGGCATGTTCGGACTCGGCGCCGGATGGGCAAACGTTCCGGTGCTGAACCTGCTGATGGGCGCTCCGCTGAAGGTGTCTGTCTCGACCAGCAAGTTTCTTCTTTCCATTACCGATGCGTCTGCGGCATGGATATATATTAACGGCGGCGCGGTGCTTCCCCTTATGGTTGTTCCGTCAATCGTGGGGATTATGCTGGGATCGATTGTCGGGGTGCGGATTCTTGCGAAGACCAAGCCTGCCGCTATCCGGCTCATTGTTATTGTAATTCTGCTTTTTGCTGGTTCGCGTTCTTTATTGAAAGGATTGGGAATATGGAACTAAGGCCGAGTGCTGCCATTGCCCGGAAGCCGCCTGCAACTGAGGAGCAACTCCGCTATGCCCGCCTGTTGCGGCTACTCATGCGTTCGGGTCTCGTTATACTTGTCGCGACCTTTTTTGTTTATATGACCGGAATTCTCTCTCCACGCATTCCGGTGCAGGATCTTTCGCGCTATTGGAGCCTGCCGGTGCATGAATATCTGGCCGCGACCGGCCTGAAGCCGGGATGGTCATGGGTGCGGCTTATAGGAACCGGCGATTACATTAATTTCGTCGGGGTTGCCTTTTTGGCAGCAGCGACCATATGGTGTTACGCGGCTATTCTTCCGATATTTCTGCGGAAAAAGGATTACATTTATGCCGCCATAGCGGCACTCGAAATTCTGGTTCTGGCCGCCGCAGCTTCAGGCATTCTGCAGACGGGAGGGCACTGAACATGCACAGAAGGCATCTAATGGGCGACATACAGCGAATCATGCTCGCAACCGACGGTTCTGAGCACAGCCACGGTGCGGAACGGGAAGCTATGTTTATCGCCAGTTCCTGCGGTATTGATGTGACGGTCATGCAGGTTCTGGAAGTAAACCCCGAGTTTGAGACGGAAGGCCAGGCCCAGGTTGAGCTGATGGAGTTCAGGGCGCGCGACCATTTCGACCGTATCCGGGAGTGCTGCACCGAGAAAAACGTTGAGTGCGCTTCCGTCATCCGGAGAACCAACAAGCCATACGAGGCGATTATCGAAGAGGCAAAGAAACGCGAGGTTGACGTCATTATCATGGGACGCCGCGGCCGCACCGGGCTGAGAAAGATTCTCATGGGGAGCGTGACTGAGCGTGTCATTGCCTATGCCCCGTGCAAGGTGCTTATTGTGCCGAAAGATGCTGAAATCAGGGGGGAACAGATTCTGATTGCGACAGACGGATCCGAGTATGCCCGTCTGGCTGAGGCTGAGGCAATCAGTATGGCGAAGCGGTGCGACAAGGTTCGGAATCTGATTGCCATGTGTGTCGCGCGCACGCAGGACCGGAAGAAATGGGCAGAGGAAAATGTTGAGCGTGTGCGAAAACTTGGTGAAGTGCATGGACTGAAAGTGACTCCCGTTGCAGTTGTCGGGCGTCCCTATCATGAGATTGTCGAAACAGCGAGCCGTGAAGACGTCGATTTCATTGTTGTTGGGCGTATCGGCAGGACCGGACTCAAGCGTATCCTCATGGGAAGCGTATCAGAAAAAATTGTTGCACTTGCTCCGTGTTCCGTCCTGATTATCAGGTGAAGAGGGGGCTGTGAGTCAGTTGTTGCCTGCCCGCTTGACGGACTCCAAAGGGGGATTGTTGCCTTCCTGTGGACCGGCGCGGTTAGCGGTGATTGCTGAGGCTTTCTGTTTTCTGCCTGCCGTCCGTGCTCCGGGTCTGAAGCATACTCAGAGCAATCGGCCTCTTTTTTTGATAGAATAGGGAGCCTTTTGATTTCCTATCGCTCATGATAAGGAGTTATACGTGCGTGTGATTATACTTGGAGCCGGTGAAGTCGGCTATCAGATTGCCCGATATCTTTCCATGGAATCTCAGGATGTCATCGTCATCGACCGCGATAAAAACAAGCTGAACCGCCTTGTCGAGGATATTGACGTTGCAATCCTTCAGGGGGAAGTCAGCGACTCCGAGGTCCTGCGTGAAGCGGGTGCCGAGCGGGCTGATATGGTGCTGGCGGTTACCGACAGCGATGAGGCAAACATGATTGCCTGCCTGCTCGCCAGAACGATGTTTAAAGTCCCCCGTCGGATAGCCAGAATCAGGAATCCCGACCATTTCGGCAATAAGCAGTTGTTGAGCAAGGAGAATCTTGATATCAATCCGGCCATCAATCCTGAATATGAATCTGCCGAAGCAGTCACTCGTCTTTTGCAGGCTCCGTTTGCTTCTACTATTGAGTCATTTGAAGACGGGCTGGTCTTCGTTATCGGCTGCAAGCTGCCGGACTCCTCTCCGTTGGCCGGGAAGTCGCTGAAAGAGGTGCCATCGGTCGGCCACCGTCTTCTGTTCGGTCTTGTTGAACGCGGGGATGAAGTGCTCATTCCCCGGGGAGACGATGTTTTGCAGCCGGGCGATATTGTATACCTTCCCGTGCCGCGGGATCTGATTGCGGCTACCGTAGCCATGCTCGGAATCGAAATGCAACCGGTGCGCAGGGTTATCATTAATGGAGGCGGCCGCATAGGATACGCTGTTGCGGCTGCCCTGGAACGAACGGTCGACATAAAAATAATCGATACGGACTTGGAACGCTGCAAATATTTGAGCAAGCAGCTTCATCGGGCAATCGTGCTGTACGGCGACGGGTCGGAGCAGCGGATGCTTTCCGATGAAAATATCGCCGCAACGGATGTTTACATCTCGGTGACCAATAATGATGAGCTGAATATCATTGCCTGCCTGCTTGCCAAAAAGCTTGGGGTAAAAAAGACGATATCGGTAGTAAACCGTACCGACTATGTATCTGTTGCGCACGGTCTCGGCCTGCACAGTGTTCTGAGTCCCCGGCTTCTTACGGCAAGCTCTATTCTTCGCTACGTCAGGCAGGGCGAGATTCTCTCACTGACTGCGATTGCTGATGGCCGTGCGGAAATTCTTGAAACGCGTGTAGGAAAGAAATCACGGATAATCGGCGTTGCATTGAAAGATCTCGGACTACCCCCCGGTTCCGTCATCGGGGCTATTATTCGCGGTTCGCAGGTCACAATCCCGGGAGGCAACGATGCGGTTGCGCCGGACGACAAGGTTGTTGTTTTTGTGCTGAGGGAGTCAATCCGCTCTATCGAGCAGATATTTGCGTAGGTCGGAGCTTTCATGCATTATCGTCTCATAGCAAACTTTCTCGGTATTACCCTTGCCATAACCGGTCTGTTCATGGGGCTGGCGGCGCTTGTGTCATTTCTCTTCTCCGAGCGTGAAGCGTTCCGTCTGCTTATGTCGAGCGTGTTTACGCTCTTGGTTGCGGGAAGTGTCTATTTTGCCTCGCGAAACAGGAAGCGGGAGGAGATTCGGCATCGTGATGCGTTTCTTATTGTTACGCTCACCTGGAGCATCATGTCGCTTTTTTCGACCATTCCCTATTTGATGACCGGAACATTCACCTCGTTTACTGATGCCTATTTTGAGTCAATGTCGGGGTTTACCACGACAGGCGCTTCAGTGCTCACCGACATTGAAGTCGTCTCAAAAGGAGTACTTTTCTGGCGAGCATTGACACACTGGATCGGCGGCATGGGGATCATTGTGCTGGCGCTCGCCGTTCTTCCGATGCTGGGCGGCGGGGGAATGCAGCTTTTCAAGGCCGAAGTTCCCGAACTGAGCGTAGACCGGCTTCAGCCCCGCATTCTCGATACGGCCAAGGCACTCTGGTTCATCTATGTGGGACTTACCATTGCAAACGCCGCGCTGTATGCGGCAGGAGGAATGGATCTGTTTGATGCTGCCTGTCATGCCTTTGCAACCCTTGCAACGGGCGGCTTTTCGACAAAGAATGCGAGCATAGGCCACTACCAAAGCGCATTCATCGATTACGTTGCCGTAGTCTTCATGTTTCTTGCCGGAGTAAATTTCTCACTCTACTTTCTGGTGCTCAAAAAACAGCCGCTGCGGATTTTCCGGAATGCGGAGTTTCGTTTTTACGGATGTGTCGTACTCATTGCTACGTCATTGCTGTTCCTGACGATTTGGACGTCCGGCCAGTATCCCGCATGGGATGCCCTTCGCTATGCTGCCTTTCAGGCCGTCGCCATTGTGACGACAACCGGATTTGCAACGGCAGACTTCGAGAAGTGGCCGGTCTTTGCGCAGATGATTCTGGTCATGCTCATGTTCTTCGGCGGCATGATAGGATCGACCGGCGGCGGGATTAAGCAGGTGCGAATGCTGATTATCCTGAAACAGGGCTATAGGGAGCTGTTTCAATTGCTTCATCCGCGCGCTGTTATCACGCTGAAGCTTGACGACAAGTATCTGACAAAAGAACTCCTGGGAGGCATATGGGGCTTTTTCTTTCTCTTCCTGTCGGTTATGGCGGTTGCAATACTTGCGATGACTGCGATCGGGATCGACCTTATCACGTCGGCAACAACGGTCATTTCCGCCATATGCAACGTAGGGCCGGCTCTTGGAGAAGCCGGACCTGCTGAAAATTATGCGGGGCTTCCGTCTGCTGCAAAGTGGATTCTGTCGTTCTGCATGCTGACGGGCAGGCTTGAGGTATATACCGTGCTCATTCTTTTCATTCCTGCGTTCTGGAAAAAGTAGCCGGGATTGCTCTTGTAGTGCGCCGAATTCTGAGCAACTCACCGCAGTAATTTATGTATAAAGTGTAATGGCTCTTTTGCTGTTGACAAACCTCTCAGAGCAGGAGTAGCGTAATAACAGAGCCGAGATTCGTCCGATGGGCGGATGCGGGGGACCCAGTTTGTTGGGGCGTATTCCGAAAGGATAGGGCACTTTCAAGCCCGAGCCCGCCAGCTAACTTCGCAGGCATTTGAAAGGCACTGGACAGGCAGTCATGGACCGCCGGCCATGCCGGCGGTTTTTTTGCGCCATTTTTGGAGGTATGATCTGTCATGTCGCGTTACACTGAGTCGAAAATCAAGTCTTTTCTGCAGCCGCTCGGGCTTGTTTTCGGCGATATCGGCACCAGCCCGATTTATACCCTGGCCGTCGTTTTTCTGCTGACCGAACGAACTGAACCCCATTTTATCGGAGTGCTCTCTCTTATTATCTGGACGATCACGATTCTCGTCTCCATTGAATATGCCTGGCTCGCCATGCGTCTCAGCAAAAAGGGGGAGGGAGGCACTATCGTTCTGAAGGAGATTCTGACCCCCATGCTGAGGCCGGGTCGCCGGGTCGGCGTCGTCGCCGTGCTTTCGTTCATCGGCATTTCACTTCTCATCGGCGACGGCGTTATTACGCCTGCCATTAGTATTCTTTCCGCAGTGGAAGGTGCGCTGCTTATTCCGGGGCTTGAGAAAACGCCGGTTGATGCTCTCGTCATTGCCGCCGCGCTGATCGCGATAGCTCTTTTTTCGGTGCAGCGCGGAGGCACCGAAAAGGTTGCCGGAGCTTTCGGACCGATTATGGTGCTCTGGTTTTGCGCGCTTGCCGGGTCCGGCATCCTTGCAATACTGCAGGAGCCTCACGTGATCAAGGCTTTGAATCCTTACTTTGCGCTCGATTTTCTCTTTCAGAACGGACTGGCCGGATTTTTCGTGCTGTCGGCGGTGATTCTCTGTGCAACGGGCGGTGAAGCTCTTTATGCCGACATGGGGCATCTCGGTCGCAAGCCTATAGTGAAGGCCTGGTATTTTGTCTGCGCCGCGCTTCTGCTGAACTATATGGGGCAAACAGCCTATCTCATCCGGAATCCGCAGGCGAAGAATGTCCTTTTTGAGATGATTTATCATCAGGCATCCTTGCTGTATGTGCCGTTTCTCGTTCTCAGCATACTGGCAACGGTCATTGCGTCACAGGCGATGATTAGCGGCATGTTTTCAATAGTCTATCAGAGCATGACCACGCGGGTAATGCCGATTTTCAAGGTTGACTATACCTCGAAGGAAATGCATTCACAGATATATATCGGCGCTGTGAACTGGTTTTTATTGTTCGCAGTGCTGTTTGTGATGTACGAGTTCCGGGAGTCGGGCAAACTTGCAGCCGCTTACGGGCTTGCGGTTACCGGCACCATGTCGCTTACCGGTCTGTTCATGACCTGGATATTCTGGCTGAAGCGGAAACCTGCCTTCGCTGCCCTGTCCGCGGCAGTTTTTTGCGTCAATGTCGTTTATCTGCTCGCAAATATCTACAAGATTCCGCATGGCGGCTACTGGTCGCTCATCATTGCAGCAATTCCTTTCGCGCTTATCCTGTTGTATACGCGCGGACAGAGCCGTTTGTATCAACGGCTCTGTCCGATGGATCGCGCCCCGTTTCTTGCTGAATATGCGAACCGGCGTGAAAATATGAATCTCATAGAAGGAACGGCGCTTTTTTTCTCCCGCGGTCTCGATAAAGTTTCCCCCTATGTGGTCAATACCATGTTTGAAAATGGGGTGATGTATGAAGATAATATCATTGTATCGCTGGTTCGCCGCGATGATCCTTTTGGCGTCGCCTGGTTTTTTCGCGAAGAACCTGTCCCCGGCCTGCGTATCTTCGAGATCCAGATGGGCTATATGGAGATTCCCGACATGGAGCGCATTTTCCGAGAGGCTAATATCTTTCCGAGAACCATTTTTTACGGCGTTGAGGATATCTCGACCCGATCGTTCTTCTGGAAAGTTTTTTCAGTTATCAAGCGCCTTACGCCTTCGTTTGTCCAGTTCTACCGCATGCCGTCGTATTTGCTGCATGGCGTTGTAACGCGGGTGGAAATGTAGCGCGACAGGGGTTGGAAATGTCGGCCCCCGTTTTTTTCTTATTGACCTATCAAAAAACCTTATTTCCCTCTGTGCAGTTTCTTTCAGTAGTATATTTCAGTTCTATACATAGCACGCAAGTGATAGATAGGACCTTTGGTCCTCATAGAAATATCCATACTAGGAGGTTGCTATGGAAGTCCAGCCGATTGGCATTATGGTCATCCTGAGCGGTGTGTTGACCGGTCTCGTTTTTGGCTTTGTGCTGCAGCGCGGCCGCTATTGAATGAACTCGGCATACAGAGACGTGATCTTTGTAAACGACTTGACGCTGTTGCGGGGCTGGCTGCTGGCTTTGGTTGTAGCAATTATTGGCTCGAACCTGATTGAAGACATCGGGCTGCTTGGCGAAAACGGATTGGCCCGGCAGGCATTTATGCCGATAGCCGCGATCATCGGAGGCTATATTTTTGGCCTTGGCATTGTAATGGCGGGCGGCTGCGGCAGCGGCGTCCTGTACAAGCAGGGGGAAGGTCAGTTCGCTGCCTTCATTGCAACCGTCGGCTTTGTCTTCACGCTTATCATGAGCTATCACGGTCCGCTTGCACCGGTTATGAAATGGCTTAAGGGCTACAAGGTTTCGATTGGGAGCGGTGACGACGCGATAGCAAATCCCGCACTGTGGGATCTCTTCAATGCCCCGAATCTGAAATGGGTGTTCATAGCGGTAATCGCGGTAATACTCATCCCAATTGTATTGAAGGGAAACCCGTTTGGCAAGCAGCCGAAAAAAGGCTGGTCTTGGTCGCTCGGCGGCCTGCTGGTCGGCCTGATCATCGTTCTTGCGTGGTGGACTTCCTACGAGTGGGGTGGTCGCGCCCGCGGACTTTCATTCTCAGGCCCGTTGTCTGAATTGGTGACTTTTTTAATGTTCGGAGACAGTATGGCAAAGAACGACCAGCTGTTCAGCATTGCGGGCTACGGCGGGATTTCCTGGAGCGCTCTTTATATTATCGGCGTTCCGTTAGGCGCCTTTTTGAGCGCTAAGGGGCTGAGCGAGTTTAAGCTGACCGCGCCAAAACAGGTGGATGAATTGCTGCGCGTTTTTTTCGGCGGCATGATTATGGGCGTCGGCGGCGCGCTCGCCGGTGGCTGAACCGTCGGTCATGCCCTGACAGGTGTGTCAGGCCTGGCTTTGCAGAGTATCCTTGCAACCGTTTTCATGGTTCTCGGCAACTGGACCATGGTTTACTTCATGTTCATCAAGCCGATGCAGGACATGGACTAAGGGTTGCCTCAGCAGAGGAAATCGCTCCTCTTTTCGGGAATATTTTTGTTGACGAAATTTATGGAAGTTGTTGTAAAATATGAAAGTTAATGTTTGGCATTACTATTGCAATTAGGAAAGTAATATTTCACGAACGGAAGGAGGTGACTGTTTAGATGAAGAAGATTCTCGCACTCGTCGTCGCAGTTCTTTTCGCACTTTCGATGGCAGGTCTGAGCTTTGCGGCAGATGCAAAGGACGCCAAGAAGGACGCAGCTCCGGCAACAAAGGCTGACGTTAAGGACGCCAAGAAGGACGCTAAGGACGCCAAGAAGGACGCTAAGGACGCCAAGAAGGATGCTAAGGGCGCTAAGGCAGATGCTAAGGACGCTAAGGCAGATGCTAAGGACGCTAAGAAGGATGCTAAGGACGCCAAGGCAGATGCTAAAGATGCTAAGGACGCCAAGAAGGACGCAGCTCCGAAGAAGAAGAAAGCAGCTGAAGGTTGCTAATTCTTTTCTCTTAATCCAGAGACAGGGTGGAAGACATAAGCTTCCACCCTGTTTTTTTATTTCGGCAAAGTCTTTCAAGGAGGACCGCATGCCCTATGTGAATATCAGAATTACCCGAGATGGTGCGACTGTTGAACAGAAGGCTGAACTGATGCGGGGTGTTACAGAACTGCTGGTTCAGGTGCTCGGCAAAAATCCTCAGACGACCGTGGTTACTATTGATGAAGTTGAAACCGACAATTGGGGAATAGCGGGGGAAAGCGTTACTGTCCGCCGCAAGCGCGAAAAAACGGGCGGTTAAGCGCGCACGATAGTGCCGTCTTTCAGACGAACGATGCGTTCAGCCCGCGCAGCAAGTTCTGAATTGTGCGTGACCATGATGACGGTCAGTCCGCGCTTATGCAGATCGGCAAAAAGCGCATAAATCATATCGCTGTTTTCAGAATCAAGATTTCCGGTTGGCTCATCGGCAAGAATAAGCATCGGATTATTCACCAGCGCACGGGCAATGGCAACCCGCTGCATCTCACCACCGCTGAGCTGGTTCGGCTTCCGATCCGCAGCATATTTCAGACCGACAAGCTCTATGAGTGATTGAATATGCGCCGTATCTTTTTTCTCACGGCTAAAGAGAAGCGGGAGAGCTACGTTATCGAAAACAGACAAGCCGGGTATCAGATAAAATTGCTGAAAGACGAAGCCTATCTTTTTTTTGCGTATTTCAACCAACTGCGGCTCCCGCAGTGAATTTGCGGCGATGCCGTCGATGGTTATTTCTCCTGAGCTTGGAGTATCAAGGCACCCCAGTATATGCAGCATGGTCGTTTTTCCGGATCCGGACGGACCCATGACCGAGACAAATTCTCCCCGCGCAATAGAGAGGTCAATGCCTTTCAGTGCGAGCACTGTTTCAGCGCCGCGAACGTACGTTTTTTCTACTCCTTTGAGTTCAATCATCCTTTAATCGCCTCAATGGGTGAAATCTTTGTCGCCTTCCATGCCGGGAATACCCCCGCCAGAAACCCGAGCAGCACCGAAAACGCGATGCAGCCCGTTGCCAGAAGCGGGTCAAATGCAATCATGTTGCCGGACGGAGCATAGGGCATCGATTTTCTGAGGAGAAGCTCAATTCCGTGCGAGCCAATGTTTGCGAGCAGCACGCCCGCGCAGCCGCCGGTAGCCGTGAGCAGGACCGTCTCCTTGAGAATGATTCTGAAGACGTCGAGCCGCGAAGCCCCGATAGCCCGCATCATTCCTATTTCCTGCGCACGCTCGAAAATCGCCATGAGAATTGCATTCATGACTCCCACTGTACTGATAAAAATCGCAATGATCGCCAACGATATGCTCATGACCTTCGCCGAAGCGGCCAGGCTCATGAGACTGCTCAGAACCTGTCCCATCGTTACGATCTGAATGCCGGGGACCTGTGCAGAAAGCTCTTCAGTGACGGCATTGACGCGTTCAGGTTTGGCAACGCGCACACCAATCGCTGTGGCGCCATCAGGTTTGTTGAAAAGAAGCTGCGCCGTTTTGACCGGCATGTAAATGAATGCGTCGTCCTGCCCGCCGGTCTTTTGAAGTATCCCTGTTACACGAAAAGATCGGCTCTTGTTCGGATAGGAAATCATATCTCCCGGTCTCAGGCGATCATGCCCGGCAATCTCAGAGCCGACAATGACCTCATCATCACCAGCCGGCAGCGTGCCGTCGATGATCCACGAAGGCTTCATCTGCCTGGCATGCTTCAGGTCCATGCCATAAACAAGATCAACACGGTCTTTCGCCGGATTGGGAAGCTGGGCAACCAGAATGGGAGAGACAAGTTCGATATCATCGAGCTGCCGTATCCTGTCCACAACATCAACCGAAAGATATTTTGGAATAATAGCTCCGTGCAGGACGAGCGATGCGACCTCGTGTGCACATCCAGACGGCACGACCATAAAGTGAATGCCGGTCTGATCAAGCTCTTTGACTATTCCCTTTTCAAACCCTTTGTTGAACGAGAGAATCGAAAAAAGAACCGCAACGGAAGCTGTAATGCCGACCAGAGTCAGAAAACTCCGCACCTTGTGGCGAAGCAGATTCCTGAATGCAAAAAAGAGAAACGGCATTACTGAATCTCCACGCCGTATGCCACCAGCTGCGCAGAGCCCTCTTTCTGTTGCACCATGCCGAAGACCGTAGCAACTTTTTTCGTTCGAGGGGGTATGGCGAACCCTTTCGGAGCCAGATCAATGAATAACTGGCCTGTGCTGTCATTCAGAAAAAACCAGCAGCCGTTGGATGCGCACTGCGTTACGACAATGCCTTCCAGGGCAACGATCTGCCCCTGCAGCGATGGCTTCAGCAGTATGTCTTTCACCTGAACTCTCGGCACATCCTTCGGCACGCTCTGCCCATAAAGCTCGGCAGACGAGCATGCAGCAACGAGCAGGGCGAGCATGCAGCAGAGTATGATAAAACGTTTCATTAAGAGCTCCTTGGTGTAGTTTGCATGGAATAATCCAGTAAGAAAGCGCTCGGCGGCTTAATGTTTATTATATCACAGACGTGAGCAGTAGCGAAATGCTACGTACGCCGCTGACAGCCTAGACAGAAGGCAGGCCGACGCGTACACTGTAGAGTGTTAGAACACGGGAAAGGAGTCAGCTATCAGGTCTTCTCAGGAGTGGGAAAAAAACATACAATTTACCCTCGTCGAACCGAAGGAGGCAGGCAATATCGGTGCTTCGGCCCGTGCCATCAAGAATATGGGATTCAGGAATCTTGCGCTGGTTTCACCGCCGGATCCGCTTGGTGAAGAGGCCCGCTGGCTAGCCCGCAATGCACTTGATGTTCTTGACAGCGCTGCGCGGTTCCCATCGTTGTCTGATGCGGTTGGCGGTGTTTCTGTCGTTGTCGGGACCGCGCGGCGCCTTGGGCGCAAACGAGGCCTGATTGTGCCGGTTGAAGAAGGTGCTCGCAGAATAGCGGCAATAGCCCGGACAAGCCGTATTGCGGTACTCTTCGGCCGGGAGGACGGAGGACTCTATCTTGAGGAGATCCAACAGTGCGGATTTGTTATGCATATCTCGACCCATCGGGCTCAGCCATCGCTGAATCTTGCGCAGGCAGTCCTGCTGGTCGCCTATGAGCTTGCAAAAACTGGCCGGGGCCCACGGCTGCTTGCCGACGAGGTGACCGCTCTGGACGCTGTTCTGGTATCGCAGAAAGAGCTGACCTTTCTTTTCGAACGCATGACATCGGCGCTCCAGCTGCTTGAATATCTGCCGAAGGGTGATCGTGATCTGGAACGCAAGATCCTGATGAATCTCAAATACTTCATCGGCCGGGCGGGCCTGACCGATTGGGAGTTGAACATGCTGCACGGTATATGCACCCGGGTGGAGCAGAAAATGCTGAAGAAGTAGAATAGAGTTGTACCCAAGCTATGTCTTGTTTCCCGGTGCGCGGGCAATGGCGCCCCGCTGCATCTCGCCGCCGCTCAGTTGATTCAGCTCTCGCCTCGCAGCATGCTTGAGTCCAGCAAGTTCTAAGAGTGATTGCGTATGCCCCTTTTATCTTTAATAATTTCGGGCTGAATCCTGCCGACCGGTGCCAGATAGACCACAAATTCGTTCTCACCGTCGACCTGAACCAGCCTGTCCATCAAATCCTGGTCATATGCCGCTATGGCGCAGCAGCCGCAGCTGACAGCTTCGCACGCAAGGTAGAGATTTTGGCAGACATGTCCTGCGTCAATAGCGATAACCTTATACGCGGCTAGACCGTATCGCCACTCCATGCGGTACGGCAACGCTGTCCAGACAAAGGTCACCGATGCTTTGCCGGCAAACGATTGCCGAAAACTTCCTTCAGTAATTTTCGAGTGTATCGTGTCATCAGGTTCAATAAGGAATAAGGCATGTTCGACAGGCAGATAGCGATAGAGTCCCTGAGCGATGCCTTCGAGGTTCATAATGCAGAGATAGGTCTCAAAGGCATGACGGCAACCGGCTGAAGGCACCACGCGAAACGCTGTGCCGGGATTCGCAATCTGCCGGATGCCCTGCGTTGACCACAGCAGAAACGCAAGCTCCTCAACGGTGAGCGGCTCTGAAAGAAACGTGCGATGACTCCTTCGATTTGCCATGGCTGTGAGCAGATCGACAGACGGGATTGAAGTCCAGGCCTCTGCATTCGGAAGCGGAATAATGTCAGCGCCGGCAGGATAGGGCTTTTGGAGAGGGGGTGCGGAAACTCCCCTGCTTTGATCTGTCTCGGAAAAGTCGACATTTTTCCTGACATTGTCTTTCAAAAAAAACCTGAACTGTTGAATTGGACTTTCCTGCATAAACGCTCCTTCCGGACGGCGGATAGTTTCAGCTATGGTGCACCATTTCGCGCGCCGCTTCGATAGCCTCATGTCGTGAATGAAGTGAACCGTCAATAACCCTCATCTCTACCGTATCGAGAATGCTCCTGAACAGCGGAGATGGCTTGAGCTGCAACTCATTGATTAAATCCGTTCCGGTCAGCAGCGGGAGCAGTTTTGCCCGATCCTGATATTCCCCATGATAGAGCGAAAGCATTTCCCTGCAGTAATATATGGTCGGGCTATCCGTTATCTGGCAGATGCACTCCTGGCAAATCATGAAAACAACCAGCGCATAGAACGTCTCTTTCACCCTGTGCAGAAATTTGAGACGCTCTGAGTTTTCCGCCCCCAGGAGTTCGGAAAAATCATCGAAATGGTGTTGGAGCAGGGCTATCCCTTCGATTTCACGATGCGACATCCTGAGGCGCCATGCGCATGATTCCGCAGCGGCCGGATTCGGGAAAAGCAGCGCCAGTTTCATGCTGATGGTCCGATCTGGTTCCGCGAAGAACGCAGCCATTCTGGGCGAATGTTCAAAGAAGTAGAGCGGCAGGTTGTTGAGGATGTGCTCAAGATAGCCGTAAGCCTGCAACTGCTTCTGCCGCTGCGCCTTTGTCGTGTCGGCGAGTTCCGGGAACAGGTGGTCCATAAAGCCGTCGCGCTGCATGAGCTTGATGGTATGGTATGATGTTGAACCGTGCAGGATATGACGCAGTTCGTCGGCTACGCGCTCTGCCGCGCTGTCTGTGATACGGGCTCCATGCTGCCTGATGACATTCAGTGTGTGTGCTTCAGGGGTATAGTTCAGGCTTTGCGCAAAGCGATAGACGCGGAGCATGCGGAGCGGGTCGCTTAGAAGGTTTTGTGCCGAAATCATCCGGATGGTCTTCCACGCATGATCATGCCGGCCGTTGAAGGGATCAACAAGGTGTTGTGCCGGATCCGGATCATTCAGGACGGCGATCGGGAGTGCCATCGCATTAATCGTGATGTCGCGTTTGCCGAGATCCTCCGCAATATCGTCTCCCTGCATGCGACAGAGGTCAATATATGCGCGCTCTTTCATGATACGCATGGTTCCGAATTTTGCATCAAGCATGATGCATTTTCCGCCGATTGACGCAGCGAAATCCTGCGCGTGGCTTTCAGCGTTCTGACGAATGGCGATGTCGTAGTCAGAGATTGGTCTGCCGAGCAGAATATCACGCACGGCTCCGCCGACAAGGTAGCATTCCTGAAGCAGCCCCTGGTCAGCAGCATATTTTATGAACGATTGAAGAAGATTGATCACCGCTATTTCCTGGAATCAATGAGGATTGTAACCGGTCCGTCGTTTATCAGCTCAATCTGCATAGAGGTGCCGAATACTCCTGTCGCTGTCTGAATACCGCATTCCGAGACGAGCCGGACAAAGTACTCATACAGCAGGCGCGCCTGTTCGGGAACCTCGGCACTGTCAAAGGATGGGCGGTTTCCTTTTCTGCAGTCCGCGCAGAGAGTGAACTGTGAAACGACGAGCATACTGCCCTGAATATCCTTTACGGAAAGGTTCATTTTTCCTTCGGTATCCTCAAAAATACGCAGCTTAGCGCATTTTCGGGCAAGAAAGGAAACATCCTGCATGGCATCGCCTTTCTCTATGCCGAGCAGCGCCAGCAATCCGCGACCGATACATCCGGCGGTTGTGCCGTCAACAATGACACTGGCGTTGGTTACGCGTTGCAGCAAGACTTTCATCGATAGACTCGAGCGAACGGCATACTTCTAATTCTACCATTATTGACTGCCTTCAATTGACTCCGAGGAGGATTGTTTGCTACGATAACAACCGAATCGAGCCACGAAGGCTCCATGCGGCCAGAAGGCCGGCAGGAGTTGTTCGTGGTTTTTTATTGTGAGGAATAATCAAACAAAAAGGAGCGTGACCTTAATTATGGACATGAAAATGCTATTTGCGGGATGTTGCATGCTGTTCCTCAGCGCTACCGCTGTCTTTGCCGCACACCCATTGGTTACCGACGACGCAGGAACCGTAGGCGCGGGGAAAGTACATCTGGAAGTAAATGGAGAAGTTGCATATGACAAAGAGCGTGTGTATCGTGCGGATCTGGGCGGTCACGTTACGGAAAAAAACCGTGGCGGAACAATAGGAGCGACGGTGACGGTCGGCGTCCATGATCGTGTTGACGTCGTGCTCGGCATTCCCTACCAGTGGTATTCGGCGTATGAGGACGGCGAGCACATCGGTAGGGCAGACGGGTTGTCGGATATCAGCCTTGACGTGAAGTGGCGTTTTTTTGAACAGGACGGCTGGAGCATGGCGGCAAAGCCGGGAATCAGCTTTCCGACCGGTGACGAGGCTTGGGGACTCGGCAACGGTCGGGCAACGTACCGGATGTTTCTCATCGGCACGAAAGAACTCGCCCAGTGGGCATTCCATGTGAATCTGGGCTATATCCGGAATGAAAACAAGTTTGAAGACCGGAAAAACCTCTGGCATGCGTCTTCGGCAGCGGAAGTGGAAGTAGTCAAGAATCTGAAAGCGGTAGCCAATGTAGGCATCGAACGTAATCCCGACGCATCGAGCAGCACGAATCCGGCATTTGCGCTGGGAGGGCTTATCTGGCAGATTAACGACACCTTCAGCATTGACGGCGGCGTGAAGTTCGGACTGACAAAACCTGAGGCCGATGTTGCCTACCTCTTCGGCGTTACCATGAAGTTCTGAGGGAGACGGCAATGCATATTCCCGATGGTTATTTGAGTCCGCAGACGTACATCCCGCTGTTCGGGCTAGCCGCCGCCTTCTGGACTGTTGCAGCGCGCAAGATGCAGGTCGTTTTGTCCCATCAGCACATTCCCTATCTGGCCATGGCGGCGGCTTTTTCTTTCCTTATTCAGATGTTCAATATTCCCATTCCCGGCGGTACGACGGGGCATGCCGTAGGCGGGGCTATCATCGCTATTCTGCTCGGCCCCTGGCCTGCCGTGCTGGCGATATCCATTGTTCTCATCATTCAGGCTATCGTATTCGGCGACGGCGGGATAACCGCCATCGGTGCAAACTGCTTCAACATGGCTGTCCTCATGCCCTTCGCTTCGTGGTGGGTATTTCGCCTTCTCAAAGGCAGGGAGCGGGAAGGAAAGCGCGTTTTGTTCGCAGCCTTTCTGGCGGGCTATGTCGGCTTGACGATAGCCGCTCTTGCAACAGCTGTCCAGTTTGGCATCCAGCCTTTGATCGCTCAGGATGCGCAGGGCCAACCGCTCTATGCTCCTTACCCGCTTTCCATAGCAGTGCCTATCATGGCAGTTGAGCATCTGCTGCTTTTCGGCGTCGTTGAGGGACTGGTGACCACTTTGCTGCTGAAGCAATTCCTGAAACATGAACCAGATATGATCTATGCCTGCCGGGAGGTGTGACGTGACGCCATTTCAGAAAAAACTCTGGACAGGTCTTGTCGTCATGGCGCTGCTGAGTCCCATCGGCATCTTTCTGCCGAAATATTTTGATGCGGAAGACGCCTGGGGAGAATGGTCTGCGGAGAAATTGCAGGAATTGATCGGCTATATTCCGGCCGGCCTCGGGAAACTGGCGGATTTATGGAAAGCCCCGATGCCCGACTACAACCCAGCCGGCGATGGAGCAGTCCTGGGAATTCAGGCTGTCTGGTATGTCGTTTCCGGCCTTCTTGGGATACTCCTTGTGGCCGGCGCCATGTATTTGCTGGCAAGGCTTCTGAGAAGACATGGGAAATAACATTCCTTCCTTTCTCCTTCTGCCGGATGCGGCGAGACCGGCTGCGTCCGGCAGAAGGAGAAGGTCCGTGTCGTTTGTCGAGATGGGCATTGCCGTCTTTGCCCGTCTTATGCGCGACACGTTCGTCCAGTGGGAGCATGCGTCGCGGAAAGGAGTGCTGCAGTCGCTCGATGCGCGAATAAAGGTGTCTTTCTGGCTTGTGCTGGTTGTCGTCATCAGCTTTAAGAAGACAGTTTTGTCGCTTGCCTGTATTGGCCTGCTGGTGTTCGCCCTCGGCGTTATTTCGCGGATACCCCTCAAAAATGTTTACGGGAGAGTGCTGCCGCTGACATTTCTTTTTGGCTTTCTCGTTTCAGCGCCGGCCATGCTCAACGTCATCACGCCCGGCTCAGTGATTGTTCCGATTTTCTCCATCGCCGCCCCGATGTCGCTCTGGAGCATTTATGTTCCGCAGCAGATTGGTATTACAGAAGAGGGCGTGTTGGTCTGTCTGCGCCTTGTGCTTCGGGTGTTTGCCTCTCTGTCCGTCTCATTTCTGATGCTTTCGGTTACACCCTTCTCCGAGATCGTCCGCGCGCTGAAGCTTTTTCGCGCGCCGGATTCCCTGCTGCTTATTTTTACGCTGACCTGGAAGTACATTTGCCTGTTTGCCCAGATGATTCTTGCCATGTACCGCGCCAAGAGCATGCGTCTCGTGCTGGGTGTCGCCGCCCCGGATTATCGCGCATGGTCGGCGGGACGGATGGCCGCCGTATTTCGGAAGACAATGAGTCGGGCGGATGACATCTACCGGGCAATGCTCTGCCGTGGATTCTCCGGAGAGATTCGCCTGGCCGGGCTAAAGCCTTTGCAGAGGCGTGATTATGCCGGCGCATGCTTCCTGACTGTCTTTGTTTTGACTGCTGCACTCGTGTAAAATGGTTCGGTGAACCTGTTTTCCTTCGATAGTGTTTCTTTCTCGTACTATCAGCATATTCCTGCTCTGATTGACATATCATTCTCTGTCGGCAGAGGGGAGCGCTTTGCTGTTATCGGCTCCAACGGGAGCGGAAAGTCGACGCTGCTGCAAATCTGTGCGGGACTTCTGCATCCGCAAAGGGGAAGCATGATGTTTGACGGGAAGGTTCTTTCTGAACAGTCACTGAAGCAGGAGACGTTTCGCAGGTCTTTCCGCAGCAGGGTCGGGTTCATTTTTCAGGATTCAGACGTGCAGCTTTTCTGTCCGACGGTACTGGACGAGCTGGTCTTCGGTCCTCTGCAGCTTGGTCTTGACAACGAAGCCTCAGCGTCTCGCGCACACGAGGTCATGAACATGCTCCAGATTGAACACCTCGGTTCGCGTCCGACTCACATGCTTTCCGGCGGTGAAAAAAAACGGGTTGCGCTTGGCTGTGTTCTGACCATGAATCCCGAAGTCCTGTTGTTTGATGAACCTACCAACGGGCTGGACCCACGCACACAGGTCTTTCTGCTTGAGCTGATGCTTGCGCTGAGTGAAGCGGGAAAGACGATTATCGTGGCAACGCACGATCTCGGCATGGTGAGCGAGATGCATGCCCGCGTTGCCGTTCTCTCCGAAGAACATCGCCTTGAGCGTATTGGTTCGGCTGACGATGTCCTTGCTGACGAGGAGCTGCTGCTCCGCGTCAACCTGGTGCATGAGCACGTCCATTTCCATGGCGGTCAGAAGCACAGCCATCTACACTCCCATTATCTTTCCCATAAACACGAAACCATAGAAGAGGGCGGATCATGAATGAGATTGAAAAACTGGTAGCATTGCTTACACATTGGCAGACACATGAATCCGATCATGCGTCCGCATATCGCGCGTGGGCGCAGAAAACGCATGCCGCCGGGTACAGAGCTGCCGGCGACACGCTGGAGCAGATAGCGGTTGCATCGGAAAAAAACAGGGTGCTTTTTGCTGAAGCGTTGGCTTCAATAGCCATCGGAAGAAAGGAACAGAAATCCGGATTTGACCTTCCGAATATTCCGGTCGCCGGCAATGCAACGCTTCCGGAGCGTCTCCGCGCTCTCAACATGTCGCAACGCTCCGCAGTGCTTGCAACATCTGCCGATAACCGCCCCTATGCATCTCTGGTCGGTTTCGCGCTGCTGCCGGACCTGACCGGAGCGGTTTTTCTTACGCCAAAAAACACCGTTAAATACCGGAACCTGGCGGCATCCGGGCATGTGGCGCTGCTTATTGACACCAGGAAGAATACTACGCAGGATCTTCTTGACGCCGAAGCTGTTACCCTGATGGGTACGGCAAAAGTGGTGCGCGCGGGGAAAAAAAGAGAGGAACTGCTGGAGCATTTTCTCAGGAAGCATCCGAAGCTGCGGGACTTTGCCGAAGCGGAAACGACAGCACTTATCCTGATAGAAGCGGACCGGTATATCCATGTCAGCCGCTTTCAGGCCGTTACGGTTTGGGAGGTAAAAAAGCCCGCTTAAAGCAATGAAGCGTCAAGCAACCGTGAGTACAATCCTCTGTGTGATAACTACTGCTTTGCCACTTTCTCTACAATCGCGATAACCATATCGCCGATGGTTGCCTTCTCCGGCATGATGGAAACATGCAGACCTGTTTTCTCGATGGCTCTCGCAGTTATCGGTCCGATAGCGGCAATCTTCACATCTTTCAGCACAACATGAGCATCTTCTCCCATAATCTCCATGAAGTTGTTGAACGTCATGGCACTGGTGAAGGTTGCGACCGTTATCCTGCCCTCTTTCAGAAAGCGTTTCAGGCGTTTGCCGTGCCTTTCCGCCTTGACCCCCCGATAGGTGACCGGCGTATCGATTGCACCGCCGAGAGCGCGAATCTTGTCGGGGAACAGCTCGCGTGCAGCACCTGCCCGCGGCAGCAGGATTCGCATGCCGGCCAGACTGGTTTTTTCTTCGAGAAATGCTTCACAGAGACCTTCTGCATTGAACTCAGCAGGAATGAGATCGACTTTCAGCGCAAAAGACTGGATGGCCTCCGAGGTTTTTGGGCCTATGGCACAGATGCGGATGCCCTTCAGGTCACGGATGTCCCGGTCGAGGGCCCTAAAGCGCTCAAGGAAATAGTTGAAGCCGTTTGCGCTGGTGAATACCAGCCAGTGATACCTTTCAATCCGCGCAATTGTCGAGTCTAGCTCAGCATAGTCATCCGGCGGAACAATTTCTACGGTCGGAAACTCAAACAACTCCGCGCCGAGGTCTTCCAGAACACTGTATTCGCCGGTATAGTCGCGTGTGATTAAAATTCGCTGTCCGAAAAGCGGTTTCTTTTCATACCATGACAGCGTGGGGCGGAGCCTCACAACCTCGCCGATGACCATAACCGCGGGCGGCTTGATGCCCTGTTCCGCCGCGAGATCTGCTATAGTGCCGACAGTTCCCACGACTGTTCTCTGGTCGGGCCGAGTGCCCCATCGCACAAGCGCGGCTGGGGTTTCCGGGCTCTTTCCATGCCTGACAAGCTGAGAGGTTATGGCGTGAAGGTTTTTCACGCCCATGAGAAAGACAAGAGTATCAAAGCTTTTCGCGATGGCCTCCCAGTTCATGGTGCTGTCGGGTTTTGTTGCATCTTCGTTGCCGGTGATGACCGCAAACGAGGATGAATATTTCCGATGCGTAAGCGGGATGCCCGCATACGCGGGCGCCGCAATGGAAGAGCTGACTCCCGGAATGATTTCAAACGGGATGCCTTCTGCAGCAAGCACTTCCGCTTCTTCGCCGCCTCTGCCGAACACAAACGGATCGCCGCCTTTCAATCGACAGACCACTTTGCCCTGTTTCGCCTGCTCGACCAGAGTCTGATTGATTTCATCCTGCGTCAGGGCATGGTGTCCGCCGCGTTTACCCGCATAGATGAACTCGGCGTCATGCTTGATGTACGTGAGGATCTGTGAGTTGAGGTGAAAATCGTAGACGACCGCATCGGCCTTCTGCAGACAACGCGCTCCCTTGATAGTAAGGAGTCCTATATCACCGGGGCCGGCGCCGATGAGGTATACCAAACCTGCCGCCATGTCAGTTCTTTCCTTTCGAGTAAACTTCGGCGAGGATCTCCTGCGCTCCCCGCTGAAGCAGGATATTCGCAACCGCAATGCCAAGAGCTTCCGGTGCAGTATCACTGCCCGTATCCGATTCGCGAATGATGCGGTCGCCCGAAACGCTTCCGACGAGGCCGTCGAGACGCAACGTTCCGTTCTTCCACTCCGCATGAGCCGCTATCGGAACCTGACAGCCGCCTTCAAGCCGTTTCAGGAGCGCCCGTTCGGCCCGCACGCACAGTGATGTCTCGGTATGGTTCAGCGGGGCGATGAGCGCGTTAATTTCGGGATCGTTTATTCGGCATTCGATGCCCACAGCTCCCTGCCCGATTGCCGGAAGGCTGAGATTGGAAGGAAGGACTTCCGTAATGCGATGTTCCCATCCGAGCCGCTTTACCCCTGCAACTGCAAGGATAATCGCGTCGAACATGCCATCGTCAAGCTTTCTCAGGCGGGTGTCCAGGTTGCCGCGCAGTTGCTCAATCTTCAGATCCGGCCGTATGCTTTTGAGCTGACAGGCGCGGCGGAGACTGCTTGTGCCGACGCGGGCTTCCTTGGGCAGATCGCGAAAAGAAGCGACTGACGGGATGCTCCTGTTCATCGGCGCAATGAAGGCATCATGCGGATCCTCACGCCTGCAAATAACCGTGAGGTGCAGGCCTTCCGGAAACTCGGTCGGCACGTCCTTCATGCTGTGCACTGCGATATCAGCCTCGCCCCGCAGCATGGCCTCTTCAATTTCCTTTACAAAAAGACCTTTGCCGCCCACCAGCGCAAGCGGCACATCGAGAATCTTGTCGCCGGTGGTCTTGATGATGTTGAGATCAATGGTCAATGCCGGATACAGGCGCAGCAGTTCTGCCTTCACCCATTCCGCCTGCCAGAGAGCAAGCCTGCTGCCCCGGGTACCGATAACAAGATGTCTAGTCGTCATCATCACCGTTCAGTCCGTAAAGTTTTTTTACAGCCATCGTAAGCAGCTCACGATCTTCCGCATTCTCCCTGAGCGCGACGGTTGGGTTATGAATCAGCTTGTTGACAATTGCCGTCACGAGATACTGCACCGCCTCATTGGTCGCGGCATCAAGATGCGGACAGCGGTGCCTGAACTTTTCGAACTCTTCAAGTTTGATTTCATCAGCCTTCTGCCGCAAGGCAAGAATCAGGGGGACGGCATCGAGCGAGTCAAGCCAATGCATGAATTTTACGACCTCTTCATTGATGATGATTTCAGCTTTATCGGCCTCTTTTTTCCGCCCAAGCATGTTGGAGTCGACGACCTGCTGCAGATCGTCGACATGATAGAGATATACGTTGTCCAGATCGTTGATGGCGGGATCAATGTTGCGCGGCACAGAGATGTCGATGATAAAGACGGGTCGGTTACGGCGCTCGCGCATGATGCGCTGCATCTGCTCCTTCACCAGCACATACTTCGGCGCCCCGGTTGAGCAGATGAGTATGTCAATGTGAGCCATCTGATTAAGATAGTCTTCAAAGCGTACCGGCTGACCGCAGAACTCCTGGGCAAGCTCGCAGCACCGCTCGTAGGTGCGATTCACGATGCGGATATTCTGCACACCGTTCGTTACCAGATGGCGGGCAGCAAGCTCCGCCATCTCGCCGGCACCGAGGAGCATCACTGCCTTGGTCGCAAGATCGGTGAAAATCTTCCGGGCAAGTTCGACAGCAGCGAAGCTTATTGAGACGGCATTTTGAGCGATCCGGGTTTCGGTGCGAACTCTTTTTGAGGTTGATATCGCCTTTTTCATGAGCCGGTTCAGGATAAAGCCGGTCGTTTTCCGGGTAAGCGCGTAATCGAACGTATCTTTGAGCTGTCCGAGAATCTGGGGCTCTCCGACGACCATGGAGTCGAGACTGGCTCCGACGCGGAAGATGTGGCGAATCCCGCCAGCTTCCGCGTGAACATACAGAGACGATTCAAAGTCAGAACGGGCGACGCCGTGAAATGCCGCAAGAAAACCCTTGATCTGGTTTTCAGCAGCCTCGTCAGAACGCACCGAGGCGTATATCTCAACCCGGTTGCAGGTCGAAAGCAGCGCCGCCTCCTGCACATCGGGCAAGCCATGAATGCCCAGAAGCCCATCCTCGAGCTTCTGTCCGTTGAAGGCGAGGCGTTCGCGGATATCTAAGCTCGCAGTCTTATGGTTCAGTCCGATAACGAGGATGCTCATACAAATGAATGCACACTTTTCAGCAGAAAGTTAACTCCAAAAAAAGTAAAGAGTACTGCGACAAATCCGAGAATCGAGAGCATGGCGGCGCGCCTGCCGCGCCAGCCGACGACCAGCCGGATATGTAACACCGTTGCGTAGACAAACCAGGTGATCAGCGACCAGGTCTCCTTCGGATCCCACCGCCAGTATTGGCCCCAGGCATCTTCAGCCCAGAGCGCGCCGGTAATTATTGCCAGGGTCAGTAGCGGAAAGCCCAGCGATATCATGCGATAGTTGATGTCGTCAAGTACCTGAATGTTCGGCAGGCGCTGAAAAAGCCCGCCAAGCTTCCTGCGTTTGAGATAATGTTCCTGCAACAGATACATGATGCCGACACCGAATGCAACCGTAAACGCGGCATATCCGAGAAAAGCAAAGACGGTATGTATCAGGAGCCATGAACTTTGCAGCACCGGACTGAGCGGCTTGATCTGGCGCGGAAGCAGCGATGCCGCAAGCATCATAAGGAAGATAAGCGGCAGAATAAATGAGCTGAGCATGTTGATCTGGTACCGGAAATGCAGCATCAGATAGAGCAGGGCTATGCACCAGGCAAAAAATGATGCGGATTCATGCATATTGGTAATGGGAACGTGGCCGGCGGCGAAATACCGGTAGGCAATGGCGACGGAATGGAGGAAAAAGCCGCTCGCGGTTATCCAGACGATAAGCTTCGACGCTTCCTTATGGTTGCGGACAATGTCTACAATGCCGATAATGGTGGCAGCAAAGTAACAGGTGAGGGCGAATTCAAAAAGCAGCGTTCCCATCAGAAGCACCCGAGCTCGCACTGCTTTATTTTTATCTTCAGTGCATTCGCAGCAGCGCCGACCAGCGCGTACGCAACTCCGAGTTCCTCGGCAACGGCGCGGGCGGCGGTACAGGTGATCCTGCCGTTTTCGGCGCGTTCCGTCAGCAATGCGGCAATTTTCTTTTCTGTCAGAATATCATCCATGCGTTGTATGAGGTTGCGCAAGCCATCAGTGCCGGCTGCGGATGAAAGATCAGGCATCGCAATGCAAGAAGCTGCCGGTGATGCAACCGATGGCTGTTCAGCAGAGGTTGATACGATAAGATCCGCCGTCCGCAATGCTTTGCGAGCCGAGGGCTTGCTTGGAGCCGCGCTGGAACTGACGATACATATTACACCATCGGGCCGGAGAAACTCAATCGGACTGTTTCCTTCGACCACGACGATGTCGAGATCGGACAGCATGCCGAGAGCCTGCGGCATGAGTTCCTGAAGCTGTTCGGGAGGAGACTGCACCCAGAGTACCCGCTCAGCGCCTGAGGCGTAATACGCTGCTGTATCCTTCTCCGGTTGCGTGATAAGATGAGGCGCGTCAGTTATGCTCGCGTAAAAGGCGGTTTTTGTATATTTGATTGCGCCAAAGCGTTTTGGTGGTTTCAGAAAAACGAGAAGATCAGAAGAAGGATATGGCGCCAGGAGAGAACGAATGAACGCGTTACCCAGCGTGGTTTTGCCGATATTGCTCTTCTCTCCGCCAATGCACAGAATGAGCGGACGGTTCATGGGCTGCACGAAGCCGGGAAGGCCGGTAGTCCGGTCAAGCAAAAGTCAACAGACCAAAAGTTGTCATGAGCTTTTGAAGTGTTGCCGCCACTGCCGCGTGGCCATCCTGCCGTGCTTCCGCACAAGTCCATGCCTGTCGCACCGGGCTTTACGGCTGGTTCCCTGCGGCATCCGCAGCCGCGATCTCTTCCTTGTAACCGCACTCCTTGTTCAGGCACGCATGGAAACGCTGGCCACCCTTAAGCCATTTTTCGACCAGAAAGGGAGCTTTGCATTTTGGGCATTCCTGCGGCAGCGGCCGGTACCAGGTGGCATAGTTACAGTTCGGATAGTTGGCGCAGCTCCAGAACGCTTTGCCGCGCTTCGATTTCCGCTCAACGAGGTCGCCGCCGTCCTGCGGACATTTCACGCCGGTCGGAATCGGCTTGGTATTTTTGCACTCAGGATACTGAGAGCACGCCATGAATTTGCCGAAACGGCCTTTCTTGATGACCATGGGTGAGCCGCACTTTTCGCACTTCTCATCAGTCATCTCCGGCTCAGCCTGCGGCTGGCCGCCTTCGCCCTCAAGGGGCCGCGTGTTTTTGCACTTCGGGTAGCCGGAGCATGCCATGAAGCGACCATGGCGTCCCCACTTGATAAGCATAGGCTCGCCGCACTTCTCGCATTTTTCATCAGTGGGGATGTCCTGGGGTTTCACTTTGGTCGTATCCTTGGATGCTTCGACGAGATCCTTGCTAAACGGCGTATAGAAATCCTTTACCACGCGTGTCCATTTCATTTTTGCTGTTTCGATCTCGTCCAGCTCATTTTCCATGTTCGCGGTGAAATTGAAGTCAATCAGCTCCGGGAATTTGTCGACCAGCAGATCGTTCACAACAACTCCGAGTTCGGTCGGCGAGAAGCGGTTTTCAAGCCTCTGAACGTATTTGCGATCCTGAATTGTCGAAAGAATAGACGCATAAGTACTCGGCCGTCCGATCCCCTTTTCTTCAAGGGCTTTAACAAGCGTGGCTTCGGTGTATCGCGGAGGCGGCTGGGTGAAATGCTGCGACGGTTCGATTGCAGTATGCTGCAACGGCTCCTGTTCCATTACCGGCGGCAGCAATCCGCCCTCATCTTCCGCAATGTCATCAGCGGATTCCGTATAGAGCGCCATGAAGCCGGGAAACCGTATGACCATGCCGGTAGCGCGCAGCTCAGTACCTGCCATCGGCGTGCCCGCATCTTTCAGCCCGATTGTATAGGTCGTATGCTCGAGCTGTGCCGGAGCCATCTGGCTCGCGATGAAGCGGTTCCATATGAGCTGGTACAGGTTGAACTGGTCCTTTGAGAGATGTTTTTTGACCTTATCCGGCGATTTGTCAGGATAGGTCGGGCGGATGGCCTCATGAGCCTCCTGCGCGTTTCCGCGGCTTTTGTAGACCGGCGGTTTTTCGGGCAGATACTCCCTCCCGAACTTCTCCGTGATGAGCTCACGCGCCCACTGCTGCGCTTCAGGGGCGATACGGAACGCATCGGTACGCATATAGGTGATAAGGCCGACCGACCCCTCCGTTCCGAGTTCTATCCCTTCGTAGAGCTGCTGGGCGGTCATCATCGTTTTTTTGGCAACAAATCTGAGCTTCCGAGCAGATTCCTGCTGAAGCGTGCTGGTGATAAACGGGGCGAATGGTGCGCGTTTCCGCATCTTCTTGTCGATGCCGGCAACAAAGAAGTCCTTTGTGCCAAGGTCCCGGACAATACGATCGGCGTCATCGGCATTGGTGATCAGAAAGCGCTTGCCTTCCTCTGCATCACGGTCGATGACCAGACGATCCTGATAGCGGTAGAGCCGGGCAGCGAACTGACGGGCTGCATCTTCCTTCGGATGGACCATGGTTTCGACGGTCCAGTACTCATCCTTGTTAAAAGCTTCGATTTCGCGCTCACGGTCGACGACAAGGCGGACTGCTACTGACTGGACGCGCCCTGCGCTGAGGCCCCGGCGGATCTTTTTCCAGAGAAACGGGCTGAGGGTGTATCCCACCAGGCGGTCGAGGATTCTTCGTGCCTGCTGGGCATCCACTTTATGTGAATCAATGCTTCCGGGCTTCTGGATTGCTTCCTTGACCGACTTTTCCGTAATTTCATGAAACATTACGCGGAAAATATTGTTTTTCTTCGGCTGCCGGATCTCTTCGGCGATATGATACGCTATCGCCTCGCCTTCACGGTCAGGGTCGGTAGCGATATATATGTTCTCTGCCTTCTTCGCTTCCCGTTTCAGTTCCCTGACGATCTGTTCCTTGCCGGGAATGACGACATAGGTCGGCGCGAAATTTTTTGTGACATCCACGCCGATCTCTTTCTCCGGAAGATCCTTCACATGGCCGACGGATGCCTTTACCCAGAAGTCCTTTCCGAGGATTTTGGATATGGTTTTCGCCTTTGCCGGAGATTCAACAATTACAAGTGAACTCATAGCCTGTCCGCTCCCTTCCCTAATTCCAGATAATCTGGCGGCCGCGGCCGAATGTGTACGCGTAAATGTCCTCAGACTCAAGATCGGTATCTTTCATTAATATATACGCAAGAAGCGCCCGGATGGTATCGAGCTCCGACTCATCGATATATTTGTTGATTTCGAGCATGTTCAGTTCCTCACGGACGGTCGAGAAGTCAATGTCGATAACCTCAACTTTCCTGAGTGCGTCTTCGGAATCGTAACCTTTCTCTATAAGTTCTTTTGCGAGCGTCCGCAAAATGTCAATAAGCCGCTGTGCCAATCCGTCCTCCTACGCTAAGGTGAATCTTTTGCCTTCAATCTGTCGTATAACGCCTTTAATCTCTAAAGAGAGGAGCATGGCGGAGAGTTGAGAAGGCGGAAACCGTGTTTCCCTCGCAATAAGGTCAATATGCTTCGGCTCGTCGCCGAGTACGTTACATATTGCACCTTCTTCCGGGGTAATATCAAGTCGGGGAGGTGCCGAAGCACGGTCCGCCGCGGACGATTTTATCATTCCCCGCAGTTTCGGAGCCAGTTCTTCAAGAATATCGTCTACCCGCAGGACAAGCCGTGCGCCTTTCTGAATGAGCATGTTGCAACCGGCTGCATTGGGGTTAGTAATGTTGCCGGGAACCGCAAAAACATCTTTCCCCTGTTCAAGCGCATATTCGGCGGTAATAAGCGAGCCGCTGTTCTCAGCCGCTTCCACAACGAGAATCGCAAGCGAAAGGCCGCTTATAATCCGGTTGCGGCGCGGAAAGTTCTCTTTATTGGGAGGGGTGCCGACCGGAAACTCACTGACAACACAGCCGTTTTGGCTGAGCTCCTG
Organism: uncultured Nitrospiraceae bacterium; assembly: GCA_964392915.1. Taxonomy (GTDB): domain Bacteria; phylum Nitrospirota; class Thermodesulfovibrionia; order Thermodesulfovibrionales; family Dissulfurispiraceae; genus JAAYUK01. Next base: position 59,083 of record CAYMRS010000009.1, read on the forward strand.
AAAGAGAGACTTGTTTTCAGGGGGATACGGACGATCGATGCCGCAGCCGAGCACCGCGATGCTTCTGCCGCCCGCTGCCAGCGCTCCCTTATGAGCCGTCGTATCAATGCCGCGAGCCATGCCGCTGATAACAGTGATGCCGCGCTCGGCAAGTCCGGCTGCCATCATATGGGCGACTTTTCTGCCGTACTCGGTCATATGGCGGGAGCCGACAATGGCGACCGAATAGGCGTCTTCCGGCGTGATAGCTCCCTTCAGATACAGGAGGATGGGGGCATCATCGAAATCGCGCAGCGCAGCCGGATAGGAGGGGTCAGTATACGGAACGACATTGACTCGCAATGCGTCGATTGCGGAGCGCTCACGTTCGACCCGGTCCCATCCATCAAAAGCTGCTATCTTTTGCGCGCGCGCCTCGCCGATATCCGGAATTTCAGCAAGTCGGCGGAGCGGCGAGGAAAAGATTTTTCCGGGTGAGCCGAGCCCCGATATGAGCTTTCTCACGGTAACCGGGCCGACATCTTTGGTGAAATTCAGAGCCAGCCAGTATGAAAGCTCGTCACGATGCGATGCGTTCATTTCTGCCTGGCAGAAACCGAACTAACCGCGGAGCAGTTTCTGAACACGGAGACGCAGGGCGTTGAGCTTGATAAAGCCCTCGGCATCCTTCTGGTTGTATATGTTCTCAGCTTCAAATGTCGCCAGTTCCGGATGATAGAGCGATTGCGCCGATTTCCGGCCGACGACGAGGCAGTTGCCCTTATAGAGCTTCAGGCGCGCTGTGCCGGAGACGTTCTTCTGCATGTGGTCTATCATGGTCTGGAGCATTTGGCGTTCCGGGGCAAACCAGAAGCCGTAGTAAACGAGCTCGGCATATTTTGGAATGAGAGAGTCACGCAGATGCGCGACTTCGCGATCCAGAGTCAGTGACTCCACGGCGCGGTGCGCAATATGCAGAACCGTGCCGGCAGGGGTCTCATACACGCCGCGGGATTTCATGCCGACGAAGCGGTTTTCGACAAGGTCAACGCGGCCGATGCCGTTTTCTCCCGCAATGGCGTTCAGCGTCTTCATGAGCTCAAAAGGGGTCATGTGTTTTCCGTCGATGGCAACCGGATCGCCGTTTTCGTATTCGATCTCGACATAACGCGGTTTGTCGGGTGCTTTTTCGGGCGGGACCATCATGGTATACATATCTTCGGTCGGCTCAAGCCAGGGATCTTCAAGGATACCGCCCTCATAGCTTATGTGCAGAACATTGCGGTCGGTGCTGTAGGGCTTATCCTTGGTCGCCTTTACCGGAATGCCGTGCTTCCCGGCGTATTCGATGAGAGACTGGCGGGAGGTGAACTCCCACTCGCGCCACGGGCAGATGGCTTTGATGTCGGGTTTCAGCGCATAATAGGTAAGCTCGAAACGGACCTGATCGTTGCCTTTTCCGGTCGAGCCGTGAGCAACAGCGTTCGCATTTTCCTTGATGGCGATGTCGATCTGTTTTTTTGCAATCAGCGGACGGGCAATCGAGGTGCCGAGCAGATACACCCCTTCGTACAGAGCGTTGGCGCGAAACATCGGGAAAATATAGTCCTTGACGAACTCTTCCCGCACATCCTCCACATATGCTTTTATTGCTCCGGTGTTGAGTGCTTTCTGATCGACGCCGGAAAGATCCTCTTCCTGCCCGAGATCTGCGCAAAAAGCGATTACCTCTGCATCATACTTTTCGATAAGCCATTTAATCGCAACCGACGTGTCGAGTCCGCCGGAATACGCGAGGACTATTTTATTTTTCATGAGAAAACCTCCTTTAATTTCAAAAGAAACTGCTGACTTGAAAGTATAACATTAGCAGAAAGGAATAGAGCTTGTGAAGGTATGGTGATAGGAATAGTCCGCGCGGAAAACGCTGAATTCATCCATTCTTGACCGCCTATGCAGACGTCCGCTAAAGTAATGCGTATGGAAAATATCAGAATCCCGCGCATAGTGAGAGAAACATCCCGCGTACACCGTTCAAGAGGGAAAAGCGTTGGTTTTGTGCCGACGATGGGGGCGCTTCATGAGGGACATATCAGCCTGGTAAGGCGGGCAAAGAGCGAGAATGACATCGTTGTTGTGAGCATATTTGTCAATCCGACGCAGTTTGGCCCGAGTGAAGACTATTTAAAATATCCCCGCAACACAGAGCAGGACATTGCCCTTATTGAGAAGGCAGGGGCTGATGTCGCCTTTCTGCCGCAGGCGGAGGCCATCTACCCGAGCGGATTCCTTACAAAAATTGAGGTCAGTGCTCTCTCTGAAAAGCTCTGCGGGATATTCCGGCCGGGACACTTCAGCGGTGTCGCGACGGTTGTGAACAAGTTTTTTAATATTGTTCAGCCAAACAGGGCATATTTCGGCCAGAAGGATTTTCAGCAGACGGTCGTCCTGCGCCGCATGGTGAATGACTTGAGCATGGAGATCGAGATTATTGTCTGTCCGACGGTGCGCGAGCAGGATGGGCTTGCGATGAGCTCGCGCAACGCATATCTGGATGAAGCGGAACGAAAAGCCGCACCCGTTCTTTTCCGGGCGCTGACGCAGGCAGCCTCAGCCGTCCGGCAGGGGGAAACCAATCCGGAGTCTGTTGTGAAAAGAATGCTCGAAATGCTGACAGGAGAGCAGCTTGTGAGGGAAGTGCAGTATGCGGGCATTTACGATATGACGACTCTTGACGCATTGAAGGAGTTTCAGAAAACAAATCTGCTTGCCATAGCTCTGAAACTCGGAAACACCCGCCTGATCGACAATATGGTCGTAGAACGGCAAAACGGCTAAGAAAGCGAACTTATTACAGCTTTCGGAACGACTACAATGCCGTTTGGGCTCACATGGAAGCGCTTCTTGTCTTCTTCCAGATCATAGCCGATAACGGTTTCCGAGGGAATAAACACATTTTTGTCGATAATGGCGCGCCGGATTTTGCACCGGCGGCCGATCTCGACATTCTCCATCAGGATGGATTCCTGCACATTTGCCCAGCTGTTGATGCGGACATTCGGGGATACAACGCAGTTCTGAATACGGCCGCCGCTGATAATGCAGCCATCACTCACAATCGAATCGAGAGCCTGTCCAAGCCTGCCGCCTTCATATTCTTGGGCAAAAACAAACTTGACTGGCGGAGACTGTCGTTGATGGGTGCGGATGGGCCAATACTCGTCGTACAGATTCAGCTGAGGATCGACCGATACGAGATCCATGTTGGCTTCCCAATACGCGTCAATAGTGCCTACATCACGCCAGTAGCTTGCTCCCTTTTTGTTCTCGTCCCGGAAGTTATAGGCAAAAACGCGACCAGTCTTGAGCAGCTCAGGGATAATGTTTTTCCCGAAGTCATGGCTGGATGTGCTATCGGCATCCTTTTTCAGCGAATTGATGATATCGTCGGTATTAAAAAGATAGATGCCCATTGAGGCCAGACACTGTCCTGGGTTGCCGGAAATTGTTTTCGGATAAGCCGGTTTTTCTTCGAAGCCGATAATCCTTCCGTCCTCATCAACCTGCATGACGCCAAAGGCCTTTGCGGATTCTGTGTCAACCTCAATAGAGGCTATTGTGGCGAGAGCGCTGTTTTTTAAATGGAAATCGAGCATCTCAGCATAGTCCATCTTGTAAATATGATCTCCGGAGAGTACCAGCAGGTATGGCAGATTGATCTTTTCGATAAAAAAGATATTCTGGAAGACGGCATCGGCGGTGCCTTCGTACCAGCGTTCACCAACCTGCTGCTGTGCAGGAATGGTGTAAATGAACTCGCCTAGCTCCGGCGAAACAAGGCGTTGCCAGCCGAGCTGGACGTGTCGATCGAGAGAGAGAGACTTGTACTGCGTGATGATCGCAATTTTCATGATATCGGAATTAATGCAGTTGCTGAGCGTGAAATCAACGATGCGATACTTGCCGCCGAACGGGACTGCCGGTTTTGCCCGGGGAGTGGTCAGCGGAGTGAGACGCTCCCCTTTCCCGCCGGCGAGCACAACTGCAAGAACGTTCCGGGTCTGAGCAAGATGTCCGATGGGTGACATATCATGTCACTATAACAAGAAAATTATTAAGTGTCAATTGCTTAACATGTCTCCCCGCACGCATCTCAGGAGCATGCGACGGGGATTTTACGACTGGAAAATTGCAAGATCTGTCTGATAATATAATCATCGACTTTTTCAAAGGGGGACTCCATGAAAGGACAGACAGCACTTATCACCGGAGCAGGGCGCGGAATCGGCAAAGCAATTGCCGTAGTTCTTGCCAGAAAAGGCGTGAATATCGCGGTAGCTGACGTGAATCTCGAAATTGCGCAGGAGTCGGCGGCAGAACTTGCCGGGCTCGGCGTCAAGACCATCGCGTTGAAAGTGGATGTTTCAAACGCGGCAGATGTTGCTGCCATGTTTGCAGAAGCGGTCAAGGCGTTCGGCAGAATCGAGATCCTGGTGAATAATGCCGGCATTACCCGCGACGCGCTGCTGATGCGCATGAAAGAGGAAGACTGGGACGCTGTTCTGAATATCAACCTCAAGGGAGCGTTTCTCTGTTCGCGCGAGGCGATCAAGGTCATGGCAAAGCAGCGTTACGGCCGCATCATTAATATAGCCTCTGTTGTCGCCTTCATGGGAAACCCGGGGCAGGCGAATTATGGTGCATCGAAAGCCGGCCTTGTCGGGCTGACGAAGACGGCGGCCAAGGAATATGCAAGCCGCGGGATTACGGCAAACGCCGTAGCGCCCGGGTTTATCCAGACCGCGATGACCGACGCATTGCCTGAGAATGTGAAGCAGGACATGATGAAGGCTATCCCCATGAGTCGTTTTGGATCCTCGGAAGATGTTGCCAATGCTGTTCTGTTCTTCGCTTCTCCGGAGAGCGGATATGTGACCGGACAGGTGATTCACGTCAACGGCGGCATGTATATGTAGCCAAGGTAGAAAAAGAGAGGGAGTTCAAGGTAAAATATCACTTTCGCGCTCTGTTCAGGAGCCCGAACTATTACGAGGAGGTTTGAGAATGGTTGAAGAAAAAGTAAAAGAGATTATTGCGAAGCAGCTCGGGGTTGATCCGTCTGCGGTTACCCCTGAAGCCTCGTTTGTCGAAGACCTTGGCGCGGATTCGCTCGACACCGTTGAGCTTGTCATGGCATTTGAGGAGGCATTCAACATCGAGATTCCTGATGAGGACGCAGAGAAGATTACGAAAGTAAAAGACGCATCCGAGTATATCAAAAACAAGGTCGGATGAGCAGAAGACGAGTCGTTATTACGGGCCTGGGCATGATTTCGCCCCTCGGCATAGGGGTGGCATCGTCATGGAGCGCAGCCATTGCCGGGGTCAGCGGGGTCGGCAAAATAACGCAATGGAATGCATCTGCCTTTCCGGTTCAGATAGCTGCTGAAGTGAAGGATTTCAACCCCGAGCAGTGGATTGAGCCGAAAGAGGTCAAGAAGATGGATCGCTTCATCCAGTTCGGGCTTGCTACGGCGCAGATGGCGATGGACGATTCCGGATACAAAATTACGCCGGAGAATGCTGAGAGGGTGGGCGTCTGTGTGGGTGCCGGTATGGGTGGCCTTGGATCAATTGAGGCATACCACTCGATATTGGTTGAGAAGGGGCATCGCCGTGTCTCTCCGTTTTTCATTCCTATGGTTATCATCAATCTTGCGGCAGGCAATATTTCGATTCGTTTCGGTGCAAAAGGGCCGAATGTCTCCCCGGTTACCGCATGTGCCACAGGAACCCACTCGATTGGCGAGGCATTCCGCTGGATTGAGCGCGGTGACTGCGACATGGTTATCGCCGGCGGCGTTGAATCCACGATAACGCCGCTTGGCATTGCCGGTTTTGCTTCCATGAAGGCTCTTTCGACCCGGAATGACACGCCTGAGAAGGCAAGCCGTCCGTTCGACAGGACACGCGATGGTTTTGTGATGGGAGAAGGAGCGGGCATACTCATTGTAGAGTCACTTGAAAGTGCCTTGGCCCGCAATGCGAGGATTTATGCCGAAATTGCCGGCTTCGGCATGTCTGGCGATGCCTATCACATGTCCGCACCGGCTCCGCAGGGAGAGGGCGCGGCTCGCTGTATGAAGATCTCCCTGAAGGATGCGGCAATTGCCCCTGAAGCTGTGCAGTATGTGAATGCCCATGGGACATCGACTCCGTTCGGAGATGAGCTTGAGACTGCTGCGATCAAGACCGTTTTTGGCGAGCATGCGTATAAACTCTGCATCAGCTCGACTAAATCCATGACAGGCCATCTGCTCGGCGCCGCAGGCGGCGTCGAGGCTATTTTTTCGGTGCTGAGCGTGGTAAACAACATAGTGCCGCCTACCATGAATCTTGAGGAGCCGGATCCGGAATGCGATCTCGATTACGTTCCGAACGCGGCGCGTCAGACAGAGGTGCAGTGCGCACTCTCCAACTCCTTCGGATTTGGCGGAACGAATGCCTCTCTGCTTTTCAAAAAATATATCTGAGCTTGAGGCAGCATTAGGATATCGATTCCGGAATGCATCATATCTGGAAGAAGCAGTAACCCACAAATCGTATCAGCATGAACATGCTGAACGCTCTCATCATTACAACGAACGCCTTGAATTTCTCGGCGACTCGGTCCTTGGACTGACCATCGCCGAGACGCTGTTCTCCCTCGAATCCTCTTTCTCTGAAGCAGATATGTCCAAGCTGAAGGCATATCTCGTGAACAAGACGGTCCTGTATGAAATTGGAAGAGACCTCCAGATCGGTCGCTACATGCGCCTCGGCAAAGGCGAGGAATCCACGCAGGGTCGACAGAAAGAATCGATTCTGGCCAATGCTGTGGAAGCACTCATCGGCGCGGTCTTTCTGGACAGCGATTATCAAGCGACAAAAGAGGTACTCCTGCGTCTCTATGGCAACAGGATTTCCGATGCGATTGCCCGGCGAGAATGGTATGACTACAAATCTGCGTTGCAGGAGCATTGTCAGGGCGTGATCGGCGTTCTGCCTGACTATCGCGTTATCAGGCAGGAAGGCGAAGAGCACAAGAAGGTTTTTACCATCGAGGTCTTCATCCAGGGGCAATCGTATGGTCGCGGCGTCGGCAAGAGCAAAAAGGACGCCCAGATGTCAGCGGCGCGGGAAGCTCTTGCAAGGATGTCTCACGAATAACCGGCTTCATCCATGATATTCTCACGGACTCCCTGTTCTTGATCTCATGGCAGGCGGGTTCCCTCATAAGCCCCCCTCCTCTATTAAGAAAATAATAGGCATGGGCTCAAACCATTTATGACCATTTCCTTTTAATTCACACATTTTAATAGAAAAAAACAATTAGACATATCGAATGCAACATTATAAAGTGTCTGCATTGGGCAGCGGAGACTGCCCTCATCGGAGAGCAGCTCAGGAGGTTGCAATATGGCAAAGATTGTGGTTGATCCGCTTACCCGGATCGAGGGGCACCTGAGAATCGAAGCGCAGATTGAGGGTGGCAAGATTGTAGACGCATGGGCATCAGGCACGATGTGGCGCGGCATTGAAACCATGCTCAGGGGGCGCGATCCGCGCGACGCATGGACGTTTGTCTCCCGCTTTTGCGGTGTCTGCACAACCGTGCATTCCGTCGCATCCGTCAGGGCGGTGGAAAATGCGCTCGGCATTCAAATCCCTGATAATGCACGATTGATTCGTGAGCTCATAATGGGGTTTCAGACTGTCCACGATCATGTAATTCATTTCTATCATCTCCACGGCCTCGACTGGGTTGATGTTGTATCGGCGCTGAAGGCTGAACCGGCTAAAACCGTGGCGCTTGCATCTTCACTGTCTGACTGGCCCAATAACTCATCAGTCAGTTATTTTAAAGCTGTCCAAGCAAAGCTGAAGGCATTTGTCGAGAGCGGACAGTTGGGAATATTTTCCAACGGCTACTGGGGGCATAAGGAATACCGCCTGCCTCCGGAAGCCAATCTCATGGCAGTCGCTCACTATCTCGAAGCGCTCGACTGGCAGCGGGATATCATCCGCGCCCATGCACTGCTGGGAGCCAAGAACCCCCACCCGCAGACATTCCTCGTCGGCGGCATGTCAATTCCGATCGACCCCAACAGCCAGAATGCCCTCAATGCCGGCAGTATTGCGATGCTGCTGCAGTGTGCTGAAAAGGCGCTCGCGTTTGTTGAGAAGGTTTATATTCCCGACCTGCTCGCGATCGCCAGTTTTTATAAGGACTGGGCCGGGTACGGCGGATTCCATAATTTCTTTTCCTGCGGCGAGCACGCCGATGCTTCGGGTAAGTTCTACTTCCCGGCCGGTATCATCAAAAACCGCGATCTGACGAAAGTGCATCCCGTCGACCAAAAAAAGATTGCGGAATATATCAGCAATTCCTATTACACCTATGCAGCCGGAGATGACAAAGGCCTGCATCCATGGGACGGCGAAACAACACCGAGGTATACCGGACCTAAAACAACCTATAAAGAGCTCAACACTGACGGAAAATACAGTTGGTCCAAGTCCCCGCGTTATGAAGACCAACCGATGGAAGTTGGGCCGCTGGCGAAACTTCTCGTCGCATATGCCTCCGGACATGCGGATGTCAAGGGCGCGGTCGATATGGTGCTTCAGAAACTCTCCGTCCCGGCCACAGCCCTATTTTCGACGCTGGGACGCACAGCAGCACGCGGCATCGATACACTGCTCACCGGCCGGAAACTTAAAGGTTGGATCATGGAGCTGGCGGCAAACATGAAAAAGGGCGATTACCGTATCGCCAATACCGAGAAGTGGGATCCGTCAACGTGGCCGAAAGAAGCTCGCGGCGTCGGTTTCCATGACGCCCCGCGCGGCGCGCTTGCTCATTACATCGTCATCAAGGACGGCAAGATTGCGAATTATCAGGCGGTCGTTCCGACGACATGGAACGCGGGTCCGCGGGACCTGAAAAAACAGCGCGGCCCCTTTGAAGCCTCGCTGATCGGCACGCCGATCGCAAAGCCGGATCAGCCGATTGAGATATTGAGAACGATCCATTCGTTCGATCCATGCATGGCATGCGGCATTCATGTAGTTGATGCCAAAGGCAAGGAGATCGTTCAGGTCAAAGTGCGGTAAGGGAGGCAGATATGGCTACTACACATAGAGAATACATATGGGAGTTGCCGGTCCGGATCACGCACTGGGTGAATGCGCTCAGCATCGTAATATTGTCGGTGACGGGGTTTTATATCGGGTCTCCCTTTTGGGATTCCCCGAATGATGACGCCATGTTGCCGATGGCTATGATGCGTTTCATCCACTTTGTGGCCGCGTATGCGTTTACCGCAAGCGTGCTGTTCCGGATTTACTGGTGGTTTGCAGGCAATGAGTATGCCCGCCTGAATCAGTTTGTGCCGACCACGAAGGAGCGCATTCAGAACTGCGTTCAGTGCGGTTTGTTCTATTCCTTCCTGGGAGACAAGATTCCGCATTCACCGGGGCACACCGGCATGGCCGGAGTGTCGTACTTCGTGATCTTCTCGCTTTTTCTTTTTATGATTGCTTCAGGGTTTGCCCTGCAGCACCTCGCCAACGGCGGTGGATTTATCTATACGATTGGCGGCGGCTGGATGTTGTCCGTCCTGAGCATCGGAACGATTCGGATGCTGCATCATGTTTTTATGTGGTTCATCCTGATTTTTGTCATCGTCCATGTGTATATTTCATGGCACAATGACATCATCGAACGGAACGGTCTCATCAGCTCGATTTTCAGCGGGTATAAATTTTTCGG
>CAYMRS010000010.1:0-58735 GCA_964392915.1 uncultured Nitrospiraceae bacterium
CAGCTTCCCACTTAAAAATCTCTTTCACCTGTCCAAACAACCTGAGCCACTTCTGTATTCATATGAAAGCATCCTTTGTGCCATACTATCTTCACCTCGTTGGTGTTATTTTTTTTCGTGCTGAAATATGATAACACCCCGCGCTTGCGGGACCAACGAGGTTTCTTGTTTTCTTTGACGGTGGATTAGGGGCTGCTCTCTTTTATTGCGTGCTGCTTCCGATAATCGTATAATACCAGCAGCACAATTGAAGTTCCCCTGCATCTATCCGGGCAGGAAAGAGAGGGAATATTATGGCACGGACCCCCAGTACTGCGGCAGAACTTACGAAAGTCGGCGCAAATGCTCTTGAATTGATAGTCTTCAAGATGTTTAATGTCACTGCTGACGGTACGGAAGAGACACTTCATTATGGCGTTAACGTCGCGAAAGTCCGCGAAATCATGCCGATGCCGGCGCTGACCAAAGTGCCTGACATGCCTGATTATGCGGAAGCGCTCACTGAGGTGCGCGGAGAGGTGATTCCGATAATTGATCTCGCCCGATGGATGAAGGTGCGTCCTGCGGTGAGCCATGCCATTCGCCCGAAAGTCATCGTGCTCAACATGATGAACACCATAGTCGGGATGATTGTTCACGACGTGGAGCGCATCCGCCGCATCGGCTGGGATCAGGTAAAACAACCGCCGTCAATGCTTCAGACAAAATACGGCGGCAAGATCACCGGCGTCACGAAAATTGACGCCGAAGGTGAATCTCTCCTGCTGATTCTCGATCTCGAGAGCATGATGGCAGAAATCGGAGCAGTTTCTGTTGAGGCAGCCTTTGACGCCGGGATTGGGGACTCACTTCTCAAGAACCTGCACGGGACCGTTCTTGTTGCCGACGACTCGGCTGTGGCGCGCAAAATAATCAAGGACAATCTGGAGACTCGCGGGCTGAAGGTCATTGTCTGCTCGGACGGCAAGGAAGCGCTGCAGGCATTGCATCAGGCAAAAGCGCGCCTTGGTGACAAGCCAATAACGGATTACGTTCAGCTGCTGATTACCGACGTTGAAATGCCGGAGATGGATGGGATTTCACTTGCCCATGCGATCAAGTCCGATGAAAAGTACAAAAACCTGCCGATTATTGTCAATACGTCCCTGAGCGGCGATGACAGCAAGGAGAAAGCGAAAAGCATCGGAGCCGACGGGTATCTCGTGAAGTTCGATATCGCGCACCTGATTCAGGAGGTTGCAAAGGTTCTGTCACGCTGATCGTTCAGGGAAAAACTATCACGCTTTTGAGGGAAGCGCCTGCTTTGGCAGTTAGCCGAAATGCCTGTGATGTCTGATCGATTGAAAAACGGTGTGTAACGAGTTTTTGTGCTGAGATGGTGCCTTTCTGAATATGCGCAAGCGCGGCCCGTGTGTCCTCCGGACCGCATGAATAACTGGTCACAAGACTGATATCACGGAAATAGAGGACATTCGGGTCAAATGTAATGACCTCGCCGGGCTTGGCCGGCGTAAAAAACACGACCGTCCCGCCAGCAGCAACAACATCCAATCCCTGCAGCATAACTTCGGCACTGTTCGGACCTGCAATGACAATATCGGCCATCCTTCCACCAGTCATATCCGCAACACGTTTTTTCAGGCCGCCGTCAAACACGGTGATTACTTCATCAGCGCCGAATTCGCTCGCCTTCCGGAGGCGATACTCAACCATATCGGCTCCGATGATGCGGCCTGCGCCGAACTCCCGTGCCAGCAGTATATGCATCTGCCCCATGACGCCCAATCCAAGCACAAGAACCGTGTCCCCCCTCCTGATTCCCGATCGTTTCAGCGACTTCATCACGCATGCGGCCGGCTCGACGAGACAACCGTCTTCAAAACTCACGGAATCCGGCAACTTCAGCGTATCCTGCCGGAGATTGACAGCGGGAATCAGAATATATTCCGAAACTCCGCCGGGAATGATTTTTGAGCCGCGCCACGTTTCGCACTGCACGTGGTCGCCGCGCTGACAGTACCGGCAGACGGTGCACGGGGCATGATGATGAGCAAAAACCCGATCTCCAGGAGCGAACCCCCTCACATCGCTGCCTACAGTGACCAGTTCGCCGGCGGGCTCGTGGCCGATCACAAGCGGCGCCTTTTTTTCGATATACCAAGACATCGCATCTCCGGAGCAGATGCCGCAGGCTCGCGTCCGCATGAGCGCGTCCCCGGGACCAACTTCGGGCACCGGGACGTCATCAATTCTGATATCGTTGAAATGGTAGAGCCTGGCGACTTTCATGCGGGAAGCTACTGAGGCTTCAGGACGAGCGCGCCCAGTGGCGGCAGGGTCAGGCTGAGCGACCAGGGACGGCCATGTTTTGGGATGTGTTCTGCATATCGCCCGCCGGCATTTCCGATATTTCCGCCCCAGTAGATATCAGAATCACTGTTCAGAATTTCTTGATAGAAGCCGCCGCGAGGAACGCCGATGCGATAATTATGGCGCGGAACCGGTGTGCAGTTGAAAACACAGAGAACAAAGTCATCCTGGTTTTTCGCGTGCCGGATACAGGTGAAGACACTTGAGGTGTAATCGCCGAAATCCACCCATTCGAAGCCCTGCCAGTCGAAATCAACCTCATAAAGAGCGGGTTCAGAGCGGTATATCCGGTGAAGGTCCTGTACAAAGCGGGTCAGCTTACCATGCGGCTCCCGTGTTGTGAGATGCCAGTCCAGGCTTTGGTCGAAATTCCACTCCCGCCGCTGGCCGAATTCAACACCGGAGAACAGCAGTTTTTTCCCGGGATGGCAGAACATATAAGCGAAGAGCAGGCGCTGGTTTGCAAACTTCTGCCAAAGGTCGCCCGGCATCTTGTTGAGCAGTGAGCTCTTTCCATGAACAACCTCGTCATGGGAAAAAGGAAGAACAAAGTTTTCTGTAAAAGCGTAGAGCATGCTGAAGGTGAGTTTGTTTGTATTATATTTACGGAAAATCGGGTCCTTTGAAAAATAGTCGAGCGTGTCATGCATCCAGCCCATGTTCCACTTCATGCTGAATCCGAGTCCGTTCAGATATGTCGGGCGCGATACCGCAGGCCAGGAGGTTGATTCTTCGGCAATGGTAAGCACTCCCGGATGATACTGATGGACAACCTGGTTGAAGCGCTTCAGAAACTCGATCGCCTCAAGATTTTCATTGCCTCCATAGCAATTTGGCACCCATTCGCCGGGCTTTTTTGAGTAGTCGAGGTAGAGCATCGACGCTACCGCATCAACCCGAAACCCGTCAATATGATATTTATCGAGCCAGAAAAGCGCGTTCCCGATGAGATAGTTTCTGACTTCATTTCGTCCATAGTTAAAAATAAGCGTTCCCCAGTCGCGGTGTTCTCCTTTGCGCGGGTCTGCGTGTTCATATAAAGCGGTTCCATCAAAAAAACCAAGTCCATGCGCATCTTTCGGAAAATGAGCCGGCACCCAGTCGACAAGAACGCCAAGACCGTTCTGATGGCACTGGTCAACAAAGAACATAAACTCTTCCGGGCGACCGAACCGGCTGGTCGGCGCGTAATACCCGATGGTCTGATATCCCCATGATGCGTCGAGCGGATGCTCACTGATGGGCAGAAGTTCAATATGTGTGCAGCCAAGCCCTTTCACGTGAGGGATCAGGCGCTCGGCAAGTTCATGATAGGTGAGATAACGGTTATCTTCTTCAGGCATACGCATCCATGAGCCAAGATGGACTTCATAGATGCTGACGGGTTGCTCAAGCCATTTCGTTTTTTTTCTGCGGTCCATCCACTCCGCATCCTGCCATGAATATTTATTGCTGAGCGAATAGACGATATTTGCGCTCCTCGGACGCTTCTCGCAGAAAAAAGCGAAGGGATCGGATTTTTGCTGGCGATACCGGTTGAAGCGCGAATAGATTTCAAATTTGTACAGGGCTCCCTCCTGCAAACCGGGAATGAACAATTCCCATATGCCGGAGGATTCCGGCATGCACATCGGGTGGCGCCGGGCGTCCCAGCCATTAAAGTCGCCGACAACGCTTACCGCTTTGGCATTCGGAGCCCATACCGCAAAGTGGACCCCGCGAACACCGTTGATGATACGAACATGGGCACCCATTTTTTCATAGTTTTTGTAATGGGTGCCTTCGCTCAGCAGGTGATGATCAAAGTCGGTGAGCACAGGAGGCATTGCGTACGGATCATAAAACTCGCGTTTTTCATCCCAGTGAGTTATGATTTTAATGGTATAAGGAAAAAGCGTGGTTTGTCCGGAAAAGACTGACTCAAAGAAGCCATCCTTGTGCTGCTTTCGCATCGGGGTTTTCACCCGTTTGCCCGACGCTTCATCACGGGTGACTACCCATGCATCGCGGGCTTCAGGCATGAAAGCGCGAATGGAGAGGCTGCCGTCGATTATGTGAGGACCGAGAAACTCCAGAGGATTGCCATGCTTTGCCTTCACAAAGGCGCTGATATGTTTGCTCAGTTCCATGAGAATATTCTAGCACACTCTGCGTCGGGCAGCAGAAGGAATCGACGCGCAGGACGCTCCGAAGCTATAATAAAAAATGAACTCTGAAAGCAAGATTTTGGTGAAAAAAAATCCCTTTCCGGACTGTTCATTCTGCCAGCAGTGCAGTGAAACCCGCTGTTTGATGTGTCATCCCTGTGCGAAGAAGATAGATTTACGCAGGAAGCCGATGGTTCATAAACCCCTGTTTCTGTCATACTGATTATCAAGAAGGAGGACTCCATGAAGGTAGTTGCATTTAACGGCAGTACGCGAAAAGACGGTAACACGGCACTGATGCTGAACGCTGTCCTGGAGGAACTGAGCAAGGCCGGTATAGCGACTGAACTGGTGCAGCTTTCCGGTCAGAATTTACGGGGCTGCATTGCCTGCTACGAGTGTTTCAAGCGAAAAGACAGGCGTTGTGCGGTCACATCCGATCCGATGAATGAGTATATCGAGATGATGGACAGAGCCGATGGCATTCTTCTCGGCTCGCCCACCTATTTTGCCAATATGTCTGCCAATATGAAGGCGCTCGTTGAACGATGCGGCATGGTAGCGCGCTCAAATGACGATATGTTGAAACGCAAACCCGGCGCGAGCGTTGTCGCGGTCCGGCGCGCGGGAGCATCGCATGTTTTCAGTTCTTTGAACTATTTCTTCCTGATAGGCCAGATGATTATCGTCGGTTCCAGTTACTGGAATATCGGCCGCGGCCGTGAGATAGGAGAGGTTCAGAACGATGACGAGGGCATGCAGACCATGCGGACGCTGGGCGAGAACATGGCCTGGGTGCTCAATAAACTGAACGCGTAGATCAAGATTAAGACAGGCGCGGGTGGTAAATTACTTCTGCCCGCGTTTTCTCTTGACCGAACCGAACTTCATTTTCAACGCCGCGGCGACATTCGGCGGAACGAGGCTTTTGACCGAACCTCCAAATGAAGCAACTTCACGGGCGATGGTGGATGAGACGAAGGAGTGCTCTTCTTCCGGCATCAGGAAGACGGTCTCAATTGTGCGGTCAAGCCTGCGATTCATCAATGCCATCTGCAGTTCATATTCGTAGTCGGAAACCGCGCGCAATCCTCTGATGAGCGCAATGCAACCCCGTTGTTTCGCATAGTCTACGAGCAGTCCCTCAAAAGGCTCAACATGCACATGCTTCAAGTCCTTTACGGATTCCCGAATCATCGCGATTCGCTCTTCAATGCCGAAAAGAGGCTGTTTGCGGGGATTTGGTGCCACGGCAACCACGACTTCGTCAAAGATGTTGAGGCTGCGCTGGACAATACAAAGATGTCCGAAGGTTATCGGATCGAATGTGCCGGGATAAATGCCGCGTCTCATAAGGGTTCCTTTCTGTATACTGAAAGCATCGTATCACCATATTTATAGCATTTATTCCGTTCCGAGCGCGTCAGCTTCTCAGGAAAAATGCTCTTTTTCGCGTGTTCAATAATAAGTGTTCCACCCGGCACGAGCGTCGTGTCGGCATCGAACAACGAGAGTATTTTCATTATACCATCAGAAGCATAGGGAGGGTCGACAAAGACAATGTCAAAGGGGAGTCGATTGTTCCTGAGGAATGCCCCGGCATCCTCTTTTACGCTGAAGGACTGTTCTTGAAATCCGAAACGTTCCGCAAGTTCGTCAATAAGCCGAACCCGCGCGCTACTGATATCCACAAAAACGGCTTCCCTGGCGCCACGGCTCAGTGCTTCGAGGCCAACCGCCCCGGTCCCGGCGAAGAGATCAAGAAACCGGCAATCAGCCACCCGCGGTCCCAGAATGTTGAAGATAGCCTCCCGCACTTTCCCTGAAGTGGGACGTAATTCATCAAGGTCGCCTTTGCGAATAAAGGCTTTTTTGAGAATGACTGTGCGGCCTTTTGCCGAACCTCCGGAAATGCGCATGATCAGCAGCCTGGATGTGGGTTAGTAAGAGCCGTTTTGGGCAAATCATATCCCGAAATTTTCACGACCCTGCCTTCGACAGACAGACGCCCCTCCGCATACAAACGGATGGCCTCGGGATAGATTCTGTGCTCTTCAACAAGAATGCGCGAGGAGAGGCTCTCTTCCGTGTCATCGGGAGATACCGGAACAACTGCCTGGATGATAACCGGACCGGTGTCCATCCCCTCGTCGATAAAATGCACCGTGCACCCGCTGACCCGCACCCCGTAATCGACTGCCTGTTTCTGGCCGTGCAGACCGACAAAGGAGGGAAGCAGGGCCGGGTGAATGTTCATGATTCTGTTCGGGAATGCCGCAATGAGCGGACCCCGGACAATGCGCAGGAAACCCGCAAGAATGACCAGATCAACCTGACGGGCAATGAGTTCATCCCGGATGCGCTCAAAATAGGCATCTTTGGAGGGCGATTCCCTGGGATTAAGGTACAGATCTTTAATTCCATGCTTTCTGGCGCGCTCGCGGGCAAAGGCATTGGGGCTGTCAACGATGAGAACGGTTGCCAGCGCATTCAGACGCTCCGTTTCAATGGCATCAATGATAGACTGAAAATTAGAACCCCGACCGGAAGCGAGAATGCCAAGCCTGAGCATGAGTTCCTCCTAAAGCGCTTTTACACTGATTTCGTGGACAGCATCAACCATCGCTTTTGCGCCGTCGACCGGGGTTTCGGGCAATATGCCGTGGCCAAGGTTGAAAATATGGTTGGGAGCGTAACGGGCGCCTTCCAGAATTCTTTTGACCTCCGCGCAGATTAATTCATTCGTGCCGAAGAGAGCGCACGGGTCAAAATTGCCCTGTACGACATGATTGCGGTCAAGCAGGTCTACCGCCTTCGCGATATCTATCCGCCAGTCGAGGCCGTATACATCGGCACCGGCCTTCCGCACCTGCTCCATCATGCCGCTGCTGTTGAAGGCAAAGTAGATAACCGGCACCTGACGTTCAAATGCACGGAGCGCCCGGATTATCTGCTGGACATATGGCAGGGCAAAGCGTTCAAAGTCATGCGGAGCGAGAGCGCCGACCCATGAATCGAATATCTGGACTGTATCGACGCCGGCGCGAATCTGCGCGAGCAGATAGTCGGTAACAACCGTGGTTACCAGCTTCATGAGAGCGTGAAACATCTCCGGGGCCTGATACATCATCCGTTTTGTGTGGATAAAGTTTTTTGAGCTTCCGCCCTCAATCATGTATGTGGCAAGCGTAAACGGTGCGCCGGAGAATCCGATGAGCGGAACCTTGAGCGACTGCTTCAACAGCCTGATCGCCTCAAGCACATACGGTACATCGGCTTGCGAATCGATTGGGCGGAGCGCCCGCACATCGGCAGATGTTCTTACCGGATTGTGGAAAACCGGCCCCTTCTGTTCGGAAAATTCAAGCTGCATGCCCATCGGTTCCAAGGGAACGAGAATGTCGGAAAAGAGAATGGCAACATCCACGTTGAGAATATCGATCGGCTGAAGAGTAACTTCGGTTGCAAGTTCAGGCGTTTTGCAGAGCGTCAGAAAGTCGACTTTCGAGCGAACCTTCTGGTACTCGGGCAGGTAACGACCTGCCTGCCGCATAAGCCAGACTGGTTTATAGTCGGTTTTTTTGCCCGCGCATGCCCGCAGAAACGTATCATTCATCAGGATTGGTTCTCGCTTTCTTCGGAATATAGTTGCAAAAGGGTTCAGGGTCAAGATAATCACCTGTCACGGCATACGATCGCGCCCGGCAGCCACCGCAGACGTTCACAAATTCGCACTGCCCGCACTTGCCCTTGTAACTTCTGAAGTCACGGAGCTGTCTGAAGAGTTCGGAGTTCTCCCAGATATCCTTGAAAGACTGATGCCGTATATTCCCGGAGGCTTTCGGAAAATAGCTGCAGGGCAGCACGTCGCCGTCAACATTGATGAGACAAATCAACTGCCCGGCCAGGCATCCCTTTGATCCACCAGTCGAGAACTTCAGCGTGCGACGCTCAAAGGCGACACCTTCCTCTTTCGCCTTTTGCAGCACAAACCGGTAATAGTGCGGGGCGCATGTCGGACGCACCAGCATGGTCTCTTCTTCTTTCTCCATCTGGTAATGCCAGTCGAGGATGTCCTCATATTTATCTTTCGAAATGAGTTCGTTCATGATTTCTTCCCCGCGACCGGTCGGAACGATCATGAAGAGATACCATGCAGTTGCGCCAAGCTCCTTGGCGAGCTGGTAGACTTTCGGAATCTCTTCTTCGTTGCGTTTTGTGAACGACGAGTTGATGATGAACTCTATCCCGTTCCTGCGAAAGAGCTCCGCGGCATTCATGACGCTCCGGAACGCTCCTTCCTGATTGCGAAAATCATCGTGGACCGCTGCAGTTGAGCCATCGAGGCTCATCGACACGATGCGGATGCCAGAATCCTTGATCTTCCGGCAGACCTCCTCATTTACTAAAGCTCCATTCGTTGCCATGCACATGCGCAGACCCTTTTCGGTGCCGTACTGTGCGATGTCAAAAACGTCAGACCGCATCAGCGGCTCGCCGCCGGAAAGGACGACAACCGGCTGTGCATAGGAAGCAATGTCGTCAATGACGCGGAATGCCTCTTCAAGCGGAAAGTCGGGGTGATCGTGCACCACCACTTCAGAGGACGAACGGCAGTGAACACATCTGAGGTTGCAGCGGCGGGTGATTTCCCATGCTATCCATTTCGGAGAAAATTCCATGGCTATTATTATACCCCAAAGGCGCAGAGGAATCCGGCATGAGTTTTTCACTTGCAGATTCATCCAGAATGCGGTAAATTCCTACTTATCTAGAGCATTTACAGGAGGCTATTGTGGCGGCAAAGAAGATTTTGATGCTGGTCGGAGATTTTGTCGAGGATTACGAAGTAATGGTTCCGTTTCAGGCACTGCTGATGGTCGGACATACGGTCCACGCGGTCTGTCCCGGCAAGAAAGCCGGAGAGTTTGTCCGCACCGCTGTTCATGACTTTGAAGGCGATCAAACCTATACGGAGAAACCAGGACATAATTTTACGCTGAATGCGACCTTCGACGAGGTAAATGCGGAGAACTATGATGCGCTCGTCATTCCGGGCGGCAGGGCGCCTGAGTATATCAGGCTGAACGAAACAGTCCTGAGCATGGTTCGCCATTTCGCCGGCGCAGGCAAGCCGATTGCTTCGATTTGCCATGGTCCGCAGGTGTTGGCTACCGCTGGAGTCATTAACGGCAAGGCATGCACCGCGTATCCCGCCGTCGGGCCCGATGTGAAAAGTGCAGGCGGCACGTGGGTTGATGTCGCCATAGACAAGGCGACGGTTGACGGCAATCTTGTCACTGCCCCGGCATGGCCTGCTCATCCGGACTGGCTGGCAAAGTTTCTGAAACTGCTGGGAACGAAAATAGAACTTTAGCAGGGTGCTGAAAAACTCCAGTTGCAAAATGCACAGTTAAAAACGACGCTCAGAGGCTCAAGAATCGAAACACTCGGGGCAATCCATGTCGGAACATCCCCCAAAATTGATTCCGCTGATCCCAAGAGTGACTTTTTCAGCAACCTGTTAGGCAATGTGTGGCAGGCCGTGCTCATCAAACACGATTCCTGCCAATTGAGAACCGTGCTTTCTCTTCCGCGCATGCGTACAATCGGAATTCAGGCAGTCACAGGTGAAGTGTCCGATGCCCAGAGCGTGCTTTCAATCGCTCCGAGCAAAGGTGCGAGCGTGGCCGGGATTAAGGCTGACAGGGCTATAGCGTCATAGCGGGCCGCATTATTGTATGCTTCCTCTGCATCAATGCGATCGATTTTGTTGAAAACAACAATTCGGGGTTTGTTTAGCAGTCCGAGGTCCTGCAATATCGCCTCGACAGACACAATCTGCTGTTCAAAACGCGGATTCGCGATATCCACCAGATGCAGCAGCAGGTCGGCATCCTCCAGCTCCTCAAGGGTTGCCCTGAATGCCGCGAGAAGATCTTTGGGGAGATCGCGGATAAAGCCGACCGTATCGGTTATGATTATTTCCCGTTCTTTCGGAAAACGGAGTCTGCGGCTTGCCGTATCCAGCGTTGCGAACATCTTGTTCTCCACGAAGGTCTCGCTTTTCGTCAGGGCGTTCAGCAGCGTCGATTTCCCCGCATTCGTGTAGCCGACGATTGAAACAATCGGAATGCCGGTTGCCACACGCCGCTGCTTGCGCTGGCGGCGCGCCTCGCTCAATATATCGAGTTCCTTCTCGAGGCGGATGATTCTGTCCCTGATTCGCCTCCGGTCTACTTCGAGCTTCATTTCTCCGGGCCCGCGGCCGCCGATGCCGCCCATGAGGCGTGACATTGCGGTGCCCTTGCCAGTCAGCCGGGGAAGGTTGTATTTGAGCTGCGCCAGTTCAACCTGCACCTTGCCATCACGGCTGTGTGCCCGCCGGGCGAAGATATCAAGAATCAACTGGGAACGATCAATAACTTTCAGCTCTGTCGTCTCTCCGATGGCCCGAACCTGAGAAGGAGTGAGATCCTGATCGAAGATAAGCAGTGTAGCACCGGTATCCATCGCGCTCATAAGGATCTCTTTCAGTTTGCCTTCGCCCATCAGGAAGCGCGGATTGTTCTCTTTCAGGCGTTGTGCGACAAGGTCCAGAACCTGCACATCACTCGATTCAGCCAGCTCTTTGAGTTCGGCAATGGATTCTTCAAGCTCATATTTCGGAACGGTCGATGCGCTGACAAGTATAGCCCGTTCGCGCCGGTCCTTCCGGTCGAAGCCGGTTGAGCGCACCATTTCGCTCTCGAGGTTTTCGATGAATTCCGCAAAATCGAGTTCGAATTGATAAAAGTCATCTGTCAGATATTCCTGTTTGCGCTCAGCGCCGAATGGCATCAGATGGGCTATGTACATTTTATAGGGGAGGCCGTTTCGAACGCTGATTGCGGCAATAAGATCGAAGCGCAGCAGCGAGAGGTCGGTTATGTCTTCATTGTTGAGCGGCTGGTCTTTGAGATGGGTGTGAATGAAGCGAAGTCGCCTGAGCGGGCTTCTGCCGAGCGGATACATATCGAGCGACGGAATGAAGACGCTGTGGGCATCCCCGACGATAACATGGGATATGCCACCCTCGCGTGTGATGAGTACCCCGACCTGTCTGCCGATCTCTTCGGAGATGGCAGCCAGATAGCGGCCAAGCTCGTGCGTAATGACTGCATTGGCAGGTATGCGGCGACGATAGACCTTCTCGAGCAGGTCGAGGGAGTTCTTCTTGAGTCCTGATGTATTTCCGTGTACCGTGCTGATAGGTTTTCGTCCTCCTGTTTCATTCTAGCAGATATTTAGCGATCCGGGCAGTTCTTGACAACGGAACAAGTCATGCGCAATAGTGTGAACAATGTTATATCGGGGCAAATTACAGAGCGGGGTGATTCCATGGCACAGGTCTATTTTGCATCAGCGCGGGTAGGGAAGTGGAAGTATGACGACAGCATGCCGGGCAAGCTTGGACGCCTTCTGAAAAAGGCTGCCCTTGAGACCTATTTCACAAAAAAGGAATGGGTGGCCGTAAAAACACACTTTGGCTCCGAGGGGGCGCATCGCATTGTGCGACCGACCTTTCTTCGCAGGGTTGTGGACGGACTGAAAGCCGTCGGCGCAAATCCGTTCGTAACCGACACGGTGAGAATTCGCGGGCTCGACTACCTTGAAGTCGCCAACTATAACGGCATCAACCATCTTTCGGTTAACGCTCCGGTTATCCTGGCCGACGGGATTTACGGGCATGACAACATCATGGTGAAAGCTGGGGAAATACTGGGTGAAATAGCCGTTGCAACTGCCATATACGATGTGCCTGCTATGGTGGTCTGTTCACACGTAAAAGGACATATTCAGGCCGGCTATGCCGGCGCTATCAAGAATCTTGCGATGGGCGCGGTCAGTTCTGCGCACAGACACTGCGGCTGGAAGTGCGGCAGGGGAGCAATGCATGCGACTGGCGATGGCAAGCTTGTCTGGGAAGCGGAACAATGCACCTTCTGTTATCAGTGTCAGGAGATCTGCCCGCTCGACTGTATAAAATTTCAGGAAGGACAGTTCACCTGGGACAATGATAAATGCTGGCGCTGTGGTCGCTGCGCCCGCGTCTGTCCGTCAGGTGGTCTGCATCTGCCCGGCGATGACGAAACATTTATGCGGTCGCTCGCCGAAGCAACAAAAGCGGTGCTGAGCACATTTCAGGAAAAGAAGGTTCTCTATATCAACTTTCTTACCGAGATTCAGCCTGAATGTGACTGCATGCCTGCCGCGGAAGTGCCGGTTATGCAGGACCTCGGAATTCTGGTTTCTTACGACATTGTGGCCGTGGAACAGGCATCCATTGACATGCTCCTGAAGGCGAGCCCGCTGCCGCAGTCACTGGCACAGGATATCGGGGCGCAGGA
This sequence comes from uncultured Nitrospiraceae bacterium, assembly GCA_964392915.1. Lineage (GTDB taxonomy): Bacteria > Nitrospirota > Thermodesulfovibrionia > Thermodesulfovibrionales > Dissulfurispiraceae > JAAYUK01. The sequence continues at coordinate 12,908 of CAYMRS010000010.1, forward strand.
GGGCGAAGATATCCTGATGAAACTGCACAAGAAACCCTATCATATTCAGATTGAAGAAGCAGTGCGCCTCGGCATCGGTAGCCGGGAGTATGAATTGATGCCGCTCGAATAAAAATCATGATCTTCTCTCTTCCTGAGCGGTCGATTCTCGGGATCGACCGCTTGGCGTATGGTTCACCAGTATTGCCTGCTGTTCTGTTCAAGTAGATATACCGGCACTGCGAATGCAATACAGAATAGACTATGGCAATGATTGAGTAAAAACTGATTGATATTATCTATTGGAAGCAATTCTGCCTTGTCTCGTAAAATTGTCTATAGCGCAGAGCGGTCATTTTGAACCGGTCAGGCGTTTCTCATCAAATCGCAGCAATAATTTTGCGTCCAAGGAGGAGTGTGTATGCGGAGAAGAATGGTTCAGTTTGTGCTGGTGGCAGTAACAGTGGCTTTTGCTCTTGCGTGTGCAGGCACCGTGTTTGCAAAGGAACTTGAAACGGAAAAGCTTGCCGTTACCTTTGCCCGTGAAATCGAGCGCGGCGGCTACAAGATTGTCACGACACAGGAACTCAAGGCATGGATTGATGCCAAAAAGCCGATGCTGCTGATTGACACGATGCCTTTTGCCGACAGCTACAAAAAAAATCACATCCCGAGTGCTGTCCAGATGGAGTTTCCGATTCCCGAGATGACGGCGATTGATGACAAGCAGAAAGAGGAGTTGCAGAAGCTGCTCGGGCCTGACAAGGACAGACTGATTATTTTTTATTGCGGATTTACGAAATGCACACGCAGCCATAACGGCGCAATGTGGGCAAAGAAGTTCGGGTACACCAATGTATACCGTCACCCGGGCGGCATTGTCGGCTGGAAGGAAGCCGATTACCCTGCTGCATCAATTAAATAACATCGGCAAGGGGCCTTCGGGCCCCTAGCCCCTCCATAACCCGGAAGATGAAAGAGTTTCCTCAGAGCTGCCGATGTTAAGGCTTTCAATTCCAGTGTTTGTTTCCCTGCTCGCCCTGAGCTTTTTTTCAATTGTTTCCTGCGGCTGGGCGGCTGACCGCTATCCTGCCATTTCGACTGCTGATCTAAAAAACCTGTCGGAGAAGAATGAGCCGTTCTTTCTGATCGATGCGCGGACGCGGCTTGAGTATGAGGAATCGCACATTCAGGGCGCGGTGAACATTGCGCCGCCTTATGTGGAAGCGTCTCACTGTCTCCTGCCTGAGGCAAAAAACGTCCGTATTGTTGTGTATTGCGACGATGTCGACTGCGCAGAGCATGTGGCGGTGGCGAAGAATCTGACAGCTCTCGGATACGCCAAGGTGTCATTGTACCGGGAGGGGCTTGCCGCATGGGAATCCGCGGGCCTGCCGGTGCGCATGGGAGTCGCGCTCAATCCAGCAGCGCAGGCTGAAAAAATAGCGCTTGCATCACTCATGGATATCGTGATAAGCGGTTCAGGAACGCATACGGTTATCGACGTGCGTGAGCCGCACGAATACCATCGCGGACACATTCCGGGAGCAATAAACCTTCCTGTCGGTTCCTTTCAGACTCGGGCGGAGCTGTTGCCGCCGGACAAGCCTCTCGTTGTCTATTGCAATACCCAAAAACGCAGTTTTATCGCGTATCGCAAGCTGGTTGAGCTGGGATTTCAGAAAATATTCTTTTTCTCCTTTTTCGAATGGCAGGAGGCTGACGGACCTGTCGTAAAAACTTTTACCGAAGGGATATCGACACGATGAACAGAAAAATATTGTCGATTGCTTTCATGCTGGCAGCAGTTATTTCCCTGACGATTCTGAGCAGTGCGTCATGTCTCGCAGCATCATTGCCGGTCATACCAACAGATGAGCTGAAAAAAATGATGGATGAAAAAAAGCCCTTCATGCTCATCGATACCCGGACAAAGCCTGAGTATCAGGAGGCTCATATCCCGGGAGCCGTGAATATTCCAGAGAAGGAATTTGAAAAGAGCGCACCCGTGCTGATCCCGGACAGAGGGATGCTGCTGGTATTGTACTGCAGCGGCATAAAATGCGGGAAAACGAAGCGCACCGCGGTCAAGGCGCTGGAGATGGGATACGCGAACCTGCTACTCTACAATGAAGGAATTCCGGTATGGGAGGAACGCGGTCTGAAAATAGTAGCGGGGCCGGATTATGAGAAGAGAATAGAAACGACCAAAGTGCTGCCCGCCGAACTGAATGAGTGGATTGACACGAAGCGGCAAGACTATGTGCTCGTTGATGTTCGTGACGAGGCGGAATTCCGGGAAGGCCATATTTCAACCGCAATCAACATCCCCGCAGAACAGATTGCAACCCGATCGGATGTGCTGCCGAAGGAAAAAAAGATAGTTGTCTACTGCAACAGCGGAAGCCGGAGCTATATGGCGTACCGGAAGCTGATGCGGATGGAATACAAGAGTATTCATCAGGCAATCTTTGCGGACTGGAAAGAAGCGGGCTATCAGGTCGCACAATAGGCAGACGGGGCTCCTTGTGAGCCCCATCGCACCATAGCATTAAACCCGGAATTGTCATGTGCTTTTGTTCCTGTGCCGGCACTCCAGCGCTTGTCCTGTCAAGGACGGCCGAAATCTGTTTTGCAGATCTGTTTACCAGCTTTAGTTATTTCGACGGCTGCAAAAAAAAGGTGCGTGGTTTGAGGTGAAATAGGGCGGATCGTTTCTCACAATTGCCGAAATTACAGGGTGTCTGCGGAATTCGTTTTCCAGAAATAACCTTACTTGTTTTCTGTTCCAGCCGGCCGGATGATTGAAGTCGGTATAGAGAGACAAATCCCCTTCATAAAAACTGCCTGTTCCGTATCGATCGGCATCAGGCACGCCGACGGGCATATTAAAAATGGCAAGATTCAAAAAATCTATGGTATCTGCCTGCCGGACGGTAAATTCAAGCGTCCTGCGCGCCTCGGGAATCGCCTCCGCTGGAGTCCCGAAAAGAAGGTAGACATATGTGCCGATTCCAGCCTGTTTCAGCGTCTGAAGGGCTAGCGACGCGGTATCCAGATCAACGCCTTTCTGCAATGCGTCCAGCACCTTCTGGTCTCCGGATTCGACGCCGAGCTTCAGCATTACACATCCGGCCTGCTTCAACGCACGACAAAAGTCGGGATCCGCGAGTTCTCTGTCGATGCGGGCAAACCCATACCACGGCGCACCAGGAGGGTTCTCAATCATCGCCTTCATGAATGCCGGACTCATGGCATTGTCGAGCAGGTGAATGAGCGCAGGCTGCAGTTGTTTCGTGAGCAGAGACAGTTCTTCAGCGGCTTTCCGTGGCGGAAGAGGAATGTAGATATTGTCTTCGGCCTTTTCGGGACAAAAAGAACATCTGTTCCAGAAGCACCCGCCGGATGCGTTGTAAGGCAGCACGAGACCGGGTGAGAGGTAGTCGCCTAGGGGCAGGGCTCCGTAAGCGGGCGTATACTGCTTCTTGCCGTCTGCTTGTGTTCCGGCAAGCTCCAGAACGGCATGCTCTCCCTGCCCCTCAATGCAGATATCAACAAGTCCGGCGAATGGATTTTTCCAGCCGGGACGCCGCATCCAGGAGGTGATCAACCCGCCGCCCAAAGCCAGTTGCAGCAAAGGATAGCGGCGCCGGAGAAAGCCCATCATCGAAAAAGCGCAGAGCGCCTGACTCAAATAGGCAAGGGAGATTCCAACAGTCTTTGGTTTTTCACGCTCTATGAGAGCGGGCAGATGCTCTTCAAAATATCCATAGAACGGATTTCCTTCCGGGCTTTCCGCCGCCCGCAAAAGGTCGGAACTCCGGACCGGGGACAAGGCATTGTGATGAAAATTGGTGAGGCTGATAGCAGAAGCGCTTGTCCTGTTCGACTGCCCGAGCGCGTGGTTTATATCCTCGACTGCCCGTTTGTACCGATCAAGATTGCCGCAGATTTTCGTGTTTCTGAGAGAGGAAAGATTTCGCGGAAGGTTGCGCAGCGCGCGCGCAGTCCACGTATCCGGGACTTCATGCCGGAGTTTCCCGCCGTCGCGGAGGACATGAATCATCCCTTCCAGATTCGCATCGAGCACAGAATGCCTGATGCCATGAGCTGCGAGAGTCCCTGCGAGTCTGGCAATGCCGGCAGGGGGCTCTGAAGGTTTAGCAATTGGCGGATAAATGAGCAGCATGCATCAGTTCACGGGAGGCACGGTCCGGTAAAGAATCCTCACCATCAGACGTTCACGATTTTGTAGCCGAAAGAGACCTTTGCGGAATGTTCGAGCGTTGCTTTCACAGAACAGTATTTCTCCATCGAAAGTTCAACCGCGTGTTTCACCGCCTCCTCGGAAACAGCATCTCCGGTGATAATCCATTCAATATGTATCCCGGTATATCGTTTTGGATACTCGTCAGCTTTTTCTCCCGAAACTGTCACCTCAATAGCGGTAACTTTCTGGCGTTTCTTCTGGAGGACCGATACGATGTCCATACCTGAACAGCTCCCGACGCCGATAAGCAGCAATTCCATCGGACGCATGCCGGTGTTGGCACCCCCGTCATCCGGAGCCGCATCAAGAACAATAGCATGTCCTGTTTCCGATTCTCCTATAAACTGCATCCCCCCGGTCCACTTCACTTTTGCTGTAACGCTCATTGTAACCTCCTGGGGTAAAGGAACCCTGTTGTTTGAAATACTGCATTCTCAATTACTATCATTTATGGGTGGGATACTTGGATCCGCTGAATGGCCGCGGCTCTTCCGTTTGCCGCGTCAATCTCGACAACAACGGCGCAGAGAAGGGCTTTTCCGGATGCAACTTCGAATTTTTTCGGCATCATCGTCAGGAAGCGTTCAACTATCTGCTGTCTGTCGATGCCGATCACCGAATTCACCGGACCGGTCATTCCGACATCGGTGATATAGGCAGTTCCGCCTTCCAGAATCTTTTCGTCCGCCGTCTGAACGTGCGTATGCGTTCCTATTACCGCGCTCACTGTTTTATCGACGTAATAACCGAATGCTATCTTTTCGGAAGTCGCTTCCGCATGAAAATCGACGATGATGTTCGGCGTGACGCTGCGGAGGCGCTCAATCTCTGCCTGGGCCGTCCTGAACGGGCAGTCGAGGTTTTGCATGAAAATTCTACCCGAGACATTGAGCACGGCCAGCTTTCGGCCCTCCGGCAGATCGATGATCGCCGAGCTTGCCCCAGGGATCCCGGGCGGATAATTGAGCGGGCGGATAAGGCGAGGCTCCCGGCTGATATATTCAAGAGTCTCTTTTTTATCCCACACATGGTTTCCGGTCGTCACGACCTGCACTCCCGCAGTGAACAGCTCAAAGGCGGTAAGTTCAGTGACCCCGAATCCTCCGGCGACATTCTCGCCGTTTGCAACAACCGCGTCAATTTTATAGCGGCTGACAATGTTCGGCAGGAGCGACCGGACCGCAACCCTGCCGACCCTGCCGACGACATCGCCGATAAAAAGAATCTTCATGCCTTATTTCGCGTAATCCACAAAGCGTGATTCGCGGATGACGGTTACCTTGATTTGGCCAGGGTAGGTCAGTTCCGTCTCAATTTTCTTGCTCAGATCACGTGCTATCATGGAGCTCATGTCGTCATTTACCTGTTCGGGCTTGACGAGTATGCGCACCTCACGACCTGCCTGAATTGCATAGCACTTTTCAACTCCCTGAAACGAGAGCGCCAGCTCTTCAAGTTTGCCGAGGCGTTTCAGATAGTTTTCGATGCTTTCTTTCCGCACTCCAGGACGAGCCGCTGAAAGAGCATCGGCCGCGGCAACCAGTCCGGATTCTACACAGTTCACTTCAAATTCTCCATGATGCGATACGATGGCATTGATAACAAAATCGTTTTCACCGTACTTCTTTGCGAGGTTGCCGCCGATTTCCTGGTGTGAGCCTTCTACTTCATGGTCAACAGCCTTGCCGATGTCATGCAGAAGACCGGACCTCCGGGCAAGTTTTTCATCAACGCCGAGTTCCGCTGCCATCATTCCGGCGAGATATGCTACCTCCTTGGAATGCTGCAAAATATTCTGGCCGTATGACGTCCGGTACCTGAGTCGCCCGATAGTGCGAATCAGATCCGGATGAAGGCCGGAAACGCCGAGATCAAAGACCGCTTTGTCGCCTTCTTCCCGAATGGTAGCTTCAACATCCTTTTGGACCTTTTCGACGATTTCCTCAATGCGGGCAGGGTGAATACGGCCGTCATGCACAAGCTTTTCGAGCGAGAGGCGAGCGACTTCCCGGCGAACCGGATCAAACCCGGAGAGAGTCACTACTTCCGGGGTGTCGTCAACCAGAAGATCGACGCCGGTTGCAGCTTCGAACGCCCTGATATTGCGGCCTTCCCGGCCGATAATGCGGCCTTTCATTTCATCACTGGGCAGAGTGACTGCCGAAACGGTCGCATCCGCGACAAAATCACTGGAGTAACGCTGAATTGCGAGGCTTATGATTTCTTTCGCTTTTTTCTCAGCGGTTTCCCTGGCATCGTCTTCAATTTTCTTTGCGAGCTTCACAATTTCAAATTGAGCATCTTCTTCAATGCGGCGGAAAAGCTCCTGTTTGGCCTCATCGGAGCGCATCCCCGCTATGCGCTCCAGCAACGTCATCTGCTCTTTTACCAGAGTGGCTGCCTGCGTTTCCTTATCAGAAATGGACTTGTCACGGGAGTTCAGATCGCGATCCCGACGGGTAAACTCCTGTTCTTTCTTTTCAACCTGCTCAAGTTTCCTATCAAGCTGCTCTTCTTTCTGGCGGAAACGGTTTTCAAGGCGGCTGACTTCGCGGGTTCTCTCTTTCAGCTCCTTTTCCGCCTCTGCCTTCAGCTGATAGGCAAGATCTTTTGCTGAAACAGCGGCTTCTTTCTTGACTGAGTCTGCTTCTCTCCGTGCATCCTCGATAAGCGATTCACGAAGTTTCTGGACGTCTTCCCGTTGATTTTTTTGACTGGTTCGGTAGATAAGGAAAAAGATTGAGCCGCTCGCGATACCTACAATAACCGCGATAACGACATGCAAAAATAAATCGTTCATGCAGTTCCCCTCCGTTATGTCAGTGTTGCCCGCAGGCGTCAGAAAACGCCAGTAACGCGCAGGCATTACGGTCAACGGCGGATAGAACAAAACTAAGGAATGTCGTTGAAATGAAAAGAAATCAAAAGGAGAATCGTGCCCGGCCCGTCTGGGGCTGCAGCTGAGGCAAATCTTTTATTGTAAAAACGCTGCCGGACGAGAGCAGTTGCGCTTGTGCGCATGTGTATGAACTCCTTTATGCGTTCAGTTATTCCCTATTGTCTATCCACAATGACCGTGCAGAAATTGCCACCGCCGATCCAATCCTATTCGACTGACCGACGCTGGCAATTTCTGTAAAGTGTACCCACCCTGTCGTGTGGTAAAAAACAGATCCCCGGAATTAACAGGTGGGTGCCTTGAAGGCGGCTTAGGCTTTCTCCTGCAGGAGACATGCACACCGCGTGCCTTATACCTGGCTCCCTAAAGATCTATTTTGCCGGATCAACTCTTTTACCGAATCACGGACAGGGCAGGTGCATCCGGCTCGTACTTATATAGTTTTATACCAGAAAACAGGGCTTTTCAGCAATACGAAAATGGCGTCAGGTTGATCAGCTAATAATAAGTGATCGAAAATGCCAGGCGCACAAACTGCCTGTCCGGCAATGGAAAGCGCGGGAAGAACGGACGGAAATGCCCCGATTCAGAGCTGTATGGCTCACCAGTGCAAGGGAACCGGGAACGAAGAGACCTATCGTCGAATGTCGGGAATCGGCTGAATCGGTCGCTTTGGCCGGAAGTCGATATCGCTGTCGATAACCGCTTTTTTCTGTTGCTGCTGCGCCTGCGGGGCAGTCGGTGCCGGTTGCGCCGGGGTCTGAGGCGCTGTGGTTTGTGGTTGCAGCACCGGTTGTTGAATAGTGAGATCCTTCCTAGGATCGATGGGAGTGGGAATAACCTGAGGAGTCTGCGCGGAGCGTTGTTTTCCGGTCAGCATGATGAGGCTGATACGTCTGTTCCGCGCATCCTTCGGGTCGTCCTTATTCAACAACTCGGTATCTGCATAGCCGACAACGCGGGCAACCCGATCCGTGTCGATGCCGTTGTTTTCGAGTTCCCGGCGTGCTGCCGAAGCCCGCTCCGTGGAAAGTTCCCAGTTCGTGCGCTGGCCGCGTTTGAACGGTGACGCATCGGTATGTCCTTCAACGGCAACTTTATGCGGATCGCCCTTGATATTATCCGCAATAACCCGCAGGATCTCTTTTGCCTTCTCATTTGGCACCGAACTGCCGGATGCAAACATCGGAACGCCTTCCGTATCAACAATCTGGATGCGGACTCCGCCCTCGACCGCGTCGACATAAATATTGTCTTTCAGCGTGTGAAGTTTGCTCTCGACAGCCTGTGTGATTTTATCCTTGAGGTCTTGCTGCTGTGTTTCGCCGCCGATTGATTCGGCGACCGTTGTTTTCACATCTTTTTGGATGGATTCCGAACCCTGCATGAAGGATGTTCCAGATTTATCAAAGAGGTTGAAATTGCGGAAATAGTTGGCAAGCGCGGCAAGTTTCACCGGATCCGCCATCGACAGCAGCCAGAGCAATAGGAAAAAGGCCATCATGGCGGTGACGAAGTCTGCATAGGCAACCTTCCATGCGCCTCCGTGATGCTCAGCGTGGCCCTTCTTGACGCGTTTGATGATGATAGTTTTGGATTTGTCCGGCATGGTTATTTTTTCAGCGCCCGGATAGCCTCTTCAACTTCAGAGAATGTCGGCTTTTCATGTCCCGGGACAACCCGACGGGCAAACTCAACCGCTATCTGTGGAGCGGCCCCCCCGACAAAGGCGATAATCCCGACCTTCAGCACGTTCAGAAACTCTTTATCCCCATGAACGATAGTCTCAAGATTCCTGGACAGGGGCGCAACGAACCCGTAACTGAGCAGAACGCCGAGAAAGGTGCCGACGAGCGCCGCCCCGACGCTCTGACCGAGCACGTCCGGCGGCTCCTTCATTTTTCCCATTGTGATAATAACGCCGAGAACTGCCGCCACAATACCGAGTGCCGGCATTGCGTCACCCATATTCGCAATGGCTTTTGCGGGAGCGAGTTCTTCCTCATGCACCATTTCGAGCTCGTTGTCCAGCAGCGCTTCCAGTTCGTGGGGGGCAATACTGGTTGTCATGACTGTGCGCAGCGTATCGGACACGAGATTGACGGCGTGGTGATTCTTGAGAAATTTCTGATACTTGCTGAAAATCTTGGATTCCGCAGGGTTGTCCACGTCCGCCTCAATAGAAACAAGACCTTCCTTGCGTATCTTGGTGAATATTTCGCTCAGAAGGAGCAAAATGTCCATATAATCTTTTTTGCCATAGGATTTGCTGGTGAGTATCTTGACAACGCCGGCAATCGTTCCTTTGATGACCGTCATGGAGTTTGCGATAACGAAAGCGCCCAGGGCAGCCCCGACAATGATGACAAATTCTCCGGGCTGAAAAAGCACATGAAAATTGCCGCCGCCATGGTGATATCCATAGACAACGGACATGATGACAATGAGGGCGCCTATGATTGCAAACATCTTCTGTTAATCCTTTCGCTGCGAACGGAGGATTTCGCGCTGTTTTTGAAACACAAAGCGTACAATAATGTCCCGGATTTCATCGGTAATTGCAATATACCGGGCGCAGGCCGATTTTTCGTCCGCTTCGACGACAATGCCGTAGAGATACAGCGTAACCGGAGGCATCAAAGGCAACCGCATCTTCATTTCAATCGTGTCCCCGAGGCTGTACTGCTCATCCGGCCGGAAACTGAGTCCGCCGGCGCTGATATTTACAGCGTGAACGGGGAGTCCGGCTGCGGCATCGTCACGCTCCGCCAGCATCCGGATAACGGCATCCATTTTCTTATTCAGAAACCGGAGCCATTCCGCCAGCGCGGAATCCCGGACGTCGAGCGGAATAGGTTCGTCAAGAACGATAAGCGGGGAGGCAAGGCGTGATTGCACTGTGCCCTGTTCATTCGCCGGCACGAGGCGAATCGCCATGGGCAACTCCGCGTCCACCCGGGTGAATTCACGGTGATCAGTTGCCTGAATATCTGATGGTTCTTTTGGTCCCATAAATTTAACTTTCTTTCATTATAACATCCCACTCAAATGGGACGGTTAATCCGGCGGCATAAGTACCAGTTCAACCCGGCGGTTTTTTGCGCGGTCTTCCGGCGTGTCATTTTTTGCCAGCGGACGATACTCACCATACCCTGAGATGGTGAAGCGATAGGGATCAAGCCCCTTGTCTGCGAAAGCGTGCAAAACACTTGATGCCCGCGCTGCTGAAAGTTCCCAGTTGGAGCGGAACCTGCCGCCCGGGCTTATCGGGACATTATCGGTATGTCCTTCAACATAGAGCCGGCCTGGCATTTCCCTGAGCTTGTCCGCAATGCGACCCAGAACATCCATGGCTTCCGGCCTAATATCCGCTGAGCCGGAGGCGAACAAGGCGTTATCCGCAAAGGTGATGACAACGCCGCGAGGCTCATTGTTGACGGCAATGCTCTCTTCGTTTTTGAGCACGGCTTTCAGATCTTCCGTCACGGAGCGATCGGTTTTTGGTTTGTGCAGCTTGATGGGATCGTCAATAACTTTGAAAACCTGCCTGAGCGAGAACGAGAACTGCTCCATTTTAACGACATCCATGGAGGAAAGGGCGTAAAGCGCCACAAAAAAAGTGAACATCAGCGTGATAAAGTCAGCATAGGAAATAAGCCAGCGATCCAGATGTTCCGGATTATCGTCGTCGTTTCCTCTTTTTCTGCGCATTCTCATATGGGGGTGTCCGCGCTATGCCGCAGGCTCGCGGTCGGCGAGGAAAGCGTTCAGCCGGGTTCTCAGGAAGTACGGATTCACCCCGCTCTCGATGCCGAGCACTCCTTCCACAATGAGCTCCCGGATGAACACTTCTTCATGCATGCGGTTGATGATTTTCTTTGCAATGGGGATAAAGAGCAGATTGGCGGATCCCACGCCATAAATGGTTGCAACGAATGCGACTGCAATACCGCTTCCGATCTTTGACGGATCGGTCACATTTTTCATGACGGTGATAAGACCGAGCACGGCGCCGAGAATCCCGATGGTAGGGGCATACCCGCCCGCTGATTCATACACACGGGAGGCGAGCTTCATGGAGTCTTCATAGGTGTTGATTTCCTGGTAGAGGATATCGCGAATCATCGCGGGGTTCATTCCGTCTATCACGAGGTTCAGCCCTTTGCGCATGAACGGATTTTCTATCTTCATGATTTCCGGCTGCAGCGCAATAAGCCCCATTTTTCTCGCCCTGACCAGCAGCGCGAGTACCTGCTCAATGATTTGATCGGGATCATGCTGCTTTGCGCGGAAGATAAGCGGCAGGCAGGCCAGCGCGCGCCGGATGTCGAGCAGGGAAAAACTCAGAAGCGTAGCGCCAAAGGTGCCGCCAAACACGATGAGGGCCGCAGCATACTGCACCAGGTGTCCGGTGGTGCCCCCCTCAATCAGATTGCCGCCGACAATAGCGCCGACGCCAAGCAGAATTCCAATCACGGCTGCAAAGTCCAGTCGCATAAGTCCTTCCTTCGGTCAGCGCCCGCACATGCGTGCAGCTGACAAAATGTACCTCAATTATAGGAGCTGCCGAACGAATTATCAACAGATACGCCAAGCCTGCAAAAAAGGCTGTAAGACTTTATCGGGAGAAATCCCCAAAAATTAAGTGCTTTGTTTTGTTAACATAACATACCTGCTTCCCGCTATGATATGGAACGACTTCTTGGCATTATAGGACAATCCGTTAGGGCGGTCCGGGCATTCAAGCTCAGGACCTTCTTCTGTCTTGCGAGCGTTTCTCTCGGAATCGCGGCCATGACGCTCATTGTCGGCGCGACTGAGGGTGCCTACGCCAAGGCGTTTGAAATTGTTGCAATGTTTGGTCCCGACGCACTCCTTGTATTCAGCGGTGGAGATGAAGCTCGCGCGATCGGCATGCGGCAGAAGTCCCTCACCCTTTCGGATGTTGACGCCGTGCGGGAGTCATTTCCGTCGGCAAAACTCGTCGTGCCAATGACAACGGTGCCGAATGCCATGGTGGCGTATCGGGAAAAAAAATCGCAAACCCTCATTGTTGGCTCCTCAAGTGATTACAGCAGGGCATGGAGCTGGCCGGTCAGCCAAGGGAGTGACTTCAGTGAAGAGGATGTCAGGGGACTCCGCAATCGCGCGCTGGTAGGGCAATATGTTGTGGATGAACTCTTCGGCTTTGAAGACCCTGTCGGAAAATATTTCTTCATCAAGGGAATCCCTGTCGAAATAGTCGGCGTCTTATCCGTTCGCGGCACGTCGCCTGGCGGCGCCAACCTTGACGACCGCGTCATAATGCCTTATACAACGGTCATGCGGAAGATCCAGAATGAATCGACGTATATCGCCGCGATGCGTGTTCGCATCAGCGATCAGAAAAACCTCGACTTTTATGTTGAAGACCTGCGCCTGTTTTTACGGGAACGCCATCGGCTGCAGCCGGATGACCCGGATGATTTCCGCATTATTTCTCCCAAAGAGATTATCAAATTTCTTGTCGCCCTGACCGGCTCCCTCGTTGCCTTTCTCGGCATAACCGGGATAATCTCGCTTGCAGTGGCAGGGTTTGTTCTTGCGAACCTGTTTCTGCTTTCGGTTCAGGAGCGAACCGCAGAAATTGGGATTCGCCGGGCTACGGGAGCCCGGCAAAACGATATACTTACCCAGTTTCTTGCCGAGGCGCTGCTGTTGACGACGGCGGGCGGCCTGCTCGGCCTGGTCCTCGGCATTGTCGCCGGAGAACTCCTCGAGCCGGTGATGAAATTTCGCCTTGTTTTTTCGTGGAAGGCCTTTGTTGCCGGCATGCTGCTCTCATGGATTGTCGGCGTTGCCTTCGGCCTGCAGCCTGCGCGAAAGGCAGCGAACCTGAAGCCTATCGAGGCAATCAGGGGAGTTGGCGCATGAAACTTTCCAGAATCCTGCTGAACCTGAAAATTGCCGTGCGGTCGCTGGAAGTCTTCAAGGTCAGGACGGCGCTGGCGGTACTCGGAGTCTTTCTCGGCACTTTTTCGCTGATTCTCGTCTCCAACCTCTCAGAATCTCTCAAACTGAAGACCGAGCATGAGCTTGAATCTCTCGGCAAAGACCTTCTTATCGTCCGCAGCGGACTTGTGCGAAGATTTGGACCCGGCACATCGCTTATCAGTGACGCAGCTTCGCTGAGAGCGACAGATGCCATTGCCATTGCGGATGGCGCCAGCGCTGTCGCGGGTGTTTCTCCGGCGGCGAACAAGTCGTTTCCGATCCGGTTCGGAAGCAGAACATTATCGTCCGTACTCGTTGCCGGTGTTACGCCAGCCTTTTCGGAGGTTCGCAACTTCAGGGCAAAGGAGGGTAGTTTTATCAGTGACGAAGACAATCTTTCTCAGCGTAAAGTTGCTGTTCTCGGGAAAAGAGTGGTCGAAAAGTTGTTCGGCGACAGCGACCCCATCGGCCAGTATGTCATGATCTGGCGCGTTCCCTGCCGGATTATCGGCGTTATGGAAGAGAAGGGCGTTGATATATCAGGAGCCGACCAGGACAACCAGATATTCGTGCCTCTGAACATGTTCCTCCGGAGTCTGGTCAACCGCGATAGCATCAACAGTATTTATGTACAGGCGGTGAGTACCGCGCAACTCCCCGCGGCGAAGTCGCAAATAGAGGATATTATGCGGCGGCAGCACAAAATCGACCGTGACAGAAAAGATGATTTTACCGTTATTGATATGAAAGATGTGGTGAAACTGAAATCCGAGGCTACGGCAATGGTGACTGTCCTGGGAAGAATGGCAGCGGCAGTAGCGTTCACCATCGGCGGCATCGGCATACTGTCCATCATGATTCTCATTGTTAATGAGCGGCGGGTCGAAATTGGCATCAGAAGGGCGGTAGGTTCCCGCAGGCGCGACATCATGGCGCAATTTCTGGTGGAGTCTTCCTTTATTTCGCTCATGGGGGGCATCGCGGGTGTCATGTTCAGTATTGTGGCGAGTCTCGTGGTCTTCAAGGTGTCCGGCTTGCCCGTTGTCATCTCCCCTGCCGGACATGCTCTTGCTTTTGCGGCAACCATCAGTGTCGGCATTCTTGCCGGCATCTACCCCTCGCGCAAGGCGGTGCAGATTCAGCCGGTTGACATCATCCGCTCTGCATGAAGCCGTGCTGCACGGTGTGACATCTCACCATGCCGGGATTATTCGAGGTGCGGGAGCCGGAGCTGACGGCTTATGCCCTCTACCCGGTTTTTGCCGAAGGCCTTTGCCTGATAGAGCGCCCGGTCGGAATCGTTGATTATGTCCTTGCAATCGTTCATTTCACTGGAAAATGACGACACTCCAATGCTGACCGTCACCGGCGTTTTTGCGGCAATTGTCTGCCGTATTCGTTCCGCAACATCAAACGCCTGCTGAAACGTCGTCTCCGGCAGTAGCGCAATAAATTCCTCGCCGCCATATCGCACGGCAAGGTCCGATTCCCGAATTTCCCTTAACATGATAGCGGCTATGTCGACCAGCAGGGAATCTCCTGCGGTATGGCCGTGCGAATCGTTAAATTTCTTGAAACAGTCGATATCGAGAATCAGCAATGCCAGCGGCGTTTCATAGCGTTTTGCCTTTGAGAAATTCCGTTCTATCTCCAGATCAAGGAAACGGCGGTTCGGCAGGCCGGTGAGAGGATCGTGAAGCGAAAGAAGTTTCATTTTCTCATAGAGTTGCGCGTTTTCGATTGCAATCCCAATCTGGTTGGATATGGTGTGAATCATCCCCCGCGTCTCCCGATCAAGCTGCACGGGACTTTTTGGGTAGAGACACATGACGCCGGTTGTTGCGTTGTGTGAACGCAACTGCGCGATGAAATGCGGCTGAATTTTGACGTGCCCTGCTTTCTGCGCTGCAAATGCGCAATCGAACTGCGGATTATTGCAGTAGAGAACCTGATCAGGCTTTTGCCTTCCGTGAGCCGCGCTCATGCAAAGCGCAGTCTCCGCGTCGATTGTCCGATGTATGGCAACGACGTCTTCCGGAATCCCGATATGGGCAACCAGATGAACATGGCCGGCGTCAAGCACATAGATCATGCCCTTGCGTTCCAGGTTAAGAATTTCAATGTTGGTTACCGAGAACAACGCAGCGGTCAGAAGCGTATGCAAATCAAGCGAGCGGGCAGTGACCGCCGATACGTCGTAGAGCGCGTGGAGTTTGTCGTTCATGCGCTTTAATTCGGTTCGTTGCTGCTGAATTTCTTCCTCTGCTTTTATCCGCTCCGAAATGTCGGTAAATGTGGCGATAAACAGCCGCGTGTGCGGAATTGGCGAAAGGCAGAGGAAAATGTGATGCGGCGCGCCATAGCGGTCTTCCAGGGTTGTCTCGCAATTGTGCGACGATGGATTCCTGTCGTTTCGCCGGTGTTTTTTCAACGATAGGATATGTTCGAAATCACGCGGGGAAAAAAACTCGGCGAGGCTTTTCCGTTTTTCAAGCTCACGCCTGGAATAGCCGGTGACATGCGCAAAAGCGTCGTTTGCAAGCACGAGAATCGCTTCTTCATTGATAATGGCCATGGCCGTTCCGCTGCTTTCGAAAATAGCCCGATAGATGCCATCTCCGAGAACTGCATCAATGGGCGGCTGCGGAGACGGAGGATGGGGATGAAGACACCAGTAAGTCTCGCTGACACTTGCCAGAAAAGAACGCAATGAGGCTGTATCAGGCAAAGCATGCCCGATGTGTTCTTCAACCTGTGTTTTCAGTATGGGGTGGTGTTCCCGCACAACCTTTTCTCAGTCTGTTACATTGTTAATAAGCGACACTACCCTCAGCCGCCTATTGTACCGATATTAAGGCTAATATTCAATGGTCTATAAGCGGGAGGAATAGGCTGGCACGAAGAGAAAAAAAAGGACGCTCTAAATCGCGCTTTCCCTGACCGCCCGTTGCAGCGTACAGCGTGATCAAGGCCGGCTATTGGCAAGGAGCCCTGAAAAAGTCATTGAATTTAAAGGGTTTTATGATTATATTTCTTGCTAGGATAATACCACTTGAAGTCTGACTAAAAAGCGCTATACTTATATTTAAGCAGTGAAAACTAAATCAGGAGGTCTTCATGAAGAAATTGTTGTTCGTATGTGTACTTATGGTGTTCGGATTGATGCTGGGTTGCGCCACCACGCAGACGACTGAAACCAAGGCAGCACCCGCGTATGCTTTTGTCATACTGCCGAGCATGGCTGTAGATGTTCCGGTTGCCGGAGGACAGAAGGTTACTTTCAACCGTGGAGAAGTGCTGAAAAAGGCTTTGATGGATGAGTACAAGGGACAGGCGTCCGTTGTTGAAGGACAGCCCGTGGCCGGTGCTATTATTGTTGAGCCGCGCCTGACTGAAATCTGGAAGCGGAGCGATGTCGTCAAGGAAGGCGTAGCCGCTGCTAACGTAAATGGAAAATGGATTGCGGGTTATTATGGCGAAGTCGACGGCGAGATTGACGCCAAAGATGCGAAGATTAAAGTTGAAGGTGCGGCAGCGGAGTTTGCAAAAAAGGTTCGCGCGGAAATTGCCCCGTAGCTTCAATTCTTTTTCAGTCTAAAAAAGGAGGCCTCTTGGCCTCCTTTTTTATGCGCTTATGCTGAATCATCGAAACCCTTAGTGCGAATAAAAAAAAGGCAGCGTTTGTAAACGCAACCTCTTGATTTCTATGGTGGAGCTGATCGGGATCGAACCGACGACCTCTTGAATGCCATTCAAGCGCTCTCCCAACTGAGCTACAGCCCCTACGCAAGAGTTATCAGAATATCATTCCGAATCCTGTAATGTCAAGATTGCGCGCTATGGTACGATGTACGCATGAAGAAAAAAGTTGTCTGCGCGGGCACGTTTGATCACTTTCATCCGGGGCATGCCGATTTTCTTCGTCAGGCAAAAAAAATGGGCGAAGAACTTATCGTCATTATTGCCCGTGATGAAACGGTTCTGCGGATTAAAGGCTTTTCTCCGACTGATTCGACGGAACGCAGGCGGCAGAATGTCCTGGACAGCGGCGTTGCCGATAGTGTTGTGATGGGTCATCTTGGCGAAGACATGTTTGCCATTCTGGACGAACTGAAGCCGCATATTCTTGCGCTGGGATATGACCAGCGGGTTCGTGAGGAGAGCGTCAGGGAGCGGTGTCCCTGGTGCGAGGTGGTGCGTCTGGAAGCGTTTCAGCCGGAAAGATTCAAGTCTTCCCTGTATCGAAAAGAAGGAAGAAAGAAGAAGGAAGAAGGCTGAAAGCGCGGAAGGCAGAAGACAAGAGCAAGGAGTAAGAAAATTCTTTTGAGTGGAAAAAGAAAAGGGACCGACTCTCTGGAGCCGGCCCCTTTTCTGTGCGGTCTGATTACTTCACGAAAGGATTTGCGTAGAAGGTGATAAGAACAACGACGAGTGCATAGATCGCGAGTGACTCGATCATCGCGAGACCGATGATGAGGGTCGTCATGATCTTGCCGGATACGCCAGGGTTGCGGGCAGTGCCTTCGGTTGCGCCGCGGAGACCGTGGCCCATGCCGATACCGCAACCGAGCGCCGCAAGGCCGATTCCGAGTGCGCAGCCGATTGTTGCCATGCCATAGTAGCCAAGCTTGGCGGCATCAGCATCTCCTGCGGCAAACGCAAAGGATGCGGAGAATGCCATCAGGATTAGGGCGATTGCAAGAATTTTCTTCATTTTGTTTCCTCCTTTCCCGAAAAATAGTTTAGTGACCTTCTTCAACTGCACCAGCGAGGTACAGTGTTGTCAGGAGCATGAAAACATATGCCTGAATGAAGCTTATGAGCGTGCCAAGACCAAGAATGACGACAGGTACAAGGATAGGAGCCAATAGAGCAAGAATTCCCAACAGCATATGTTTTGCCATCATGTTGCCGAAAAGTCGGACGGAGAGCGTAATCGGCCGGACCAGATGGCTGATGAGTTCAAGGAAGAACATGAAAATCATGAACGGAATCGCGGCCGGCGACTGAATCGGACCCATGAAGTGCTTCAAATACTTTACTCCGTGAACCTTGAAGCCGTAGACATTATACAGAAGGAATACCGGAACCGCCATGGATGCCGTGGTGTTGATGTTGGCGGTTGGAGAGTCAAATCCCGGAATGAGGCCGAAGAGATTGCATGTCAGAATATAGAGGAAAATTGTTCCGAGCAGAGGGTAAAATTTTTCGCCGTAATGATGGCCTATGTTGCTTTCCGATGTGGTTTTGAAAAAGTCGGCGAATACCTCCATCACATTCTGCGCGCCGGACGGAACAAGGCTCAACTTGCTTTTTACTGCAACCGCCGTGCCGATAAGCACGCCCATGGCGAGCCATGAGTATGAAACATACGCCGGGACTTTCGGGAGTAGTGCGCCTAAGATGCTCGATGATTCCACGGGAAGCCTCCTCTATGAAAATCGAAATGAAAATACGAAAAAACTCCATTGATTTTAATGCACCCGCACGGGAGAGTCAATTTTAAATATTTTATAGATGTATTATATTTCCCTTATGTCGTGCGAATAGCCTTTATAGCGATATCTTTCCGGAATTGCATGCCGTCGAACGAGATGTCCTGTATCGCCCGATAGGCGGTGTCCCGGGCGGCAACGATATCGGTTCCGCTTGCCGTTACGCCAAGCACACGTCCGCCATTGGTAACACAGGCATTGTTCTCCCCGAGCGTGGTGCCCGCATGAAACACGACGACGTTCTCATGTTTCTTTGCCTGCTCAAGACCGGAAATGACATCGCCTTTAGCATAGGTGCCCGGATATCCCTTTGATGCAAGCACTACACAAATGGCGTGTTCCGGTTTCCACTGCACAGCCAGGTCGGCAAGACGTTCATCGGCAATGGCAAGCGCTATGTCGACGAAGTCCGTTCCGAGACGGAAAAGCACCGGCTGGGTTTCCGGATCGCCGAGTCGGCAGTTGTATTCAAGTACATACGGTTTGCCGCCGGCTATCATCAGGCCGGCATAGAGAATGCCTTTGTATTTGATTCCGTCGGACCGTAATCCGTCGACGGTCGGACGCATGACGGTCTCCATGACGAGCTCCTGCATCTCAGGCGTAATTACCGGCGCGGGGCTGTAAGCTCCCATGCCGCCGGTGTTGGGGCCCCGGTCATGGTCAAAAATGCGCTTGTGGTCCTGCGCGCTCGCCATGGGCACGATTGTAGTGCCGTCCGTAAAAACCATGAAGGAAGCTTCTTCGCCGACAAGACAGTCTTCGATGATGACCTTGTCGCCCGCAGCACCGAATGCCCGGTCTTTCATGATAATTTCAATCGCCTCCATCGCTTCATCGACAGTCGCCGCAACGAAGACGCCTTTGCCGGCGGCGAGCCCGTCAGCCTTTATGACCCGCGGAGCCCCCATCATGCGCACATGTTCCTGCGCATGGACATACGAGGAAAACACTTTGTAATCGGCGGTTGGAATCCGGTGAGATCGCATGAAGTCCTTGGAAAAGACCTTGCTCCATTCCAGCTGAGCCGCCGCCTTTGTGGGGCCGAGAATCCTGCGCCCCTCCTTTTCAAAGGCATCCACGATGCCGCGCGACAGAGGCTCTTCCGGTCCGACGATGGTGATATCAATCCAGTTATATTTGACAAAGTCGATCAGCGCATCAAAATCGGGGCCCACCTCAATGCATTCGGCAAGTTCGGCAATGCCGGCATTGCCGGGGGTGCAGTATATTTTATCGACATGGCGGGACTGCGCGAGCTTCCAGACAATGGCATGCTCACGGCCGCCGCCGCCGATGACAAGCACTTTCATGTTATGAATTCCTCTCTTCTGATTTTGTCACGAGCCAGAAAACGACCCCCAAAGTCAGAATAAGGGGGATCAGGTAATACATTTCCTGCATGTTGTCATGCCGCAAAGCCTTAATCATCGTATCCCGGATAAAAGCGACGAGCGCCACGCCCACAAAGACGCTGATGCGGAACTTGCCGCCTTTGAGGTGCTTGATCTCGGTGTTCATCAGCTCAATCATGACCCAGAGAATCAGCAGTGAGCCGAGGGCGGTGATGATGCCGTGCGAAAAGTTCGGGTCACTCGTGATGTTTATAAGATCGGTCACAAAGAGCCAGACCACCCCGATTGTAAGTCCTACAAGCGCGAAAACGAGCACAAGATTCATTGCCTGGGCGAACTTTTCCGTATAGGTCACGAGCAGGTTTTTTACACGGTAAGCGGGCGAATAGTTGCGCAACTCCTCTTCGATGTAGCTTGAGGTAATGACGTCGAGACTGATGTCAAGGATCTTCTCGATTGAGATGAAGATGCGGGTGCGTTCTTCATCGTCCTCAATGTTGTGGTGCAAAATTTCGATGCAGAGCGTCCGCACCATGCTGATGGTGCGGTTCATGAAGTGTGCCTCGACGCCGAACTTGACGTGCGCCTGCCCGATGCGGATGAGCTTTTCGAGATACTTCGAGTCATAGACGCCGGAAAAAAGGTCGATGAACCACTGCTGGCGCATTGCAGCAACATGTTTTTTCTGGGCTTCATCCCTGAACAGCTTTGCCGATTCCGGCAGGTTCTGAATCCACTCGTCAACCCTGCCCATCGCACGCCCTGCCTGCTCGATCATGAGCTGACGCACCGAAACCAAAGCGCGGACATCTTCATCGGTGAAGTAATAGTGCGACTTTATTTCCTTGCAGGAACGCATTTCTGCTGGCTATCCTCTCTGTTCCACGGCTTGTGCAAGATACCTGGCAATCAGCGAATCGTAACGGCCCGTGTGCGCGAACACCTTTTGCGCAAGCCTGAGGTTCGTTGCAGGACTTACGGCATTGGCATTCGCCTTCATCTCATCCAGCACCGGACGATAGTCCGCGGGGTCGATGAGGACCGTGACATCCTGAAAATTCTTGGACGCCGCGCGCAGCATCGCGGGTCCGCCGATGTCGATGTTCTCAATCGCATCTTCAAACGTCACGTCCGGCTTCGCGATGGTCGCTTCAAACGGATAGAGGTTGATGACGACCATATCTATCGGCTTGATTCCCTGCTTCGCGCAGTCTTCAACATCTGCGGCATTTCTTCTGCGGCAGAGCAGACCGCCATGAATTTTGGGATGGAGCGTTTTTACCCGACCATCCATCATCTCCGGAAAGCCGGTGTAGTCCGATACCTCAGCGACGGGAACCCCTGCCGCGCGGAGCGCTTTTGCAGTGCCGCCGGTCGAGAGGATTTCGACTCCCCGTGCTGCCAGTTCCCCGGCGAACTCTACAATGCCGGTCTTGTCCGAAACACTGATGACTGCGCGATTAATCATGACTGATAACTCCTTGTCTCAAGTGGAGCAGCAATGAGTGCAGCCACCGCTGCTCTCGTTTCATGCAAGGAGCGGGATGCTGAAATAGTATCACAAAAACCCCTTCTCTTTAAGGCTGATGTAAGCCCCGTCTCCAATGATAATATGATCCAGCACCGGAATGCCGACCAGCTCTCCGGCGTCCCTGAGTCGCCGGGTTACCGCCAGATCGTCCTGGCTCGGTGTCGGGTCGCCGCTCGGATGGTTATGGACGAAAACGACCGATGCCGCAGATTCCCTGATGGCCTGCTTGAACGCTTCCCGCGGATGAATCACGGAGTTCGTCAGAGTACCCTCGGAAACCGTGTACTCGCGGATGAGCTTGTTCTTTGCGTCAAGAAAGAGCGCGACAAAAAGCTCTTTCTTCAGATGCTTGAAGCGCGAGGCGCAATACGCGTATACTGTGCTGCTTGAGGTAAAGTGATCATGAAATCCGCTCTCCTCCCGCAGCAGCCGGCGGCCGAGTTCAAAGGCCGCCTTCATCTGGGCGAGCTTGGCGGCTCCGATGCCTTTCAGTTCAGGGCGCTCCTTCAATTCCCGCAGAGAGGCGCTTTCAATATTGCCCAGCGTTTTATAAATGTCCAGGAGCCCGATGCCGAGATTGACGGCGCTTCTGTCCCTGTTGCCGGTGCGAAGCAGTATCGCGAGCAGTTGGGCATCCGACAGGGTGTCCGCCCCGTGCTTCAGCAGCCGCTCGCGCGGACGCTCTGTTTCAGGCCAGTTTCTTATGCTCGTATTTTCGCCCATCGTCAGTTTGCTTTTTTTCTTATTTTACCCGTGCGCCTTCGGTGACGTCACGGTCAAGAATCAGCACCGAGAGTCTGCCTTCGCCGTCGGTCGCGGCGAGCAGCATGCCGTTGGATTCGACCCCCATGAGCTTCGCCGGCTCCAGATTCGCCACGACGACAATCTTTTTCCCCAACAAATCCTCGGGAGCATACGCCTTGCCGATGCCGGCAACAATCTGGCGCTCTTCACCGGTATCAACCTGCAGCTTGATGAGTTTTTCTGACTTATCGACCCGCTCAGCCCGAATGACTTTGCCGACCTTCAGCACGACTTTGGCAAAATCGTCGATTTTAATCAAGCCCGGAAGCTGCGCTCCGGTCATTGGTTTGGTCTCCCCGGCTGGCTGTTTCCGTTCCTTTTTCAGTTCCGGTTTTGTCTCGTCCCTCGGTTTCTCAATGCGCGGGAAGAGCTGTTCCCCTTTTTGCGCGCGCACTGTATAGTCCGGCATCCATGCGTTCTGCGTCCAGATGGCGTCTCCGGCAGCGGCAACTTCGGGCAACAGCGATTTCAGGCCAATCTGCCGCCAGATCTTTTCGGACGTTTCCGGCATGAAGGGATACAGAAGCATCGACGTCATGCGCAATCCGTTCCAGAGATCAAGCAGGACATCTTTCAGGCGCTCAGGGTCGGTGTTTGCGAGTTTCCACGGCTCGGTCTGGGCGATGTAGTTGTTCGCGGCGCTGACAATCTCCCAAATTCCGCCGAGAATGTCATGGAACCGCAGGCGTGACCAGTGCTCCGGGTTCCTCGCCTCAAGGAATCCGTGAGCATACGCGTGAACGGACTCTTTTACTGTTGAGCCATTGGCGATGATGCCTTCACAATACTTTCCGGCCATGGTGGTAAAGCGGCTGAGCAGATTACCCAGATCGTTTGCGAGGTCCGTATTTAAACGCCGGATCAGCGCGTCTTCAGAAAAATCACCATCGAGCCCGAAGGTAACTTCGCGGAACAGGAAGTACCGGAACGCGTCAACGCCGTATTTTTCCGCGATGGCCGCCGGGTCAACGACATTGCCGACCGACTTCGACATCTTTTTCCCTTCGACCGTCCACCAGCCGTGGGCAAAGATATTTTTCGGCAGCGGAAGTCCGAGCCCCATGAGCATCGTCGACCAGTAGACGGCGTGCGTAGTCAGAATATCTTTGCCGATAAGATGGTGCGTTGCAGGCCACCACTCCGGCTTGCCGGTCGGCGACAGATAGGTATCGGCAGAATAATAATTCACCAGCGCGTCGAACCAGACATAGGTTGTGTAGCGGTCGTCAAACGGCAGCGAAATTCCCCAGGCAAGCCGGGCTTTCGGCCGTGAAATGCAGAGGTCCCCCAGCGGTTTTGACTTCAGGAAGCTGAGCACCTCGTTTTTTCTGGACTCCGGCAATACGAAGTCAGGATTTGTCTTTTCGATATGCTCAATGAGCCTGTCCTGATACTTCGACATCAGGAAGAAATAGTTTTCCTCTTCTATGCGGTCGACGGGCCTCACGCAGTCGGGGCAGTTCCCCTCAACAAGGTCTTTCTCGGTCCAGAAACGTTCGCACGGCGTGCAATACATGCCGCAGTATGAGCGTTTTTCAATCTCGCCGCCGTCGAACAGCTGCTGCAACAGACGCTGGACAACTGCAATGTGCTGTCTGTCGGTTGTGCGGATAAATGCGTCATTGCTGATATTGAGCCGTTTCCAGAGCTCCTGAAAATTGCCGACAAGCAGATCGGCATGCTCCTTCGGAGAGCGATCGTGTTGCCTTGCCGCTTTTTCGACCTTCTGGCCGTGCTCATCCGTTCCGGTCAGGAAAAAGACCTCTTTCCCGAGCAGTCGGTTATACCGGGCGAGAATATCGCATGCAATCGTCGTATACGCATGACCGATATGCGGAACATCGTTCACGTAATAAATCGGCGTCGATACATAAAAATGTTCAGAGGTGTTCATTTCTTGTTTCGTCTCCTTCTTCGTGGCCGCCGGCCGCGCCGCTTATTGTCGCCGGCCTTGTCCGCTTCAGGTGCTCCGGTGGCCGGAGTCTCCGGGCTGCCTTCTCCGGCAACGCCATCGTCAGGCGACTGGTCATTTTCCTCCGGTTCTTCCGGAGGCGTTTCCGCAGCCGGCATGGGAGGGGGAGGTAGCGGAAGGAAGGCCGCAAAAGGCCGCTCTTCGCTCTCCTCACGCCGCTCGCTCCTTTCAGGGCGAGGACGATGCTCCTTTGTTTTCGAAGGGGCAGGAGCCGGTGTTTCGATCTCGTCAATATGAGGTGCGGCGGTCTCACCCTTGCCCTCGTATTCAAAGCGCAGGCAGCACATCAGTCTGCTGCAGAGGCCGGAAAGCTTCCCGACATTCAGAACCATTTCCTGCTTCTTTGCCATGCGGATAGAAATAGGCTCAAAGGATGTCAGATGCGTTTTGCAGCACAATTCCCTGCCGCACGCTCCAAGGCCGCCGACCAGTTTCGCCTCGTCGCGCACCCCAATCTGGCGCATCTCGATACGCGTCTTGAACCGGGCGGCAAGGTCCTTCACCAGTTCGCGAAAGTCGATGCGCCCTTCAGCAGTAAAATAAAAGACCACACGTTTCCTGTCGAGGGTGGATTCCGTGGTAATCAGCTTCATCGGAAGCCCGCGGGCCATAATGCGCTCACCGCAATACAGCCGTGCGTCTTGCTCAAGGACCTTGTTGCCTTCCCGCTGCTGCATATCTTCGGCAGAGGCGAGACGGAGGACCGGCTTCAGTTCACGGTCTGCGGCAGCCCCGGCAGGAAGCTTGCGGACAACTTTCGCGATATTCAGCCCGAAATCGGATTCGACCACGACGAGATCCCCATCTGCTATCTCAATGCCATCGGAGGCAAAGTCATATATTTTGCCGCATGTCTTGAAACGGATGCTGACAACATCGGTCATGAACCCCTCCCAACTTCAGAATACAGAATGCAGGAGTCAGTAAGGAAGAAGAACTTCCGGCTCCATCTCCTGTCTTTTTGATTCCTGACTTCTTTCATACTTCTTACTATTTACTTTTTACTTCTGAGTCCTGAGTCCTACCCCCTGATGCAGTTTCTCATCAGTTCTGATACATAATGCCACGTAATCGATTTGTTGATATGAAAAGCGGTCCGCGCTTTCACGCTCTGCACTTTCTGCCAGGCATCCAGTATCTCATCGACGCTGTTTGCCTGCAGGCTATGGCGCGGCAGGAGCGGGCTTCCGCCGCCGGTGCGCGCTACGGCAAGATCGCGGAAAAGAATTGGCGCCTGTTCGAGCCATGTTTCCATGGCTTCACGGTCTTCCCATGCCATCTTCGCATCATTGCGCACCATTGCCTCCGCGAGTTCCAGGCAGCGCCGCGCGTCCCCGGCCGGATTCCCGGCAATTACCAGCCCCGGCCTGCCCATGGCGAGGCCGAAGCTCTCGCCGGTGAGCGCGTCAGGACGGACCGCAGCAAGAATATCCCGGCACTGGCCCGCCGAAAGCGGAGAAAACTTTACATGAAAGCAACGTGAGAGAATCGTATCCGGCAGCGACTCAGGGTTCGGCGTCACCAGAATGATTACGCTGTCGGCCGGAGGCTCCTCAAGGGTCTTCAGAAAAGCATTCGCGGCGCTGATATTCATCCCTTCTGCGCCGTCGACCAGAACCGCCTTTACCGGACTCTCCAGCGGTTTAAGGGAGAGGAACTCCTCGATGGAGCGGATAGCCTCGACCTTTATTTCCCCGGCGTCCTGCCGGATTACCAGCAGATCGGGATGCGTAGCGTTCAGAATGCGTCTGCATGTGCTGCAGACGCCGCACCCGTCTTCATTCTGCGCCGATCCGCACGAAAGAGCCTGAACGTAGGCGCGGGCGGTCATGTATTTGCCAATTCCGGAAGCGCCAGAAAAGAGCAAAGCCGACGGAACGCGCTGTTTCCTGATGGTGCCCTGCAGCATGCGAATCGGTCGCCCGTGTCCTGTTATTTCGTCAAAGCCCATAGCCGCTCCGCCATAATCCGCGCAATATCTTCCGTAACCTTCTCCACTGGCTGCCCGGCGTCCACGATACGAAACCGGTTCGGCTCCTCTGCCGCAAGCTCAAGAAAACCTTCCCGTACTTTCTGATGAAAGGAAAGCGCTTCCAGCTCAAGCCGATCATGCTTGTTGACGCCGCGATTCCGCCTAAGCCCGGTCTCCGCGGGAAGATCGCAGAGAAACGTGATGTCAGGACGCAGGCGGCTGGTTGCGACAGCGTCAACAGCGTTGAGCACTGAACGGTCGATGCCGCGCGCGTATCCCTGATAGGCGGCGGTCGAGTCGCTGAAGCGATCCGTAATCACAACGGCGTTGCCCGCCAGCGCCGGCCGAATTTTCTGCGCAAGGTGCTGCGCGCGCGCGGCGGCGTACAAGAGCAGTTCGGTCGCTGGGCACATCTCCGTATGCGCCGGATCGAGCACAAGCGACCGTATGCGCTCTCCGATGACCGTGCCTCCCGGTTCCTGCGTGAGCACCACGCTATAGCCTTCAGCCAGGAGCGATGCCGCGAGCAGTCGCGCCTGAGTCGACTTTCCGCTGCCTTCGATGCCCTCAAAGGAGATGAAGAGTCCTTTTGTCAGGCTTCTGGTCATGGCCAACTACACCATAGCCGCTTTCGCGGCGCGAATCAGGCGAAAGATTTTCCCGGTCTCTTCAGGCGTGCGGGAGCCGGTGCCGCATGCGGGAGTAATAAGGCTCTGTTGTCTGACCATCTCTTCCGGCACAAGCCGCGAGAGGTGGTCGACCTTGCCGCGCAGGGCTTCGGCTACGCTTCGCTCGTCTGCCGAGCCGATAACGTCAGAGGTCGGCACAATCCCCCATGCGAGGGAACCGCCGCGTCCGTAAAACTCCCGAAGCTCCCCGGTATAGAGGGCGAGGGTATCGAAGTACTCAAACGCATCGAAGCTCAGGATGTCCGCACCGCTCCGCATGACGAGCGCCCAGTCAGACTTGCCGCAGCAGTGGACCCCCGCGAGGCCGCCCGCCTGCCGCACAGCCGCGACCGAATCGGTCAGCAGACGTTCGACCTCCGCGTTCTCGACGCCGAGATACGAAGAACTGCCGATTGCGGAAAAGATCGGCTCATCCAGAAATATGATCACTTCGTCCGCGAACTGCTTCAGCAGATCGACCTGCCAGCGGATTTTCGCCTGCAGAAGCAGCGATGCTATCTCGCGCAACTCCTCGTCGAAATAAACCGGCTTGCCTTCGGCATCCTTCAGTCCGAGGGTGAAGGTGAGGGGGCCGGTGACATGACCTTTGACCGCCGAAATGCGCCTGCTGCTCATCATGCGGCTGAAGGCATGAAGCCCCTGAGCCGCCGAGCCGGAGATTGCGCTGCGGACATCGTCCGCGCAGGCCACGTAAAAAGGGGTGAGCTGGTCAGAATCGTCGCGCTTCACCCAGACGCGCTCAAGAGCGTCATCAATACGGAGGTAGGGCATGCCTTCGGCAAACTGGGCGATCATTCCCTCCCGATGCGAGCGCCGGGCCATCTGAGGCCAGAATGGGATGTCAAACGTGTCCGTAATGCGGGTGCACGCGTCATCGGCATCGGCAAACGGTACGCTGCCGATGCCGGTTGTGGAAAACGGCGGCAAATTCAAGGACATATCCTTCGAAACTCCTTCTTCGCGGCATCCGGCAAAACAGAAATTAGCGAATAAAATCATTGACTTATATTAAAGCTACGATTTATTATAGCATATGTGTTCTCCATTGGGTCTGTTCCGTTTCAGCCTGTTTTCCGCGATCTTTCTGCTCCTCTGCGCCATTTTTACCGCGGCGCTTTCCCCGTCGGCGTTCGCGCTGGCTGTTTCTGACGCCGAGCTTGCGTGCCTGCAGAACGAACTCCGCGGCCTGCCGCCCGGCGAGCGGATGGCCTTCTGGGCGGAGAGGTTCGTCACCACGCCCTACGATCCCGACCTGATGGGGGAGTATGTCCGCCGTTCGGTGATCGTTGCCGATGAGCGCGTTGACTGCATGTACCATGTGTTCCGGAGCGCGGAGCTTGCGCTCAGCGCCAATCCGGAAGATGCGGTGCTGGTGGCGCTCGACAAGCGGTTTCACGGCAGGGGAGTGATGAAAAACGGCTTGGTTGTGAACTATGAAGATCGTTTTGCCTTCGGGGAAGATATGGTTTTCAGCGGCAAATGGGGAAAGGTCGTCACCGCGGACATCGGCCCGGTAGCGCGCATGCGGGGAAGCCGGGGCATCTCTGAAATTATCTATATCCCGAAGCATGCCGCGGTCGCGTTCGAGAAACTGAAGCCCGGCGACATCGTCTTTCTGGTCAACTCCGCCCATAAGCGCAGGGGAAACGAAATTGTCGGGCATATGGGAATCGTCGCGATTGATGAGAAAACGGCGAGCGCGCATTTTATTCATGCCGGAGGCGTCAAAGGGAAGGGTGGAGCAGTCAGGAAAGTCCCGCTGAAAGCCTACCTTGCGACCATGCCGTTTGCCGGCATCATGATCACACGATTCCAATGATACAGGGCACGCCGCGTGCGCGCACCCTTCCCGGATCTATCTAGCTTCTTCTTCTCTGTGCCCTGGTACTTCTGCGCAGCTTGGAGTGCTTATGCTTGCGCATCTTCTTTTTTCGCCACTTAACGACACTACCCACACCATCACCTCCAATCGAATAACTCAGGAGTCAGAACTGCTCATCAAGCGCTGCTTTTCTTCCGGGTGCTGAATTCTGCCTTCCGTGTTCTGTCTTATCACTTTCTGCCGTGTACCGCTTCCATGAACGCCTCAATCTGCAGGTCGGTCGTGGGCGACTCGGTTCCGTCGTACGGAATGCTTATGCTCGGAATTCCGTAGTCCCGCACAATGCCCTTCATGATTGCCGTTACAATCGTTCCCGGCATGCAGCCAAACGGCATGGCGTTAATAATGCCGGCAGCGCCTTTTTCGATGAGGTCAACCGCCTTGCCGACGCTCAGGATGGTCTCTCCCTCAAACGATTCGTGGATATACGGCGCCGCCTTGAGGAAGAGATCTTCCGTATTCGGCTCATGTACTGATTTCAGAAGCTTCCCGAAGGGGCGCGCGAATTTATGCTCGAGCCGCCGCTGGAAAAACCGCTTCGTAAAGAGTTGTATGATAGCAGAGAAATCTTTTTTTATCAAAGCTTTCCTGAAGGCCATCGTGTTGATATACGATATCCATTCACCCATCGGCGCGAGCCAGACCTCTCCGCCCAGCGCCTCGATTTTGCGAATAAGCTCCTCATTCGAAAACCGGTGTGAACGGACGAAAATCTCGCCGACCAAGCCGATGAGCGGACGGTCCTCCCGTCTGCGGGGCACTGCGGTGAAATCGCGCTGCATCTGTTCAAGTACCGGCTCAACACCCCCGATTTTAGTCGCAATACCTTCAAAAATCTTCTTGTGGTAGCGCTGGTACAGCTCATCCGCGTCTCCCCTGTTCACCTCGTACGCGCGCGTTTCGTGGATGCATTTAATAAGCATTTCATAGGCCACCACGCCTTGCCATGCCTTCGACGCGAAATCATTGCCGATGGAGCCGAGGTAGTCGTAAAAAGCGACATCCTGATCCGGAGCGAAGATGGGCACATCTTCGAATCCGAGCTTGTCCAGTATGAGCCGGTGCGAGATACTGTACTGGCCGAAGCGGCACGGCCCGGAGCCTGACGGCATGAAAAACGCCGACCGATCGGGCACAAAATCGCCTGCGAGGGCGCGCTTGAGCATGTCTCCCGCGGTCACCAGATAGGGATAGCACTCTTTGCCGGAAACATACTTGCGACCCAGGTCCACCGAGGCGCGATCCGACGGCGGCAGCATTTCGGCAGGGACTCCGCATGACGTAAGCGCGGCCGCGATGCCGAACGCGTGGTCGCACATCTGCGGAATATAGAATGTCCGCTGCCTGATGTCGGCAGATCTCCCCGTGGCAGGCTTGCGCGAGCGCTGCGTCGGCGCGTGATCACTGTCGCCCGGCGCGCGAAGCTGCTGCTGAACGCTGTCGATGAAGGCTTCGCAGCGCGTTATGGCTCCGGCGTCTGCGCTGTGTTCGTCTATCTCAAGGTGCAGAAACGGCTTGCTTCCCATCTCCTCCTTGAAATATTTGAGAATGAAGGAATCGGGGCCGCACGAAAAATTGCCGATGTAGATGGCATACAGCCCCGGTGTGGAGCGGATAATCCGCGCCGCCTTCAGGATTTTCTGGCCCGAACGCCAGTACATCTTCGGCCAGGTTTCACGAATGGAGGTGTCGTCAAGCGGCAGCATGTCCATGGGCAGCGACAGCACCCCGATCTGCGCGAGCTTCTTCGGAATTTCGAGGTTTATGCCCGAGTCAAACGCGTTGTATCCGCGCCCGACGATAACGACGACCGGCTGATCCGCCGGAAGGCCGCGCAGATGATCGTCAGTGATTGTATCCAGCCTGCCTGACCGGACGAGCGAAAGCTCCCGCAGGAAGTCGCCCCCGCGACTCTTCATCGCCGTGCGGAACGCGTCCTGGGCGTCCTGGGCCTTTTTAAGAGCATCTTCAATGCGCGAGCGCGAAATGCCGTAGTCGGCGAAGCTTTTCTGAAGCTCCTTTGCGAGTGTCCTGAAGCCGAGCGAGAGATTCACGGCGGGCGTTATGTTTTTGATGCCGCTGATGGCAACCTTCGTCACATACGGAATCGTCTGCGCGTAGGGGCATGCGAGCCCGTTCGAATACTCGTCCTTCTTGGTGTTCAGGTTAATCAGACTCGGGCTGAACATCGCTTCAATGCCCGCCTTTTTCAGCCACGCCTTATGCCCGTGCGCGACCTTCACCGGAAAGCACGCCTCAGAAAGGATGCTCTCGACGCCGGCGTTTACCACCTGCCTGTTGGTCTTCGGCGATACAACCACCTCAAAGCCGAGTTCCCAGAGAAACGTGGTCCAAAAGGGCAGAAAATCATGAAAATAAAAGATATAGGGCAGACCGATCTTCGGCTTGGTGCTCTGTGCCTCTTTCCGCACGATCTCATGCGCCCCGAACCGCTCACTGAACGCCAGATGTGACTTCCAGAGTTCCTGCTCGCGGAACAGGAAATAGTCGGGCAGTGTGGAATTCTGCGCGCGGCGCACATCGTACTTCTCGCATCTGCCGCCGTAAAAGAGAAACCCTTCGTCCCCCTCGATGCGGACGCGGTTGATCTCGCAGACATTCTCGCAGCTCTTGCACTCAAATGACTTGATGTCATACGGCCTCTGCGCCGCGGCAAAACCCTTGAACTGCGTTTTGCGTTTCCACGCTTCCCGCCTTCCGTTGTTGCCATCTTCCGGGCTTCCCGCCTTCCGGGCTTCCCGCCTTCCGAGCTCCCTCATATGCTCCCGCGCAATCAGCGCCATGCCGATAGCGCCGGTAACATCGTGGTTGGGCGGCACGGTCACCTCGGTTCCCAGGTACTTCTCAAACGCCGCGACAACGGCCTTGTTGAATGCCACGCCGCCCTGAAAAAAGACATGCGAGCCGACCGCGCGCCCGGCCACCACGCGGTTGATGTAGTTCTGCACAATCGAGTAGGCGAGCCCGGCGAGCAGGTTGTCTTTCTGCGCCCCGCGCTGCAGGTTCGCCATGAGCGAGTTTTCCATGAATACGGTGCAACGCTCTCCAAGGTGGCAGGGAGAGCAGGCATACAGCGCCTCTCCCGCGAACTCCTCTTTCACCGAAATGCCGAGCTTCTCCGCCTGCTCCTCGATGAACGACCCCGTGCCCGCGGCACAGGCCTTGTTCATCTCGAAGTCAACGATGATGCCGTCCCGTATCGAGATATATTTGGAGTCCTGCCCGCCGATTTCAAAGATGGTGTCAACCGCGGGGTCTATCGAAAGGGCGGCGGTCGCCTGCGCGGTTATCTCGTTTTTCACCACATCGGCGCCCACAAAATCGGCAATCATGTATCTGCCTGAGCCGGTCGTCCCCACGCCCGCAATTTCAACAACATCGCCCACCTCGGCGGCAATATCCGCCAGCCCCGTCTTCACCGCCTCAAGCGGACGTCCGGCGGTCATCAGATACTGTTTCGCCAGGAGATTCCCCTGCTCGTCAATCACCGCGACATTCGTGCTGATGGAACCGATGTCTATACCGAGATACGCGCGTATGGGAAGCGCGGAAGTCTTGAGCTGTCCTTCTGTCTCCTGACTTCTGTGTTCTGAATTCTCTTTCTTCGGATGCCTCTCAGAAAAGCGGTCGCCTTCCGCCAGAAGGGGCGGCTGGCCTTTTTCGATACGGCGCTCCGACATCAGCATCTCAATCATCGCGCTGTCAACGCATAATTGATGCCCGGCGTCGGCATCGCGCAGAGCGGCTCCTATGGCTCCCATAAGGGCGAAGTCCGGGGGAACAACCAGCTCCTCCAGATGGAAGATCTCCTGAAAAGCCCGCCGCATGCCCGCGTTTGCCGCAACACCGCCCTGAAACGCCACCGGAGGGCGCAATTCAATCCCTTTCGCGATGCTTCCCTTGAAATTCCGCGCGACCGCGAAGCAGAGCCCGGCGACGATGTCCTCAACCGGTGTGGCTATCTGCTGCAGGTGAATCATGTCGGACTTCGCAAAAACACTGCAGCGCCCCGCTATCTTCGACGGACGCGCCGAGCGCTCCGCCATGGCGCTGAACTCCTCAATGCTGAGCTTGATGCGCTCCGCCTGCTGCTCCAGAAACGAGCCGGTGCCGGCGGCGCAGACCGAATTCAGAGAAAAGTCCCTGATCTTGCCGTCTTCCAGAATGATAAGCTTGGCGTCCTCGCCGCCCAGCTCGATAATCGTCTGAATATGCGGATAGAGTTTTCGGACGGCATACGCCTGCGCCGCGACTTCATTAACCGGCTTTATGCCGAGCGCGCCGGCGATGAACTTTCCGGCCGAGCCGGTCACCGAAAGGGCGGCTGCGGGATAGGCGACAAGCAGTTCACGCAGAACCGAGCTGCTCACCTCCAGCGGATGCCCGAGATGTCGCTGGTACACGCGCTTAAGGATATTTTTGGCGGCGCCGTCGAAGACAACAGCCTTAACGGCGACAGACCCGACATCAAGACCGATACGGTGCATTTATTCCCCCTGCGAATAGATCTATCGGATACGACAGAGCGTGTAAATGCAGAGCAATGCTCCTGGTTATAACTGATGAATTAGGTTACCACAAAGAAGCGGTCCCGGTGAATTCGCCGGACGTTCGGGCTTGAGAATTGACAGCCATCCGGTCATGACAGATTATGCGTGCCCGGAAAGTTTTCAGCCTGAACGGGAGACAACGGAGCAGCAACGACGGGCAAAATACGAAAACGCACTTGAAGAGCCGAAGCGGTAAATAGCTCCGTTTTAAAGCCTGATCCTGTTGACGTGTCGTTGCCGACCTGAGGGCCAATAAAGAGCCTGTTCCTGAGTCTGTCGCAACAAAGCGTTTTACTGGAAGGACATTGCCGGGAGTGTATCGCAGCCTTGCAATCCAGGCTGCAGAGGCAGGAGTCAGTTTAATAAATCGGCTTATAAACCTCAAGCTGAGCAAGTAGGCGAACGGCTGCGGCGGCGTGATGACAAAAAAAGCAACGACACGAAAGAGTTATCATGCGAGCCTGTTTCTAATGACAATTCCGGGTTAAAGGCTGACCCGGCTGTGGTGCTCGGGGTACCTACGGGATCGCCTGCAGAATGTTGCTGTATTTGTCGGTCCAGAGACGGAGCTTTGGATTCGGATCAATGGAAGTCCCCGCCTTTTTCAGGGCGGGCGTATTGAATACGGAGCGGTCGGATGCAACCAACACCCACTCCGCCTGATACACCAGATTGGCCGGGTCTTCATTGTTGACGACGACGACTGCGTGTTGCTCCAAATGCCGGGCCACCTTTTCTATCACCGGTGCAAGGCTCAGATAGAGATTGGAGACGTTATATGCCACGATGCCACCCGGTTTCAGATGCCTGAGATAGAGCTGCATGGCTTCGACAGTCAGAAAATGCACCGGAACCGAATCGCCCGAAAAAACGTCGATAACCAGCAGGTCAAAACCCTGATCGGCTTCCCGCTCAAGGAGCAGACGGCCGTCGCCGAGCTGTATCTCCGCAGTGCCCAAAGAATCCGACAGAAACGAAAAATGGCGGCGCGCGACATCCTCGACCTGAGGATTGATTTCGTAAAATTTATACACATCTCCGGGACGCGCGTACGAAGCGAGGGTGCCGGCTCCAAGCCCCACAATAGCAACCCGGCGCGGAGCGTCGGGGAGCGCCTCGACAGCAAGGTGAACCCCGGTGCTGCGCCCGAAATAGGCCGTTGGCGTGCGCCTCTTCTCCGGCGCGGCAAATTGCAATCCATGCGTGATGGAGCCGTGCATGAGGGCATAGTGCGCGTCGGGCATGTCTTTGTTGTGCTCTATCAGCCGCTGGTGTCCGTAGAAGTTGCGCATGGTGAGGCGAATATCCTCTGACGTGCTGAAATGCTGCATGTACAGAAAGGAAATGAACAGCAACCGCACTATCAGCGCGCCGCAGGCGACGTCCGTCACCCACCACGCGCGGAAATTCACCCCGAAGAGCAGCAGAGCGCAGAGTATGAGCCCTATCGGCAGTTCAAAGTAAAAGGAGAATATCTGCGGCGCTATGAGGGCGGCAAAGAGGCTGCCGAGCACTCCGCCGAGCGAGATGCACAAATAAAAGGATGTGAGGTGCAGAGGCGGCGGTTTCCGGGCGGCGAGCTCCCCGTGGCAGAACATGCAGCAGACAAACAGGCCGAGACAATAGGCCGCCATGACCTTCCGGATATCGCTCACGATGCCCCATTGGCCAAGACCGTACGACATGGCGACGAGTGCGGCGAACACCAGCCAGAAGTACCATTTGCGGTTATACCAGCCGCTGCGGTCGAAGCAGAGCATGAAACTCAGGAGATAGATGCTTAACGGCACAATCCAGAAGAGCGGCACTGCCGCGATGTTCTGCAGGAGATGGTCGGTTGTTGCCACCAGCAGGAGCGAAGCACATGCCGCCAGCGCGAGCCAGAGCGCCTTTTCCTTCAATGCAGGCGGCGCATGCAGTGTTCCTGTCTGCAATGACGGCTCCGCGCGGCTAGTTTCGAATAATGTGCCCGCGCCTGTTTTTGAGCGGGAAAAAGAGACCGAAAGACACAACAGAACGAACGCTCCGTATCCGGCTGACCACGCTGTTGACTGCTCGTCCAGCGTCAGATAAGGCTCGATGAGAAATGGATACGCCAGAAGGCCGAGCAGCGATGCAAGATTCGAGAGCGCGAACAACCGGTAAGGAAGTGCTTTTATGTACGAGCGGGCATACCACGCCTGAAGAAGCGGGCTGGTGGATGAGAGCAGGAAATACGGCAGACCTACCGTAAAGGTCAGCAGTCCCAGAATCCGAAACCCAGGGTCAATCTCTCCGAACGGTTTCCAGTGCGGCGCCACCGCCACCGGAAGAAAAAAGAGGCTTGCAATCAGCAATGCGGCGTGCGTGAGCGTTTGGCGAGCGGGCCGCACAACCTGCATGAGGTAATGCGCGTAGGAATAGCCCGCAAGCAGGGCGGCCTGAAAAAAGACGATGCAGGTAATCCAGACGCTCGAAGCCCCCCCGAACCACGGCAGAATCATCTTGGCGAGCATCGGTTGTACAAGAAATAAAAGAAATGCACTCACGAAAATCGTGCATATATATGTCCATTTTGCCGTTATTGGTCTGCCCCCCAGCGAGAAACAGAGTTTTCAGAATATGAAAAAAGGTGCGCTGATACGCCCCATTTGTAAGCGGCTGGTGCGGAAATTAGTTCGGCACCGGCAAAGTCAGCATGCCGTTACGCTCTTCGTCCCCTCGTAGCGGCCAAACCCAGGTTTGAAACCGAGCGTATCCGAGACAATGTAAACGGGGCGTCGGCGCGTCTGGTCGAAATTTCTCCAGAGGTATTCGCCGATGATACCGAGCATAAGAAGCTGCAAACCTGAAACAAAAAGCAGCACGACCATAAGAGAGGTCCAGCCCTCAACCGGCGTTTCATGAACAAGCCGGTGATAAATCAGATACAGCGAATAGAAAAAGCCGGATAACGCCACGAGGACACCCAGAAAGGAGATGAGTCGTATCGGGAAGAAGGAAAAAGAAACAAACGTATCAATAAAGAGCTTCATTTTTTTGGAAAAGGACCACTTCGACGAACCTCTTGCGCGTTGCTCGCGATGATAGGGAACAAACGCCTGCCGGAACCCGACCCAGAGAATAAGGCCAAAAATGGAGGTATTGCTCTCGTTCATGCGGATGATGGTATCAACCACTTTTCGATCGATCAGAAAAACATCGGTTCCGCGTTTCGGCATATTGGCGAGCGCGGCCTTGCGGACAAGCCAGTAATAACCGCGTGCAAACAGGCTGGAAGAGCTTTCATCCTGCTCACGAATTCCAATGACGGTTTCAAATCCTTCCTCCCATTTGGCAACAAGCTGAAGAATCAGTTCGGGCGGTTCCTGCATATCGGCAGAAATAAAGGCGCATACATCTCCCGAGGAATAGGTCAGCCCGGCGAGGCAGGCCGCGTGGCTTCCGAAATTTCGTGAAAAACGAATTGTTTTCACTCGCGAATCCTTTTGCGAAATGAGGTGCAACAGTGAGAAGGTAGCGTCCGATGACCCGTCGTCGACAAAGATAAATTCAAATTCATGCGAGGAGGCGCTCGCAATATCAGCGAGCCGGTCGTGCAGAAGTTCAAGATTATCTGCTTCATTGAAAGCGGGAATAATGACCGATATTTTTGCCATCAGACTCTTCTTCTGATCGTTTTTGCCGGAACTCCGGCGGCTACGGTATTTGGTTCGACCGACTTCGTTACAACAGAACCTGCGCCAATAATGCACCCCTCGCTGATTTCAACTCCGGGGAGTATCACCGCGTTCATGCCAATGTCGCAGTTATCGCCGACACGCACCGGCTTTATGACGAGATCCGTTGAAATAATAGGTTTCCGAACATCGTCGTCAACGTGTTCCGACCCAAGAATTTTAGAGCCGGGACCCCAGCCGACATAATTCCCTATCGAGAGGTTGCGTGCGTCAAAAAAACAGTGCGGACCTATCCAGACCTTATCGCCAATCCGGCACGTCCCGTCTGTGCGCCCCTGAATGAACGCGTACATGCCTATGAAAACACCGTTGCCCAGTTCTATGGTTTCAGGATGAGAAAATGACACCCCGGGAGCAACAACGAGATCGTCCCCAGCGCTTTTCAGCAGGGATTTCGCGAGTATTTTTCTCATCATATAATCAAACCCGCTTGTGCCAAGGCTGAAGCGTCCAAAGATGGCGGCACGCTCGTCTGCCGGGAACGTCGCCCTCAGATAATCTATGAACGGGGCCTCGTGCGCCGGATCGGGAGCAATCTGCCGGCACCCGAAAAAAGCCTGGACGGTTTTCTCCATTTTTATTTCCTGATCGTTGCAAAAGCAAGTTCGTACGGAAAGAGCCTGATGAAATCAAACCCGCACCATTGCGCATCCGGAAAGGCAGTTTCAATCATGGCGATGAAGTCTTTCCGTCTCATTTTATGAGGCCCCCTGTCAAGTTTCGCAAGCGCGTATCCGGGCAGGTTGAGCGCCTGGGAAGGAATAAGCCCGTCCACAATAAGAATGGTGCCTCCGGGTTCGCATATCCTCCACACTTCTTCATAGAACGTACCCCTTTGTTCTTCAGAAAGATGATGCACCAGGCCGAATGAGAATACCAGTGATATTATGCCAGATTGGACAGGCAGCGCAAGGGCATTGCCTTGAATAAAGTGAGAATTCGTTGCGCGGCGTGCGTGGCTCAGGTAATCGAAATGAATATCGATCCCGTAATATCCGCCAGAAAACATGCTTCGCAAGGAACCGGTTCCGCACCCAACGTCCAGTACGTACTGCCCGCCCGCCTTCTCAACAAGAGGAAGACAATGCTTTTGAACAGCATCATACACGCGCCGGGCGCCGAGCAGGCTCTGTACAAGGGAAAATATGCGGGGATTGTCGAGAATCCGATACAGAGCGTCCCGCATAATCAGCAAAGCATGTTGCGTATGGCGTCGATGATACGGTGCACATCCGCATCCGGCAACAGAGGATGAATAGGAAGCAGGAGGGATTGGGAAGAGATTTTTTCAGTGACCGGAAGCGAGTATGCAGGGTAATTTTTATAGCACTGTTCGGTATGAATTGCCATGACCCCGCGGCGGCATGAAATGTCCTGATCAAGCAGCATCTGAAGCATTTGATCCCGCGAATACCGGGCGTCCGGCGCTATCTCGATGCTGTACGACTGGAAATTATGCTGCGCGTAATCCGGATTGAATTGGGCGCGAAGAACAGGTATGCCGTGCAACCCCGCCGAGTACAGATCCGCAATGTGTTTGCGCCGCTCAAGAATGAACGGGAGCTTCCTGAGTTGCTCTATCCCGACGGCAGCCTGAATGTCGGTCATTCTGTAGTTATACCCGATTTCAAGATACTCCTCAATGACAACTTTTTTCGAACCGTGCCGCTCCAGATCCGACACAGACATGCCGTGATGACGCATACGCCGGAGCTTCGCCGTCAGCTCCGCATCGTCTGTGGTTACCATGCCTCCTTCGCCCATTGTGATTATTTTCCGGGGATGAAAGCTGAAACACGCCAGG
This sequence comes from uncultured Nitrospiraceae bacterium, assembly GCA_964392915.1. Classification (GTDB taxonomy): domain Bacteria; phylum Nitrospirota; class Thermodesulfovibrionia; order Thermodesulfovibrionales; family Dissulfurispiraceae; genus JAAYUK01. The sequence continues at coordinate 51,823 of CAYMRS010000010.1, forward strand.
TTGCCGTGGCCCCCGATTCTCTTGCCTTTGTATGCGGAGCCGATTGCGCATGCCGCATCCTCAATAATATGGAGTCCGTGTCTGTCGGCAATGTCCTGAATCGCATCGATATCCGCCGGCAGTCCCATTTGATGCACCGGGATGACGGCTTTTGTTTTATCCGTGATTGCCGAGGGAATGCGCAGGGGATCGATATTACAGGTACGAGGATCGATGTCGACGAAAACCGGTGTCGCCCCGCAGTGAACAACAACATTTGCGGTGGCAATGAACGATAGGGAAGGGACGATCACCTCATCGCCGCTTCCGACCCCGAGAGCCGCCAGAGACATATGCAGGGCGGTTGTGCATGACGTTGTCGCTATGGCGTGCCGCGCCCCGACATAGTCGGCAAACACCTGCTCGAACTCGGCCACTTTTGTCCCCTGCGAGACCCACCCGCTTCTGAGGACAGCAAGAACCGCCCGCTCTTCGCAGTCATCAAAAAGGGGCTTAGCGATTTCGATTCGTTCGTTCATTGCCAGTTGATGACGTTATCCTGTGCAAGCAGCGCTTTCAGGTTGTATCCCTGCGATCTGAACCAGTCGCAATATAAACGGACACCATGTTGAAGGCCGATCTCTGCGGTAAAACCAGCGAGGTCGCGCGCTTTCGCGGTATCCGCGAAGTGCCGCAGAACGTCGGCGGGCCGAGCATTCATATGCTTTGGCGGCGGAGACTCCTGTCCAAGCCCTTTTGCAACGATGCGGGCAAGCTGTTTAATGCTGACTTCCTCGCCCCGCGCAATATTCACCGCCTGCCCGACGAGCTCATCACATGCCGACGCCGCGTAAATGCCCCGCGCAGTGTCCGTCACATAGGTGAAATCGCGCGTCTGCTCGCCATTGCCGAAAATTACCGGCGGCATCCCGTTCAGCATACGAAGAACGAACTTGGGAATAACTTCTCCATAAGCCCCTTCGAAATGGGCACGGGGACCGTACGTGTTGAACGGACGAACCACTGTGCTTTGCAAACCGTATGTTCTGAAGCAGGCGAGGGCATAGAGTTCACCTGCTGCCTTGCTGGCTCCATAGACCGTTGTCGGTTCAAGCGGATGCTTTTCGGACATGGGCGCAGAGACAGCGGAGCCGTACACTTCCGATGATGAAACATAAATGAGGCGCTGCACACCGCATGCAACGCTTTCCATGCAGACCGACAACGTACCGGTCGCATTGACGTCATGCACAAGTTCCGGGTTTTTAAACGACAGGCGCAGGCATTGCACGGCGAGATGATACACGACATCAGCGCCGCGCAGCGCGTTTTTCAGCACAGAACGGTCTCTGATATCGCCGTCCACGACCGTAAAAAGGGAATTCCCCTCAAGGTGCGCAAGATTCGTCCTGCTGCCTGAACTGAAATTGTCAAGAACGGTAACGTGGTTTCGGGCATCGAGCAGAACATCGACCAGATGGCTGCCGATAAATCCGGCGCCGCCGGTGACGACGACTTTTTTATCACTGATATTCATGAAGTATAAAAAGAGTTCAGGGTTGTTGCCACATATGCCACTTGTTCATCCGTCAGTTCAGGGTAGATAGGGAGCGAAAGTATCTCCGCGCAGACCGATTCCGTAACAGGCATACTGCCCTGAGCGTATCCAAGCGGTCTGCATGCCGGCTGAAGATGTACAGGATTTCTGTAATGGATGCCGGTGGCTATCCCATGCTCGCCCAGAAAGCCCTGCAAGCTGTCCCGTTGTTCAGTCCGAATTACATAGAGATGGTAAACGTGTCTGCGCCCGGGTTTTTCTGACGGCGTATGAACAGCGGTCTGTTTCAGCAGGGCGTCGTAAAGCGAAGCCCGCGAACGCCGCGCGGCGTTATATGCATCCAGATGCTTCAGGCGGACGCGAAGAATCGCCGCCTGCAGTTCATCAAGCCTGCTGTTGTACCCAAAGGACGCGTGCTCGAACTTCGAGATATGCCCGTGATTTCTCAGCACCTTTGCCTGTTCGGCAATTTCAGGATTATCGGTCGTAATGATGCCTGCTTCTCCGTAAGCGCCAAGATTTTTTGTGCAATAAAAGCTGAAGCAGCCGGCGTCTCCGATAGCGCCGCATTTTTTGCCATGATACAGTGCTCCATGAGCCTGGCAGGCGTCTTCAACAACCGCAAGCCCGTGAGCCGCCGCCACCGCAAGAATCGCGTCCATATCCGCCGCTTGCCCATACATATGAACCGGGACAACAGCTTTGGTTTTTTTCGTTATTGCGCGTTCTATGAGTTCAGGCGCAAGCGTGAAGTCCTCGGGGCTGATATCCACAAATACGGGTTTTGCGCCTGCATGAATAATCGCTTCCGCCGTCGCGAAAAAAGTATGAGGCGGCATGATTACCTCATCTCCCGGCTGAACCCCCGCGGCTTTGAGCGCTATAAAGAGCGCGTCTGTTCCGGAGCCGACGCCGATGGCAAACCTGACCCCGATAGAGTCCGCAAATTCGCGCTCAAGCGCCTGCACATTTTCGCCCAGATAGAGATTCATCGTGTCCAGGACGCCGCTCACTGATCGAAGAATCTCTTCCCTGAGGGGCAGATATCCGGCTTTCAGGTCAACAAACGGTATATTCATCATAACGCGTTATAGGGAGCCCACTGATAGGGTTTTTCAAAGAAGCCCGCGGCGCACCTCAGTTCGTCCACATTTTTGATGACACGCGCGGGGTTCCCGACGGCAACGCAGTTGTCGGGAATATCATGAACTACGACGGAGCCGGCTCCGATAAGCGCATTTTTGCCTATCCTGACGCCGGGAAGTATGGTGCAGTTCGCGCCGATGCGGGCATAGTCGCCGATGATGGGGCCTCCCTTGCATTCTTTATACCGCGGGCATCCCATCGGATGCGGATCGTCGGTAAAGACGACGTGCGGTCCGACAAACACATGCTTCCCGATGGTGGTCAATTCGAGAAAGCATCCGGTATGAATCCTGCTGAACTCTCCGATAGTATTGCCGAACTCCAGAACAGCGTGCGTGCCGATGCTGACATTATTTCCGATGGCGTTGTCCTCCCTGATGGAAACACCCTGACCGGTCTGGACATAGTCGCTTATCGTAGAGCCGGCGTACAGGGTCGAGAACGGCCGGATATGGCAACCGGTTCCCAACTGGAGCTGCCGTTCACCCGGTTCAGCGCCGCGCGGCGGCTTGCCGATGATGCAGGGCGGTTCGATGATGGTGGAGCTGCCGATGGACACATTTTCGTAGATGGTGTTTGTCATAGGGGTACGAAGCGCCCGCCTGTTTTCAGTGATTTTGCCGCCGCTTCAAGCAGGCGGACAACCCGAAGACCGTCGGCGCCCGAGGCAATCGGCTTCTCGCGCCCTTCAATGCACGCGACAATGTGGCCGACCTCGGTCTTCAGAGCTTCCGATGTCTCGATTCTCGGAGAGCGCATGTCTCCGATGCGATACTGTATTTTAGACGTATACACCTTGTCGCGGGAAGCATTCCTGAGGTTGTGCGTTATCCCCTTGTCATAAATTTTCACTTTTTCATCCGGCGAAAGGTCGTCGAACACGACCATTTTCTTGCTGCCGCCAATAATGATTCTCCGTATTTTCACCGGAGACATCCAGTTCACATGAAAATGCGCAATCATGCCGCTCCGGAATTTCACGGTAATGTAAGCGATATCTTCCATTGAGGGCAGGATGCGCGCCGCGCCGATGGCGGAGACGGCAACGGGCGGTTCCTGAATGAAATGGTCCATGATCGAAAAATCATGCGGCGCGAGGTCCCAGATGACGTTGACATCATGCTGGAAAAGTCCGAGATTTACCCGGACCGAATCAAAGTAATAGAGGTCGCCGAGTTCGCGGGAGACGATAAGTGCCTTGATATGCCTGACCGCGCCGGTAAAGACAAACGTATGGTCGACAAACAGGGAGAGGTTTTTCTTTTCCGCGAGCGTGACGAGCTTTTCAGCCTCCGCGACGGACGCTGTCATCGGTTTTTCGAGAAGCACATGCTTTCCCGCCAGCAGCGCTTCCCGGGCAAGGCGGTAGTGCGTCTGCACGGGCGTGGCGATTGCAACAAGGTCAATCGCTTCATCGCGCATGATATCGATGACCTCGGAAGTAACCTTGACGGCAGGATAGCGCGCCGCCGCCGCTTTCAGACGCTCGGCGTCACGGTCGCAGACGACGGCGACCGATGCGGACGGATGTTCGCTGAAGGTGCGGACGAGGTTCGGTCCCCAGTAGCCGTAGCCGATAACTGCCGCCTTGATCATAGTCCCTCTCAACTCCATCATTTCACAAACATATGCGCAAAGCATACTCGTCAGCGACAGCATGATCCGCCGACATGGAAAACATTACTTGATTTTCCCTGCCCGCTGCAACTGCCGCTGCATGATTTCGAGCTGGAATTCTTTCATGTGATTTGAATCGCTGACATTTTTGCGGTATGTTTCGTAGATCGTCTGCATGTCGTCCGTCCGGCCCATCACGTTGTACAGATCAAAAATGCGTGAGAGAATCCTCGGATTGCCGACACCCTGAAAGCGCGCCGGCCCGAGGTCCATTGACCGCGTTTCACTGTCCAGTGATTCGAAAACGGACTGGTGTGCAATGACGGCCGCCACTTTGTCGAAGTACACGACCTTCCACTCCCCCAAAGAGATAAGCCATCCGATGAACCTGGGTTCCCGGAGATGCACTAAAGCTGTAGTGAACGGATACTTTTCTCTCAGCTTCTGGAGATGAGTCGGGCTTTCAAGGCCGAAGTAATCTGCCAGCATCTGGCCGGTATAGGGGCCGTACCGGGGGTCGATGAAAACCTTGTAGTCGGGATGCATGGCCCATATCATATACCCGCCGATTAAATAGTCGTTGAAGAGCGGGCCGGGCAGTTTTTTTTCCTTGATGAATTCGGTCTCTTTTTCGGGAACCCATTCTCCGATGTTGAAGCCGAAAAACGATGTGTATTCCAGAAAACTGTATATGTCAAAACAAAAACCGCCGCCGAATATGAGAAAGATCGCGAGGGCGACCGGCAGGAGCTTTCTTCTGAGCTCACGCGAATCGGTTTTGCCGAGAAGGAAGGCGACCGAAAACAGCCAGACGAGCGGGAAAAAGAGTACCATTCTGGCGGCCTTGAAAATCAGCAGGAAGAACGCGAGGTTTATCAACAGAACAACGGGATCAAAGAACCGGTGTCTGGCATAGGCATGGAGGGCGAGCGCGCAGAGCGCGACTGCCATGATGAACACTGCCAGCGCGGAGTACATGAACGCGTAAGAGAAGCCCTTTGGGAGGAAAAAATCCCAGATGTTTAAATATGCAAAAAGCTTTGATGAATATGCCATGTAGGGAGAAAAAAAGAGATCCTGCAGAAGCTGGAGGTGGTAATGGATGCCGTACGGGTTTGCCAGTATCGCCACGTACGACAGGACGACCGAAACGGCAAGGCTCCGCAGCAGTTCCTTGGGCAGGCAGTTTTTTCTGATGAACCGGGAGTTCAGGCCCTCCAGCGCGAGGGTAATGCTGATAAAGAATAACCCGAAGAGAAAGCCCCCGTGCGTGTTGACCCATAGGAGAAACAGCGGAGGGTAGAGATAGAAGAGATTCTTCCCGGAACTCTTGGCATGGAAATAAATAAAGACGGCGAACGCGAAGAGTACCGTGGTAAAGAGCTCCGGCTTGAGGAAGGGGACTACAATAGCGAGCGCGACTGCGACGAGCAGCACAACCGTGATGTGCGCGACATCCAGCGCGTCGCCCAGGGACCTGATATAAAAATAATAGAGGAAAAAGATGCCAATGATGACGCACCACTGAAGGGCCGCCAGCCCGGGGAAACCCGCCGCCTGATGGGCGAGATAGAGCAGGGAGCTTCCGAGCCAGGTAACATATTTCCAGTCAGGGGTGGAAGGGGTCCAGGAATAGGCGGAATGGTCGATATGCCACGTCAGGTTCCGCACATAGTGCTCGCCGTACTTCAGATGAAACCAGATGTCGTAGTCATCAAGATTCGTCTTGAACGCGAGGACTGCCACAACAACCAGCAAGACCAGGCAGAACCAGCGGGCGGCGCGTTCTTTCATGCATTTCACCTCAGGCGCGTTCTTGAACAGTTAAGGAAGTGCGTCTCCTGATAACAAAAAGAAGGGGCGTTGACACGCCCCTTCTTTGTAAGCGTCTGTCGCGGAAAATTAGTTAGGTATCGAGGGAGTCAGGTTTCCGGCTCCGGTGATGGTTGCAATAGTGCAACATGCGGCAGCACTTCCTGCGGGTGTCATTATAAGCGTTCCGGTTCCATCGGCGCTTAGCGTGCCGGTGGGAGTGACTACAGCGGACGGCTGATATCCGGCATTCTGTGCCTGCGCTGCTGTGCACGCTGCCTGCGCCACGTTCTGGGCAAAAATAGCGGCGCAGGCGGTAAAGGCGTTTTTCGCGTCGGAGTTCATGGTCGCGGCCCAGCCTCTTTTTCTGTACTGGGCGAACTGCGGAATCGCGATGGCCGCGAGAATCGCGATAATCGCGATGACGATGAGCAGTTCCACAAGGGTGAAGCCCCGCTGGTCTCCGTTTTGCATTGCGTGGATGGTCTTGAACATTCGTTTTCCTCCTCAATTAGGTATGTGCTTCTGATTGTTTGTACGTTTTCATTGAAATTTTAGAAATTCTACCACATGCATCGAAAAAATTGCTGTCTTATCACCCTCCAGTCGTTTTTTGTTCATGCAATCATAAATTTGCAAGGCTCGTGCCAGCGGCTTTTTTGAAGGTTCTTCCGTTATAAAACAAGAGAATAGCACGGTAACGGTTGCCGAATAAATCTTCAGAGTGACAAAAAACGTCCTTCCGTATTGACAATTATCGTCAATTGCACTAGGCTAACGGCATGAAAATAGTATCGCTTT
>CAYMRS010000011.1:0-56503 GCA_964392915.1 uncultured Nitrospiraceae bacterium
ATCGAAGGATAATAAGTTAATTCATTCAAGCAGAAAAAGAGCTGTGTGCCGCTGCGCACTGCTCTTTTTCTGCGTCCGCTGTAATCTCTCACATTAATGCATCTTCCGCAGTCTCCCCTCAAAAGCAGTAAAAAGAGGCAGGTGTCCGGAGAGTGTATTCGCATGATTACTAACGTCTTCTCCATCTGTTGTTTTCTCATAGTGCACGGGGGCATGGAGTGCCATAGGTCAAAAATAATGTCATCTTTATCAACGGTCTGACCATTGTATTCTCCTCATAATGGGCATAAACTTGTAGTATGGGACAGGGGAATCAACGGAAGGAGATTTCATGAAAAGAGACAATCAGTGTACCGCCTTATCAGGCAAGTATCAAGAATTTTACAATCGCATCAAAACCGTCATCCCTGAGGAGCGTCTTTTCTGTGGTCCGCTGCAGACCCTCGCGTATGGGACTGATGCAAGTTTCTACCGTCTGATTCCAAAAATCGTAGTCAAGGCATTCTCGCAGCTTGAGGTGTCTGAGGTCTTGAAACTGGCCTCCGAGCTCAAGACACCGGTCACCTTCCGCGCCGCAGGGACAAGCCTTGCGGGACAGGCAATCAGCGATTCGATCCTGGTCTATCTGGCCGGCGGCTGGCGGGACCACAGGATCGAGAAGAACGGCGAACTGATCAGCCTCGAACCGGGGGTCATCGGCGGCGATGCAAACTACTATCTTGCCCCGCTCGGCAAGAAGATCGGGCCCGACCCGGCATCCATCAATGCAGCTATGATTGGCGGCATTGCGGCGAACAATGCGAGCGGCATGTGCTGTGGCACGGCGGAGAACAGTTACAAGACCGTCGAGAGCATGAAGATCACGTTTGCCGACGGCTCAATGGTTGATACGGCGGATGCGGAGTCGCGCAGGAAGTTCGAAGAATCACACCCCGAGTTGATTGCCGAGATCGGACGCATGCGCGACGAGATCATGGCGGATCAGGAGCTTTCTGATCGTATCCGTCGGAAATTCAAGATCAAGAACACAACCGGCTACGGCGTCAACTCGTTTGTTGATTTCGAAAACCCGTTCGACATCATTGTCCACCTCATGATCGGTTCGGAAGGTACGCTTGGATTCATCTCGGAAATCACTTATCGCACCGTGATAGAGCATAAGCATAAGGCATCGGCTTTGATCATATTCCCAAACCTGGAGAACGCCTGCCATGCGACCATCCGGCTGAAACAGGGGCCATCGGCCGCGGTTGAGCTGATGGATCGTCCCGCCCTGCGTTCGGTGGAAGACAAGTCCGGCATGCCGTCTTTTCTCAAGGATTTGAGTGAAGACGCCGCTGCGTTGCTCGTAGAAACCCGTGCGTCTGAACCAGTTATCCTGCTGAAACAGATTGATGAACTGATAGATCTGATGACCGGCATTCCGACCGTCTTTCCGATCGCCTTCATGGAAAAGGCGGAAGACTACAACAAACTCTGGAACATCCGGAAAGGGTTGTTCCCGTCGGTCGGAGGCGCACGAAAAATCGGCACTACTGTCGTAATTGAAGACGTCGTCTTTCCAATCGAAAAGCTTTCCGAAGGAGCACTCGACCTTCAGGCACTCATGCAGAAACACGGGTATCCGGAAGGCATCATTTTCGGCCATGCACTCGAGGGCAATCTGCATTTCGTCTTCTGCCCGGATCTGAATGATCCCGAAAAGGTCAGGAGCTACAAGGCGTTGCTCGATGATGTCTGCGACATGGTGGTCAGAAAGTATGACGGCTCGCTCAAGGGTGAACACGGCACTGGCCGCAACATGGCGCCGTTTGTAGAACTGGAATGGGGCAATCAGGTTTACACCTATATGAAGCGGATCAAGAAGGCCTTTGACCCGGAAAACCTCCTGAACCCCGGTGTTATCATCAATGACAATCCGAACGTCTACATTGAAGATCTCAAGCCGATGCCGGCAGTTAATGAGATCGTGGACAAATGCATTGAGTGTGGATTCTGTGAGCCTGTCTGCCCATCCAAAAACATTACGACCACACCGCGGCAGCGCATTACGACCCAGCGCGAGATAGCCCGTCTGCATGCGACACATGAAGATGACGAACTGCTCAAGCAGTTTCTCGGGGAGTTCCGCTACCTTGGCGAGCAGACCTGTGCTGCGGACGGCCTGTGCGCTACCGCCTGTCCGCTCTCGATCAATACCGGTGACCTTACGAAAAAGCATCGCGGCGAGCGCGCAACGGACGGGCAGAAGAAACTGGCCCAGTGGATAGCGGACAACTACGCGACCGTGGTGTCTCTGGTCCGCATATCGCTGACACTCGTGAACGCTGTGCATTCAATGCTCGGCGTGTCGCTCATGACCGGCGTATCAAAAGCGCTCAGGAATTTGACAAATGGCAAGCTGCCACTCTGGAATCCGTTCCTGCCGAAGGGCGCGAAAAAGACCGTGTTCCGGGATATCAGGCGTACTGCGGATCGAACTGTGGTCTACTTCCCGACATGCATCGTCCGAGCCATGGGTCCGGCAAAAAGCGATCCTGACCAGCGTGAACTGTACGAGGCAACACTCTCTGTGCTCGAAAAGGCGAACTACTCGGTCATCTTCCCCAAAGGGATCGATGAACTCTGCTGCGGTATGTCGTTTTCAAGCAAGGGCTTTCCTGAACAGGCATTGCAACAGTTCAAGATGCTCGAAAAAGCTTTGCGTGAAGCAAGCAACAACGGTAAAATCCCGATCCTGATCGAGAACGGCTCATGCACTTACACCATCAAAAGCAAGATCGATCCGACCATAAAACTGTATGAACCTGTCGAGTTTGCTCATGATTTCCTGCTCGACAAGCTGATCTTCAATAAACAGCCCGGGACAATTGCTGTCCATGTCACCTGCAGCTCGACGAAGATGGGGCTGGCCCAGAAATGGCGGATAGTTGCTGCGGCATGCGCCGAGAAGACGATATTTCCGAAAGACGTTACCTGCTGCGGCTTTGCGGGTGACCGTGGATTCCTCTTTCCGGAACTGAACAAGGCAGCGCTCGCCGGGCTGAAGCCGGCGCTTCCTGCTGACTGCAGAACCGGAGTTTCCAATGCCCGAACCTGTGAAATCGGCCTCTCGGTGCATGGCGGCATCAACTACCAGTCGATCATGTACCTGGTCGACCGCTGTACCAGTCCGAAGTAAGTTTGCTGATCAGGGGTTCAAAAGGAAGCAAGGCGACTGATCGTTCAGCCGCCTCGCTTCCGTCAAACCATTGGCATCAGAAAGCAGACCTGATAGCAAAATTGCGGCTGTAGCGGTAAAAATTCTTTCTCCATCTCTTCTATAAATCAGCACCTATTAACACTTGACAGCCGGTATCCTCGTTCTTAACCGGGCACTGCTGTCTTGCTTAAACAATTTATGACTGATGTCAGTGAATTCTATTTGGATAATAGAAGAGGCCGTACACCTCGCGTGCACGGCCTCTTCTATGAGAAGTTATTTCAGGTCAAGAGCATCCTGCATATCGTACATGCCCGGTTTCTGTTTGACAATCCACTGCGCCGCGCGCAGGGCTCCTCGCGCAAATGTATCGCGGCTTGAAGCCTTATGCGTAATCTCAATACGTTCGCCAAGACCGCAAAACATCACGGTATGTTCGCCGACGATGTCGCCGCCGCGGATGGTCTGGATGCCGATTTCCTTTTGCTTCCGCTCACCGATAATGCCTTTACGGGCATAGACGCCGACTTCATCAAGATTCCGGGTTACCGCTTCGGCAATCACCTGAGCCAGCTTGAGCGCTGTTCCGCTCGGAGCATCCTTTTTGAGCCGGTGGTGAGCTTCGATAATTTCAATATCATATCCATCACCAAGGACGCGGGCAATGTCCTGCAGCACTTTCAGCAGGAGGTTGACCCCAACACTGTAATTTGGAGCAATGATAATCGGAATCTGACGGGAGGCGTTCCGCACATGCTCGATCTGATCTTTTTCCAGGCCGGTGGTTCCGATGACCATGGCTTTGTTCTTCGCAGCAGCGGCAGCAACATTTGCGACAGTCGCCTGCGGTGCGGTGAAGTCAATAATGACATCCCCTGCATCCATGACCGCATCAATGCCATCAGCAAGTATCACGTTTTTTTCGCCGACACCGGCAAGCACACCGACATCTTTCCCGATGTCTTTATGCCCCGAACGCTCAAATGCACCTGCAAGAGATAATTCCGGATACTCAAAAGAAAGCGCTGTAATTCTGCTCCCCATCCGGCCGGTCGCTCCGGCTACAATAATTTTCGTCATGTCAGACCTCCTTAGCGTTCAGGACTCGTCCTGATTCGGTTTTTTGTCAGATTCTTCAGCAGAGCCTGCGACTATACGATAGTCTTCCATAGCCCACCTGCCGAGATCAACCATTTTGCAGCGTTCAGAACAAAACGGGCGCCATGGGTTCTCTTCCCACGTTGCTTTCATTTTACAGGTCGGACATGATATCAGCACAGGTGCTCCTCATGGTTTTTGGAGCCTGACTTGCGTCTGGAGTCCTTCAGACATCGTAATTTTCCCCGTGCAATCAATGAACAGGGCATCAAATCCCACCTTTTTCGCAATTGCCAGGCCTTTTTCGGATCCCAGTACAAAAATTTTGGCGAAACCATCGGCGGTTATGCCGTCGTTGGCCATAACGGTCACGCTGCCGCACTGCTCAGCCGGATATCCGGTTCGCGGATTCAGCAGGTGATGATACCTGACACCGTCTTTTTCAAAGAATCTTATGTAATCACCGGAGGTCGAAAGCGATTTGTCTGAAACTGATATAGTGGCGAGAATCTCATCGGCCTGCCCTTTCTGTCTCGGGTTCTGGATGCCGACTACCCATGAGCCTCCATCAGGCTTCCTGCCGAATGCCCGGACCTCTCCGCCCACCGTAACAATGCCCGAGAGGAAGCCGTGCTTCTGCAGAATCTGAGATGCCTTGTCGGCAGCATAGCCCTTGAGAATTCCGCCAAGATCGATCTGCGAGCCGCTATTTTTGAGATAAACCGTTGCAGCCGATTTATCCAGAACGATATTCCTGTAGCCCACACGCTTGAGGGTTTCAGCAATCGCATCTTTCTCGGGAATAACGCCTTTTTTGAAATTCCAGAGTTTCACGAGCGGGCCGACTGTTATGTCAAAAGCGCCTTCCGTCATCTCGGATGTGAAGACCGCTTTCTCGATTACTTCAAACGTTTCAGGAGAAACCTTCACCGGTCGAACGCCCGCATTCCTGTTAATTTCCGACACTTCACTGTCATCGGCGTAGAAGTTGAGAAGCTGCCCCAGATGTTCCAGTTCCTTGTATGCGCTCTCTATTGCCTGCTGAGCCTTGGGCTCATCATTGGTCACGACAGTCATGCTTGCGAGAGTGTAAAGAGACGCTCGGGTGACCTTCACAAAGCCCTCCTGCTTTTTGCCGCATGCAGGAAGCAGCATGAGCAGCAGGGCCAGCAGGAATGCCGCGAGCAGGCCGCTGTGCCTTGTCCATGTCATCGTGATGCCTCCTTTGTTGAAATGCCCAGTTTTCCGGCAAGATACTGACCGGTATATGAGGCTGTGTTTTTTGCCACCTGTTCCGGGGAACCCGAAGCAATCAATCTGCCGCCCTTTTGTCCGCCCTCAGGACCGAGGTCAACGATATAGTCGGCTGATTTGATCACATCCATATCGTGCTCTATGATGATAACAGTATTGCCCATGTCCACGAGACGATTCAAGACATTCAGGAGCCGCTGGATATCGACGAAATGGAGGCCGGTTGTCGGCTCATCAAGAAGGTAAAGGGTTCGCCCAGTCGCGGTTCGGGCAAGCTCTTTTGAAAGCCTGAGGCGCTGAGCCTCACCGCCCGACAGCGTGGTCGCCGGCTGACCCAGCTTCAGATACCCAAGACCGATCTCTTCCAGCACCTCGAGGCGCTGTCGAAGCGGCGGAATGGCCTCGAAAAACTCCCGTGCGTCGGCAATGGCCATGTCCAGCACATCAGCAATGGTGCGATTCTTGTACCGGACATCCAGCGTTTCACGATTGTAACGCTTCCCTTTGCAGGCATCACAGGTCACATAGACATCCGGAAGGAAGTGCATTTCTATTTTTTTGAGCCCGTCGCCGGAACATGACTCGCAGCGACCGCCGGAAACATTGAAACTGAAACGTGATGCCGTATATCCGCGGGTTTTGGACTCCGGGAGGAGGGAAAACAGGTCTCGGATTATGGTAAAAATTCCGGAATAAGTCGCCGGGTTGGAGCGCGGTGTGCGGCCGAGCGGCGACTGATCAATGCTGATAACCTTATCAACGGCATCGGTCCCTTCAATAGACTTATGCTTGCCCGGACGAGTCAGCGCTTTTGAGAGTTGTCTGGCAAGGGACTTATAGAGAATTTCATAGACAAGCGTGCTTTTGCCGGAGCCAGACACTCCCGTTATGCAGGTCAATACCCCCAGCGGCAGAGCGACGTCAATGTTCCTCAGGTTGAATTCCGAGGCTCCGCGGATCATGAGAAAGTCGCGCGGCACACGACGCTGTAAAGGCGTGGCAATGGAAAGCGCGCCGGTAAGGTATCTCCCGGTAATCGAACGGTCATTTTTCCGGAGTTCTTCCGGTGTGCCTTCAGCAACAATCCAGCCGCCGTTTTTCCCGGCACCCGGACCCATGTCGATGACATGGTCAGCAGCGAGAATCGTATCTTCGTCATGTTCAACAATGATGACGGTATTGCCGGCATCGCGAATGGCTGCCAGACTCTCATTAAGACGGGCGATATCACGCTGGTGGAGACCTATGCTCGGTTCATCCAGCACATAGAGTACGCCGGTCAGTGATGAGCCCAGTTGGGTCGCAAGGCGGATGCGTTGTGCCTCACCTCCCGAGAGCGTCAGAGACGGTCGATCGAGGGTGAGATAGTCAAGGCCGACCCGACGCAGGAACGAAAGGCGGTCATTCACCTCCTTGATAATGCGCCGGCCAATGGTCAGTTCCCGGTCAGAGAGCTGAAGCTTCTCAATAAAAGATTCCGCCTCTGCAATTGACATGCGTGCCAGGTCGCCGATGCTTGCATTCGCTATTCTGACGTTGAGGGATTCCTTGCGCAGGCGTTTTCCGTGGCACGAAGGGCAGGTCTTCAGGCTTCCGTAATCGCGATCTTCAAAGTGATGCCGAAGAAAGTCCGTGTCCTCGTCCGGCGTGTCAATCTGCACTCCCAGCCCCAAGCAGGACAGACATGCTCCGTATTTGCTGTTGAAAGAAAAGAGACGGGGATCCAGTTCGGGATAGCTGATTCCGCACTGAGGACAAGCCAGTTTCCGGCTGAACAGAATGTCTCTTGATTCATCGATAACATTAATGACTACGGTTTCTGCATGCCTAAGCGACGTGGCGATGGCGAGGCGAAGCGATTTTTCTACCGAATGTTTGATGATGAACCGGTCAATAACAATTTCAATGGTATGCCGCGACTGCTTTTTGAGCGGGATATCCTGGGTAAGGTCGACCATGCTGCCGTCGATGCGTGCCCGCACAAATCCGTCCATGCGCATTTTCTGCAGTTCCTTCCTGTATTCCCCTTTCCGCTCACGGACAATGGGAGAAAGCACCTGAATTTTCGTGCCGGGCGGCAGGCGCATGACCGACTGAATGATATTCTGAATATCCTGGGAGGCTATGGCAACCCCGCACTGGAAACAGAAGGGGGTGCCGATACGCGTATACAGCACCCGCAGGTAATCATAGATTTCGGTAATGGTTCCAACGGTCGAGCGGGGACTCCGGCTTATGGTTTTCTGATCTATCGCAATGGAAGGAGAAAGCCCTTCAATCGCATCGACCTCCGGCTTCTGCATCTGCTCAAGGAACTGGCGCGCATATGCCGACAGGCTCTCAACATACCGCCGCTGCCCCTCAGCATAAATGGTATCCATGGCGAGCGATGATTTACCGGACCCTGAAGGACCGGTAATAACGGTAATTTGGTCGCGAGGAATTCTGACCGTTATATTCTTCAGATTGTGTTCGCGCGCTCCGCTGACAATAATCGCATTCTGCACAGTACGGTAAACTCCCTTGCTGTCAATAACTTATAATGTAACTTATGCCGCTCTTTCCTTTCCAGAGTACTCTCCGCCTTGACACGCCTATGGGCGTTAATGCTAGATTGTACACGAATGCGCGAGAAGACGGACTGTTATCAGTGCAGGTATTTTTTCATAACGCATAAGCAGCAGCGCCCATATGGCTGCAAAGGGCTCGGATTTGAATCGCCTGACATTCCAGCCCAGGTTGTTTTTCGCATATCCGGGGTGCCGTGTCTGGCATTTATGCTGAAGAAAAACAAGAAGCAGAATGAGGATTTGTGACAGCAAGGGATGACAAAAACCGCAGAGATTTTTTCCGGGTTTTCGGATATGTGCCCACATCCATCCGGTGCCTTCCCCCCGATGTTGACAGGGACTCATTGCATTCGCGGCTGCTTGCAGAAGCAGATCTTGCTACCTGGCATGAACTGAAGGTCAAAAAAGTGAATGTCAGCGGAATGGGAATCTTTTTTGAGTCATATGAACGCTATCATGTCGGGGAGATTCTCGAAATAAAGCTCTTTCTTGAACAGGTGTTGGCTGATATTATCGTAGCTTATGGAGAGGTTGTCCGCGTCGAAAACTATTTGAATCATTCCGGCGTCGCACTTAAGTTTTTCGACATGGATGAGAGGGTTTTAGGCATCATAACTGCTTACGTTCTTCACCGGGAACGTGAACTCATTTCCGAAAAGCGGGTTGGGTGGCTGTAGAGAAGATGCATGATGAGTGAATACAGAGGGAGTGCCAGTCGGCGCTCCTTTTTTTTGATCGTTGTTTCAGATGCGGCCAGGAAAGATCACCATGGAGCAGCAAAAGAAGCTATTTTGCGCGGTGGCTTCACGACATTATGAGCCAATGTGCAGACAAAGAAAAGCGTCTGTTTTCATCAGTTCGACACCAATGTTTCTCAGCTCTTCTCTGCCCTTGTCGTAGAGTCCCGATACGGCATCTTCAATGAGGACAATGCGGAAGTCCCGCTCACTGGCCTCGTATATCGAGGCGCGGAGGCAGTTTGGGAAGTTGCATCCGCAAAACACCAGAGTGTCCACTCCGCGCTCCTTCAAATATGTCTCCAGGGGGGTCTTGAAAAAAGCGCCCCACCGCGGTTTGTAGATGACAGCCTCATTCTCGGACCATTGCTGGACGCCGCCGCCGAGAAGATGAACCGAATCCAGACGGAGAAGCGGATCAGGCTTCAGAATGTTCACCAGTTCAGCGCCATCAGATGCAGGCGCCGCTATACTCACGCCGTGTTCAATCAATTCTTTTCTGCATAAATCCACATTGGAAGAGTCAGGAAGGTACATGCGGACGATGTGGACGATGGGAAGATCATGATCACGATACCACTTCAGCAGCAGAGCCATGTTGGGCAGGACATCACAGGTGCCGGGAATTTCGGCAGGCGCCCCCGGGAGGCTGAAATCATTCTGCGTGTCTATTGTGATTAGCGCAGATGACCCGATATGGAATTTTGTGTATTTGGACACTGTCGCTAAAACAACCCCTTGACTCGTCCGGTCTCAACATCCACATCAACCCTGCGGTACGCGGGGTCTGACGCAGTCCCGGGCATGAGCTTGATAGCGCCGGCGACCGGCACAACGAAGCCCGCACCGCTATAAGTGAGGATATCGCGCACCTGTAAGCGCCAGCCGCGCGGCACACCCTTGAGATTCGGGTTGTCCGAAAGACTGAGGTGTGTTTTGACCATGCAGGTGCCGAGCTTCGAAAGCTCAGGATCATTTTCTATCTGCTTTGCCTTGGAAAGCGCATCGTAGCTGAAGTCAACGCCGTCTGCTCCGTAAACCTCTTTGGCGATCAGTTCGATACGGGCTCTCATCGGGGTTGCCAACTCATAGAGATACCTGAAGTGATTCGCTTCGTTGCAGGCATCGATGACTGCATCAGCAAGGTCGGCCGCGCCGTCGCCGCCGAGCATCCAGTGTTTTGATACCGCAACCCGCGCGCCGGCGTATTCTGCAAGGCGCATTACGGCCTGAATCTCATTTTCGGTGTCCGCGGAAAAAGCGTTAATGCAGACAACCGGATTGATGCCCGCCTTTTTGACGGTCTGGATGTGGTGCGCAAGGTTTGCGCAGCCATGTTCAACCCAACCGACATTTTCTTCACTGTACTCTTTCGGCATCGGTTTGCCCGGCACAGGAATCGGTGCGCCGCCGTGACACTTGAGCGCGCGGATTGTGGCGACAATAACAGCGGCATTCGGCACGAGGCCGGAGTAGCGGCACTTGAGGTTCCAGAACTTTTCGAAGCCGATGTCAGCTCCGAATCCGGATTCGGTTACCACATAATCGCCCAGTTTCAGCGCGATTCGGTCGGCAATAATTGATGACTGGCCGATGGCGATATTCGCAAATGGCCCCGCATGCACAAAGACCGGCTGGCCTTCGATAGTCTGCATGAGGTTCGGATTGATCGCCCCGACCATCCATGCGGTCATCGCGCCCGCCACTTCAAGGTCCTCGGTGGTGACCGGCTTTCCAGAGCGGTCGCGGGCGAGGACAATCCTGCCCATGCGCTCGCGCATGTCTTTCAGATCGCTGGCAACCGAGAGGATCGCCATGACCTCGGATGAAACCGCAATCGCAAAGCCTGACTGCATCATGAAGCCGTCACTCCTGCCGCCGATGCCGATGACAATATCGCGGAGCGACTGGGCGCAGAAGTCGATGATCCACTTCATCTGGACGTTGCGGGCATTAATATCGAGGCGCTTTAGGTTGCGTTTAGCCAGTTGTTCGTCGGTGTAGTTGTATTCGTGCTGCATGCGCGAGGTGAGGGCAACCATCGCGAGGTTATGCGCGTTCATGATCGCATTGATGTCGCCGGTCAGGCCAAGTGAAAAGGGCGTGAGCGGAATGCATTGTGAAAGGCCTCCGCCTGCCGCGGAGCCTTTGATGTTCATGGTAGGGCCGCCGGACGGCTGACGGATGGTGGCAATGACGTTCTTGCCGAGCTTGCCGAGGCCCTGCGTCAGGCCGATGGTGGTGGTCGATTTGCCTTCGCCGAGCGGAGTCGGCGTGATTGCGGTTACATCAACATACTTGCCGTTTGGCTTCGATGCCAGACGCTCAAGCACTGCTTTGAAATCGATCTTGGCGATGTGGTGACCGTGCGGCAGTAATTCACGCTGTTCAAGTCCCAGCTCTTCCCCGAGCTGATGGACAGTTCTCATGTTTTTTTCGGCTGCTTCAGCAATCTGCCAGTCGGCGTTTTTTGTCGGGTTGAGCGGCATAGATCCTCCGGATAGAAAAAGTATTCAGCACTCAGAATTCAGGAGTCAGAATCAAGAACAACAACAAACGGATCGCAATATCTGAGTCAGACTATACTAAAAAGCTTCGAAAACACATATTTATGAGAGAAGTATTCCTGATGTTTCGCAACATATTCACTGACCGCTATCAGGTATTTTCTCCCCTGAATCCTGGATTCTGGCTCCTGACTTCTTGATGCTTACCGCGCAGGCTTTCAGCTCGGGTGTTTTCGTCACGAAATCACATGTGCCTGTGGTCAGCAGATTCACCGCGGCTTCGCGGTAATGGATCGGAATGAAAACGACTCCTTCTGCAATATGAGGCGTTATCCGCGCCGCGATATCAATTCGTCCCCTGCGGGAGGATACCGTTACCGAGTCCCCGCTGCTGATTGCGAGCCGAGCCGCATCCGCGGCATTTATCTCAACATAGGGGATTGCAGCGTGATGCTCTATTAGCTGCGCCCGCATCGTCATGCTGCCGGAGTTGTACTGAAACAGATTTCTGCCGGTTGTCAGAACAAACGGATATGCCTCATCAGCAGGCTCAGCCGGGGACACATGGCTCACCACTGAAAATGCGGCTCGTCCATGCGGGAAGCCCTCGGCATAGAGATACTGCGTGCCGGGATGGTCAGCGTCAGAGCAGGGCCACTGCAGGCCGCCTTCTTCAAGACGGCGGTAGGTAATGCCGCCGAGCGGCGGCCAGAGAGACGCGAACTCAGCAAACGCCGATTCAGGAGCATCAATGCCCATGTCGTAGCCCAGACGTTTGGAAAGGTCGGCAAGAATCGCAAAGTCATCCCGTGCAGATCCCGGAGCGTGGACTGCCTGTCGAACGCGCTGAACCCTGCGCTCCGTAGTGGTGAACGTTCCCTCTTTTTCCGCGCAGCATGCCGCGGGCAGGACTACGTCAGCCAACCGGGCGGTCTCGGTCAGAAAAATATCCTGAACAACCAGGAACTCCAGAGCATTGAGCGCCTCGGCGGTATGCGATGCATTCGGTTCGGTGATAACCGGATTCTCGCCCATGATGTACAGTGCTTTCATCGCACCCGTGAGGGCGGCATGAATCATCTCGGTCGCCGTCAGTCCGGGCCGCGGTGAGAGGGAAACTCTCCACGCCTGTTCGAATTTTCTAAGGTTTTCAGGATTATCTGTTTTCTGGTAGCCTGGCAGTATGTCAGGCAGGCAACCCGCGTCTGAAGATCCTTGCACATTGTTCTGGCCGCGCAGCGAATATATGCCCGTATGCGGTCTGCCAATGTTGCCGGTGAGGAGCGCAAGGTTTGCGATAACCCTGACATTCCCGGTGCCCGCGCAATGCTGGGTTACCCCCATCGAATAGAAGATGCCTGCTTTGCGGGAGCTGCCGTAAATGCGCGCCGCTTCGATAATCGAATCGGCGGGTACCCCGGTGATGCCGGCGGCCGCTTCGGGCGTGAAGGCTTCGACCGATGCGCGCCATGCATCAAATCCCTCGGTGCGTAAGCTGACAAAATCCGGATTAAACAGATGTTCTTTCAGAATGACATGCGCCATGCCGTTGAAAAGCGCGGCGTCAGTCCCGGGCTTCAGTTGCAGGTGGACGTCGGCAAAGAGAACCAACGGAACACGCCTCGGGTCGGCGATTATGATTTTCGCACCGTTTCTCCGCGCCTCAATCATCCGGTTGGCAATGACCGGATGCGTCTCTTTTGTGTTCGAGCCGACAATAAAAAGCACTTCCATTGCCGGAATCTCAGAAATGCTGTTCGTCATGGCTCCGGAGCCGAAGACGGCGGAGAGACCGGCCACCGTCGGTGCGTGGCAGAGCCGCGCGCAGTGATCTACGTTATTCGTCTTGATTGCCGCGCGCATGAATTTCTGGAATGCATAGTTTTCCTCCGTCGTGCATCGAGCCGAGGAGAGGCCGCCTATCGCGTCAGGTCCAAAGCGTTGCTTCGCGTCACGGAGTCGATCAGCTATAAGAGACAGCGCTTCGTCCCACGTTGCGGGCTGCAAATCTCCGTTTCTTCGAATGAGAGGTGAGGTGAGCCGGTCGGGGCTTCCGACGAAACCGTATCCAAACCGCCCCTTGACACAGAGCAGGCCATCATTCCATGCTTTCTCAGGAACAGTCACCTTCAGTATCCGGTTCCGGGCGACATGCAAAGCCACCTCGCAGCCAACGCCGCAGTACCCGCAGACCGAATTAATCCTCCTGACATCGAGCGTGCGTCCTTTTGTTGCCCACTGGGTTCCAGTGAGCGCACCGGTGGGGCAGAACTGAATGCACTGCCCGCAAAACTCGCAGTCGAGATCGCGTTCAAAGGGCGGGCATATCTTTGATTTGAATCCGCGATACGTAAAGTTGATTGCGCCGACGCCCTGAATTTCACCGCACACCTTCACACACCGTCCGCACATAATGCACTTTTGCATATCACGTTCGATGAACGGATTGGCGTCGCGCTTTTCGTACTGCCGGCGCTCGCCGCCGTGAGGATTCTCGCGCAGACCGAACTGGTATGCGTATTCCTGCAGATCGCACGAACCGGCACCTTCGCAGGTCATGCAGTCGTTCGGGTGGTCCGACAGGATCAGCTCAAGGCATCTCCTGCGGAGAGCGCTGATTTCAGGCGATGCCGTCGTTACAACCATTCCCTCGGCAGCAGGTGTGGTGCATGAGGTGACCGGCCGTGGGATACCATCAATCTGCACGATACAGAGACGGCAGCCACCGAAAGGAGTGAGTTTCGGATGGTGGCAGAGGGTCGGAATCGTGATGCCTGCCGTCCGCGCCGCTTCGAGCACGGTCGCGCCTGAGACCGCGGCAACCGCTTTTCCGTCGATGGTCAGAGAAATGTTTTTTTTCGGTTCCATCATGACTTCTCGAGGGCGTTGAACTTGCAGGCGTCATAGCATGATCCGCACTTGATGCAGTTCGACTGGTCAATCGCATGAATTTTTTTCTTTTCTCCGCTTATTGCTCCTGCGGGGCAGGCGCGGAGACAGGCGCCGCACCCTTTGCATTTATCGGCGCGCACCGTGAAGGTGAGCAGTGCCTTGCAGACCTTTGCCGGACATTTTTTTTCACGAATATGGGCGTCGTATTCGTCGCGGAAATATCTGATGGTGCTCAGTACCGGGTTTGGGGCTGTCATGCCGAGACCGCAGAGCGAGGTCTGGCGTATATCGTTGCCGAGTTTGATGAGCAGATCGATATCGGTTTCTTTGCCCTGTCCGCTCGTGATGCGCTCCATAATTTCGAGAAGCCGTTTGGTGCCGATGCGGCACGGCACGCACTTGCCGCACGATTCGTTCTGGGTGAACTGCAAAAAATACTTTGCCATACCCACCATGCAGTCATCCTCATCCAGCACGATCATGCCGCCTGACCCGACGATGGACCCAGCTTTGCTGAGCGATTCATAATCGACGTTCAGGTCGACCATCGAGGCCGGAATGCAGCCACCCGACGGGCCGCCCGTCTGCACGGCTTTCAGCCGCTTGTCATGTTCTATTCCGCCGCCGATCTCATAAATAATCTCGCGGAGCGTAATGCCCATCGGAACCTCGATAAGGCCGGAGTTTTTAACCTTGCCGGTGAGCGAAAAGACCTTGGTTCCGCGCGATTTGTCCGTCCCGTAGGAGGAGAACCATGCTGCGCCCTTGCAGATTATCTGCGGGATGTTTGCAAGGGTTTCAACATTATTTATGACGGTTGGCTTGCCCCAGAGACCCTTGAACACAGGAAACGGCGGCTTGGGACGAGGCATGCCCCGCTCACCTTCGATAGATGCTATCAGCGCGGTTTCTTCTCCGCAGACAAAGGCGCCCGCGCCCAGCTTGACCTTGATGGTAAAATTAAAGCTAGTTCCAAGAAGGCCCTGTCCGAGAAATCCATGCAGGGTGGACTCCCGGATAGCATGCCTGAGCCTTTGCACGGCAAGAGGATATTCAGCCCGGACATACACATAGCCGGTATGAGCACCGATGGCGTATGCGCCGATAATCATCCCCTCGAGAACGGAATGCGGGTTTCCTTCCAGCACGGCTCGATCCATGAACGCTCCCGGATCACCCTCATCCGCATTGCAAATAATATATTTTGTCGGGCAGTCAATAGTGCGGCAGGTTTCCCACTTTACTCCCGTCGGAAAACCGGCGCCGCCGCGGCCGCGCAGTCCCGAATCCTTGATGGTCAGAGCAACTGACGCGGGGGTCATTTCGGCGAGCGCTTTTCTCGTGGCTGTATAGCCACCTGCATGTATGTATGATTCTATGGATTCAGGATTGACCCGTCCGCACTCGGCAAGAACGACCTTTACCTGTTTCTTCAGAAAAGCATGATAGTCATCTTTGGCCGCCCACTCGGCTACAACCGCACCTCCCAGAACGTGTTCAGAAACTATACGCTCAACCATGTCAGTCCTGACGTGTTCATACGTCGTGGTCGTGCCGTTTACGATGACATCAACCAGCACATCTTTGGCGCAGAGTCCGCGACAACCGACTTTATGCAGCGAACACCGATGTTCCAGCGCGGCGTTCACCCCGGCGGCAGAAAGAGATGATTCAAAAGTATGCATCACATCCGCTCCTCCCGCGGCAATGCCGCCCGTCCCCATGCAAACCCGGATTGTTACGTCACTCATCGGATGAGTCCTTCAGGCGGCCGATTGCCGCGCCGAGCGAAGCGGGAGAAACTTTGGCGTGCACCTTCCCTTCAATAAGAACAACGGGGGCAAGGCTGCAGGTGCCGAGGCACGCAACCCGCTCCAGCGTAAACTCACCATCTGCTGATGTGGGATTGTCTTCAGATACGCGAAGGGCACGCTCTGCCGATCGAATCAGCCGATCCGAACCTTTCACATGGCAGGCAGTTCCGCAACAGGCGGTAATGATATGCTTTCCACGCGGATGGAGGTGAAATTGGGTGTAAAACGTTGCGATGCCGAAAAAACTGCTGGCAGGGATATCCAGGGCGTCGGCAAGATCAAACACGATCGCCTCCGGGATATAGCCGCAGTGCTGCTGAATATCCTGGAGCAGCGTGATGATGTTGCCTTCGGCATCGCGGTGCCGGTTGAGAAATGGCTGGATATCGATCTTCATAACGCTATAGAATGTTTATTATAGCAGAAAGCCTCGCTACCGTAGAAGACGCGGCCTGCGAGGTGACAGATTAAACATAGTGGATTGTAAATGAAAGATATTTTGAATCGGGATCTCTGCTCCGTCGCTGAATCGCTTCTCTCCCGTTTTGCTGATGGACGGCTGATAGCGACGTCTTTAAGCGATCATGTGGACCAGATGCTGCAGAAGAGCTGTGCTGAAGCTGTCGGAGCTGACACTCCCGGTCTTGCACTGCTGGCAGTGGGAGGCTATGGGAGGAGAGAACAGTCCGCTTTTTCGGATGTGGACATTCTGCTGCTGTGTGCTCGTGATGACCGGCAAACAAGGGAGTCAGCGGAGAAAATCCTCTACTTCCTTTGGGATCGCGACATTCAGATCAGTCATTCGTTCCGTACGCTGAAAAACTGCGTTTACGAAGCTTTAAAAGACATCCAGATACGGACGTCGCTCTTTGATACCCGGCTTATTGCAGGCGACGCTGCCGTGCATGTGAGTTTTCAGCATGACGTTCATCCGCGTGTTCTCTATAAGGACAAAAAGAAATTTCTCGGGGAGATGCTTCGGGAAATTGATCGGCGTCATAAAAAATACGGCGATTCTCTCTACCTGCTTGAGCCGAACGTGAAGGAAGGGCAGGGGGCGCTGCGGGATCTGCATTCCGCATCCTGGTTGGTCCGTTCAATCCTTGCCGTCGATCTCTTTCAGGACTATTCGCGCATTTTTCCGAACCGCAACGCCCGCGAGCTGCTCGACGCTGTTGCTTGGCTGCTTCGTATCCGTTCAGCACTGCATTGCGTTTCGAGACGAAAGAACGATATCCTGTCATTCGAGGTGCAGGGCAATGTTGCCGAAATGCTCGGCATTTGCGACACCCGAGATTACCTTGCTCCCGAGCTGCTGCTCCGCGTCTATTACCGCAAGGCTCAGGTGATTGCTGAAACGCTGAAAGGGGCGATGCATCTCTGCAGCTTGAAATACTTTCAGATTCCGTTCGCCATTTCCAAACGGAATCTGAGTGAAAACTTCGCCCTGGTCAGAAATGAAGTGATTTTACGCCGGCAGGAGCCGCTCCTTTCGCTCGAATTGATGCTGGAGGCGTTCAGCTTCTATGCAACAACCGGTAAAGCCCTGAGCCACAACCTCGCCGAGCATATTAGGCAGTCAGCCCGGCAGACGAAGCCCCCAACGGTTCTTTCACAGAACGCATTGCGTTACTTCTGGGGAATCATGAAAAGCGGCAGAGTCTATGAAACCCTCGCGGAAACGCACCGAGTCCGCCTCCTTGAGAAGATACTCCCCGAGTTCGGACGAATGCGAAATCTGGTGATTTTCGAAATGTACCATCGCTATACGGTAGATCAGCATACCTTAATTGCGGTGCGAAATGCCGAAGCTGTCCGTACGAGCACGGAAAAGCGTTTTTCATATCTGCGGGAACTCTTCATGAGCATTAAGCCTGAAATATTCTTTTTCGGCCTGCTCGTCCATGATATCGGGAAAGGAATATCCCGGCGTCATGAAGGCATAGGATACCGTATGCTGAAGTCGGTGCTGGAGCGTTTCGCGATCGGACCTGACGACGGGAGCAGCATTGCGTTTCTGGTCAAAAACCATATCGTCTTTTCTCAGCTCGCGCTGCGCCGCGATCCGGAATCGCCAGAAACGGTCAGGCAACTCGCCGAGCTTGTCGGCACACAAGAAAATCTGAACGCGCTCTATCTCATGACCTATGCTGATATGTCAGCGGTCAAGCCCGGCTTTTGGTCGGACTGGAAGGCGCATCTGTTTCAGGAAGTGTTCCGGCGCACCAGGGATGTGCTGCAGGGTGCGCTTGAAAACAGACCGCAGATACCGGAACCGGACGTGCGGGCCTTTATGCAGACTATGCCGGAACGCTATCGCCTGTTGCAGTCTGCCGATGAGATACGCAAGGACTTCGCGCTCGCGGAGCGCGCCCGGACGGAACGGCTGGTGACCTCTTTTTCAGCCCGTCCTGACGGAACTCAGGAGATTACGATAGTCAGCATTGGGATGCCTCGGATTTTTTCACGGATTGTAGGCATCCTTGCCTGCCGGGGGCTGAATATTGCCATGGCGCGCCTCTACACTTCGCAGGAGGGGGTCGCCATTCGCAAGATTATTCTTTCCAACTGGGCAGAACTGCAATGGGAAGGGCTGACCGAACAGCTTGATCTCGACCTGCGGACAGGCAGCCTTGGATCTGGTGCGATCAAACCCGGTCCGCGGCGCGAGAAGGCAGACCTTATAGCACGAAGGTTCGAGGTTTTCGCCGAAGTGGACAATGAGGGCTCCGACGTTTTTACGATTCTCGAGGTGCATTTTCCAGACCGTATCGGCTTGTTGTATGATATTACGAATGCCATATATATCTTGGAAGTTAATATAGCATCAGCTGTCATCAATACCGACGACGGCATGGCTGAGGACGTCTTTTACCTGCAGCACGATGGGAGGAAACTGCCGGGCCACTTGATATGCAGTTTGCTTGCCTCACTCTGGCAATCTGAACTGTCGGCGCAGGCTGAATGAGTGCATGAATATTCCAAACAAGAAAAAACTACTCTACTATACGGTGCTAATTGTGTTTCTGGCGCTTATTTTTTATGTGCTGCGCGGTCCCAATATATCCAATGAGCTTAAAAAACTGATACTTCCGGAACTGGAAGCGGCAACCGGGAAGAAATTCGTCGCTCAGAAAATCTATGTCAATCTCATCCCGTTCTTCGTCGAAATCAAGGAATTAAAAGCATTTGATGAGGCCGGCAACAAGGTTTTGACCGCGGAACGCGTCAAGGGCTATCTCAGCCTTGCCGGGTTTTTCGAAAAGCAGATTGTCA
Organism: uncultured Nitrospiraceae bacterium; assembly: GCA_964392915.1. GTDB lineage: Bacteria > Nitrospirota > Thermodesulfovibrionia > Thermodesulfovibrionales > Dissulfurispiraceae > JAAYUK01. The sequence goes on from CAYMRS010000011.1 coordinate 19,351, forward strand.
TAAAGCGTCTTGCCATACAGAGAGCGCAGGTTTTTACGGATGATCAACAGGTCGAAGAAACGGTTAGACATGTTACCGCCTTCCTCCAAAAGGAAAGTAAATTTCCGTTCAAGCTCATTATCAAGTCTGTGACGATTGACAATATGGATATGCAGTACCAGTCGGGGGGTACTGAATTCGGGGCAACAGGACTGCATGCTGATATTCTGCTCGGCAAGACTCCCCGCTTCCGGATAAGGGCAGATAAGATATCGGCCCGTCATCAGAACCTCACTTCATTTCAGTTTTCGGTCGAAACCAATTTTTCCCTGCAGGACAATACTCTTGACATAAAGAACATCCGCCTTATTGCCGGAAAAAGCGACCTCACGGCAGGAGGAATGCTTGATACGCAAAAACATACAGGAGCTTTTCCTGCAGACATCAGCCTTGCGTTTCAGACGCTGAAGGAGGCGTTCGGCCTGAAACAGCCCGGAGACGGCCTCCTGAAGGCAAGCGGCACAGTGGCGTTCCGGGAAGGTCAATCGTTTCTGGATCGCGTTGTTCTTGACCTCAAAATGCGGGGGGATTTCTTTCTCGAGACGCTGATGGAACTGCTTAAGGTGAAAGAGAAGCTCTTCGGCTGGCTTCATGCCGAAGGGACCGTAACCGGTCCTCTGTCCGACTTGCGTGGCAGCGGCGTGGCTGAACTCAAGAAGGGGAATCTGTTCGACGTTGAAGCGGAAACGATAAAGTGCGGCGTTTCGTACGCTCAGGGGAAAATGCATTTCACAAAAGGGGTTGCCGAATTATACGGCGGCACCGCGACGGCCGAGGCAACCATAACGCTTCCGGTGGTTCATACCTTCTGGCTGTCCGTCCGGGCTCATGAGGTGGACAGTTCCGGCGTTTTTAAACTCATTCGCTGGGATCCGGGCATCGCGCCGGGCAAGGTGTCGGGCGAGCTGACGACATCAGGGCGACTGTTTCAGCCTGACGGCAGCTTTGTATTCCGGAGCATTCAGGAAGGCAAGGATATTCTTGGCAGGGTGCGCGATGTATCAGGCACATTTTCGCTGCGGGGGCAGACAGTCACGTTCCCGCAGATGCGGTTGTCTACCGCCGAATCCGAGGCTTCGACGGCCGGAAGTGTTGACCTCAAAGGGAAGAAAATTCAGTTTTCGGCAATCGGAACGACGCGCAATCTTCGCGATTTTTTTGCCCCGTACTTTACCTCCCTTTCAGGTCCGGCATCCTTCGAAACCACACTTTCGGGGGATCTGGATGACCCGGTTCTCTCGGTCAGGTTCAGCGGAAAGGACGACTCGTTTGTGACAGCCGGCCCGGAAATCCCCGCTTTTCTGCATCCCATTGTTTTCCCGGTCGACCAGTTCAGCGGTTCTGTCAGCTACCAGAAGAATATTCTGACGCTTCACGAGCTTTCCACAAAGCGGGGACAGGAGACGATGAAAGCCACCGGAACGGTGGCTTTTCGCCAGGCCAAACACCTCTTCGACATCAGAAACCCCGACTACTCCCTCGGCATTTCAGGAAAGAACCTTGCCGTCAGCAATGTTGCAGGGGCATTTCGCCATGTGCCGGTTTTTGGCGGCAGAATGGATACGCATTTCACTGTCACAGGCATGCCGCAAACGCTGCGATTAAGCGGCACCCTCTCTTCGTCGCGCTTTTCCTTTGATCCCTATTTTGAGGTCCCGGACGCGGAATCCGCGTTTGTTTTTGAGAAGAACCGCCTTTTGCTTTCATCGGTTCGTCTAAAAAACGGACCGTCAGTCGTGCACGGCAAGGGCAGTGTTTCATTTGACGGCTCGTATTCGTTTTCAGCATCGGGGACGCAGCTGAATCTGGTCGAACTGCTACCGCCTGCGCAACGCTCCGCCCTCCGGAACAGGAACGTGAAGACGTTCATGCTCTCCTCGGTGGACGCATCGGGCAGCGGGAGTTTCGACAAGCCGTCAGTGTCGCTCAGGGGAGATTTGTTTGCTACAGCTGTGCGCGGCCAGTCTCCGGGGAAAGGTACTTTTTCGGGAAGCCTGCGGGACAAAGCATTTTCAGTCTCTGCCAAACTCATCGATAACAGGGCGCTTCTGCAAGGATCTGTTTCCCTTGCGGATCCGTATCCCTGGAGCGCGGTGATTGATCTGAACTCCGCGCGTGCCGACTTTCTCCTGACCAGCTTTTTCAGCAAGGCCCCTGATGATCTTATTGTGAATCTGAAAGGGCGCATCGCCGCTACGGGAACAAAAAACTCGATGGACGGCACCGTAGCGCTCGACAAAGCTCTGATCTACGCATACGGAACGAGCCTGGTTAATACTGCGCCTGTACGTGCGACACTGAGAGACCGACAGCTTGTCGTTCCTCTGCTGACCTTGCGCGGAGACCTTGCGGAGTTCAAGGCCGGCGGAACCGCTCTGCTCGGGAAACGTATTGATATGCACGCCGAGGGAACGTCGTCGCTCGGGCTGCTCAGGTTCATTATTCGGGATCTCGATGCCGCAAAAGGCAACAGCAGCTTCGTGGTTTCGGTCACCGGGGACTGGGACGCGCCCGCTGTCAGCGGCGGCCTTGATGTGAAGAACGCCACCTTCGGGGTCGCTGGCATTCCGCACAGGGTAACGGATGTCAACGGGTACGCTTTTTTCGATGAGGACAAAATCGTGCTCAAAAATGCGACAGGAATGCTTGCGGGCGGAAAGATTACCGCGGCGGGGTCGGCAAATCTGCGAGGCTTCGGGCTGGACAGATTCTTCGTTGAAACGCACCTGAAAGGTGCGACATTTGCCACGCCCCAGAAGCTTCTGGTCAATCTCGACGGCAATCTGGCCTGGCAGGGCACGCCGGAGAAGCAGCATATAACCGGGGACGTCCGGATGCTGCGCGCGAGCTACACTGAACGGATCGACCTGCTCAGTCTTATTCTGAAGACGAAGCCGCGCGAAGTTCCGAACCGTGAGCTTACCGCTGTTGAACGGGCTCTGCTGAATATAAAGCTGTCGGGAGAGAACCTGTCTGTTGACAACAACTTGGCGCGCGGCACGCTTTTTGTGGATGCCTATCTTCGCGGCACCGTTGCCCAGCCGGTTCTCATCGGCCGTGTCGAGGCAACGCAGGGAGTTGCGTTCTTCCGGGGAAATGAATTCAAAATACAGCGCGCAAACCTCGACTTTGCCGACCCGGTAAAAAACAGGCCCTATTTTTCTATTCTTGCGTCGTCGCGGGTCCGCAACTATCAGGTCAGACTGCATCTTGACGGCCATCTGGACCAGTTTTCCCTTGCGCTCTCGTCTGATCCTCCGTTGAGCGAGAATGATATCTTCAGCCTGCTCGCCTTCGGACAGACTGGTCAGAGCGGCAGGGATGTCTCCGGCACGACGGGGGCGGGCGGGGCGACATCGTTTCTTGCCGGCCAGTTGCAAAGCACCATTGAGGATCGCATCAGGACCGTTACCGGCATTGACCGTATCGTAGTTGAACCGGCGGTTTCAAGAACAACCGGCACTGTGACTCCGCGTGTTTCTGCGCAGAAGAGACTGCTTGACGACAAGCTGATCGTCACTTACAGCGCCGCTGCAGGCACAGGCGAGGAGCAGGTCTGGAAGCTCGAATATCTGTTGGGGAAATATACGTCGCTGGTTGGGCAGCGTGACGAAAAAGGCGGCATCGGGGGAGATATCAAATTCAGGTTTGAGTTCAGGTGATTGAGGTTCACAGGGTGAAGAGAGCGCTTTTCCGGATTTTGTTTTGCGCGTTTGCCTCGGCTCTGCTCATTATTGGTGGGGTTGCCGACCCCTGCCGTGCGGCAGAAACGCCGATTATTCATTCCATCACAGTTGAAGGTTTGAGCGCGATGCAGGAAAAAGAACTGCTTTTTCTCCTCGATATCGCTCAAGGCTCGGCTTTAGATACTCTCAAGCTCCGTTCCGGCATCAAGCGCGTCTTTATGAAGGGTCTGTTTGATGACATTCGTATCGAGCGGATAACTGTCAACCCTCTCTCGCTGAAAGTCGTCGTACTGGAGAGAAAAAGGATAGAGAGCATTCAGTTTTCCGGGCACAAACACTTTTCTGATTCCGAGTTGACACAATGGCTGGGTATCCGCAGGGGTGATTTATTCCGTTCATCGCAGGTGGAAGCGGCAAACCGCTCTCTTGTGAACGAATTGCGCGAACGGGGATACAGCGCCGCACAGGCAAGCTATCGGCAGATCGAGCGGTCGGGACGAATTGCACTGTTTATCACTGTTTCAGAAGGGAAGCCCGAGGTCCTTAAGCGCGTTGTGCTGAATGATCCGGAAAACTATCTTCCGTCGTTTTCCGGGTTATCCGAGGGGGATGTCTATGACGCCGCAGTTCTTGAACAAACACTTGCCAGAACTAGGGCACGCCTCGGGAAACAGGGCTTTGTTCAGTCGCAGGTCGCGTCGAGTTTTGATGACGGCGTTCTCCGTATCGATATTCTGCCTGGCCGGAGACTGCAGCTTGCATTTCGCGGCAACCGCGGACTCGGGGATTCGGCGCTCAGGGGGGAAACCGGTTTTTTTGTCGTGAACGGGTTCGATGACAACCTGATCGAAGAATCGATATTGAGAATGCAGGCAAGTTACCGGGAAGCCGGTTATGTTGAAGTCCACATAGTGCCGCTTGTTGAACAGTTGCCGGACTATATTGCATTGACCTATTTTATTGCTGAAGGCGAACGGCAGGTCATAAAATCGATCCATTTTGCCGGCAACGCGTTGTCCGATAAGAAGCTTCGCGATCAACTTTCCTACGCAGCGAAAGAGCCCTTCAACCCCGATATGCTTGAGCCGAATCGGGAATCGTTGGAGAGATATTATCGCAATGCCGGCTACCACTCCGCGCAGGTTCATCCGCCGGTCGTTTCCCATGAAGAGGGCTGTGTCGCGCTGCTGTTTAAAATTGAGGAAGGCCCTGTTACGCATGTCAAAAGCGTCATGTTGAGCGGCGTTGACAGCCGGCATGAGCCGGAAGTTCTGCAAGCCATTTCGATGAGGACCGGCGACGCATACAGCGACGCCGCCCTCGCGTATGCAAAGATCCAGATGGCAGAGTGGTATCAGCGCCGCGGATACGGCAATGTCGAAGTGACTGCAACCCGCGAGCTTGCTGAAAATGCGGCTTCCGTGACATTTGTTGTGAGGGAAGGCAGGCTCAACCGTTTCGGCAAGAGCATTATTGTGGGCAATGAAAAGACGAAGGAAATTGTGCTGAAGCGGGAGTTCCTGCACGCGGAGGGAGATCCGATGGACCCCAAAAAACTGCTGGATGAACGGATGGCGCTCAGCAGGACAGGTCTTTTTTCGTCCATAGAGATTGAAACAGAGGTTCAGGATGGCGATGTGCGGGACGTTATCTATCGCGTGCGCGAGAGCCCCTCGGGAGCCCTGGAGTTCGGATTGGGATATGCTGAATACGAGAAATTCAGAGGGTTCTTCGACGTCAGCTACCGGAATATCGGCGGCATGAACAACCAGGCGGCGTTCCGGATTGATGTCAGCACTCTGCTGAAACGCGCAACTCTTTCCTACTATTGTCCGTGGGTGTTCGGCGAGCGCGATCTCGCGTTCAAGGCGCTTCTGCTCGGAGAGATTAAGAGAGAACTCAATGCGGCCGATCATGCCACGCTTTACCGCTCAGATCGCTACGGAATAAGCGGCGGGTTTGAGAAGCGCTTTTCAAACGCCCTCAAGGTCGATGCTGGGTATGAACTGTCGCATGTGCTTACGTCCGATGTGCAGCCGGGCATTGTTTTATCGAAGGAAGATACCGGGACGCTTATCATAAGCAGCCTGCGCGCGAGCGTGACCTATGACATGCGCGACAACGCTATCGATCCGAAAAGCGGCTATCTGCTCGGAGCCACCTACAAGATGGCAGCGCCTTTTTTGTTCTCCGAGACCAGTTTCAACAAGCTGAATCTTTTCGCGAACTCTTATGTCAGCCTGAGCAAACGCATTGTTGTTGCCCTCTCGCTTCGGGCAGGGACAGCAGAAGGCTTTCACGGGACAAAGGATCTTCCGATTGTTGAACGTTTTTTCCTCGGCGGCAGTACAACGGTGCGTGGATATCAGCAGGATATGCTCGGACCGAGAGACGCCGGCAGGAACCCTATCGGCGGGAATGCCTTTTTTATGGGGAATTTCGAATTCAGGACAACTATCTGGAAAGAATTGGGGCTGGTCACGTTTCTGGACTGGGGCAACGTCTGGAGCAGGACAAATGAGTTTTCAGTCACCGATCTGAAATATTCGGCCGGTCTGGGGCTGCGGTACAACACCCCGATAGGACCTGTCCGGGTTGACTACGGCAGGAAACTGAACCGGAAGGAGGAAGAGAGTCGTGGAGCCTTGCATTTCAGCATTGGCCATGCGTTTTAAGGCAATTCTCCGTGTGATTGCGGTGCTTGCCATTGTCGTAATGGCAGTATCCGCATCGCATGCGGGCAGTGAGGTCATCGACCGGGTTGTTGCTTCCGTCAATAACACCGCCATCACCCTTTCCGAACTACGTGACAAACATGCCGCCATGAAAAAGGCCATGCCTTCCATGACCGAACGCGAGACGCTCCAGTCGATGATCAATGCGCAACTGCTGCTCGAAAAGGCGCGTCATATGCGCATCGAAGGAAACAGCCCCGATGAACTCATCGCAACATACATTGATTTGAAGATCCGGTCTTCCATCGTAGTGCAGGAAGATGAGGTTCGCGGTTTTTATCGGGATAACCGGGATAAATTTGGCGGAAACGATTACCGGCAGGTGCGTGACGAGATTGAAAAATATCTGACGGAGCAGGAAACGAACCGACTTCTGCAAAAGCATATTGAGAGCCTGAGAACAGGAGCCGATATCACTGTTCTGCCCTAAAGCGAAAGAATTACGCCGTGTTCATCGCATTCCGGGAATTTGTGGCATTTGATGCAGTCGCTCCAGATTTTCTGGGGAAGCTTTGCCTTATCAATATCCCGGAACCCGAGCTTCTTGAAAAAAAGCGGGTGGTATGTCAGGGCAAAAACCCGCCTGAGCCCGATCTCTTTCGCCTCTTTCAGGCAACGCTTCACGAGTCGTTTTCCGATGCCCTTGTTCTGATACTGCCGGCGGATGGCGAGAGACCGTATCTCCCCAAGATCATCCCACATGATCCGCAGGGCGCAGACCCCAACAATCGCTCCCTTTTCCTCGTAAACGATAAAATCCCTGACGCTTTCATATAATTCGTTCAGCGAACGAGGCAGCATTTGCTCTTGCTTTGCAAACTCATTGACGAGCGCCTGAATAGTTTTGATATCAGCAATGCAAGCTTTTCTGATGGGCATATGCGAAATATCCTTTCTCAAGCGGAAGAATGTTTTTCTCCTTTACGGCCGGGTTCCCCGCACCCGGGACAATAATGGAAGGGCGATTGAGTAAGACTCGAGGGATGACAGGAAACACGCTGCACAGTAGTCATACTATACGGACTGAGCGTTCTGCCCGTCAACCGTGATTGATGAATCATGCCTTACCGATAGCGCCGGTAACTCGCGATTCCTTCCTGAAGCGCGACCTTCAGAAACCCGGTTGCGGGAACCGAAAGCAGCATGCCGAGAATCCCGAAAAATTTTCCGCCGATAATAACCGCTAGCAAAACAACCAGCGGGTGCATGTCAACGCTCTTGGCAATGATCATCGGTTGAATAACGGCATCATCAATGAGCTTTACCACGATAAACGCGACCAGGATCGACGCCGCGGCCGATGCCTGTCCCGTATCGACCACGGTTACGATAATGGCCAGCGTGGCGCCGAGGACCGGACCGAGATAGGGAATAAGGTTCGCCACTCCCGCAAAGGCCCCGAACAGAAAGGCATATTTTACATTGAGAGCCCAGAGCGCCAGAGTCGAGAGGATACCGACAACAGCCGCGTCCAGAAACTGCCCGCGCAGGTAATTGCCGAGTTGTTCATCCATCTTGTGCAGCAGGTTGAGAGAAAGCTCAAAATACCGGTTGGGCATGAGGCTGACAAACTGTTTCTTGATCTGACGGCCATCCTTCAGAAGGAAGAATACGATGAATGGAATGATGATAATATTCGTGAGCAGGGATACCATATCGAGAATATGGTCAAAAAACCATTCCGCGGTTGAAGCTGCGTAAGCCTGCAGACGATCTGCAATGTTAACCTCTTTTATCCCGATTGAGGAAAAATGGGTCACTACCATCTGCTCAATCTGTTTCACCATGGCATCCGCATGGCCGCCTTTTAGCGACTGCTGTATTGAGACAATCTGGTTGACGAGCATGGGGGCGAGCACCAGAAATGACAGCGCCATGATCCCGACAATCATCAGGAAAACTATGGCGGTTGCTCCCGAGCGCTTCAGTCCGCGGGATTCGAGAAATGTCGCAAGCGGGTCTATAATATATGCGAGAAGCGCGGAGAAAATCAGGATTTTCACGAGTCCGCTGAGAGAATAAAGAAAGGCGACGGCGGCGGCCAGCAGAATTGCGGCGCCGAGCCACTTGACCCAGATTGGCGATTCAGCGGACTTTGTCCGCACAGGCATCCTCCCTGCTCGTCGGATTTCCGCTTTTCATGACCTCTATGCATTCAGTTGCCTTTTTCAGTCTTTCTCCAATAGTGCGGGAGAGGCCGATCAGAATTTTTACGCCAAGCCGTGGGTCTACATTCAGCAGATCCATCAGTTCGGGATGAAAAAAGCAGAGCAGAGTTGTCTCTCCCTGTGCGGCGGCTGAGGCAGAGCGCGGCGATTCGTCCAGAAGCGAGAGTTCGCCAAAGAACTCGCCGTCGGTCAGTACGGCAAGCGGTTCGTCATGGGCAAACACATGAATCTGCACCCGGCCGGACTCCACAATGTACATGCCGAGGCCCGGCTCGCCGGCCCGGAAGATAGTCTCGCCGTCCGCAAATGAACGCTGGTAAATGAGCCGCTCGACCTTACGCAGTTCTCGATCGCTCAGGTCACGAAAAATCGGAACTTTCTTCAGAACATCCATGGCGCTGTTCCGGCTGCAACTCTTTCTTGAGAAAATATTGCTCCAGGCAATGTCCATCGCTCGATCCTTTCCGGCATACCGCATTACGGTTGAATTATATACGAAAGGAGTTGCAAATCAAAGACCGGTCTCCCTGAAGAGCAGGCACCATTCATCGAAAAGCCGCTGTTTCTGCCCGCCGTAGCTGAGCAAGAGTTCCCGGACACGCTGCAGCGGCTTTTCGTGTTCAAGGCTGTGCGCGTCCTTCGAAAAAAACTTGTCGGCGAAGCAGACAATCTGTTCTTCCAGGGACTGGGGGGTCATGTCGCGCAGAGGAAGCGGAAAACGGTTGACGACGATATCCTCAACCGTCAGTCCCATGCCGACATGGCGTTCACATACCAGCGCGTGGCGATGCAGTCCGGCGCTCTCAAGCATTTCGCGGCCATGCCGTCCATGCGTTATATACGGGTCGAAGCCGAAGCACCCGAGTCTCGGCGCGTGGGTGCGGATAATGCCGATGTCATGCAGCATCGACGCTTCCTCGATAAAACCGAGGTCAAGAGAGCGGTTCTCCAGCCTGCGGGCGATGCGCAATGCCTTCTGCGCGACAACTTTTCCGTGATGCACAAGGCAGTGATATGCCCTTGACTCCGGATCGTAAAACTCACTGATTATTTTGAGCGTGTCCATCCCATAATTATAAACCGAATGATGGGTTAAACTTATAGGGGACATTAAAAGCCTTAATTATCAGTGAATAATCGTTGCTTTTCTCGAAAAATCATGGCATCATAAACAATTCTGCGTCAGAGCAATGCGGCGTGGATGTTTTGAAAACGACACAGATTTGATGGAGACAGGGTATGACAGAAACAGTGCAAAAAGTGCCAGCCAGGGCGTGGGTCGTTACCGGGGCAGGATTTGCGGTCAACATGTGTCTGGGCATTTTGTATGCGTGGAGTGTCTGGAAAGGTGTTCTGGTCAACAGCGCAAAGGCGAATGCAGGCGAGGTCATGACCGGGATAAACGCCGGATGGCCGTATCTGACCGATTTCCAGGGTACCGTTGCCTACTCACTGTGCGGTCTGATTTTTGCAGTTTTCATGATTCCGGGCGGCAGGATTCTTGATAAATACGGCCCGAAAGTCAGCGCAATGGTTGGCGGCGCATTTCTCGGAGCCGGCTGCATTCTTGCCGGTCTGATGAAGAGCTATATCGGCCTGCTGCTTGGCTTTGGCGTGCTCGGCGGTATCGGTATGGGCATTGCATATGCGGCGCCGACCCCGGCGGCGCTCAGATGGTTCGGCCCGGCCAAATACGGCCTCATTGCCGGCATTACAGTCGGCGGTTTTGGCGGCGCGGCCATGTACATCTCGCCGCTTGGCAATTATCTCATCACTAACTACGGCATTACCGGAAGTTTCCTTGCATTCGGCATCGCTTTTACCGCGGTTGTCTTTGTCGCGGCGCAGTTTCTCTCGCTGCCTCCGGCCGGCTATGTGGCGCCGGCGGCGCCGGCGAACAAAAAGCTGGCAGCTCCGGCAGCTGACTGGAAGCCGGATGAAATGCTCAAAACCTGGCAGTATTACGCGCTTGCTTTCATGTTTATGGGGACGGCGCAGTCCGGTCTGCTGGTGATTGCAAACGCATCGCCCATTCTGAAGACGACGGCAACTTCCGTCGAGTTCTTTGCGCAGAACGCCTGGATTCTTGCCGCCTTCGGTGGATTGGTAAACGCAATCGGCCGTGTCGGAACAGGCCTTTATTCGGACGTAATCGGCCGGAGGAATGCCTATACGGTCAACTGCCTTGTCTCTGCGGTCTTTCTGTTTTCGACTCCGTGGATTATCAGCACGGGCAATGTCGCGCTGCTCTTCCTCGCGGTCGGCGTTGCTTTCTGGCAATATGGCGGTGGCCTTGCGCTGATGCCCGCAAATACTGCCGACTTCTATGGCAAGAAAAACCTCGGCAGCAATTACGGTCTTATCTTCCTTGGCTGGGGATTCGGTTTCTTTATTCCTCTTGTGGCAGGAATTGTCAAGGATACGACCGGCTCATACGATCTCGCTTTTTATGGTTCTGGCGCTCTGCTCATAGCAGCCGTAGCGCTGAATTTCATTACCCGCCGTCCGGATTACGCAGGGATTTCACAAAAGAGCGTCCATGCCTCATCAACGGCTCATAGCGGAGGCCCCATCTTTACAACGCGGAGAACTCGATAGTGCAGATTTAAGACTGCATCACTACCTCTCGAAGAACCGGGAATATGAACTGGGCAAGCATTGCTATCGCGTCGTGCATCCGGTCTTTATGTCCTGATCGGTGTCATAGACTTGACGCAGATTCCTGAAACAATCCAACCTGCTGTCTAATTCCACTACGGCTATGAGCGGCGTGTGGCATGGTATTCTGCTTATTCCCGATGGACGCATAAAGCCGTAAGCGCTTCCGCTGCTCCTTTCTTTCGACTCATGAATATTCGCTGGTATATTATTTGCACTATATAGCGCGGAGTTGACTATATCCGGAGGTATGCGAATGCGGGAAGATATCTGTCGCGTTGTGAATATGATGGCACGGCCTGACTATACAGTAATTCCGAAAGCTGCCGTTTTCACCGGCGGCGGCCTGTTTGCGGGCATGCTCAGCGAGCAGATGCAGACTCCGGCTCCGGGCGCCTTCGATTCCGTCGTAGAACCAATACTGCTCAGGCGCGGCCGCTATGTGCAGGGCGAAAGCCCGTCTCGGTTCGGCATCCTTCAGGAGACACTCAGAGACTATGATCCGCAGGGAAAAATAGCGCAACACGTCAGCCAGCTTACGCCCGGAAAGGCGCGGGTTATTTATGAACGCATATGGGACCGTTCCGGCGCGGCGGACTTGCCGCCTGAACTGCGGGCGGTTCATTTCGAAACCTATATACGGCGTCCCCAAACCGCGCGCATCGCCTTGCAGCAGTCGGGCGGAGTACTTGAAGCCTACGTCGGCATAAGGGATAATTTGCTTGCGGGTGGGAAAAAAGTGCCGCATCAGTCCGGGCAGGGCGAACCTCTTCTGTCAGCCGGCAGAGCGGCCCCTGCGCAGGGCGTGAAGCGGTCGGCGGGCATGTTCGAAAGCGCGGTCGGCATTATCATGAAAAATGAAGGCAAGACCCTCGTCAGGGACGATAACGGCAAAGGACCGTCAAAATACGGCATACTGCAGAGCACACTTCAGGAGTACGATCCGCAAGGCGCTATCGCAAAGCGTGTCGAAGAACTAAACGACGCGAAGGCACAGCAGATTTATGCGATGATATGGAAGCGCTCCGGCAGCGACAAACTTCCGTATCCTTTGAATATCATTCATTTCGACACCTATCTGCACCGGCCCAAAACCGCGCAGGAATCTATGAACGCCTCCGACGGCGACCCGATGAAATACCTTGAAACCCGGCAGACTTCGCTTCGCGGGCTGAAGAGTTACAGCAAGTATGGCGTCGGCTGGGAACGGAGAATAGGGGGGCTGGCACAATTGGCCGGTGCAACTGCTTCTGCAGGGACGGCAGTGAGAAGGAAAGCTTGAGTTGTTTTTTTGCTTTCTCTTGCTTAGATGTGGCCGTGCCGCTTAAACGACCGATTCCGGACGTGGCCGGAATGACAGACGAAAAGCCTCTCATTTGTCACTCAGACTTAATCGGAATCGGAGTCGTTTTTCCCGCCATACCACGAAACTGTCGCTTTTGAGCTATCCTCAGCTTGCAAGATTTCCTGGATTCATTGACTTCCGCGCACGGCGATGTGATAATTAAAGTACACGTATACCATTAAGAGGTGTTTTATGCATCGAAAAATGACAATTACATTGGATGAAGCCGTGTACGATGGTCTTGTTCGGGTTGTCGGGCGGCGCAAGATCAGCCAGTTTATCGAGAACCTGGCACGCCCCCATGTTCTGAAGGACGATCTTGAAGCAGGTTACCAGGCGATGGCCGCTGACGCAGAGCGCGAGAAAGAAGCACATGAATGGACAGATGCACTGATAGGTGACGGCAATGCTCCGGGGTGAAGTCTGGTGGGTTGATTTTGACCCATCGTGCGGTTCTGAGATACAGAAGACCCGCCCCGCTGTCATCGTGAGCAATGACGTTTCAAACCGGGTGATGGCAAGAGTTCAGGTTATTCCCTTATCGGGCAACGTTGCCAATATCTATCCGAGCGAGGCGCTTGTGACGGTTGGCGATGTTCAGAGCAAGGCTATGGCTGATCAACTTGCCACCGCTGACAAAAAGCGCCTGAAGAAACTCATGGGGCAGTTGAGCGCTCCGGATATGCGTGCCGTCGAGCGGGTTATGAAAATTCAGCTTGGGTTGTCACTGTAAAAAGGAGACTTATTCCGGACATCCTTGAAAGGACAAGCGCCGGAATGACAGACGAAAAGGCCCCTGTTAACGGACAAAAGACATTCAGGATTCAAAAATAAAAGAACAACAACTTGAAAACAAAGGAAAATTGGCCGCTAAAGTTTCTGAAAGCTCCTGCCGATAACATAATCAGGCAAACAACCCGCGCTCTCAAACCCGGTGGAAAGGGGTGACAAGTCGAAAACTGGGAGACGGAAGCAGGGTTGGCGCATAAAAAGGGCAAGGATGCCCGATAATCAAAATTCATGGAGGATTACCATGGCTCTCACAATCAACACCAATCTTTTTTCACTCAACGCGCAAAGAAACCTCACCAACTCTCAGGGACCTCTCGGCACCGCACTTCAGAGACTCTCTTCCGGTCTGAGAATCAACTCCGCAAAAGACGACGCCGCAGGCCTTGCGATATCAGCTCGCTTTACCACGCAGATTCGCGGCATCAATCAGGCAGTCAGAAACGCGAACGACGGCATTTCACTTGCCCAGACCGCGGAAGGCGCTCTTGATGAAGTTACCAACAACCTGCAGCGCATCCGTGAGTTGGCGGTTCAGTCAAGAAATGCAACGAACAGCGCAACCGACCGTGCGGCACTCAATACTGAGGCACAGCAATTGAAGTCCGAAATTGACCGCGTCGCTACTGCGACATCGTTTAACGGTGTGAAGCTTCTGGATGGTTCATTCTCGTCGCAGGTCTTCCAGGTAGGCGCCAATGTGGGTGAAACAATTACAATCGCATCTATTACAAATGCGCAGACATCCCAGTTGGGGTCTTACTCATTTGCACAGGTAACGGGGAATGCAGCCACTGCATTCACAGCAATCACCGCCGGGGATCTCACCATTAACGGCGTGAGCGTAGGCGCAATTGGCGCGGACACCAATGCAGCTAACCGTGCGTCATCTATCTCTGCCGCGATTAATTCATATGCCTCACAGACAGGAGTATATGCGACGATACTCTCGGCTTCTCCTACCCAGGTCGTCCTGACGAATTCCGGCAGCGTTCCGGCTACACCGAACATCATCATCGCCCTTGCTGGTACTGCTTCTACGGCAACCACCGGGTTGACGGCAGCGACCACAACGGCTAGCACAGCAGCAGGTTTTGCCGCGCTCGATATCTCCAGCGCCGGCGGTGCTGATACGGCAATGTCAGCTATGGATGCAGCGCTCTCTGCTGTCAATACCGCGCGTGCCAACCTTGGCGCAATTCAGAACAGGTTTACCTCCGTTGTCGCCAACCTTCAGTCGACATCGGAAAACCTGATCGCATCCCGCTCCAGAATTCTGGATGCAGACTATGCGGCTGAAACAGCACAGCTCACGAAGTCGATGATCGTGCAGCAGGCAGGCATCTCGGTTCTGTCGCAGGCAAACACGATACCGCAGAGCGTTCTCGCGCTGCTCGGCAAGTAATTCTGCCGGAAGTATTTAAAAACCGGGTGAGGCAGCATGTGCTGCCTCACCCGCATATGATAAACTGAGGAATGAGCAATCAGTTTAAGGCAAAAGATGAATACAGAAGGCCTTAAGACAACTCCGATGACACTCTCAACGACTCCGGGCCTTGCCGGGCAGGGAAGCGGGCAGCGGGCTGCCGTTGCGGCAAAGGGTCAGGATGTTCAGGTCAGAGCCGCGCCGGTTGCCGAAGACGTCGTATCGGTAAACCGCCAGCAGCAGGCTGCTTCCGACAAGGCAGAGAAAAAACAGGCGCAGAACAAAGCGGCAGAACCTCAGAAGACCGAGATCTATAAGTACAAGGCGGTTTTTGCGGTCGATGACGACAAGAATGTCGTTATCCGTTTCGTTGACAAAAAGGGCAAGGTCGTGCAGCAGATGCCGCCCGAAGAGTACCTCGATATGATAAGCAAGCTCAGGGCAAGCACCGAAAATCTGTTCAGCACAAAAGCGTAAGAACAGTCGTTTGGAGGATGCGG
The DNA here is from genome assembly GCA_964392915.1 of uncultured Nitrospiraceae bacterium. Lineage (GTDB taxonomy): Bacteria > Nitrospirota > Thermodesulfovibrionia > Thermodesulfovibrionales > Dissulfurispiraceae > JAAYUK01. The sequence continues at coordinate 34,697 of CAYMRS010000011.1, forward strand.
GGGAATTTCTATGGCTACTACCGGAACGTCCAGCATAACGGGCGGAGCGATAGACACGGCTTCAATTGTGCAGCAGCTCATGAAGGTGGAGAGCCAGCCGCTCACCAAACTGCAGAAAAAGGAAGCCGCCTATCTCTCAAAAATTACCGCGCTCGGCTCGCTGCTCGGCTCGGCGAACTCGCTGAAAAACGCCGCCTCCACGCTCAAGGAATCGTCAATTCTCGGTTATAAGGCAACCGTTTCCGATGCCTCATACTTTACTGCATCTGTGTCAGGCTCTGCCATTGCCGGCGATTATACTATTAAAGTCGCTTCGCTTGCCTATGCTCATCGCATAGCGACGAAAGACGCTGACAAATACACGTCCCTTACGCAGGACATGGGAACGGGCAGTATAGCCGTTACGGTGAATGGTGCGACCAGGAATATCACGATTGACGATTCAAACAAGACGCTTCAGGGAGTGCGCGACGCCATTAATACCGCTGATGCCGGGGTAAAGGCTTCGATTGTGCAGGTTTCTCCCGGTAATTACAAAATGGTGCTTGAGTCTGCCTCAACGGGAGTTGCTGCCAAAATGAGCATCGACGTTACCGGCGCAACAGGAGACCTTGCTGATCTTGCTTTTAACGGCGGCACGCTCAATATGAATCAACTGCAGGACGGCATTGATGCGCAGCTCGATGTGAACGGACTTGCGGTGACAAGGGCGGGCAATACAATTTCGGACGTGATAGACGGCGTCACGCTCACGCTCAGGAAAGAGAGCGCGACCGCGGTTTCAATGTCGGTCGGCAAGGACACAGAGGGGCTTAAGGCAAAGGTTAATGCATTTGTGGCTGCGTATAATGCGTTAAACACACAGATTAAGCAGCTGCGCGGCACGAAGGACGCCAAAGGCGCGCTTTCGGGCGAGTCGGTGTTGTTGGACCTCGGCAATTCGATTCGGGGGGTTACTGCTGCGACATTTGCGGACAACCAGCTTGCGAATCTCGGCATTTCAACCGATAAAAACGGCGTTCTGAGCGTGAATGCTGTAAAGCTTGATGCCGCTGTCACAGCTGATTCTTCAGCCGTTGTCGCGACGCTGAACGCCATGGGAGCTTCGCTTGATTCCACGCTGAAGGGGTATGTTGACGGAATCCTCCCCGGACGCCAGACCGGGCTGCAGGCGACGGTGAAAAACATTCAGAAGCAGGCAGAGGCGATGACCCGCCGTCTTGACCAGATTGAAGCACGTCTGAAAAAACAGTATACCGCTCTTGATCAGCTTTTGCAGCAGCTTCAGGGGCAGAGCGACTACGTTACCAAGCAACTGAGCCAGATAAGCAAGGCGTTCGGCGGCAGCAGTTAGGGTATTTCTTTCTAATCAAAGCCTGCCTATTTTGCCTGCCATTGCCGCACCTTCGGAACTCCTTAATTTACGGCACATTTTTTCTTTTGTTTGTCACTCCGGCTTGACCGGAGTCCTTCCTGTCTTTTTCCTCTCAAGTAATTGCTTTTTCCTCCGATACAATAGTAAACAAAGCCCACGCCGGAGGATCACTTTGATAGCCAATGCTTCTTATGCCCGCAACTCTTACACGAGCGCGAAGGTCATGACCACAAGCGACCCGCTTGAGCTGGTGATAATGCTATACGACGGGGCAATCGAGTCGCTGGAAAAGGCGGCTGACGCCGCCGCGGGCGGGCAGATTGCGGTGAAGCTGCGTTTTGCGGACAAAGCCATCGCGATTATCGATGAACTGCTGAACTCCCTGAATGTCGAGGTCGGCGGCGAGGTCGCTGAAAATCTCATGAACCTCTATCAGTATATGATGCAGGAAATCGCGCTCGCCAACGCGCGCAACGATGCCGAAAAAATGCGCCAGGTTTCTTCTCTTCTCCGGGAGCTTCGCGAAGGCTGGGTTTCGATCAAAGGCACTGCGTAAGGCCGATGCTGTTTTTGCCTTTTTTGCCAGATTTACCATTGACTATCAATTAGTTCATGTGATATTGTTCATTTTATGAACACACAGGCTGCCGGCAGCGGCAATCCTCCCGACGACATCGCGTTAAAACTGCTCGATGAGGTGGCGAAAGAGCCCACGGTTTCCCAGCGCGCCCTTGCCGATCGGCTCGGCATTGCGCTCGGCCTCGTAAACGCTTATGTAAAGCGCCTCTGCAAGAAGGGCCACCTGAAAATCACCACGCTTCCCCGCAACAGAATCAAATATCTTATCACCCCCAAGGGATTCGCGGAAAAAGCCAGACTAACCTACTGTTATATGGACATATCGCTCAGTTATTTCAAGTCTGCGCGCGGCAAAATCGAGCTTGCGTATACGAATCTGCTCGCCAATGATTGCCGCAGGATTCTGCTCTGGGGAGACGGGGAAATGGCAGAGCTTTGCTATATATCGACCCGCGGCCTTCCCCTGGAGATTGTCGGCGCGGTCAGCCATACGGCAAACGGCCACGACTTCTTCGGCAGGCCGGTTCTCTCTCCCGAGATGATAGGGAGCGTGCAGTACGATGCCGTGCTCATCGCGTCAAATGACCAGCTGTTTAACCGATTGGCGCATGAATTCGTATCTGACCGCGCCAGAATTTATTATCTTGATGATGGAGTCGGGAAAGAGCGATGACGACGGGTGCTTCGTCCATGCGGTGGTACGCGGTGCATGTCCGTTCGCGGCATGAGTTCCGAGTTTTTTCACGGCTTGCCGAAGCGGGCATTGAGGCCTTTGTCCCGGTTGTGGAGAGATTGCAGAAGTGGGCGGACAGAAAAAAACTGGTTGATTTTCCGCTCTTTCCCGGATATATATTTGTCCATATTCCCGGCGCCTATGACAGTATGTTGGCTGTGTTAAAAAAACCGGGGGTTGTCAGATTTCTGGGGATGGTTCCCGGAGAACCTGAACCGGTGCCTGACGAGCAGGTCGATTCATTGAAAAAACTGGTTTCGTTGAAAAACGAAATAGACCCGTATCCGTTTCTCAAGCAGGGCAAACAGGTAAGAGTAAAGCGGGGTCCGCTCAAAGGCGCAACGGGTATTCTGACTGAAAAGGCGGGCCAGCATCTTTTTGTGGTTTCGATCGACATTTTGCAGCAGGGCGTCTCGGTAAAGATAGACGCATCCGATATTGAAGCATTGTAGTTGATGGAGCAGGGGAGTTTTTGTTGTTTGGGTTGATGTTTTCTCCTGACCTCTGAATGCTGTATGCTGGTTTTTTTGATGAGTATATTGCCTTCTTGGTTATGGCGTTATGTAACCGAGAGGGCGGAGCAGTAGAAAAAGAAAGCAATATGATACTGGTAACCGGCGGTGCCGGGTTCATCGGCGCAAACTTTGTACTTGAGTGGCTTGCATCGGGAGATGAGGCTGTGCTGATTCTTGATGCGTTGACGTATGCAGGAAATCTTGCCAACCTGTCTTCGCTGTCAAACGATCCGCGCCATGTTTTCATTCGCGGCGACATCTGCAATTCCGCTCTCGTTTCGTCGTTGTTTGCTACTCATAAGCCCCGTGCAATTATCCATTTCGCTGCGGAAAGTCATGTGGACAGGTCTATTCTTAGTCCGGGGGCTTTCCTCACAACGAACGTGCAGGGAACATTCACACTGCTGGAAGCAGCACGCGCTTATCACTCTCGACTTGAAGGAACAGAAAAAGCATCTTTCCGATTTCTTCATATTTCGACCGATGAGGTCTACGGCTCGCTCGGCCCTGATGATGCTCCTTTCTGCGAGGAAACTCCTTATGCGCCGAACAGTCCTTATTCAGCGTCAAAGGCCGCTTCCGATCACTTTGTCCGAGCATATTATCATACTTACGGGTTGCCTGTTATAACCACTAATTGTTCCAACAATTACGGGCCATATCAGTTCCCGGAGAAACTCATTCCTCTGATGATCCTGAATGCATTGTCAGGAAAGTCTCTGCCGGTTTACGGAGACGGTCACAACGTGCGCGACTGGCTCTATGTTACCGATCATTGTTCCGGCATACGCGCTGCGCTTGAACTTGGCCGCGTAGGTGAAACTTACAATATCGGCGGTCTTAATGAGAAAAAGAATATTGAAATTGTTCGGGCAATCTGCTCACTGCTCGATGAATTGCGCCCGTCACCAGAAGGTTCCTATTCACGTTTGATAACTTACGTGAAAGATCGCCCGGGGCATGATCGACGGTATTCGATCAATCCATCAAAAATCATGCGGGAACTAGGCTGGGAACCGAAAGAAACATTTCAGACCGGCATTCGCAAGACCGTTCAGTGGTACCTCGATAATTCAGCTTGGACGAATGGCATTCTTAGCGGTGAATACAGAAACTGGATTGATACAAATTACAGCACGCGGGCAGCGGCGGACAGTAGTGGCGACTTCAGACTGAGTCCGCCCTTGATCTGAACATATCATGATCGACACAAGCGAAATCAATGCGGCACCTCGTTGCTGATCACCAGTGCTCAAAGGGAGCAGAACAATGAGTAATCCGGTTCATACGGCGCCGAAAGGAAACGTACCGTTCATCACCAGTCGCCGCGGCATCATCCTCGCAGGCGGTTCGGGTACCCGGCTCTATCCTTTAACTGCTGCCGTTTCCAAGCAGCTTTTACCAATTTATGACAAGCCGATGGTGTATTATCCCTTGTCTGTGCTCATGTTAGCCGGAATCAGGGAGATTCTAGTTATTTCGACGCCTCAGGACACTCCCCGGTTTGAGCAGTTACTTGGCGACGGCAGTCAGTGGGGAATCCATATCACCTATACCGTTCAACCGTCGCCTGACGGATTAGCGCAGGCATTTATCATTGGCAGTGACTTTATCGGCAACGAGAGCACGGCGTTGATTCTCGGTGACAATATTTTTTACGGCGATCGATTCACGGCTCAACTCCAGCGGGCCTGCGGCCGCGATGACGGTGCAACGGTGTTTGCATATCATGTAACTGATCCGAAGCGATACGGAGTAGCGGAATTTAACCGGGAAGGGCGGGTTGTGTCTCTTGAAGAAAAACCATTAAATCCGAAATCGAACTATGCGGTCACCGGGCTCTATTTTTATGACAACCGGGTTGTCGATATTGCGAAATCACTCAAACCGTCGGCACGCGGCGAACTCGAGATTACTGATGTGAACAATCGCTATCTTGAACTCGGGCATCTGCATGTTGAACTGATTGGGCGTGGGGTTGCCTGGCTGGATACCGGGACGCATGAATCGCTCCTGGAGGCTGCGCAATTTATGGAAATTCTTGAGCGTCGGCAAGGGTTGAAAATCGCGTGTCCGGAAGAAATCGCCTATCGCAGAGGATATATTTCCAAAGAACAGCTTGAAACCATCGCAGTGAAATTGAAAAAAAGCAGTTACGGTGATTATCTGCAATCATTGCTGAAAGAGCCCTTTTAGGCGAAAAACTCGATGAAGCACGAAACGCAGCCGCGGAATATTTGTCGGCACTGCAAGAACTGGTTGCAGAAATGAAGGCGTCATGATGAAAAATACATTATGTGCCGGAGTGAACGGTCACGAAGGTAAATTTTTTCTGTTTCTGCAGGCTGCCGATACTCACCGTGCCGGAAAAAGTAATGGATAAATGGACTACAGAGATCCGTCCCCGCAGCGGATGGTTCAACATAAATCTTGCCGAATTGTGGAGCTATCGTGACCTGATAGCGCTTTTTGTCCGGCGAGACTTTGTTGCGGTGTATAAACAGACCATTCTTGGTCCGTTATGGTTTTTAATCCAACCGCTTTTTTCGACCATTGTTTTTACAATTGTTTTTGGGAAAATTGCCAATATTCCAACCGATGGGCAGCCGCCAATGCTCTTTTACATGGCCGGCATTGTGGCGTGGAATTACTTTGCTGCCTGCCTTGCCTCGACATCTAACACGTTTGTTGCCAATGCCGGCATTTTCGGCAAAGTCTATTTCCCTCGATTGGCAGTGCCGCTATCTGTTATTATTGTGAATCTTCTGACCTTTGCGATTCAGTTCTTTCTGTTTCTCGGATTCTATTTCTACTTTTCACTGCGCGGAGTGCCTCTGCAACCATCCCTCTGGATTCTTGCAGCGCCAGTGCTGCTCATGCAGATGGGCATTCTTGGTCTGGGCATGGGAATTCTGGTATCTTCCCTTACTACAAAATACCGCGATCTTTCATTTGCAGTCGGTTTTGGGACCCAGCTCTGGATGTATGCCACTCCCATCGTGTACCCCATGTCGCAAATACCGGAGCGCTGGCAGTGGCTATATGCCATCAACCCTATGGCGAGCATAGTGGAAACCTTTCGCTTTGCCTTTCTTGGTTCTGGCTCTGTCAATGCTCAGCACCTTGCCATCAGTGCAGGGATGACACTGCTGATCTTTTTCGTCGGGATTGTGCTCTTCAGCCGGATTGAAAAGACATTTATGGATACTGTCTAGGTCTATGAGCGACACTGTCATCAAGGTTGAGAACCTCAGCAAGGAATATCGCTTGGGAACTATCAGCCACGGAATGCTATATCGCGATCTGCAGAGCTGGTGCGCAAAGCTGCTGGGCAAGGAAGACCCAAACTCAAAAATTGTCTCGGACGGCTCCAGAGTTCAGAATGCTGCATTTAAAGCCCTTGACGATGTGTCATTTAAGGTTAAACGGGGTGATGTGCTTGGGATAATCGGGCGCAACGGCGCGGGCAAATCAACGCTGCTCAAGATTATTTCGCGCGTTACTGCTCCGACCCGTGGTGGAATAAAAATCAGAGGGCGGGTGGCAAGTCTGCTGGAAGTGGGTACCGGCTTTCATCCGGAACTGACGGGAAGGGAAAACATATTTCTGAACGGCGCAATTTTGGGAATGAGCAAGGATGAAATCGGGCGTAAATTTGATGCTATTATTGCCTTCGCAGAAATTGAAAAGTTCATCGATACACCAGTCAAGCGCTATTCTTCGGGCATGTACGTGCGGTTAGCCTTTGCAGTGGCCGCCCACCTGGAACCGGAGATATTGATCGTCGATGAGGTGCTGGCGGTCGGTGATGTCCAGTTTCAGCAGAAGTGCCTCGGGAAGATGCAGGACGTGGGAAAAGAGGGGCGCACGGTACTGTTTGTCAGCCACAACATGGGGGCAATTGAGCAGCTCTGTACTTCTGCGCTTTTGCTGGAGAAGGGCACCGTTGCTCGTAAAAGCGATGATGTTGTCTCGGTGGTAAAGGACTACGTGTTCAGCGGTAATGCAAGTATCCAGAGCTGCTGGGAAAATCCCGGCACCCCTGAATTTGACAACGACTATTTCAAGCCGTTGAGGTTCTATTTCTCCGATGCCGATGGCAATGAGATTCGAAACATGCCGATCAGGAACGATGCGGATATCTGGATTAATGTGGTGGGAGAGGTGAGAAAAACTGACCCAGCACTCTATTTTGGAATCGGAGTGTTTACGGAAACGGAGAATCTCCTCTTCGGCTCGATGTTTTTTGACGGACATCCGGATACCTGGCCTCGGGTTGAACAGGGAATGAACTTGTTACGGTGTCAGTTGCCTAAGCGCACGCTGAACGAAGGAACCTATAAGATTGAAATTCATGGAGGCAGACTGCATCAAGAATTTTATTTTTATCCAGGGGTAAATAATCCAACCATATTATTGGAGATCAAAGGCGGATTGAGTGAATCGCCACTCTGGCGTGAAAAACGCCTAGGACTTTTTGCCCCTGTGCTTGAGTGGTCAAAATCATAATTGTAGTAAATAGAGGATCATTAGCATGGGAATGGTAGAACTGACTGTAAAGTTGTTCATGGAGCAGTCGAAAAATCAGGCTTTCGCCAATCGTCACCTGGTGACCATAGGCAGGCAGGGCATTTGCTTTTCCGTGGATGACCTGAGAAAATGGGCACACCAATCCGATTTTAATCTGGATGAAGCACAGCTTGAGGCCTCGATCAGGGAAAACAGATTCCCCACGGACAATGAATTTTTCAGGTCACTGGGTTTCTCTGCGGTCGACAGCATGGATTGCAGCGAATACGAGGGGGCATCCATAATCTGCAACCTGAACAATGATATTCCGGAAGAACTGTATAACCGGTTTGACGTCATCTACGACGGCGGCAGCACCGAACACATGTTCAATATTCCCAAGGCGTTCGAAAACTATAACAAAATGCTCCAGGTCGGTGGCCTGGTGATTCATTCGCTTCCCTCCACTGGATGCCTCGACCACGGTTTTTACATGTTTTCTCCGACACTGTTCTACGACTACTACACCCAAAACCAGTGGGACATAGTAGAATTCTTCATGATCAACGTCCCGTGCGACAGCTTCAGTACCTGGGATATCTATGAATATGGCGAACCGGGGCCGATGTTGGAAGATGTCTCCTTTGAAGGGCGCTGGACGATATTTTTCATTGCAAGAAAACTTACCGAATCTACCTATGGCTGTAACATCGAACAGCATTTCTTCAAAAAACTGTGGCAGGACAAACAGCTCAGCGCTGCGAATGCTGTCTCCTTGCCAGAGGTGAATAAGCAGCCGGGGTTGCTCAGAAGAACTTACAGGATGCTGCCGGAGCAATTCAGGATCACAGTCCGCGCTGCACTGTTCGGGAATAAATCAACGCCAGTGACGGTAAAGAAGGCAATCCCCTTTAGAAAGGTTGACCTGATACGCTAATGGATCTGGCTAAATCACAATTCGACTTCTGCCGAATGTCGCTCAAATCCCGCATGCCCATAAAGGGGTATTAGCATGTGCGGCATCTGCGGATTTACAGGACAGACAGACGATTCGACTCTCCGGCGCATGGCAGGATCCATAGTTCATCGCGGACCGGATGATGATGGTTTCTACTGCGACAGCTTTGTCAATCTCGGCATGCGGCGGCTCAGTATCATCGATGTCGAGTCGGGTAAACAGCCAATCCACAACGAAGACGGCTCCATCCACACGGTCTTTAACGGCGAAATCTACAACTATCCCGAACTGCGGGCCGAACTGGAAAAGGAGGGGCACCGCTTCTATACGGACCATTCGGACACCGAGGTCATTGTCCACCTCTACGAGAAACTGGGGCTCGACTTTCCCAATCGGCTTAACGGTATGTTCGCCATTGCCCTGTGGGACAGTGGCAAGGAGCGTCTAGCCCTGATCAGGGATCGCATGGGGGTAAAGCCGCTTTTTTATGCCGTTTTCGCTGGGAAACTGATTTTCGCATCCGAGATCAAGGCCATTCTGGAGCATCCCGCCTATTCCCGTAAGATGGACCATGAGGCGATCTATCATTATTTCACCTTCAAGAATATCCCTGCTCCGCTGACAGCCTTCAAGGGGATCAAGGCGCTCCTGCCTGGCCAGATGCTGATCTGGGAACGGGGCGAGGCAACGCTGAAAAAATGGTGGACCATCAGGTTCGATGAGCAGGAAGGGCGGGATGAGCTGGAGGTGCAAGGGCGTATCGTCGAGCTGCTGGACGATGCCACCCGCATCAGGATGCGCAGTGACGTTCCGTTTGGCGCCTATCTGAGCGGCGGGGTGGACTCAAGCACCGTAGTCGCCCTGATGAGCCGCTACTCCGACCAGCCGGTCAAGACCTTTTGCCTGGGGTACGAGGATGAACTGGAGAACAAGGCGGCTGATCTCCATCATGCCCGCCGTGTCGCCGAGCAGTACGGCACCGACCACTACGAATACATCATGGCCAGCAGCGAACTGCTGGAGGATATCAACCAGGTCATCAGGTCGTTTGATCAGCCGTTTTCCGGCACCATATCGACCTATTTCCTGTCCAAGCTGATTTCCCGGCATGTCAAGGTGGCTCTCTCCGGTGATGGCGCTGACGAACTTTTTGGCAGCTATCTCACCCATCGCACTGCCCAGCCGATCTGGCACTATGCCCGGCTTGCCGACAAGATCCGGACAGAGGGATTGTCCTACGAGGAACAGAAACTCTTTGCTCCCTGTGATCTGAAGTTTCTGGAAGGCTTATTCGAGAAGTCGCAGGGGAACGAGCAGAAATGGCGGTCCGCACTGTACCTTTTCGGTGATGATGAAAAGCAGGCGCTTCTGTCGGACGCTTTCAAGGCCCGGTGTGCTTCCGCCAGTACGGCAACCATTGTAGCCAGCTATTTCAGTGATCTTACGGCGTGCAACCCGCTCAACCGGATTCTGGAAATGGAGTGGAAGACCCAACTGCCGGATCAAGTACTGGCCTTTGTTGATTTTCTCTCCATGGCGCATTCGGTTGAGGTGCGTTCCCCGTTTCTCGATTACCGCCTAGTGGAGTTTGCCGCCACCATCCCCGGACAACTCAAGATCAGGCAGGGGGCTGTCAAAGATATTCTGAAACAGGCTGTGAAGCCGCTATTGCCGCCAGGTATCGTAGACCGTCCCAAAGAAGGCTTTGTTCTCCCCGTTTTCGACTGGATGCAGGAAAAATATCGTGGCTATTGCGCTGATGTCCTTTCGCCGGATCGCCTGAAGGCCCATGGCTGTCTTAATGTCTCTCTGGTGCAGGACCTGCTGGCCCGTCACAAGGCTGGAGATAAATCCCTGAATGGCAGGATCTGGAACCTGATAATGTTCCAGCTCTGGTGGGAAGAATATTTTGGTACCATCTGAATCCAGTTGGATGAATTCGCGAAAGTAGAGGACGATAGATGAAGGATAAAATTTTACAATCTCAGATTGCGCAGGGTCGGTTGGAGGATTCAGGAGAATTTCCCAAGGTAGTTCTGATCGATACCGTAAGCTTCTGTAATTTAGCTTGTTCCATGTGTGTTCATCCAGAAATGACCAGAGAAAAAGGCGTCATGTCATGGGAGCTGTTTACCAAAATTATCGATGAAGTGGCTGCCGAAGACAAAAATGTTCGTGTCTGGATGGTCTTTTTTGGCGAGCCGCTCATTCTCAAAAACAGAAAACCATCGATCTTCGACATGATCCGTTACGCTAAGGATAAGGGGCTGACAGATATTGTCACCAATACCAATGCCAACCTGATGGATGAAGACGCATCCAGAAAGCTGATCGATGCCGGGTTGGATGCAATCTACATTGGTATTGATGCCTTTTCGCCGGAGACCTATTCGACTATCCGCGTCAAAGGTGATTACAACTCCACGGTAAAAAATATCCAGTACCTGCTCCGCCTTAAGGAAGAGCTGAAGTCGGATAAGCCGGATGTCTTTGTACAATTTGTCGAGATGGACAACAATGCCCATGAAAAGGAAGCTTTCATTTCTTTTTGGAGCGAACAAGGCGCCAAGGTAAAGATTCGGCCTAAAGTGAGTTGGGCGGGCCTGATTGATGCGCCGAATCTTGTACTGGGGGATGAAGACCGCTGGCCATGTTACTGGGCCATGCAGACTATGTCGATTACCGATACCGGCAAAGTTGTTACTTGTGCGGTTGACCTCGATGCCCGATTTATTGCGGGTGATGTCACCAACGTAAAACTGAAAGATGTCTGGAATGGAACTCTCAAGGAATTGAGGCATATGCACCTTGAAAAAAGGTTCAGCGAGCTGCCTGCTGTCTGCAAAAACTGCAAGGATTGGCAATCAGCTCGAGCTGACTATTACACAACGGTTGAATCAAAATAACTCATGGAATTAATTCTGGATCTGAAGGATCATCCTGAACTGGTTTCCCAGTATGTTGAGCTCAGGAACTGTTACTGTGAGCTGTTGCTGACCCATTCTGTTGATATTGCAGAAACTATTCAATGGATTGAAAAAACAACTGCTGAAATCAGAGTGATTCAGGAGGGGAATAGTCTCTTGGGTGTTGTGTTGCTGTATGTTGACCGGGGTGGCGAAGTTGCATTTTTTGCCCGGGAGCAGAACAGAGGGATTGGCACTAAAATGCTTCAGGTTGTTGACATTGTTGCTAAACAGAAGAGTCTACAGGAGATTTGGGCTTGGGTTCGGGAAGATAATCTGGTTGCTGCAAAGGTTTTTAAAAAATGCGGCTATCGTGAATCTGGACGTGAAGACAGATTGTATAAGGAACAGCGCATTAGCGGGATTAGATTCACAAAAACCTTCGAGGAGAACAACATTTAATGAGCAGTAAAGACCAGATCGAGCATAAGGAAGCACAATACGGAATCAGGCCTGAAGCACTGGAATTTCCGATGATGTGTGTCATATCGTTTATTTATTCCTGTAATGCCCTTTGCCCAAACTGTCCCTACACGAACTCTGACATTCGCTCTAGTTATAAAGACATGCCGCTCATGAGTGCCGAGACATTCAAGCTGATAGCTGACCAATGCGGTGAATACGGTGCCTGGGTTCGCGTTTCCGGCGGCGGGGAACCGATGCTGCACCCACAGGCGGTTGAGCTGATGGAGTATGCCAAACGGCAAGGGGCCAAGGTTGGTTTGATCACCAATGGTTCTAAATTCACCGATGAGAGTACCCGACGGCTGCTTGAAGCGCAGGTTGACATGATTGAGTTCAGCGTTGATGCCGCAGACCCGGAAACCTACCACAGAGTTCGAGCCGGATTACAGTGGAAAACGCTTGTTGCAAATATACGCCGCATGGTTGAATTTCGTAACAGATTGGGCAGTTCAACCAAGATCATTGCAAGCGGTGTCAATCAGGAAGGAGTGGATATAGATGCCGTGGCTGCCTTTTGGGAGCCGCTGGTGGACAACTTCCAGAAACGAAAATACCTTACCTGGGGCATCAATGATCCTGGTAAATCTGCTGATCCGACTCCCTATCTGCCACCTGAGGAACAAGTCCCATGTCCTTTCATTTTTGAGCGACTCAACATCGATTCCCGTGGCAAGATAATGGTCTGCGGCTTTGATATCGCAGCCAAGACAAACATGGGAAATATACACGAAAAGAGCATTAAAGATATCTGGCATGGTGAAGGTTTTGAATTCTACCGCCAGAAGCATCTGAATAAAACCGGCGATGAGATTGAATTGTGCGCCAATTGTCCTGACTGGAAATACCGTTCCTGGAAACACAACTACTGGAAGATCGTAGATGTGGCCGAGCATAAGCGTCAGGAGCGCTTTGAAAAACTTGACCTGATGGATTCAGAAGGGTGTCTGGCCGATGACGGGAACAAGGACGCCTAGATGGTGATCGGTATCCTGCAACCCGGCTATCTGCCGTGGCTCGGTTTTTTCGAACAACTGTACCGGAGTGACGTTTTCGTCATATACGATGATGTGCAGTATGACAAGAATGGCTGGCGTAACCGCAACCGGATCAAAACTGCCAATGGAATCCAGTGGCTAACGGTCCCGGCGCTGATCAAGTTCGGTGAACACCCGCAGATATGCGAGGTCAGAATAGATAAAGGTTCAAAATGGCGCAAGAAACATTTGGAAACAATACGCCAGAGTTACGCACGTGCTCCATTTTTCAAAGATTATATGGGTATTTTTGAAGAAACCTTTGCCCGTGACTGGGATTTTCTGATTGATCTTGACATTCATCTGATAAAAAAAATGGCTCATGCATTGGGTATCCCTGAAAAGCCCATGATTAGGTCATCAACACTCGGAATACAGGGGGAGCGAGTAGATCGTTTGATACAGATCTGCAAACATTTCAGTGCCGATACATTTTATGAGGGTGCTTCAGGTGTCAATTATATCGATCCCTCAGAGTTTCAAAAAAGCGGCATAACGGTACTGTTTCAAGAATATCATCATCCCGAGTACAGTCAGCTTCATGGAGATTTTGTGCCCTACCTCTCGCTACTCGACTTGTTGTTCAATTGTGGCGATAAAAGTCTTGATGTTTTACTTGGAAAATATAAACCGGAGGTAGCGAGCTAAATGAAAAAAACTATTCTTGTAACAGGCGGGGCAGGATTTATAGGCAGCAATTTTGTGCGTCATATATACAATACGTATCCGGACTACTGTATCATCGTTCTTGACGCACTCACCTATGCGGGTCATGTTGAAAATCTTCCTGTCGATATCAATGAGGAGAACGATGGACGGCTGAGCTTCTGGTATGGCAATGTTACCAACGGCGAACTAGTGGATACCCTGGTTTCCCAAGCCGATGTCGTCGTCCATTTTGCCGCCGAAACCCATGTCACCCGCTCTATCTATGACAACTTCCTCTTTTTCGAGACGGATGTCATCGGCACGCAGACCATTGCCAATGCGGTTCTCAAGTATCGTGACCGAATCGAGCGCTTTATTCACATTTCTACCTCCGAGGTCTACGGCACTGCCAATAAGGCCCTGATGGACGAAGATCACCCTTTGATGCCCATGAGCCCGTATGCCGCAGCCAAGGCTGGCGCCGATCGGCTGGTGTATTCCTACTGGACCACCTACGAAATCCCTGCCGTGATAATCCGCCCCTTCAATAACTATGGTTCACATCAGCACCTCGAGAAGGCGGTGCCACGATTTATTACAAGCTGCATTCTTAATGAGCCAATCAGGCTTCATGGGGATGGCAGTGCCGCTCGGGACTATATCCATGCCGAGGATACCTGTGCAGCGATTGACCTGATTCTGCATGCGGATGGTAAACTGGTACATGGAGAAGTATTTAATGTCGCTTCTGCCATGGACCGTTCCATGCTGTCGGTTGCAAAAGACATCGTGACCATGATGGGGGCTGATGAATCGCTGATCACATTCGTCGGAGACAGGCCCGGACAGGTGTTCCGACATACCGGAGACATATCCAAGATCGAACGGGTCTTCGGCTGGAAACCCAAGGTTTCGTGGGAAGACGGGCTGAAGAAAACGATAGAGTGGTATTCCGAGCAGCAGAAATGGTGGGAGAAGCAGCTCTGGATGCGGGCCGTTCCGATCATTACCCGATCCGGGAAGAAAGAACTGCATTAAACAGAGGTGATGCATGTCTTCATCAAAGATTGAATTTTTCAAGCATAACCTGAATGAAGAGGATATCGCCCTAGCGTCCGAGGTGATGCGATCTATCTTTCTCACAACCGGTCCGAAGGTCGCCGATTTTGAATGTTTGCTTGCATCGTATTTGGGACATGGACATGTTATAGGGCTTTCAAGTTGCACCGCTGCCTTGCACCTGGCCTTGTTGCGCTACGGAATCGGACAGGGTGATGAGGTCATAACCACGCCAATGACATTCTGTGCCACGGCAACTGCAATTATTCAAGCAGGGGCTACGCCGGTATTCGTGGATGTCTGCCCGAAAAGCGCCCTGTTGCAGCCTGAAGATGTTGAAAGGGCCATCACGTCCAAAACCAGGGCAATTATTCCTGTTCATCTCTACGGTCGAATGGTTGACATGCATGGTTTTGCCAACCTGGCAAAGCAATATGGACTTGTTCTGATTGAGGATGCTGCGCACTGTATTGAGGGCATCCGAGATGGTGTCCGCCCTGGACAGTTAGCCCACGCGGCCTGTTTTTCCTTTTATGCGACTAAGAACATCACCTGCGGCGAAGGTGGAGCTCTGGTCTGCAAAACAGAGGAAGACGCAGCCTGGTACCGTTCTGCGCGGCATCACGGAATTTCGAAAAATGCTGCATCACGCTACACAGGTACTTATCAGCACTGGGATATGGAAATGATGGGCTGGAAATACAACATGGATGATATCCAGGCTGCGCTCCTAATCAACCAGATCGCACGGATTGACGGATACAGACAGCAGAAACAAGAGATCGAATCCCTATACCGCAGCTTGCTTGCAGATGTCGATGGGCTCGAATTTATTCAGCCTCCCGCTGGCGATGAGAAAAGCGCTCACCATCTATTCACGGTATTGCTTCCGAAAGGATGCTCACGTGATGATGTGCTTCAGAGTCTCCAGTCAAAGGGAGTGGGATGTGCTGTTAACTATCGTGCTGTTCACACGCTAAAGTATTTTAGAGATGTATTCGGTTACCAGCCGAATGATTTCCCCAACGCTTATTCCATTGGCTGCCGGACAATTACCTTACCGCTTTATGTAAAGCTGACCGAAGTAGAAGTCATGGCTGTTATTACTGCTACAAGGCTAGCGCTGACCTGAACTCTCGATGGCAATTATGCAACCTATTGAAAAAACAATAAAACAACCTGGCAGACATACCCCGCTAAAATTTAAATCTATTTTGGACCGTATTGCTGCGGGTCAAACGGTTCCACAAAGAGAAATCCTTCCCTATCTCTGTCAGGAAGAGGTCAAGGAACGTTTTCGAACAAATTTTGAACTTGCCGAGGCATTTACAAGAGCCGGACAATATGTACAGGCAAAAGTTTTTGTTGAGCGGGCCTGGATTCTATCAAGGTTTTCAGATGATACACTGGGGCTTTTAACTAAGCTTTGCCACATTACTGGTGATATTGATACCCTGCGAGAGGCATACAAGCGAAGAGGAATCCGGCTGGCGCGAGAAGGCAAACTTGAACAAGCGTTGGAGTTTTTCAATCTATGGCAGTACGCTTATGCCTCTCATTACCACCTTGACAGATATTCCTATGATTTCGACATAATGGACATGGTTGACGAGATGGCCAAGTCGCGATGGCTTCCAACCGCTCCACAAAGCAGTACTCCGCGAGCCAAACTTCGCCTCGCATACCTCGTCTTTGGAATGACGCATATCAATTCAGTACTGGTAAAGATCAATCTTATGTTTGCCAAACACCACAAAAAGGACCTGTTTGAAATTGTTTTTTTCGTGCCAGAGTCGAAATCTCAGCTGCAACAAAATCCTGATCAATTACGAGTCATCGTACAGCAATTCCAGCAATCTGGTTGCAAGGTTATTTTTACACCCAATAAAGTACAGGGGATCAATCGCCTTGTTTCATGTGCAAGACAGATTACAGAATTTAGCCCAGACATTCTTATAACCAGTGCTGCGCTTGCTGATTTTGAACACTATTTCATTGTAGCATTACGACCAGCACCTCTGGTGGTTGGCCTGCTACAGGGGCCCCCACAGCAATTCGTTGCACCATGCTTGGATTGGGCCATATCCTGGTCGCAACACCCATTAATTGATTCGCCGGTTGGTACCAGTCTTGTGAAAATTGGGATTACATTGCCAACCCCGCCCGAAACCATTTTAGATCGCACATCTTTTGGCATCCCGCAAAATGCAGTCATCCTCATGAGTGCCGGACGTCATTTCAAGTACCAACATAAAGATCTTTGGCAAAATCTCATTGCGTTGCTTCATGAGAATCCTACGTTATATTATCTTGCGGTCGGAGTACGGCGCGATCAAGTACCATGTCTCGACATTTTAGACATTAGCTCCGTTTCAGACCGCATCAAATTTTTGGGCTGGCGAACAGACTGTGTAGATCTACTGACCATAGCTGATGTGCTGATTGATACCTATCCATCAGGCGGTGGTCATGTGCTGATTGATGCCATGTCTCTGGGTATCCCGTTTGTCTCTTTCGAAAACAATTACCTTAAACAATATGATCAGACTGATTGGTCAGTGGCAGATGAGTTTGTAGATATTCCTGAACTTATTTTGCCTCGTGGTGATTTTACAAGTTTTCGTGATGCAGTAAACACCCTGATAAAAGACAGCGGTTATCGCCGCAAAATGGGAGCGTTGTGCAAAGAAAAGATTATGGAAAGCATGGATGATCCAGCCAAAGGCGTCGCAGAGTTTGAAGACCAACTGTTGCGGTTGACTAACGTACGGCGGAGTAAGAACTGCGTTACAAAAGAAGAGACTAAGAAAACAACTTCCAATTTAGGAATATTTAGCCGGGTTTGGCAACAATATAGAAATAGATAACGACAATTCGGTTATAGAGTTAATCCCCATTGACTAATTTACCGTGGAGTTTAAACCGATGGTAAGTGTCATCATCCCTACGTATAATCGTGAGAATTTAATAAGCGAGACGATTCAAAGCGTCCTTGACCAAACCTTCAGCAATTTTGAGTTGATTATCATAGACGATGGATCAACAGATGGGACTAAAGAGGTTGTCAACTCATTTTCAGATGACAGAATACGGTATATATACCAATCGAATTGTGGCCGCTCCTATGCACGCAACCATGCACTGAATATTGCCTGTGGTCGATATATCACCTTTCTTGATTCTGATGATCTGTATCTACCCGATAAACTCCAGCTACAGGTTGTTTTTTTGGATATGCACCCTAAATTTGGGATGGTTTATACTTCAGCATATTGCATGAATGAGGCTGGCACTCTATTGAGTGACTCATATAAGGCAACCGTATCGGGACAGATTTATAAGGACATTGCCTTCTACGTGCCGGTAACCATAACGTTGCCTACGGTTATGGTTCGTCGGGAGGTGTTTGACAAGGTCGGCGGTTTTGATGTGAAAATGGATCGGTTTGAAGACACCGATATGTGGCGCAGGATTTCCAGGGAATTCCTTGTTGGTGCGATACCACACTTCACTTGTAAGCTTCGCACCCATAGCGGTAATGCTCTGGCTGGGCAGGACCCCGTCAATATTTTTGCAGCAGTCATGTTTTATATTGAAAAAGTATTTTCAGAGGATGACTCAATGAGTCTTTGTGTGCGTTTAAAGGGGGCGTCTGATCTATGTTTCTTTTATGCACGAGCGCTCTTAACCTTACCGTGTGCGGTGGCTGTGGGACGCAAGCTTTTGATCAAATCCATACGTTACAAACCTATCACCATATACAGGCTGACTTTTTTGACCTATTACTTCTTTCTGCGCGTATATAAAAAGTGGCAGACTTCAAAACTTCAAGAAAAAGGCTAATTACTGTATGGATTTTGTTCCAAAAGTTTCTATTGTTATACCCGTATATAACGGTTCTGATTTTCTGAGTCAGGCCATCGATAGTGCACTCGCACAGACATATTCCAATATAGAAGTCATCGTGGTGAATGACGGCTCCAGCGATAACGATGCAACTGAGAAGATTGCCTTGTCATATGGAGATAAAATCCGTTATTTCAAAAAAGAAAATGGTGGGGTCGCAACTGCATTAAATACAGCAATTAGCGAAATGTCTGGTGACTATTTTTCATGGTTGAGTCATGACGATCTCTATTACCCTGATAAAATCAATTCCCAGATCCAGGCGCTGTCGAACATGGACCAGCAGAAGACCATACTATACGGGGATTATGTTTTTTTTTATGAAGACGCCAACAGCGCTATAACGGTATTGCTTCCAGAAGTGCCGCCAGAAAATTTCCGTTATTTTATTACAACCAAGAACTGTCTACATGGCTGCACCTTATTGATACCCAAAGTTGCGTTCAAAGAGTGTGGAATTTTTGACTGCAAATTACGAACTACGCAAGATTTTGACTTATGGTTCAGGATGGCGGAGAAATTTAATTTTGTACATATCCCACAACTGTTGGTAAAAGCACGCCAGCATGCCGGACAGGGAAGTGTACGTTTAAAAGATACCGCAATTATTGAGATCAATGATTTATTAACAACTTTTGTCAGCAGGCTAAAACAATCAGAATTAATTTCAGCAACTAATAAATCAATCAGCCTGTCCTATGCAGAAATCGCTGCCAGCATGATGCAACGCGGTTTCTATAGTACTGCTAATTTCGCAACTGATCTTGCATTAAAAAATATCAGCAACTGGGCAACAATAAATGCCATAAAAACTATCAAGAAGCTAATAGTGACCAAATTTGTTTACTATCTTATTGGTTTATTACGTTCATCGTTTGTATGGCCTTGGATAGTAAGGCCGCTTAAACATCTGTTTTACAGGTTTAAAACATGCAATAGGTCCGAAAAGGTTGCTAACCTCAGTCAATCCATTTAGGAGTGAGATATGATCGGTTTTTTGAAGACGCTTTTTAGAAATAAAGTTTCACTTGATAGAAAATCAGATTTGTCAGAAAAATTCTCAGAAATTTATTCGAAAAATATTTTTGGCGGGAAAGAGTCCCGCTCAGGCGAAGGCTCGAACCTGGTACAAACCACCGAGATTCGTCGCGAACTCCCTAAGTTGGTGAAGGAATTTGGAATAAAGACTTTTCTGGATGCCCCCTGCGGTGATTGGTTTTGGATGAGAGAAACCGCGCTCGGAGTGGAGAAGTATACAGGAGTTGATATTGTTAACTCTTTAATTGAGAAAAACCAGCAGCAGTTTGGCAATGACACTATCAATTTTGTAAGCCTAAATCTTGTAGAAGATCCACTTCCACAGTCCGATTTGATTTTTTGCCGGGATTGTTTAGTGCATTTGACGTATTGTGACATTCAAACAATAGTCAAAAATTTTAAAAACAGCAAATCCACCTATTTATTAACAACTACATTTACCAACAGAGCTGATAATGCTGATTTAATTGGAAACGACATCTGGAGACCGCTCAATCTAGTATTACCTCCATTCAACTTTCCCAAACCACTAAAATTGATTGATGAGAAATGCACCGAATATAATGGAATGTTCGCTGATAAGCATCTTGGTCTGTGGTTACTGAAAGACATCAATTAGAAACATAATTTTAGTATGCTTACGTAAGTTTTTTATTTTTGAAATTTGAGACTTATTTTGCCATTAAGTTGCAAGGTTGAAAAAAGACGTTTTTGACTTAACGCGAAGGCATCACGTTTATGAAAAAAAACATACTGCTTGTGGCTATGCCCGACAGCATCCATACGGTTCGCTGGATCAAACAGATTCCTTCGCAAGAATGGATCATCCACCTGTTTTCATCTACAAGCGTAGAGTCTCCACATCCTGAGTTAACGGGTGCTACAATGCAGTACTCCGCATTGTCAATATGGCGTAATAGACTGCAACTCATGGGGTTACCAGGAATTGCGTCCATTATTGATTGGATTCGGAGACACCATGAGCGAAAGTTTCCCAACCACCGGGCGCAGACTCTTAGAAATACGATCCGCAAACTACGACCCGTGCTTATTCATTCCATAGAAATGCAGTCTGCAGGATACCTTACCCTAGAGGCAAAGAACACGTATCAGGGCAAGTTCCCACCCTGGATTGTTACTAACTGGGGCAGTGATATTTTCCTTTTTGGTAGACTGGACGCGCACAGCAATAAAATTCATCAGGTCCTCTCCCAATGCAATTATTACTCTTGCGAATGCCAGAGAGATGTTGAACTGGCAAAAGCATTCGGTTTTAATGGCACGACACTGCCCGTTTTCCCAAATACTGGTGGCTTTGATCTAAATGACTTGACACGCTTTCGGAAAAAGAAAACCTCTGATCGTCGCCTGATCATGCTTAAAGGGTATCAGAACTGGGCAGGTCGGGCCTTAGTAGGCTTACGAGCCCTGGAGCGCAGCGCTGAACTGCTGACAGGTTATGAAATCGCCATTTATTCAGGGTCTCCAGATGTAGAGATTGCTGCTGAATTGTTTTCTCAGAATACCGGTATTAACATAAGGCTGATACCCAACGATACGCCGCACCATGAAATACTAAAAATGCATGGTGATTCAAGAATATCTATAGGAATCAGCATAAGCGATGCTATCAGCACATCATTGCTTGAAGCCATGGTAATGGGTTCGTTTCCAATCCAAAGTTGTACGGCCTGTGCTAACGAATGGATTGAACATGGTTTGAGTGGACTTATTGTTCCCCCGGAAGATCCAGAGATCATCGAACGTGCAATTCGAAGCGCCTTAACCGATGACGAGCTTGTTAACAAAGCCGCAGAAATTAATTGGCACTCTGCACTCGCCCGCCTGGATAACGTCATACTTAAGAAACAGGTTTCTGATTTTTACAGATTAGTACCCGTGTAGACGAACTTGAAAATATTAATCGTCAATCATTTAATAGATCCCGTAACAGGCGGCGGAACCGCTGAGAGAACTTGTCAGCTTGCGAAGCATTTTGTCGCACTTGGAAACGAATGCACC
>CAYMRS010000012.1:0-1933 GCA_964392915.1 uncultured Nitrospiraceae bacterium
CCGAAGGAATCACTATAGCGGTCCGCATAGGCTTTGACGACAACCGCTCCCTTGGACCAAAAGAAACCGGCGGCAGGGTAGCGCTTCCGGTGTTCAAGGAAATCATGCTCAGAGTATACCGGGAAAAGCTCGCAGGGCCTGCGCCGGAGTTCCCGGCTCAAATGGAACTGAATATTAACGCTTACCTGAAAGGCGATTCGGCCTTGCCAGACGAAGGACAGACGTTTCATTTGCTGTGATGTCTCAAATTCTGGTTGTTTCCGCCGATTAGGAAAGATAAGGAGAATACTATGATGTTCTTAAAGACAGTGATGCTTATGGTTGTGCTGCTTTCAGTGCCGGTTTATGCCTTCTCTGCGAATCTCGGCCATATGCGCATAAGCCTTATCGAAGGAAATGTCCAGATAAAGACGCCCGGGGCAGGAGACTGGGGTGCCGCCTCCATAAACGAACCACTCGGCGAGGGTGATCAGGTCTGGGTCCCTCGGGGCGGGAGGGTTGAACTCCAACTGAACAAGGGGGCATATATCAGACTCGATCAGAGTTCTGCTCTCCAGATACTCTCGATGGATAAGGACTCTTCCCAGTTTTATCTGTCACAGGGCAATGCCTACATATTTTATGATGCCCCGATGAGGGGGGGTGTAATGCAGGTCGATACCCCCGATGCATCAACCCGCGCTTTTGACAATGCGATCTTCAGAATCGACATGTCTGCGCGGTACACTGATGTGGCGGTCTACAAGGGATATGTTGAAACCGAGAACAAGGTCGGAAGGACAAGAATAAACGCAGGACAAATGGTGTCTCTCGGACAGAATACAAATGGAGAACTTGCCCCGATGGGACCATCCGATAATTGGGAAACATGGAACAAGACGAGGAACGACAGGCTTTTGGCAAGAAAGGGTACAAGTTCCGGTTATCTTCCTGCCGAACTCAGTGCGTATTCTCATGATTTTGATAACAGCGGCAGGTGGGTGCACGTC
The DNA here is from genome assembly GCA_964392915.1 of uncultured Nitrospiraceae bacterium. Classification (GTDB taxonomy): domain Bacteria; phylum Nitrospirota; class Thermodesulfovibrionia; order Thermodesulfovibrionales; family Dissulfurispiraceae; genus JAAYUK01. The sequence goes on from CAYMRS010000012.1 coordinate 990, forward strand.
CCGGATTACGGGAATGTCTGGACCCCGACGGTCGTTGCCGGTTCGCGCTGGGCTCCTTACAGAGACGGCAGATGGATATGGAGGAATGGTGATTATGTCTGGGTGGCTAACGAGCCTTGGGGATGGGCGCCCTACCATTATGGCAGATGGAGCTTTGGTGTAAACATAGGCTGGTTCTGGGTGCCTCCTGTTACTCGTGAGGTTTACTGGAGTCCGGGATATGTCGGATGGGTCAGGACGGCGAATTATGTGGCATGGGTTCCGCTTGCCCCGGGTGAAATATATTACGGCCGCGGCAATTATGGTCGGAACAGCGTAAACATTACGAATATAAACATCAACCAGGTCAACATCACCAATGTATACAAGAATGTGCACGTTGACAACGGGGTGACGGTTGTGAACCGCAATACCTTTGCAACGGCTTCGCCCAGGACTGTTGATGTAAAACAGAGCGTCATCCAGCAGCAGATATTTACAAGGGATAATATCAGTGTCGGCACACCAGCAATTAAACCTACGAGGGCGAGTTATTATTCGTCGGACAGGTCTGTTCCGGCAGCCAAACAGCCGCCGCTGGCTGTGAGAAACGTTCAGATCCCACAATTGAAGCAGTCAAGGCCGTTTATCAAAGAAGCGGATAAATCTGTTTTAAACCCCGGCATGAAGCCAGAGACCCTGCCTGTCAATACTGTTACAACGCCGCGAACCCCTGGCAAGGGGAACCCGATGATACAACAGGTTAAGCCAGCCGAGCGAGTACAGCCCGTTGCTCCTGAGGGTGGCCCTGGCGGCAGAGGTGGTGAGAGGCAGCAGGTCAAGCCTGCAGAGAAGAAGCCAGCCGAGCGAGTGCAGCCTAGTACTCCTGAGGGCGGCCCAACCGGCAGAGGTGAGAGGCAGCAGGTCAAGCCTGCAGAGAAGAAGCCAGCCGAGCGAGTACAGCC
>CAYMRS010000012.1:2033-52134 GCA_964392915.1 uncultured Nitrospiraceae bacterium
GCTCCTGAGGGTGGCCCTGGCGGCAGAGGTGGTGAGAGGCAGCAGGTCAAGCCTGCAGAGAAGAAGCCAGCCGAGCGAGTACAGCCCGTTGCTCCTGAGGGTGGCCCTGGCGGCAGAGGTGGTGAGAGGCAGCAGGTCAAGCCTGCAGAGAAGAAGCCAGCCGAGCGAGTGCAGCCTAGTACTCCTGAGGGCGGCCCAACCGGCAGAGGTGAGAGGCAGCAGGTCAAGCCTGCAGAGAAGAAGCCAGCCGAGCGAGTACAGCCCGTTGCTCCTGAGGGTGGCCGTGAAAACAAAGACAGGACGAAGCCTGCCGAGCCTGATGAACGTCCTCAAAAGGAAAAGAAAAAACAGGGCGATGGAGAACGTGAGCGATAAACAGAACATGCTTCAGGGAGGGGGAACAGTACCCCTCGCCCTGAAGCATGAAGAAACAATAGATAGTGGAATCGAGAGGGGATGCAAGCTTATTTAAAGCGAGATGTTACTGGACAAGGATTTTAAGGAGAGACGCAGGTCTCTACTTTTGACTATACATGGAATACGATGAGGAGGACATCTAAAGAATATGGATAATAAACAACATCACTCTATCTTACAAAAAATCGCACATAGGGCGATGATTCAAAGAGGTTTACTCCCCGACTTTTCTGCCGAAGTAATCGCAGAACTTGGCAGAATTAAGGCGCCTGAAACAATAAATGGTGAGCAGATTCATGACCTTAAGGATCTTCTATGGGTGTCTATTGATAACGATGATTCGCGCGACCTGGATCAGCTTACCGTTGCCGAGGCTATGCCCGGAGACAAGATAAGAATACGGGTTGCCGTGGCTGACGTTGACGTGCTCGTGCAGAAAGGATCGGCCATTGATGAGCACGCGCGCCACAATACTACCTCGGTCTATACGGCGGGCAGAATATTTCCGATGCTTCCTCCCAAGCTTTCCACTGACCTCACCTCCCTGAATTTCAATGAAGACCGCATGGCGATCGTTGTCGAAATGGTGATCAGCGCGGATGGTTCTGCAGATGATGCCGCTCTTTACCGGGCATACGTTCGCAATCATGCAAAACTTGCCTATAACAGCGTTGCTGCATGGCTTGAAGGGAGCGGCAAGGCGCCCGACGCGATTGCGGCGGTGGACGGACTTGCGGAGAATCTGCGTCTGCAGGACAGGGCGGCCCAAAGAATGAAGAGCCTCAGGCATGTTCATGGCGCACTTAGTTTCGAAACCATCGAGGCGAAGCCGATATTTGACGGTGATGAGATCCGTGATCTCGCGGTCGAAAAAAAGAACCGGGCAAAGGACATCATTGAGGATTTCATGATCGGAGCAAACGGTGTGACTGCCCGGTATCTTGCGTCGAAGCAATTGCCGTCCATTCGTCGTATCGTCCGCACGCCCAGAAGATGGGAGCGCATTGCAGAGCTTGCTGGCGAGCGAGGATTCAGGCTTCCTTCCGTGCCGGATTCAAAGGCGCTGGACGATTTTTTGACCAGGGAGAAAGCGGCTGATCCGCTGGGATTTCCCGACCTCTCCCTTACCGTGATCAAGCTCATGGGGGCTGGTGAATATGTTGCGGAACTTCCGGGAGAGATCGCGCCGGGACACTTCGGGCTTGCTGTCAGAGACTATACCCATTCCACGGCGCCGAACCGCCGGTTTCCCGACCTGATCACCCAGCGCCTGCTGAAAGCCGCTCTTGAAGGCGCCTCGCAACCGTATGGGAATGATGAGCTCGAAGCGCTGGGCAAACAGTGCACGCAGGGGGAGGATGCCGCAAACAAGGTCGAGCGGCAGGTGCAAAAATCCGCTGCGGCAATGCTGCTGGAACACAGAATCGGGGAGCAGTTCGATGCCATCGTCACCGGCGCTGCGGAAAAAGGCACCTGGGCCAGGCTTGTCGCAATCCCGATCGAGGGAAGAGTAGTCCATGGGTTTGCCGGTCTTGATGTCGGCAACAGAATACGCGTGCAGCTGGTATCGGTCGATGTTGACCGTGGATACATCGATTTCAGGAAAGTCGGGCCATCAAGACGTTGACGAAAAAGAGACCGCCGCAGAGTGCTCCACCAAATGGTGAAAGAAGGTATGAAGCATGGCTGAAGATAAGAAAAATAACATAGGCGGTATTCCGGGTATTTACTGGAGGTACATTGCAGCACTGGCTATGGCTTCAATGGTTATATTCACATGGAACATTCTGTTCAACATCCCGCCTCCCGCGCACTATGCAATAAATTACAGTCAGTTCATGGAGCAACTAAACGCAGGCAATATGAAATCCGTTTCCATAAAGAAGCTGCATGTGAGCGGTGAACTGGTTAAGGAAGCGAGCATGCAGCTCCAGGGAGAGCAGAAACCCGCACAGGTGAAATACTTTCAGACCATCCTGCCTTCTTTCCAGGGGGAAGGGCTTCTGCCTCTCCTGAGAGAAAAAAATGTAATTATCACCGTCGAGTCCGCTGAACAGGGGTATTTCCTGCAGATTCTGATCGGGGTTTTGCCATTGGTGCTGATTATCGGGTTCTGGGTCCTGATAATGAAGAGGAGTCAGCAGATGCAGGGTGGCCCGGGAGGGCTCTTTACGTTCGGAGCAAGCAAGGCCAAGCTGTATGATACGAACAAACCGAAAGTGACCTTTCAGGACGTTGCCGGAATGGATAATGTAAAAATGGAACTGAGGGAGACGATAGAGTTCCTGAAAGACCCCTCCAGATTCGCAAAGATCGGGGCCAAAGTGCCGAAGGGAGTGCTTCTTATCGGGCCACCGGGCACGGGCAAGACCCTCCTTGCGCGTGCAACAGCAGGGGAGGCTGCGGTGCCTTTTTACAGTATCAGCGCTGCCGAGTTCATAGAGATGTTTGTGGGAGTCGGCGCCTCACGCGTCAGGGACATGTTCAAAAAGGCCAAGGAGTCTCATCCGAGCATTATCTTTATCGACGAGATCGATGCCGTAGGACGCACACGCGGCGCAGGATTTGGAGGAGGACATGATGAACGGGAGCAGACACTGAACCAGCTTTTGAGTGAAATGGACGGATTTGAGCCACATCAGGAGGTGATAGTTATTGCCGCAACGAACAGGCCTGACGTGCTGGACCCCGCCCTTCTGCGACCAGGAAGATTTGACAGACATATCGTGATAGACAGGCCTGGCTGGAAAGAACGGAAAGAGATCCTTGAAATTCATGTAAGGGGCAAGGTGCTGGCGGACAATGTCAACTTCGAGACTCTGGCGAGGGGCACCCCGGGCATGACTGGCGCCGACCTTGAGAACCTTTCCAACGAAGCCGCACTCGTTGCCTTGCGACGGGGCAAGGAGAAAATAGATATGCATGACTTTGAAGAGGCCAAGGACATTATTCTTATGGGGGCAGTAAGAGAAGAGACCATAAGCGACATGGAAAAGCGGATTACCGCATATCACGAAGCGGGACATACGCTTGTGTCATGGGAGCTGCCCGGCGCTGATCCGATCTACAAGGTCAGCATTATTCCGCGCGGAATGGCGATGGGTGTCACGCAGCTCCTTCCCGAGGAAGACCGCCATTATTATCCTCGAACCTATCTGATGAACAAATTGACCATAGCCCTGGCCGGAAGGGTTGCAGAAAAGGTCGTTTTTAACGACGTTAGCAGCGGCGCACAGAACGACCTGAAAGAAGCAACTTCACTGGCCGAAAAAATGGTGGCGCAGTGGGGCATGAGCGACCGGGTCGGCCCGATAAATCTCGGACGCGGAGAAGAACATCCGTTTCTGGGCAGGGAGTTATCTCTCCCGAAGCGTTACAGCGAAGAGATGGCATGGCTCATGGACCAGGAGATACAGAAACTGATTGTCGATGCGGAATCACGAGCGACTGATATATTGACCGGAAAGAGGCATGCCCTTGATACTCTTGCAGAAGCACTGATAAAGGAAGAGATGCTTGAAAGAGCGGATGTGGAGCGGATAATGCTGGGTTTAAAAGAGTAGAAAAAACGGCATCTGTCAGGTCATGGTGGCAATGTTAAGAAATGATAAAAAAACGCCGACGCAAAGGGAATGAAGCAATGCGGTTTTCAAGGGTACTCATGAGCGGTATGGTGAAGCAGTTGGGTATATCTGATGTCCAGGGGAGGTATTTATGAAAACAACAGTGGGTTTATGGATTGACCGCAGGAAGGCTATTGTAGTGTCTGTTTCGGATAAAGGGGAAGAGATGGGGGTGATAATATCAAATGTTGAAAAACAACTTCGCCGTACCGGTGATACCCCTCTTAAGGGTTCCTATGAGACGTCGCAAGTTCCGGCGGATAACAGCCGCCAGAGAACGTTAACGGGACAGCTCAACATATACTACGATGCGGTAATTGCGAGTGTTCGCGAGGCAGAATCTGTTCTGATATTTGGTCCTGGTGATGCAAAGGAGGAACTCAAAAAACGTCTTGAAAAAAACAATCTTGGCGGACGAATCGTAGGAATTGAGACAGTCGACAAGATGACAGATCGTCAGATTGCGTCAAAAGTTCGCACGTACTTTCAGAAACAGCGGGGCGGTGCTGAGATCCCGACTACCTTTGAGGTGAGAAAGTAAAGTGGCAGGAGGCATTCCATGAAAGCGCTCCTCATTTATCCTGCATTCCCGGATACGTTTTGGAGTTTCAGGTATGCTCTGAAATTTATTCATCGAAAGGCGAGCAGTCCGCCGCTCGGATTGCTGACGATAGCGGCGATGCTTCCTGAAGCGTGGGAGAAAAGACTGGTCGACATGAACGTGGAGAGTCTGTCTGGCGACGACCTGAAGTGGGCGGATCTCGTCTTTGTGAGCGCGATGTCCGTCCAGAAGGAATCGGTGAATGAAGTGATTGCACGATGCAGGCAGGCGGGGGTCAGGATTGTTGCCGGCGGTCCCCTCTTCACGACTGACCATGAGGCTTTCCGGAACGTTGACCATCTTGTGCTCAACGAGGCCGAAATCACCTTGCCCCGCTTTCTGGAAGATTTCGGACGCGGCAATGCAGGCCATTTCTATGCCACGGATCAGTGGGCAGACATACGGAAGACACCCATTCCGCTCTGGAAACTTATGGATGCGAAGCACTATGCCTCAATCAACATCCAGTATTCCCGGGGGTGCCCATTTAACTGTGAGTTCTGCGACATCACCCTTCTGTGCGGACATGCACCGCGCACCAAGGACAAAGACCAGGTCATCAGGGAGCTCGAGAGTGTCTACGCATCGGGGTTCAGGGGGCAGGTATTCTTTGTTGACGACAATTTTATCGGAAACAAGAAAAAACTGAAGGAGGAGATTCTCCCCGCCATTATTGAATGGATGGAGATGAGAAAGCACCCCTTTTCCTTCAATACGCAGGCTTCCATAGAACTGGCCGATCATAAAGACCTTATGGAAATGATGGTAAAGGCAGGATTCGATGTCGTTTTCATCGGCATCGAGACGCCGCATGAGCAGAGCCTTGCGGAATGCAGCAAATTCCAGAACAAAAACCGCGATCTCCTCGCCAGTGTCAGAATTATCCAGAAGTCGGGTCTTGAGGTGCAGGGAGGATTCATTGTCGGGTTCGACAGCGATCCCGTCACGATTTTTGATGATCAGATCAGGTTTATTCAGGCAAGCGGGGTTGCTACGGCGATGGTCGGAATTCTCATTGCCCTGCCGCGCACGCAGCTTTACGAGCGGCTCAAAAAAGAGCAGCGACTGCTGAGCGAAACCTCGGGAGACAATACCGATTTCGCGACGAATTTCATTCCCCGGATGGGCTATGACCGGTTGATAAGCGGCTATAAAAAAGTCCTCAGCACCCTGTACTCGCCGCGCCACTATTATGAAAGGGCCAGAATTTTTTTGCAGGAATATGTGCCTCCGCAGGGCAAACTCTTTCATTTCCGGTTCAATTATATCGCCGCGTTTATCAAGTCGATCATCGTATTGGGCATCATCGGAAAAGAGCGTTTTCATTATTGGCGGCTGCTGATCTGGACCCTGCTTACCCGTCCCCGTCTCATTCCCCAGGCCGTTACGCTCTCGATCTACGGTTTCCATTTTCGCAAGGTCTTTGAGAAACGCCTTGGTTGAAGGCGGAGGAAAAATTCCAATGGAATCATTGCATCTGCAAGGAGGTCAGTCATGGAAGATATGAAGCGGATTCTTGTCGTGAGCAGAGATACGACATACTGCAGAAAAGCTGTTCATTATGGAGTTTCGCTCTCCAGGAAATATGGAGCTGAACTTTCTGTTATGCATGTGGTGCACGATCCGTTCATTTTCGGGGGATGGAATCTCCCCATGCCGTCCCGGGAAGATGCATACAGGAAAGTTTTGCAGGAAGCGAAAGAAGAACTCCATGCAATTATCAAAACGGAGAAAAAGAAGGGCATGGCCATACGGGAATTAATCAGGGAAGGAAATCCTGCCGAGGAAATTATCAAAATGGTGCGGGAAGAAAGAATAGATCTACTGATCATGCTTGCGCATGAGGAAGGGCATATGGAGCATTTCCTTTTCGGACGCAGCAACGAGGAGATCATTCGCAAGATGCCCTGCTCAGTTTTTATGGTGAAAAAAGAACCTGGACCCATGAGCGCCGCAACCATCTGAAAGACTTTCATGAGCGGGGGAAGGCTGAGCACGCAATAAATAAACAGATTCCCTCAGCGTCCTGATAGGATAGCGGATATTGAGGAATTGCCTTAGCCCTATTGGCAGAGAAGGCATCCTGCTGTAGTATGTATATAATGATGCTTGATTGCCCGGCAGTGGATGGTGTGCGTGCATAACCGCATATAAATGCTGCCAGAGTGCCTTTTGAGCTTGCTGCAAATGACCAGAAATATCTCATCTCTGCGAGACCGCGCGGCAATTCCGTGCCGTGCCAGTTTGCTTTCAAAAGAAAGAAGGGAACCTTACCGTTGAAGGTGATTAATAAGAACATGCTTAAACCCCTGCTGCATGTGCCTGGGTATTTTCGCAGAAAAGGCTTGGCACAAAAGTGCGCTGTCTGCGAGCCTCCGCTGCGATCTGAACTGTTCAGCAGCAGCCAGATGGAGCGGCATGGCAAGACATTGGCGGGTCAGCACACGGTCAGCCCGGGACCTGTACGGAACCGGCTCCTGACGAGGCTGGACGAGAATGAAGGCGTTCTGATCGAAGCCCGTAACCTGCTGGCAGAGGCGGTGAAAACGAACCGCCGGATTACGCCGGCGGGTGAGTGGCTGCTTGATAATTTCTATCTGATCGAAGAGCAGATTCGTACGGCCAGAAGGCACTTGCCAAAAGGGTACAGCCGGGAGCTGCCCCGTTTGCTTGACGGATCGACGGCCGGGCTTCCCCGTGTCTATGACATCGCTCTTGAGACGATCTCGCACGGCGATGGCCGGGTAGATCCGGAAAATCTGAGCAGTTTCGTTGCAGCCTACCAGTCGGTTGCTGTCCTGAAGTTGGGCGAATTGTGGGCAATCCCTATCATGCTGCGCCTGGCGCTGATCGAAAATCTGCGGCGCGTTTCAGTCCGAATTGCTGCTGACAGGATCGACCGGAACCTCGCCGATTATTGGGCGGACCGGATGACGGAGACAGCGGAGAATGACCCGAACAGCCTGATTCTGGTGATTGCGGATATGGTGCGCTCGGATCCGCCTATGGTCAGTTCGTTTGTTGCGGAGTTTACTCGCCGTCTGCAGGGAAAGAGTCCTGCACTGGCAATGCCGCTCGCCTGGATTGAGCAAAGGCTCTCTGAGTCCGGCCTGACGATTGAGCAGTCGGTGCATTCGGAGAACCGGCAACAGACCGCAGACCAAGTTTCCATGAGCAACAGCATCGGCAGCCTCCGGTTTCTGGGCGCGATGGATTGGTCTGAGTTTATCGAGAGGATGAGCGCGGTCGAACAGGTGTTGCGTGAGGATCCTGGCGGAGTCTACGGCAGGATGGATTTTGCCACCCGTGACCGATATCGTCACGTTGTGGAGAAGATAGCGAAGAGCAGTCCGCTATCCGAAAGAGATGTGGCGCTCCAAGCTATCGGGCTTGCGCGAGAGGCTTCGGCCCGTAAAGAAGAAAGACAAGCCGGAGACGATCGGGCGAGTCATGTCGGGTTCTATCTGATCGACAAGGGATTGCCGCAGCTCGAACGAACGGCAGGGGGGCAGCTATCCCTTTTTGAGTCTCTTCAGAAAATCGACTCTGTGTTTCCTTCGCTCTTTTATGTCGGCACAATCATGCTGCTCACCGCGATTTTTGCCGTAAGTTTATTGGCGAAGGCGCACGCCGACGGGGTCTCTGACTGGCTTCTTGCATTGATTGGCATAGTCTCGATGGTGGGCGCAAGCCAACTGGCCGTGGAACTGGTGAACTGGCTTGCCGCGCTGCTGGCAACTCCTTATCAGCTGCCGAAAATGGACTACTCCAAAGGAATTCCGCCGGAATCGCGCACCCTATCCGTCGTCCCGACTATGCTCACAAGCGCTCGAAACATAGAGGACCTGATCGAGGCCTTGGAAGTCCGGTTTCTGGCAAACCGGGACGAGAACCTGCACTTCGGTCTGCTGACAGATTTTCTGGATGCGGATGAGGAAACACTGCCGGAGGATGAGCAGCTTTTACTGCTGGCCCGGCAGCGCATCGAAGGACTGAACGAAAAATACCGGAATGCACAAGGCGATACGTTCTTCCTTTTTCACCGCCCGCGCCAATGGAATGCCAGGGACCGGGTCTGGATGGGTTACGAGCGCAAGAGAGGGAAACTGGCGGCCTTGAACGCCTTGTTGCGGGGCAGGCCGGCCGACGGGACGCATGATCTTTCCGGAAATCGTTTTTCGCTCGTAGTTGGGAATACGGACATCCTGTTGAACGTAAAATACGTGATTACCCTTGACACGGATACGCAATTACCGCGCGACTCGGCGCGTCAGTTTGCGGGTGCCATGGCGCATCCGCTGAATCGCGCGCACTTCGACGAAGACAAACAGCGCGTTGTTGCCGGTCATGGCATCCTTCAGCCGCGGGTAGCGGTGAGTCTGCCGGGTACAAACCGGTCGTGGTATGCACGCATGTGCGGGCGTGAGCCGGGGATCGATCCGTATACGCGGGCTGTTTCTGATGTTTACCAGGATCTCTTTGGCGAAGGCTCGTTCATCGGTAAGGGCATCTATGATGTCGACGCATTCGAGCGGGTCCTCAGCGGGCGCTTCCCCGAGAACCGAATCCTCAGCCATGATCTTATCGAAGGGTGTTACGTGCGCGCGGGACTGTTGAGTGATGTCATGCTGTATGAGGAGTATCCGTCCCGGTACAGTGCTGATGTGAGCCGCCGGCACCGCTGGATTCGCGGGGACTGGCAGCTTGTTCGCTGGCTGCTGCCGGGAGTTCCCGGTCCCGACGGGCGGCGCCGGAAGAATCCTCTTTCGCTGCTGTCCCGCTGGAAGCTTTTCGATAACTTCCGGCGTAGTCTCGTACCTTCAGCGTTGACGCTTCTCCTGTTGCTGGGGTGGACGGTTCTGTCATCGCCAGGATTCTGGACTCTGGCGGTGATCGGAATCATGGGTATTCCTTTTTTGATATCCTCTGCACTGGACCTTGCCAGGAAGCCGGATGATGCGCTGCTGGGACAACACTTCGCAACCGTCGCGCGTTCTACCGCATGGCGTTTTGTTCAGGGTGCCTTTTCTTTTGTGTGTCTCCCCTATGAAGCGTTTTGCAGTCTGGATGCGATTCTGCGTACGACATGGAGAATGCTGGTTTCACATAAGCGACTGCTCGAATGGAGTCCGTCAGGCGCTCCGGATCGAATGAGCCGGAATGATCTCTCCGACGTCTGCCGGACGATGTGGGCGGCCCCCCTTCTTGCCGCAGCAACACTCGTCTATCTGCCGCTTTCTTATCCTGCCGCCCTGGTAGCGGCTGCGCCTATACTGATTCTCTGGTTTGCCTCCCCCTATGTTACGTGGAGGATCAGCCTGCCGCTTACCCGTCGTGCAGCACGACTGACGGAGGACCAGACAATTTTCCTGAGAAAGATTTCCCGAAAGACCTGGGCGTTTTTCGAGACATTTGTCGGCCCGGCTGATAATTGGCTGCCGCCTGACAACTATCAGGAGTATCGCGTTGCCTCGGTTGCGCACCGCACGTCGCCGACTAACATGGGCCTTGCGCTGCTCGCGAATTTATCAGCATATGACTTCGGTTACATTTCTGCCGGACAATTCATCGAGCGCACGGAGAATGCACTTCGCACGATGCAATCCATGGAACGTTACCGTGGTCATTTCTACAACTGGTACGACACGCAGTCTCTGAAACCGCTGCCGCCTGCTTATATCTCGTCGGTGGACAGCGGGAACCTTGCTGCGCACCTGCTGACATTGAGGGCGGGTCTGCTCTCACTTCCCGATCAAAAGATCCTGGGAGCGCAGGTATTTGACGGACTCAACGATACATTCAGGATTCTGGTGGACTCTGCGGACGCGATTTCTCCCGATAGAAGCGCTTATCCCGAAATGAAACAACTTCAAAAGTGCCTCGAGTCTGCCTGCAATCCCCATCCGGAGACGCTCACGGCTGTGCGGCACTGCTTGGAACAGCTGGCTGAATCCGCCACCGATGTGATTGATAGTTTCGGGGACGTGGATGCGGGTCCGAAGAATGAAGTCGGGTGGTGGGCACGCGCCCTTGCCGATCAATGCGGGACCGCTCTCCATGATCTGACTCTTTTATTTTCTTCGACCGTGAACAGCATCGATACTATTCCGACACTGCGCGAACTGGCAAGGCTTGGCAACCAGCGCGCCGACGAGAGAATTGCTGTGATTGAGCGTCTTGCCAAGCAGTCAACCGAACTCGCACGAATGGACTATGATTTTTTGTTCGACCCGACGCGAAAGCTGCTGTCTATCGGGTATAACGTTGGTGAGCGTCGCAGGGACGCTGGTTCTTACGATCTGCTGGCTTCGGAAGCGAGATTATGCTGCTTCGTCGGGATTGCGCAGGGACAACTGCCGCAGGAGAGCTGGTTTGCCCTTGGGCGACTGCTCACGAGCGCCGGCGGAGAGCCGATTCTCCTGTCATGGAGCGGTTCGATGTTCGAGTACCTGATGCCTCTTCTGGTGATGCCGACGTACGAGTACACCCTGCTCGACCAGACCTGTAAGGCTGCGGTGGACAGACAAATCGAGTATGGGAGGCAGCGCGGGGTGCCGTGGGGCGTGTCTGAATCAGGGTATAACACGGTCGACGTCAATCTCAACTACCAATACCGAGCATTTGGCGTGCCCGGCCTGGGGCTCAAACGCGGTCTCGCCGATGATCTGGTCATTGCGCCCTATGCCTCGGTTCTTGCGCTGATGGTGGCGCCTGAGGAGGCATGTCTGAATCTGCAGCGGCTCAGCGCGGAAGGGTTTGAAGCCCGGTACGGTTTTTATGAAGCGATCGACTATACCCCTTCACGTCAACGACGCAAGCAAGAAAGAACGGTGGTCCGTTCCTTCATGGCACACCACCAAGGCATGAGCATCCTCTCACTGGGCCACCTGCTTCTGGACCGTCCGATGCAGAAAAGATTCGAATCGTACCCTTTGTTCCAGGCTACCATGCTCCTTCTCCAGGAGCGGATCCCAAGGGCGACGGCCTTCTATTTGGAGCCTCCCGATCTCTCCGAGGTTCGTGCGATTTCCCGCGGGGAAGGATTGCCGGTGCGGGTTTTCAGCAGCCCCAACACTCCGATGCCGGAGGTGCAGCTGCTGTCCAACGGCAGATACCACGTGATGATCACAAACGGCGGCGGCGGGTACAGCCGCTGGAAAGATCTTGCGGTATCGCGCTGGCGTGAAGATGCCACCTGTGACAACTGGGGCACATTCTGTTATCTCCGCGATGTGGCAAGCGGAAAGTTCTGGTCAACCGCACATCAGCCAACGCTTAAAAGGGCTGACACGAGCGAAGCGATTTTTTCGGAAGGCCGCGTTGAGTTTCGTCGCCGCGACTTCAACTATGATCTGCACACAGAGATTGTTGTCTCGCCGGAAGACGATGTCGAGCTGCGCCGGATCCGCATTACGAACTCTGCCCGGGTGCGCAGAACGATCGACGTAACGAGTTATGCGGAAGTCGTTCTCGCGCCCGTTGCTGCAGATGCCCTGCATCCATCTTTCAGTAATCTTTTTGTACAGACCGAGATCGTCCGCCGGCAGCGCGCCATCCTCTGCACCCGCCGCCCCCGTTCACTTGAAGAGCATACGCCATGGATGTTTCACCTGATGACCGCGCACGGGGGAGATATCACTGAAGTTTCTTATGAGACTGACCGCATGAAGTTTATCGGACGGGGAAGGACCGTCGCCAATCCGATAGCCTTGACCGGCAGATCGACGCTCTCAGGGGCTCTCTCCGGGAGCGAGGGTTCGGTGCTGGATCCGATTGTTGCAATCAGGTGCCGGATTACGCTCGATCCTGAAGCGTCGGCAACGATAGATGTGGTCTCCGGCCTCGGAGAAAACAGGGACGTCTGTATGGGCCTTGTCGAGAAATACCAGGACCGGCGTCTTTCCGATCGTGTCTTTGATCTGGCGTGGACTCACAGCCAGGTGCTCCTGCGGCAGCTCAACGTTACGGAGTCGGAAGCGCAAATCTACGGTTGCCTTGCCGGCTCGATCATTTACGCCAATTCCTCGTTGCGGGCCGACCCGGACATTTTCAAAAAAAACCTCCGCGGTCAGTCAGGTCTGTGGGGCTACGCCATTTCCGGTGACCTGCCGATCGTACTGGTGCAGATCGAGGATGTGACAAATGTTGATCTGGTGCGCCAGTTTGTCAAGGCACACGCATACTGGCGGATCAAAGGACTGGCTGTGGATCTGGTGATCTGGAATGAAGATCGCGCCGGTTACCGGCAACTGCTGCAGGATGAGATCATGGGGCTTATAGCTGCACGTTATGAAGGCAACATGACAGACCGACCGGGAGGCATTTTCGTTCGGCGTGCCGAGCAGATATCGAACGAAGACCGCATTCTGCTTCAAACCGTAGCTCGCGTTGTCATCAGCGACAATGGGGGACTGCTGGTGGACCAGATCAACCGCCGTGGTTCCGTGAAAACAATAGTTCCGCGCCTCAAAACGCCCCGGATTCCGCGCGCTGATTTCTCCACAGTCGTGGCAATGCCTCGCAGCGATCTGATCTTTTTCAACGAGCTGGGAGGATTCAGCCCTGATGGACGCGAGTACATAATTACGACTACGCGAGGTCAGGTGACGCCGGCGCCCTGGGTGAATGTGCTGGCAAACCAGCACTTTGGAACCGTTATCTCGGAGAGCGGCAGTTCATACACTTGGGCCGAGAATGCCCACGAGTTCCGCCTCACCCCCTGGAACAACGACCCGGTAAGCGATTCCAGCGGAGAAGCTTTCTACCTCCGCGATGAAGAGAGCGGTCATTTCTGGTCCCCGTCGCCGCTGCCGCGCCGGGGCGCGAGTCTTTACACCAGCCGTCATGGGTTCGGGTATTGCGTTTTTGAACACACGGAGGATGGCATCAGCTCAGAGATGTGGGTCTATGTGGCCATAGACGCATCGGTCAAGTTCACGGTATTGAAAGTGCGGAATGGGTCCGCGCGCGCCCGTCGTCTCTCTGCTGCCGGGTATGTGGAATGGGTGATGGGAGATCTGCGGGCAAAAACAGCGATGCATGTCAGCACCGAGATCGACCCCATGACCGGTGCTCTTTTTGGACGGAACCCTTACAACACGGAGTTCCCTGGCCGGACCGCTTTTTTTGATGTGGCTGATACGATCCGGACCGTAAGCGGGGACCGGACCGAGTTCCTTGGCCGTAACGGCTCGCTCCGGAGCCCGGAGGCGATGACCCGGTCGCGCCTTTCCGGCAAGGTGGGAGCCGGTTTGGATCCCTGCGCCGCAATCCAGGTGCCCTTTGACCTGGCCGAGGGGCAGGAGCGTGAGATCATCTTCATGCTCGGCGCAGGGCGAGACTCATATGACGCCGGCAACCTGGTGCGTCGCTTCCGCGGATCTGCTGCCGCGCGCGCGGCGCTCGAAGAAGTCTGGCAATACTGGAACCACACCCTCGGCGCAGTGCAGGTGGAAACACCGGATCGGTCCGTCAATGTACTGGCCAATGGCTGGCTTGTATACCAAACTCTGGCATGTCGTCTTTGGGCCCGGAGCGGATACTACCAGTCCGGTGGCGCCTATGGCTTTCGCGATCAGTTGCAGGACGTGATGGCCCTTATCCATACCGAACCCCGGCTGGTTCGGGAACATCTCCTCCTCTGCGCGGCTCATCAGTTCAGAGAGGGCGATGTCCAGCATTGGTGGCATCCCCCGTCGGGGCGCGGCGTGCGAACACACTGTTCGGACGACTTCCTCTGGCTGCCGCTGGCTGCTTCCCGCTACGTTCTGACCACTGGAGACACCGGCGTATTGGATGAACCTGTCCGCTTCATTGAGGGCCGACCGGTAAGCGCTGATGAGGACTCGTATTACGATCTGCCCAACGCGTCGGACGAAATAGCCACTTTGTACGATCATTGTGTGCGGGCGATCCTGAATGGACTCAGGTTCGGCGAGAACGGCCTGCCGCTCATCGGCTCGGGTGACTGGAATGACGGCATGAACCTTGTCGGTATGCAAGGGAAAGGCGAAAGCGTCTGGCTTGGATTCTTTCTCTATAAAGTGCTTGTAGAGTTCTCTGAGATTGCGCGTCTGCGCGGGGATCTGTCCTTCGTCGAACGCAGCCGGGAGGAAGCGGCTCAACTGAGGCGGAATATAGAGCAAAATGGCTGGGATGGTGAATGGTACCGCCGCGCTTACTGCGACGACGGATCGCCGCTGGGTTCTGAAAGTAATGCCGAATGCCGGATCGATTCCATTGCACAAAGCTGGTCGGTTCTATCAGGGGCCGGAGACGCCGAACGTTCCCGCATGGCGATGGAAGCAGTGGACAGGCTTCTTGTTCGACGGAAGCATGGTTTGGTCCAGCTCCTTGACCCGCCGTTCGACAAGTCCGATCTAAATCCCGGCTATATCAAGGGATATGTCCCGGGAGTTCGGGAGAATGGTGGGCAGTACACACATGCGGCGATCTGGACGGCGATGGCATTCGCTGCATTGGGCGACAGCCGGCGCGCTTGGGAATTGCTGGCAATGATCAACCCGGTGAACCATGGGAGAAACAAGGAGGAAATAGCGACGTATAAAGTAGAACCGTATGTTGTCGCTGCCGATGTATATGCGGTTTCTCCGCATACCGGCCGCGGTGGATGGACATGGTACACAGGATCGGCAGGCTGGATGTACCGGCTTATCCTTGAATCGCTCCTCGGGCTGAGACGCGAAGGAGAGGTGCTGTGTTTCGCGCCCTGCCTGCCTGGGGATTGGGAGGCGTTCAAGGTGCATTACCGGTACAGGGAAACCGTCTACCACATCACCGTGCTCCAAGTGAGCGACGGCAGCGTGTCGAGCGTGACTGTCGATGGCGTTGCACAGCCCGACACGTCAATCCCCCTTGTTGACGACCACCAGGAACATTCCGCTGAGGTGAGGATACAGGTTGCCGGCGGATGAGAAAAAAAGCAGCCTGAGCCACATTTCTTGTCTTATGTTGGAGTTTAAATGTCAATAAGCAACCCACTTTCAATGCGCAGGCCTTGCAAGTCAGCACTAAATGCATTATAAATAACATTAATAACGAACACAGAGCAGCTTCCGGTTCATTCAACAGCAAAGGAGAGACATAATGGGAGACAAAGGCGGCAAGAAGGATAAGGACAAGAGCCAGAAGCAGAAGGCAACCCAGCACGCACACGATCTGAAAATCAAGAAAGGCAAGGAACCAAAGGGCGTCGCGAAATAGGATGTTCTCCGGACGTGGACCGGCTTTATTAGAGTTGTTCTTTCATGGAATGTGAAGCAAACCTGGGAAACTGTTGGTAGGATTGCAGTGGGTGATGGGTTCCCCCTGACGTTCTCCATTACGGGGCAGCAACGGGCTCAACAGCTGAAATCAACAGGAAAAAGGAAGGCGAAGAGGTTGCTGCATGATTCTGGCGAAGATTGAGATCTCGTTGCACTAGGCTTCAGGTCCCGAGTTCAGGAAATCAGATTTGCGAGTCGTGCAAAGTCTTCAATGCTCAGGGTTTCAGCGCGGCGAGTTGGGTCTATATTTGCTTTCATGAGCAGATCCTTGCACTCCGGGATAAGCGGCTTCAGGGAATTGGAGAGTGTTTTCCGTCGCTGGGAAAAAGACGACCTGATTATTTTGAAGAGAATCTTTTCATCGTTCACGTTTACGGGCGGCTTTTCGCGCATTTCCATCCGAACAACAGCAGAATCCACCTTGGGCACAGGGCGGAATGCTTCCTTCGGAATGATAAACTGCAGCGTCGGCTTAGTGTGGTACTGGACAGAAAGTGAAAGCACCCCGTAATCTTTGCCGCCGGGCGGGGCGACGATGCGCTCTGCGACTTCTCTCTGAATTGTGAGCGTCATGGACTGGAGTTTTGTCCTGGCTTCCAGGAGCCGGAAAATAATTGGCGTTGTTATGTAGTAAGGTATGTTTGCCACGACTTTGAAAGGTTCAAGCTGCTCAAACGGATATTCAAGAACGTCCATGTTGACCAGTTCCAGGTTAAAGTACCCGGCAAGCTCGGCCTTGAGGCGTGCATGGAGGTCGGCGTCAAGCTCAATTGCAATGACTTTCCTGGCCCTTTGCGCCAGTAGCTCCGTCATCCGTCCGGGGCCGGGGCCGATTTCGACAACGGTATCCTCGGCGCTGACCTGGGCAGCATCTATGATGCGAATCAACAGCATGGGGTCGAACAGAAAGTTCTGTCCGAGTGATTTTTTCGGCTTGAACATGGTTATTGAATGATATACGATTTAACTTTCACTTTTACCAGGGAGCGCTTCAGTTCGATCTTCATTTGAGACTGATAGTAGTGCATCCATGCCGGAGTGCCGGGCTTTCGGTCTGTTTCTTCAATCTGTTCGGGAGTGTCATACGTTATGATCAATTCGTCGCTGTTGGGAAGTCGCAGAACTTGCTGTGTGGGTAACAGCAGCTTTTTGCTGACAAGTATTTCCCGGTCGCTGTTTTTCAGCACATACTGTTCCGGGTCTTCGGTAATGGTGTAGTCCCTGATGTCCCACCAGAAGAAACCGTTCCGCAGGCCGGTTACCAGCATTGTGGAGCGGCTTTTGTCGAGCTTCGGCCTGCTTCTGATTTCCCCTTTTTCTTCCTTTACCTCTCCCGCAAGAAAGCCGAGATAGTAAATCCGCATAGAGAGTTCGTCAGAGGAAAGCGTAAGGGCTGCGTCGCCGCTCATGATGGTGTCGCTCTTTTCGTAGTCAACAGACAGCGTTGCATCAAGAATTTTTACCTGACGCAGGTCGTTCATTGCCTGCTCAAGCTTAACGCCTTCGTGGGTCGGGATGACGATTTCTTTCTTGGGTGTGCAGGAAAGAACGAGCACGCAGACGACTGAAGACAAAAGGCAGAACAAGGCAGACGAGCCGAAAAGAGTCATCTGTTTTTCCTCCTTCGCCCTGCCGCACTCAGGTGTCGGCCTGCTAACGTCTGATATATTCCAAGGCCTCTTCAACATCTCTCACTCCTTGTATCGTTAATCCGCACCTGTCTTTGAGCCGGTCGGCATTGCCTTTGGGGATGATTGCTGCGGTAAAGCCGATTTTTTCTGCTTCTTTAATGCGCGTTTCAGCCTGAGCAACCGCCCGAACTTCGCCTGAAAGGCCGACTTCGCCGAACACAATGGTCTTCGGATGTATCGGGACTTCCCGGAACGATGACACCATGGCAGCGATAATGCCAAGGTCAAGGGCTGGTTCAATAATCTTGAATCCTCCGACGACGTTGATAAACACATCCATTCCGCCAAGGTTGATGCCGGCTTTCTTTTCCAGCACCGCAACCAGCAGGTTTACCCGGTTAAAGTCGACTCCCATGCTGGTTCTGCGAGGCATGCCGAAAGAAGTCGGCGAGACAAGCGCCTGTATTTCGACCAGTAAAGGGCGCGTGCCTTCAATGCTTGCAATGACAGCCGACCCGGAAACGTTTTCAGGACGCTCAGCAAGGAAAAGCTCCGAAGGATTGAGCACCTCGGAAAGACCGCTGTCGGACATCTCGAATACGCCGATTTCGTTCGTCGATCCGAAGCGGTTTTTCACGGTGCGCAGAATGCGATACGGATGCCCGCGATCCCCTTCAAAGTACAATACGGTATCGACGATATGCTCCAGAACCCTCGGTCCTGCGATAGCTCCTTCTTTGGTGACGTGACCGATAAGAAAGACCGGTACCTGTGCCTTTTTAGCATAGTACATCAACTTGGCCGCTGATTCACGTATTTGACCGACCGAGCCGGGAGCTGAGGACAGGTCTTCGGTATAGACCGTCTGTATTGAGTCGATAACGAGTACCGAAGGCTTCATTTCTGAGGAGAAGGCGATAACAGTTTCAATGACGGTTTCGGGCAACAGAATAACATGATCCGAATTAATATTCAGCCGCTCGGCCCTGAGCTTTATCTGTTCCGGAGATTCCTCGCCCGAAACATACAGCACGGTGCCAAACTGTTCGGCTATCTTGCCGACCGCCTGCAAAATGAGAGTCGACTTGCCGATGCCGGGGTCGCCGCCAATCAGCACAATGGCTCCGTTTACCAAGCCCCCGCCTAATACGCGATCGAGTTCGGAAATTCCGATAGCCGAGCGCTGTTCGGTTGCTCCGGTAATTGCGGACAGCTGCTGAGGAGCAGATCTCCCCGCAAACGAGGGTTTCGACTTGAGCGCCTTCGGTGATTCCCGCTCTTCGGTAAAACTGTTCCATGCCCCGCAGTCCGGACATTTGCCGAGCCATTTCGGACTCGCAAATCCGCATGCCTGGCACTGATAAACAGTTTTGAGTTTAGACACGGGAAGAACCCGGATGCCACATCAGCCTGAGGCTGACAGAGGCCGAAAATAAGACGAAAGC
Organism: uncultured Nitrospiraceae bacterium; assembly: GCA_964392915.1. Lineage (GTDB taxonomy): Bacteria > Nitrospirota > Thermodesulfovibrionia > Thermodesulfovibrionales > Dissulfurispiraceae > JAAYUK01. The sequence goes on from CAYMRS010000012.1 coordinate 21,036, forward strand.
AAAGGACGGCACATGCAAAGGTATCAGCTTTAACAAAGGCATACGATCATTATACATGAAGGAGTTTCATGCCCCTGCCAAGAGCATGCGCACGACGGATGGCTTCGCGAACAAAGGCCTGCGCTTTTTCAGCTGCATGGAGAACGGTAGTGCCCTGAGCAAGGCATGCGGTCAGGGCAGCCGAAAAAGTGCAGCCGGTGCCATGGTATTCGCCCAGAATCTTTTTCCCGATGATTTTATGAAACAGGGTGCCGTCATAGAAAAGGTCAAGGGTTTCGTGCTCAAGGTGTCCGCCGGTTATAATAACTGTCTCGGGGCCGAAGGATTTGAGTGCTCTGGCTGCTTTTTCCATATCAGCAGGCGAATCTATCCGGATCCCTGACAGGGCAGTTGCTTCATATATGTTCGGTGTAATTACGCGGGCGAGTGGGAAGAGCTTTATTTTGAGCATGTCCAGCCCGCCCTTCTCGATAAGCTGCGCTCCGGTCGATGATATGGTAACCGGGTCGATAACGAGATTGTCAAGTTCGTATCCCTGCACTGCCTCGGCAACGGCGAGAACCGCGCCGATGGAGAAAAGCATGCCGGTTTTCAGGGCGTCGGGGCGGATATCGCTTATAAGGGTGTCGAGCTGTTTTTTGACGAAGTCTGCCGGAACGGAAGCCGAACTGTTTACGGTTGCCGTATTCTGGGCGGTCAGCGCCGCGACGACCGAGAGCCCGTAGACGCCGCAGGCGTGAAAAACCTTCAGGTCCGCCTGCAGACCTGCCCCCCCGGTGGGGTCGGAACCTGCTATGGTGAGCGCAGTTTTCATTGGGGCTATTATATCAGGCGATTGAGAATGTTGACAAATAAACCGTATTTGAAGTAATTTATTAGCTCTAAGTTTTTTGCTCGTACTTACGCATGAGTTTTAAGGAAGGTGTGACAATTATGAAGACCACGAAGTTCATGAAGAAGACCGATGTTACCCGGAAATGGTTCGTCGTTGACGCAAAAGATCAGGTGCTCGGCCGCATGGCGACGCGCATTGCCATGTATCTGCGGGGGAAAAACAAGCCGACCTTTACTCCGCATGTCGATACCGGTGATTTTGTTGTTGTCATCAATGCCAGCAAAGTGAAGGTGACCGGCAATAAGCTGGAAGACAAGAAGTATTACAGCCACTCCGGATATGTAGGCCACCTCAAAGAGCAAACGCTGAAGGATCGTATGGCCACAAGCCCGGAGGATGTTATCCAGGCGGCGGTCTGGGGTATGATCCCGAAGAATCGTCTCGGCAGACAGATCATCAAGAAGCTGAAAGTTTACAGCGGAGACAAGCATGATCATGCTGCCCAGAAACCTGAACTTATCGACATTTCGAAATAAGGAGTTACAATACGATGGCTTCCATTGAGTACGGCGCAACTGGCAGAAGAAAGCGTTCCATCGCTTCGGTGACAATCACCCCCGGAACCGGTCGGATCACGGTCAATAACCGGGATATCGACAACTATTTCCCTCGCGAAACCCTGCGGATGATTATCCGACAGCCGCTTACGATAACAGGCGTTATCGGCAAGTATGACATTAAGGCAAAAGTACTCGGCGGCGGTCTGAGCGGCCAGGCCGGCGCACTCCGGCACGGTATTTCCCGAGCGCTGGTGGAACTCGACGCGGAGTTGAAGCCTAAACTGAAGAAGGAAGGGCTCATGACCAGAGACCCGAGAGAGGTCGAGAGAAAGAAGTTCGGGCAGAAGGGCGCAAGAGCGCGGTTCCAGTTCTCGAAGCGTTAGTTTTTTTCGCTGCAACCCGATGTCTTTCCAAAGGCCCGTTCTCCGAACGGGCCTTTTTTGTTATCAAAAAATAAAATGATGGGGGCGTAGTATGGTCAAAGTTGCTATCTGTGGGGGCAGCGGCTATACCGGGGCTGAACTGCTCCGGATGCTCCGGCAGCATTCTGAAGTAGAGATTACGGCAGTCACATCCGAAAAATCGGCCGGCAAGAGGGTAACCGATCTTTTTCCGCACTTGGTCGGGTATGAGCACCTTGTCTATGAACATCTTGACCGCAAGGAGCTTGTGCAGAAAGCGGATGTCTTCTTTCTTGCGCTTCCGCATGCCGCCTCGCAAGAAGCGGTTGATGCCTTTTACCGTGCGGGCAAGAAGGTTATCGACCTCTCTGCCGATTACCGTCTGCAGTCCCCCGATATTTATGAGGTGTGGTACAAAACGCCACACCACTATCCCGAAACGCTCAGACGAGCAGTCTATGGCCTTCCGGAGCTCTATCGGAAACAGATCAAAAAGGCCAGACTCATTGCCAATCCCGGGTGTTACCCGACGAGTGCAATTCTTGGTCTTGCACCGGCACTGAAAAAGGGGTTGATCGATCCGGAAAATATTGTTGTAGACTCCAAATCCGGCGCCACTGGAGCAGGACGCAAGGCTGACCTCGCGATTGCGTTTTGTGAAGTGAATGAAGGATTCAAGGCTTACGGGATAGCTGCGCACCGGCATACTCCCGAGATCGAGCAGGAGGTCTCAAAGCTCGCGGGCAAAGAGATTGCGCTGAATTTTACGCCACATCTTGTCCCGGTGGATCGGGGTATTCTGACAACTGCTTATGGACGTCTTACCATGCAGCTTGATACGGCAACTGTCCATAAAATCTATCAGAAGGCCTATGCAAGCGAGCCATTTGTGCATGTGCTCGAAAACGGTATTCTGCCGAATACGAAGTATGTTCGGGGCAGCAACCACTGCATGATCGGCGTGAAGGTGAATACCCGGACGAATACGCTTATTGTTGTTTCTGCAATTGATAATCTTGTAAAGGGTGCGTCAGGGCAGGCAATTCAGAACATGAACATCATGCTCGGGTTTGAAGAGACGACCGGGATTCAGCATCTTGGAATGTATCCTTAAATCAACTGAACCGCTGCAGGAGGCAACCCCATGAGAACAACGACCCCATCTATAGCCTCACGTTCCCTGATAGGCAGCTCAGGGAGGCAGAATCGAAAGGTAGTCCAGCATACTCTGCTCGAAATTCCATCGTTGGTCCGTTTAGTTGAGATGGCTGCTCGTAAAAACCAGAGTTTTTCAGCAACCTGCTAAAATAAGATGGAATATACAGGAATTTGATGATTAAGGAGCTTTTTGTTTATGAAGGATATGTGGCTGCTGTTTCTCGTGGGAATGCTTTCGTTGCTGTTCGTGTCCCTGTCGAGCGTTTCTGCTTCTGCCGGCAGTCTTGAGAACTTGGTGGCTCAGCTTAAGCATGATGATGAGGATGCGCGCACTGAAGCGGTACGAGAACTGATCAGAATGAAAAGCCCGGAAGCGGCATATGCGCTTGCCGGCTTCATGGATTACACGTTCATGGACTGGAACCTTAAAATCGAGATCATGAAACTGCTTGGTGAAATAAAACTTCCCCGCGCGGTGAAATCGTTTGTCGATGTTCTTGAGGTGGAAAAATGTCCGGCGTTGAAGTGGCACGCGGCTCGGGGGCTTGGCAATTTTCCGGGCAACGCGCAGGCGCTTGCAGCACTTCTGTCTGCGTTCCCCGATGAAGACGAGCCTCAGGTGCGGGAAGGAATTGTCATCTCACTTGGTGAGCTTCGTGACGACAAGGCAGTGCCCTTGCTTTTGTCGCTCCTGAATGATGCGGGTTTTGCGGTGCGGCATGCAGCCATCCGGTCGCTCGGAAAAATTGGAGCTCTGGAAACGCTTCCGGCGCTGCAGAAGGCTCTGCTGTCCGAAAAAGACGCCTTTGCTCAGGAGGCTCTGCGGAATGCCATGCGGAACATTGAATCCGGTATGACGCACAGGTGAACGGATATGCTTGACTTTTTTGCGGGGAAGGGGAAACAATAGGCGCATGTTTCAGAACGTGTTTTTCTATTTTAGCTTCGGGTATTGGTACGGCTTTTATTTTAGGCCGTCTGCCGTGGGCCGGGTTAATTAGAAAAACCAAAATACATTAACCGAAGCCGGGGGCAGACAAAGGCCCCCGGCTTCTTCTTTTTTTGGAGTATTCCCAGAGAGGCCGGGGCAAGCCACCCGGTCTCTCTATTTTTTATTGGGGAGCAAAGAAAGGAGCTGTGCAATGATCGTCGTCATGAAGTCGGGAGCAAGCAAGAATGAGAAGGAAGCGGTGCTGGAGCGCATCAAGGCTCTCGGGTACAAGCCGCATGTCATTCACGGAACAACCCGTGACGTTATCGGAGCGGTGGGAGATGAGCGCAAGAAGCTCATTCTTCAGCAGATTGAATCGATGAGCGGCGTTGAGAGTGTTGTGCCGATTCTTAAGCCGTACAAGCTTGCTTCTCGGGAGGTCAAGAAAGAAAAGAGCATTATCAAAATCAGTGATGAGGTCTCGATAGGCGGCAGGCAGATTTGTGTCATTGCCGGCCCGTGCGCCGTGGAGAGCGAGAAGCAGATTGTAGAGGCCGCCGAGGCGGTGCGGAAGGCCGGGGCCCACATGCTGCGGGGCGGTGCCTACAAGCCGAGGACGTCGCCGTATTCGTTTCAGGGGATGAAGGAAAAGGGGCTGAAGCTTCTTGCCAAGGCGGGCAAGATGACCGGCCTGCCGATTATTACCGAGGTGGTGAATCCTGAAACTGCCGACCTCGTTGCTGAATATGCGGACGTTCTGCAGATTGGCACGCGCAATGCCCAGAATTTCGAGCTGCTCAAAAAGCTCGGCAAAATGAAAAAGCCGGTGTTGCTGAAGCGCGGCATGTCGATGACTATAAAAGAACTGCTGATGAGCGCCGAGTATATCATGAGCGAAGGCAACCAGCGCGTTATTCTCTGCGAACGCGGCATACGTACCTTTGAAACCGCCACCCGGAACACGCTTGACCTTTCCGCTGTTCCGGTCATCACAGGCGAATCGCACCTGCCTGTGGTTGTGGATCCCTCCCATGGAACTGGCCACGTGAAATACGTCGCCCCTATGGCATATGCAGCGGTGGCCTCCGGCGCGGACGGTCTGATAATCGAAGTGCATCCTTCTCCGGAACATGCGACATCCGATGGCGCGCAGTCGCAGACGCCGGAGGTGTTTGCGGAGATGATGGCAAAACTCAGGTTGTTTGCGGAAGCAGCCGGGCGCACGATGTAGCGCAATTCGGAGCCTTTTCAATCTTTCTCTTTTCTGACGGGCTCGGCTACAATCAACTTTTGGGGCAGACGTCTGATGTTTGAAGCGGTGCGTCGATGAGAAAACGGGAGAAGCACAGAAGGCATGAACGGTTTGATAATTGGGCTTCTCGGTGGTTTTTTTGGCAGTCTTGTCGGGCTGGGAGGCGGGGTCGTGATGATTCCGCTGATGATTTCGATGCTCAAATTTACCCAGCACCAGGCGCATGGGACAAGTCTGGTAGCAGTGGTCATCGTCGGGGCTGTTGGCGCTGCAACATATACGCTGTATGGGATGACGGATTGGAAAATAGCGGTGATGCTCGCGCTGACGGCGACCATCACGGCGCGTATCGGCGCCCTGTTTGCTCACTCGCTCCCGGAAAAGAAACTCAAGAAAGCGTTCGGATTTTTCCTGATTTCTGTTTCTGTCCTGATGCTGGTCAAAGGGTATCTGCCCCGGCCTGATGGGGCGCTTGGGGAGTGGTCCATGATAGTGATTTTCCTCTTCACGGGAGCTTTTACCGGATTTATCTCCGGTATGATGGGGGTCGGCGGCGGCACGGTGATGATACCGCCCATGGTTTTACTTGCGGGGCTGTCGCAGCAACTTGCGCAGGGGACCTCATTGCTGGCGATGGTTCCGGTTGGCGTCGCCGGAGCTTATACCCATTACAAACTTGGCAATGTGAAGATGGACATAGCCCTTGGCCTGGCAGTCGGGGCGATCGGCGGCAGTTATTTTGGAGGGGCCGCGGCAAATTTGCTGCCCGAAACGATGCTTCGTTCCATTTTCGGGGCAGTCCTCATCTGGCTCGGCGCTCGGTACATTGGAATCAAGCTTCGGACCAAGAAAATCGATCCTGCCTGAACATGATTGCGATACTTCCGTAGAGGGCGTATCCCCTCCTTTTCTTTTATTGTCGGCAATAGATTTAACGTGTTATATTACGCATACGTAACTTGTGAGAAAAGGGGCTTTTCCTGTGCTCATTGTCCAGAAATATGGCGGAACATCGGTCGGCAACGTCGATCGGATCAAGAATGTTGCGCAACGTGTTGCGAAAACAGCAAAAAACGGCAACCAGGTTGTTGTGGTCGTCTCGGCGATGTCGGGAGAAACCGACAAGCTGATTGGTCTGGCCCATCAGGTTGCAGCCAACCCGCCGGAGCGGGAGATGGATCTGCTGCTCTCTTCAGGGGAGCGCATAACCACCGCACTCACCGCCATGGCTGTGCAAGAGCTTGGCGTGAAGGCCAGGGCTTTTACCGGATGGCAGGCGGGAATCGTCTCCGACTCGGTGCATACAAAGGCAAAGATAGAAAAAATCCATGCGGGCAGGGTCAAGGCCGCGCTCGATCAGGGATGCGTCGTTATCATCGCGGGCTTTCAGGGGATTACCGAGGATGGCGACATTACAACGCTTGGCCGGGGCGGTTCCGATCTTTCGGCTGTCGCGATTGCCGCGGCGCTTGAGGCGGATGCCTGCGAAATCTATACTGATGTTGATGGCGTTTACACCACCGACCCGAATATTGTGCCGGAGGCCCGGAAGCTCGACAAGATTTCCTATGAGGAGATGATGGAGCTTGCGAGTCTCGGTGCCAAGGTGCTTCAGACCCGCTCGGTCGAGTTCGGCATGAAATATAATGTGCCGATTGTTGTACGCTCAAGCTTTAACGATAATCCCGGGACGCTCGTTACCAAGGAGGATGCAGATATGGAACAGGTTGCTGTTTGCGGTGTTGCTTATGACAAAAATCAGGCGAAGGTTACGATTCAGGGCGTCCCTGACAAGCCCGGCATTGCCGCCCAGATTTTTAAAACCATAGCGAACGCAAACATCATTGTCGACATGATTGTCCAGAACACCAGCACGGACGGAAAATCTACCGACATGTCGTTCACGGTGGCGAAGGCGGAGGCAAAGAAGACGCTCGCGCTGACCGAGGATTTGATGCGCGGACTCGGCGCAAAAGGTGTCGACATGCGGGACGACGTTGCCAAGATTTCGGTCGTCGGCGTCGGCATGAGAACCCACTCGGGAGTTGCCGCAACCATGTTCGAGACGCTTGCGCAGCACGGCGTGAACATTATGACGATCAGTACGTCGGAAATCAAGGTTTCCTGCCTTATTGAACTCAAATATATGGAGCTTGCGGTTCGTGCCCTGCACGAAACCTTTGGCCTCTCCGCAGAGGCTAAGCCATGAAAAAACTGAGAACCGTCGAAATCTACGATACAACGCTTCGCGATGGCAGCCAGGCTGAGGATATATCCTTTTCGGTTGAGGACAAGCTCCGCATAGCAGAGCGGCTTGACGAGTTTGGAGTGCATTATATTGAAGGCGGCTGGCCGGGGTCCAATCCGAAAGATGCGGAGTTTTTCAAAAAAGCCCGCAAGCTGAAGCTGGCCCATGCGAAAATGACCGCCTTCGGCAGTACGCATAATCCGAAGCATACAGCGGAAGATGACCCGAACCTGAAGGCGCTGATCGAATCCAAGTCTCCCGTCCTGACCATCTTCGGCAAGACCTGGGACTTCCATGTGAGGGAAGCCCTTAAAATCTCGCTTGATGCCAATCTCGAGATTATTGCCAATTCTATCGCCTTTCTGAAAAAGCATGCTGAAAAGGTCTTTTTCGACGCGGAGCACTTTTTCAACGGCTACAAGGACAACCCGGAATTCGCCGTAAAATGCCTGATTGCCGCTCAGCAGGCAGGTGCCGATTGTCTGGTACTCTGCGATACGAACGGCGGCACCATGCCGTCGGAGGTTGTGGCCATTATCGGACAGGTGAAGAAAAGGATTTCGGCTCCGTTCGGCATCCATGCGCATAACGATTCCGAGTGCGCGGTCGCAAATTCGATGATCGCGGTTGAGGCCGGGGCATCGCAGGTGCAGGGCACCATCAACGGCTTCGGTGAGCGCTGCGGCAACGCGAACCTTTGTTCGATTATCCCAAACCTGCAGCTGAAGCTTGGGTACTCCTGCGTTTCCGATGCTCAGATCCGCACGCTGCGAGAGCTTTCGCGGTACGTCAACGAAATCGCAAACATCAGCCACTTCAAGCGCCAGGCGTTTACGGGAGATAGCGCCTTTGCGCACAAGGGCGGCATTCATGTCAGCGCAGTCCAGCGGCGGCCCGAGACATACGAGCATATTCGTCCTGAACTTGTCGGCAACTCCCAGCGGGTGCTGATTTCCGATCTTGCCGGCAGGAGCAACGTGCTCAGGAAGGCCGAGGAATTCAATCTGCAGCTCGAAGCCAGTTCGCCCGAACTTACGCGCATTATTGAAGACTTGAAGGAACTCGAGCATCAGGGATTCCAGTTTGAAGGCGCGGAGGCGTCGTTTGAACTGCTGCTCCGCAAGGAGATGGGTCTGCATCGCCGGTTCTTTGATCTCATCGGGTTCCGCGTCATCGTCGAGAAGCGGAATGAGAAGGAAGATCCTCTCAGTGAAGCGACCATCATGGTGCGGGTGGGTAAGAATGTAGAGCATACGGCGGCGACTGGCGCCGGCCCGGTCAACGCGCTTGACAATGCGCTCCGCAAGGCACTCGAAAAGTTCTATCCGGACCTGAGAAAAATGCGCCTGCAGGATTATAAGGTGCGTGTTCTTGCGGCAGGCAAGGGCACCTCTGCGAAAGTCCGCGTGCTGGTCGAGTCAGGAGATGACGACCGCAGCTGGGGCACGGTCGGCGTATCGGAGAATATCATCGAGGCTTCATGGCAGGCGATTGTGGACAGCATTGAATACAAGCTCCTGAAAGGCCAAAAATAGCAGCTCATGGAAGAGACCGGCATCGTCAAGGAGATTCGCGGCGACAAGGCGATTATCTCCGTGCAAAAACAGAGCTCCTGTGACAGATGCAACGCGGGAGGCTCCTGCAAGGCTGGCGAGAGCGGGGCCGAGCTGGAGGCTATCAATCAGGCTGACGCTCATATCGGCGACCGGGTGAAAATAGCATTCACCGCGTATACTTACCTGAAAGGTTCCATGATTTTTTATGGTATCCCTGCCGTTGCGCTTGTGGTTGGCGCGATTCTCGGAAAAGACTATCTCAGCCGTTTTTTTCCGGGCGCTGATCCGGATTCTTTGTCAGGCATCGCGGGAATAGCACTGTTTGTCCTGTCATTTTTTATTGTACGTATTATCATGAAGCGTTTCGCAAAGAAGCGGGAAACCATCCCGGTTGTGGTAGAGGTGCTGGAGTCACGGCAGAATCTGCCCATCTGATGAAGAGAAGCGGGCTCGGCAGCGTCGGCCCGTTGCGATACCACTGAGGAGGAGAGGAATGACAAAATTCGATGTCAGCCACATCAGAAACGTAGCGATTATTGCACATAGCGGCGCAGGAAAGACCTCACTCACGGAAGCTCTTTTGTTCAATGCGGGAGCAATCGACCGCATCGGTACGATCGATGCCGGAACCACGACGACCGATTATGAGCCCGAAGAAATTGACCGCAAGATCAGCGTGATCTCGGCTGTTGCCCATTGCGCATATCAAGGGACACGCATCAACCTTATCGACACTCCCGGCTTTATCAATTTTATTGAAGATACCCGCGGCTGCCTCCGCGTTGCGGACGGAGCGGTTGTTATCGTCAGCGCTCTCTCAGGCGTCAAGGCGGAAACCGAAAAGATCTGGAAGTTTGCGTGTGAATTCGAGGTGCCGCGCGTTGTTTTTGTGAACAAGCTTGACAAGGAGTCGGCCGATTTTGCGAATGCTCTCAGCGAACTGCAAAAAACGTTCGACCAGGAAGCGGTTCCGCTCAATATTCCGATAGGAGAGGGGGAATCGTTCAAGGGCGTCATTGACATAATCACCATGAAAGCATATGTCACGCAGGGCGGCAAGGCTGCTGAAGCCGAAGTTCCCGCTGAGCTGAAGGAGAGCGCTGAAGAGTATCGCAGGAAGCTGGTTGAGAAGATTGCCGAAGCTGACGACGCGTTGCTTGAGAAGTATCTTGAAGGAGCCGACCTGACGCATGATGAGATTATCAAGGGGCTGAAAGAAGCTTCCCTTACGCGCAGGTTTATCCCTGTTGCATGTGGCGCTGTCTCGCTGAATATCGGAGTTTCGCAGTTGCTCGACGTTATTCTCCTCTGTCTGCCGAATCCGGAAGAGATGAGCCGCATTTCGCCGATTCGCGGCGAGAATCCGAAGGACCGCAAGGAAGTTACCCGCAAGCCGGTGCAGACCGATCCGCTGACGGCGTTCGTCTTCAAAACGATTGCTGATCCGTTTGCCGGCAAAATGTCCATCTTCCGCGTGTATTCAGGTGTTCTCAAGGCCGACTCTACCGTGCAGAATGCCAATAACGGCTCCAAGGAGCGCGTCGGGCAGGTCTTTTATCTGCAGGGGAAGAAGCACATTTCCGTTGCGTCGGTCGGTCCGGGAGAGATTGCGGCAGTAGTGAAACTGAAAGATACGAACGTCGGCGATACTCTATGCGAGGAGCACCACCCGATGGTTCTGGACCGCGTCAAGTTCGCCGAACCGATAATCTCCTATGCTATTGCGCCGAAGACCAAGGGAGATGAAGACAAGGTCAGCACCGGCCTGCACCGCATACTTGAGGAAGACCCTACGCTCCGCTTTGTCCGCGACGAAGAGTCAAAGGAAATGATCTTCTCAGGCATGGGACAGGTACACCTTGAGGTTGCATTGGAGCGGCTGAAACGGAAGTTCGGCGTTGAGGTCGTGATGAAGACGCCGAAGATTCCCTATCGCGAGACGATCAAAACGGCGGTCAAGACACAGGGAAGATATAAGAAACAGTCCGGCGGCCGGGGACAGTTCGGTGACTGCTGGATTGAGATTGCTCCGCTTCCGCGTGGCGGCGGATATGAATTTTTCGACAAGATTGTCGGCGGCGTCATCCCGCAGCAGTATCGCCCCGCGGTCGAAAAGGGCGTGCATGAAACAATGAAAGAAGGTATTCTCGCCGGCTTCCCTGTTGTGGACATGAAGGTTACCCTGTATGACGGTTCCTATCATTCAGTCGACTCATCGGAAATGGCGTTCAAGATCGCCGGCTCGATGGCTCTCAAAAAGGCGTTTATGGAGGCAAAACCGACCATTCTTGAGCCGGTTATGAAGGCCGAAGTCGTTATTCCCGATGACGTGCTCGGCGCAGTCATCGGAGATCTCAACTCCCGCCGCGGCAAGGTTTCGGGCGTCGAACCGCAGGCAGGCGGCAACCAGAAGATCGTTGCCCAAGTCCCAATGTCGGAGATGCTCACCTATGCGAATCAGCTGCAGAGCATTACCTCAGGCCGCGGACTCTATTCGATGGAGTTCTCTCACTATGAAGAGACTCCTGGGCATATTGTGTCGAAACTGGTAGCGGAGCGTCAGGCCCAGAAAGAAGAGGAACAGAATAAGTAAGTCAGTAAAAAAACCCTGGGCAGGGCGGTTCACCGAACAGACCTCCAAAGCGGTCGAGGCGTTTACTGAATCGATCTCCTTTGACCGCAGGCTTTGGCGTCATGATATCTCCGGCAGCGTTGCGCATGCGAAGATGCTCGCAAAACAGGGCATTATTCCGAAAAAAGACGCTGAGAAAATCATCTCGGGACTTCAGGAAATCGCTCTGGAAATCGAGCGCGGGGATTTCCGTTTCCGCCAGGAGCTCGAGGATATCCATATGAATATCGAGGCGTCGCTGATAGCGAAAGTTGGCGAAGTCGGCGGCAAGCTCCATACCGCGCGATCCCGCAATGATCAGGTTGCTCTTGACCTGCGGCTCTATCTCCGGGAAGAAACGCTTGCCATTCTCAATTCGCTGACCGTGCTGACGACGGTGCTGTCCGATACCGCGGAAAAAAACATGGATGTCATTATGCCGGGATTTACACATTTGCAGCGGGCTCAGCCGGTTCTGCTCGCTCATCACCTAATGGCATACGCGCATATGTTTTACCGCGATCGTCAGCGTTTTCAGGATGCGCTGAAGCGCATCAATGTCCTGCCGCTCGGGTCATGCGCACTTGCGGGAACCTCGTTGCCAATCGATCGTGAATATGTAGCAAAACTGCTCGGTTTTGACGCTGTTTCGGAAAACAGCATGGACGCTGTTTCGGACAGGGACTTTGCTATCGAGTTTGTTTCGTGTGCGGCCATCTGTATCATGCACGTTTCCCGCCTTTCTGAAGACCTCATTCTCTGGTCGTCCGAGGAGTTCGCGTTTGCCGAGCTGCCGGACGCCTTCACTACCGGATCCAGCATCATGCCGCAGAAGAAAAATCCGGACGTTGCGGAGCTTATGCGCGGAAGCGCTGGCAAGATTTACGGCGATCTCATGAACCTCCTTACGCTGATGAAGGGGTTGCCGCTCGCCTATAACAGGGACATGCAGCACGACAAGGAGCCGGTTTTTCAGACGGTCGATGTGCTGACGCGCACGCTGACAATTCTTGCCGAAATGGTACCGCGTATCGCATGGAACAGGGAGCGGCTGCTTTTGACGGCAGACGCTTCGTTCTCGACCGCAACCGATATCGCGGAATATCTGGTGCGCAAGGGAATTCCGTTCCGCACTGCGCACGAAGCGACCGGCAGGATAGTGCGGTTCTGCATCGACGGCAATCGGCAGCTTGCCGAGGTGACTCTGGATGAATTCAGGCGCTTTGTCCCTGAGATTGGCAAGGATATTTACGCAGTCCTGTCTGCGCGGGAGTCAGTGCATGCCCGCAGTTCTTTCGGCGGCACAGCTCCCGCTGCGGTAAAACAGCAGATAGAGCGTTTCAGGAAGAAACGCTGATGGGATCGTCTGCCCGCCGTTCAGGATTGATGCTTTTTGTTGCTGCGGGTTTTTTCCTGCTTGCGGCTTGCGGGGCAAAGGGGCAGCTAAGCATGGCGGCGTATGAAAAACCGGATGATGTGAGTAACCTGCGTGCAGTACACCGGGAGAATGCGATAACGCTTTCGTGGTCATATCCCGGTGGAGAGAAGTACTTTATTACGGGATTTATTGTTGAACGTGCCGATTCCGGTCAGCAGTATCGCAGGCTTGCGGTGCTTGCGGCAGACACAACAAACTACGCGGATACCTCGTTTGTTCCCGGCGCGGTTTCCCAGTATCGTGTCTTTGCGGTAAGCAGGAAAGACAGGCTGAGCGAGGCAACGGTTCCGGTTCGCGTTGAACCGAAACCGCTTCCCCCGCCGCCGACAGGACTGAAAGCGAGGACTACCGACGAAGGCGTGGAGATTCGCTGGCAAACGACTGGTCCCGGCGTTCGCTACAACGTTTACAAAAGTACCGTGCGCGGAACATGCGGTGAAGTGCCTGCCTCTGCATCGCCGCTGGATGTTCCTGTCTTTCGGGACTCCGTGAACCAGACCTCGACAGTGTACTATTGTGTCCGGTCACTGTATGCGACGGATCTGCTCGATGAAGGGTTCCCGTCCGCCGAGTATGCGGTTGCCCCCGGGATGTATGTCCCGGGGCGGGTTGCCGATCTCAGGGGAATCGCAACAAAGCAGGGAGTGCAGCTTATTTGGAGCGAGCGGTCAGAGCATTGGGTGAAAGCATATCGTGTTTACCGCAAACTGCAGAATGAAAAAGAGTTCCGGATGATAGGGGAGACGGTCATTCCTGCATTTCTCGAAGACTCTCCCGATAAAGCAGGCGCTCTTTATGCCGTGGAAGCTGTTGGTCCTCTGCATATTGGCCTGCGGTCATCTCCATTACTTATTTCTCCTTATCAGGAGCCCTGACATGGAAAAAATACTTCTCGGGCACGGCAGCGGCGGCAAGCTGATGCACCGCCTCATCAGTGATATAATAGCCCCAGCCTTTCACATGGAAGAACTGGGCGATGCCGCGGTGCTGTCTTATAGTGGAGCCCCGGGAAGCCGTATTGCGTTCACGACCGATTCCTATGTCGTCTCGCCGATTTTTTTCCCGGGGGGCAACATAGGCGAGCTTGCGGTAAACGGAACGGTCAATGATCTTGCGATGGTCGGCGCGGACCCCTTATGGCTTTCCGTCGGCATGATTATCGAAGAGGGCTTCCCGGCAGATTCGCTGCAGAGGATTCTTGCTTCCATGGCAGAGGCCGCGGAGCGCGCCGGCGTGCGCATTGTTGCCGGCGACACCAAGGTTGTCGATAAGGGAAAGGGCGACGGTATCTTTATCAACACCGCGGGCGTTGGCTCTGTGGCCGCTGGGATATCGCTCGGAGCGCGTTCGGTGCTGCCCGGTGATGCTGTTCTCGTAAGCGGCTACGTCGGGAACCACGGCATTGCCGTCATGTCGGAGCGCAACGGGCTGAGCTTCGAGCCGCCGGTTGTGAGCGATACTGCTGCGCTTAATGGACTGGTTGCCGAATTGCTTGCCGTTCATGCGGGCGAGTTGCGGATGATGCGCGATCCGACCCGTGGCGGCGTTGCAACGACGCTGAAAGAAATCGCGGTCGAGTCAGGACACTGCATTTCGCTTGCGGAATCAAAACTCCCAATTCTTGGCGGCGTGCAGGGGGCATGTGATCTGCTCGGACTGGATCCGCTGTACGTCGCAAACGAAGGAATATTGATTGCTATTCTGGCATCTGATGCTGCTGAATCTGCTCTCTCCATTATGAAGCAGCACCCTCTTGGAACACACGCGGTCAGGATTGGCGAGGTCATTGCTGCCGATGAGCGGTCACGCGGCATGGTTCTGCTGAGGACGAATGCCGGAGGGACACGCATAATTGATATGCTTGCCGGCGAACAGCTGCCAAGAATCTGTTAGTTCGGTTCGACACTATGCGCAAGGAGGAGTGAGGGATGAAGCGATTTGTAGTGAGTGCGACGTTTGCGGTGCTTTTTATGAGTGTGGTTGCGGCAGACGCGGCAATTCTTCTCGATAAAGTTGTGGCAATCGTAAATAAGGAGGTTGTGACCTGGAGCGAGCTCTACAAGGCTATGGAGTTTGAGGCGACGGACAGCCTGAAGCGCATGCCTGACAAGGAGCGGCGCGAACATTTCAGGAAGAACGAACCGAACTATCTCGAAGCGCTTATTGAACAGCGCCTGCAGTTGCAGGAAGCTGCTCGGCTTGGGATTGGCGCGAGCGAGGAAGATGTGAACGCTACCATGCAGTCCATCCGCGACAAATATAAAATGAGCCAGCAGGAGTTTGAAGCAAATATCCAGAGAGAAGGCTTTACGATTCAGGACTATCGCAAGAAGCTGGCTGAGCAGATTGCCGTCGGGCGTCTTGTTGATACTGAAGTTCGCTCGAAGATTGTGGTAACTGAAGCTGATACCAAGGCTTTTCTTGCCGCCCATCCTGAGATCTCGATGGGGAACGAGGGATATAACATCAGCCAGATCTATCTTTCGCCGAAAAGGACGCAGCAGGAAATGGACGAAAAGCTGAAGGCCGTATATATGGATTTGAATTCGGGAATGCCGTTCCCGCTTGCGGCCCGAAAGCACTCCGAGGACCCGTCCGCCCGGAGCGGCGGCGAACTCGGTTTTGTGAAAAAGGACCATCTGTCCAAAGACTTTCTTAATGTAATCGCCAGAATGCGTGATGGAGAAATCAGCCAGCCGTTTGGCAGTGAAACAGGCGTACACATTTTGCGCCTCAATGAGATGCGTCTCTTCAGGAATGAAGCGGAGTTTTCAGCACTGGTCAGGCAGAAGGTTGTCGAAGATCGTCTGGCCAAGGCATATAAAAACTGGCGGCGCGGACTTCGTGAACGTGCCTACATTGATATTACACTGGAATAAGGTCGTTTCCTTATTGATGATTGATGCGTCGCGAACCAGGGTAGTATCCCTGCCGCGACGCGCTTTTTTCTGAAAGAAGGGCTATGGAAGAGCGTATTCAAAAGATAATTGCACAGGCAGGAATTGCCTCACGGCGGGCAGCGGAGCAGCTGATTCTTGCCGGAAGGGTAACAGTGAACGGCCAGACCGCTTCTTTGGGCATGAAAGCGGACCCGTTGAGCGATCATGTTAAGGTTGACGGAAAGCTGATAACCCGCAGGGAGCCGAAAGTTTACTATCTATTCTACAAGCCCCGCGGTGTCGTCACCTCTGTCGCGGATCCCGAAGGGCGACCGACGGTGAAAGATTATTTCGCGGGAATTCGCATGAGAGTGTTCCCGGTCGGACGTCTTGATTTCGATTCGGAGGGCCTGCTGTTTGTCACGAATGACGGAGAGTTTGCAAACGCCGTGCTGCATCCCTCGCGCGAAATGCAGAAGACGTATGCCGCCAAGGTGAAAGGCAGGATTGCTGATGAGCATATCGCCCAGTTGTGTCAGGGCATCCGTCTTGAAGATGGCATGACTGCTCCGGCGAAGGTGCGCAGAATACGCACGACTGAGAGCAATTGCTGGATTCAGATTACAATCCATGAAGGAAGAAACCGTCAGGTGCGGCGCATGCTCGAGCAGGTCGGCCATCCGGTACTCCGCCTGAAGCGCGTTGCAATCGGCAGCTTCGGGGTCGGTGACCTGAAGCCCGGATTGTACCGGGAATTGACCAGGGAAGAAGTGCGAATCTTTCACAACAAACCATAAAGATACATTTTCGGAGGAATGATGCAGCGAACGAATTATTGCGGAGAAGTGCGTGAATCAGATATTGGCGCCCGGCTGGTGCTCTCGGGCTGGGTTTTCAGGCGCCGGGATCACGGGGGGCTTATTTTTATTGACCTGCGGGATCGCAGCGGACTTGTGCAGGTGGTCTTCAGCCCCGAAGTCGCGGCCGCGACGCACGAGTCGGCCCACGCTCTGCGCAGCGAATATGTGATATTGGTCTCCGGCGAGCTGAGGAGGCGTCCCGACGGTACGGAAAATCCGAATTTGCCGACAGGGACCGTCGAGTTTTATGCAGAGACTCTTGAGGTTCTGAATGAGTCCGCACCTCTGCCTTTTCCTATGGAGGAAGCGGCTGAGGCATCGGATCAGCTGCGTCTCAAGTATCGCTTCCTTGACCTGCGCCGGCCGGATATGCAGCAGAATCTCATCATTCGCCATAAAACAGCAAAGGTTGTGCGTGACTATCTCGACGAGTTCGGTTTCCTTGAGGTTGAAACCCCGATGCTGACCAAATCGACACCGGAAGGCGCGCGTGACTACCTTGTGCCAAGCCGGATGAATCCCGGGCAGTTTTTTGCATTGCCCCAGTCGCCGCAGCTGTTCAAACAGATTTTGATGGTGGCCGGGCTGGAGCGGTATTTTCAGATTGTGAAATGCTTCCGCGATGAAGACCTCCGGTCGGATCGGCAGCCGGAATTTACCCAGATTGATATTGAGATGTCATTCGCGCAGCCGGAAGATGTTATGAGCATGACTGAAGGAATGCTGCTGAGAATCTTCAGGGAGGTTCTTTCTGTTGATGTGACTGCTCCGTTCATGCGGCTTTCCTATGCCGATGCGATGGATCGATATGGGAATGACAAGCCGGATCTTCGCTTTGGGCTTGAGCTTGCGGATATGGCGGAACTTGCGCGGCAGAGCAGTTTCAAGGTGTTTCTGGATGTTATCGCGGCCGGCGGGAGGATCAAGGCTCTGTGCACGCCGGGGATGGCCGGGATATCCCGCAAGGAAGTTGACCTGCTGACGGTTGAAGCACAGTCATACGGCGCCAAGGGGCTTGCATGGATTAAGGTGAAGGACGGATTTGAGTCTCCGATTGCGAAATTCTTCCCGGAGGAGACGCTTCGTCAGATGGCGCTGAAAGTGGGAGCTGAAGAGGGAGACCTGATTCTTTTCGTGGCGGATACCGAACAGGTCGTCAACGATGTTTTGAGCCGGCTCCGTCTTGAGTTGGGAAAACGGCTCAATCTGATCCAGACCGGCTACCGGTTTGCGTGGATCCATGATTTTCCGTTGCTTGAGTGGGATGCGGAGGATGGCCGCTTTGTTGCGATGCATCACCCTTTTACCTCGCCGGGCGATGCTGATATTGAACAGCTTATGCGGATTCCGGAAGCTGATGTGAAAGATGATCAGTTTGTTCAGAAATATAAGGAACTGCTGAGCGGATGCAGAGCGAAAGCATATGACATTATCCTGAACGGCTATGAAATCGGCGGCGGCAGTGTCAGGATTCACCGGAAAGATTTGCAGCAGCGCATGTTTGCGGGCTTGGGCATTCCCGATGAGCAGGCGGCGCTGAAATTTGGGTTTCTTCTGGACGCGCTCAGTTTTGGCGCGCCGCCGCATGGAGGGATTGCGCTCGGTCTCGACCGTATCATAATGCTTATGGTCGGAGCGTCATCAATCCGTGATGTCATAGCATTCCCGAAGACGCAGAAGGCTCTCTGTCTCATGAGCGGAGCTCCTTCCTTTGTCGATCAGAAACAGCTCCGGGAGCTGTTTCTGAGGGTTGACGCCTCGGCATAGGGCTATCTGTCGGGCTGTTGGCGCTCTCGCCTCTTGACAAGTGGCGTGATTTCTGTTACAAATATGCTTACTTTTCTCTGGTATAGTGAAAAAGAGGATTTGCAGAGATCGTGTCCCATAAAATGAGAAGAAGCAAGGCTGTTTAGAGTGTCAACAGGGTGACGGTAGTGAGAGATTCCGCTCAAGAAACCGTCAAATAAATGGACAAACGGGCTGAATAGGGGATGAGGGCAGCTTGGCATGAGAGTTGCTCACAGTTTCGCTGATGAATAACAAAAATAAAGTGAGATGAGGGCTATGTTTTTTCGAAAGAAAAAAGAAGATGTTCTGATTGGGCTGGATATCGGTTCAAGCTTCCTCAAGGTTGCCCAGGTTGACATATCCCGGGATCCCCATGAACTTGTCCTCTTCCAGTCAGTACCGTTGCCGAGGGATGTGATTAGTGAAGGCACCATTGTTGATAAAGCATCGCTGATTGGCGCGTTGCGCGAGTTGCTGGCCAAGGCAAATCTGAAAAGTGCGGATGTTGCCATTGGCCTCTCGGGACATTCTTCCGTTATCATCAAGCGCATTACCATTCCGCAAATGTCGAAGGATGAACTTGCTTTAAGTATCAAATTTGAAGCGGAGCAGTACATCCCGTTTGATATCAATGATGTGAATATCGACTTCCAGATCCTCGGACCCTCAGCGCAGGAGCCCGGGCAGATGGAAGTCATTCTGGTTGCAGTCAAAAAGAGCCTTATCCATGAATACACGGCCGTCCTGGAAGAGGCGGGGTTGTTTCCTGCCGTGATTGATGTCGATCCCTTTGCTATCAGCAATGTTTTTGAGGCCAATTATGACCTTCAGTTGCTTCGCAGTGTCGCTCTCGTCAATATTGGCGCAAGCAAGACGAGCATCAATATTTTCCAGAACGATCTGCCGGTATTCACCCGCGACAGCGCTTCCGGTATTAACTTTCACGCAGAAGCTCTTGAGCGGATGCTCAAGATAACGCGTGGCGATGCAGAGCGGTTGAAGATGGGGCAGAGCGTTCCCGGAATATCCCCGGAATCGGCGGAGTCAGTGATGAACAGCGCCTCTGATGAAATATATGCTGAAATATACCGGTCGTTTGAGTATTTTCGCAGCAGTGTCAGCGATGAGGGAATTCAGCGCATCTTTCTGAGCGGAGGCGCTGCGCTGATGAAAGGATTCCCGGAGATTATGGCGGAGCGCCTTGGCATTGATGTTGAGGTGCTCGATCCGTTCAAGAAAATCAAGGTGACCGACAAGGCCGATCCGTCGGTCAGGAGCCTCGCGCCGCTGGCGGCAGTCGCTGTCGGACTTGCGCTGCGCCGGATCGGAGATTAGCGTATGATTAAGATTAATCTTCTTGAAAGAAAGAACGAGCAGAAAGAGAAAACTTCAGCGCCGAAATTTCTTGTTAATCTCGGTGTCTTAACCGGGCTTGTGTGCGCGGTGGCGGTTGTAGCCGTGCTTGGAATTTTGTGGCATGTTTCTTCGCTCAAGGATCAGAGCGAGTCAAACAAGAAAGAGATAGCACAGTTGAAACAGAAGATAGCCGAAGTGCAGCGCTATGAGAAAATGAATAAAGAGTTTGAGCAGAATGTGAATTTGATTGAAGGCCTCAGAAAAAACCAGGCATGGCCGGTGAAGCTTTTGGATGAAGTGAGTTCTCTCATCACCTCTGCTGAAGGGGTGTGGCTGACCGGCATGAGCTATCGCGGCGGCGCTATAGAGATGGAAGGCTTTTCTTTTACCAATGAGAGCCTCGTGAGTTTTGTCGACAGGCTGAAAACATCAGCGATTATCGCGGATGTTGATTTGAAGGAGTCGATTCGTGCCGCCCAGGATAAGGTGCCGGTGTATAAATTCAAGCTGAACTGCAAGTTCAGGATGTAGCGAGGCGAGCGACATGAATCTCAACCTGAACATGCCAAATATTGATTATGAAGCCATGCCGCCGGTAAAAAAATATCTTTTGCTTTTTTTGCCGGCGGTACTCATTATTGCGATTGCACTGGTAGTTTTTATTCTCCCGTCATTAGATGAGCGTGAGATGCTTGTCAAAGAACTTGCGCTGCAGGAAAAGGAGATTGCTGACGCAAAGCAGAAGGCTGCGCGTCTTGAGCAGCTCATTGCTGATAATGAAAAGCTTAAACAAAAGCTGAAGGATCTCCATCTCCAGTTGCCCGAGGAGAAGGAAATTTCCACCTTGCTTCGGCAGGTGTCTGAAAAGGGCATAGAATCAGGCCTTGTCATCGGGTCATGGAAACCGGGCAGCAAGAGCGTGCATGAAAGTGAACAAGTATATACAATCCCGGTAGATGTTGCGATGAGCGGTTCCTATCATAATTTCGGCAAATTTTACAGCGAGATAACAAAGCTTAATCGCATTGTGACGCTTGAAAATGTCACTGTGCGGTCCGCTACCCAACGCAAGGACACTGCTGATTTGAATGTTACGTTCACTGCGATGACATACTCCGTCATCCCTGAAGCTGAGCGAAAGGCGCTGCAGGAGGCCAAAAAACAGGAGGCCGGGAAAAAGAAATGAAACTACGAAAGCGTCTCGGCATGAGAATTTTATGTGCAGTGATGGTTGTGGGTTTCTCTGCCGTATCCGGTTGCGACGATGCGCCAAAAACGCAGCCGGTCGTACCGCAGGCAACCTCTCCGAAGCCTGTCGTTTCTCAGGTGGGTGGATCTCAATTCGGTGAAACGGCAAAAAACATTGAACCGGAGCAGTTCATGCAGGGCGTTCCCTATACTGCTGCTAATAAAAGGGACCCGTTTGTCTCGCTGGCAGTCAAGCCGGAATCCAGAAAATCGGGGGTTGGTTCGCTGGAGAGTTACGAGGCAGGTGAATTCCAGCTCATTGCTGTTCTTTGGGACAAGACCGGGCCGTATGCAGCTGTAACGTTGCCGGACAGCAAGTCATATACTGTTCGCCAAGGCACCAAGGTTGGTCTTTACGGAGGAAAGGTTGTGAAAATTACTCAGGATTCCCTGATTATTCGGGAAATGGTCAAAAACTATAAAGGTGTTCTTACTTCAAAGGATACCGTACTAAAACTCCGCAGGGGGGATGAGCAATGAGGGTATCGGCATTTATTACGCGCAAGCAGTCCCGTCGTCCAGGGTTTAGTCGGGCACGGATGCTGACATGGCTTCTGCTCGGACTCTTTGTGTTGTCTGCTATTTCAATCCCGTTTTTTGCCGCAGATGCTGCGGCTGCCGGCAATGCACAATTAAACGCGATCGATGTGAGCGGAAATATGGTCAGATTGAACGCTTCAGGACCTATGAAGCATTCCGTGGTTGCAGGCGCTGATCCGTTTAAGGTGATACTTGAGCTTGAGGGAGTCACTGCCGGACAGTTCAATGCGCCGATACGGCCTCAATCATCTCTGATATCTGAAATTGCGGTCAGTCAGGCGAAGGCTCCGCGAGTGTCCACTCTTCTGACATTTGCGCTTTTGGCTCCTGCTGAGGCGAGGATCGAACAAAAAGGGGCGGGTCTCGAAATTGCTTTTGTGGAGACCGCTCAGGTGCAGCCGAATGCTCCGGAAGCCTCTGTAATCCCGGCATCGAAAGCTTCTGACAAGACAGCTGGACAGACCATGGCCGCGTCCGCCCGTGAAATTACGGATGTGCTGATCGAAAAGACAGAAAACGGAGTTGAGCTGATTTTTAAAACTGATGGACGAGTAAAATCTCCCACTGTGTATGAAGTCGATGGCAAACTCGTTATTGACATCCCGGTGTCATCCATGAAGGCTGTTTTCCCGGTTAAAATGATAGCGCCGGTTCGCGATATTAAATATCGGGTCGAGCGAGATCGTGTCAGATTCATTGTTGAGCCCACCGTTGCAGTAGATGCCCAGGCAACCATACTTGACGACGAACTCGTTGTGGATATAAAACCTGCATCTGCAACAGTCCGCAAACCCGGCAGCCTCTTGACCGAGGCCGATCTGCCGGTGGCGGTCAAGAAGAAAACCGTATCTCTGGATTTTCAGGATGCCGACATTGTCCCAATCTTGAGGCTTCTCGGAGACGTTAGCGGGTTCAACATGGTCGTGCATCCTGAGGTTAAAGGACGCATTACCATGAAGCTGAAAAATGCGCCTTGGGATCAGGCACTTGACCTGATACTGAAAACATTTGGGCTGGAGAAGGTTGTTGAAGGGAATGTCATCAGAGTGCTGACTGCAAAAGCCTATCAGGACGAAAAAAAGGCTGTTGCGGATTCAAGAGAAGCAGTCGGCCGCGCTGATGACCTCATCACGAAAATATTCGCAGTTAATAATGCCAGTGTCGTAAACATGCCGGGGAGGGATGGGAAGCCAGAGATTATCGGTCTGAAAGAGCTTGTCGAAAAGGGGAAGATGCTCTCGCCAAGGGGTAGTATTAGCGCTGATGTCAGGACGCGCTCCCTCGTCGTAAAAGACACCCCCAGAGCAATTGCTGACGTGCAGAAGCTGATTGACGATCTGGACAAGCAGCAGCCTCAAGTGCTTATCGACGCGCGGATGGTCGAGGTGTCGACCCAATTAGTTCGTGAACTCGGCGTTGAGTGGGGTGCTTCATGGTCTGGTGACCAGAAAGGCTATATAAAAGGGTCGCAGGCAGCCTCCGGCATTACTGGTGGATTTGCCTTTGATCCAGTGACTGGCGCGCGAGTAGCATCAGGAACAACTAATGCCAATATTGTCTATCGAGCAGTCGATTTGGCAACATCCACTACTCCGGCGGGAGCTATTTCTTTTGGCATCTTGCGCAGCTATATGGCGCTTGAAGCCCGCATTTCAGCGCTTGAGAATACCGGCAAGTTAAAGACGGTCGCGAATCCGAAAGTCCTGACAGTTGATAACGAACAGGCAATTATCAAACATGGAGCAC
Organism: uncultured Nitrospiraceae bacterium; assembly: GCA_964392915.1. Taxonomy (GTDB): domain Bacteria; phylum Nitrospirota; class Thermodesulfovibrionia; order Thermodesulfovibrionales; family Dissulfurispiraceae; genus JAAYUK01. The sequence continues at coordinate 44,443 of CAYMRS010000012.1, forward strand.
AAATCCCGGTTACCACGCGGAATGCAGACGGAACGTTTTCTACTGTTTATAAAGATGCAAACCTGAAGCTGACCGTTACTCCGCAAATTAGTCCTGATTCGACGGTCCTGATGAGGGTCGAGGTGACCAAGGATGAGCCGGACTTTTCGCGGACTGACAATCTTGGGAATCCGACGATTAATACCCGCCAGACATCCACGCAGCTCTATGTGAAGGATGGCGAAACTGTCGTAATCGGAGGCATTTTAAAGACAAGAGAGACTGATGCCGAGAGAGCGGTCCCCGGTCTTTCAAAGATTCCGTTGCTCGGACTGCTTTTCAAGAATAGTGCCGTCGGGACAGATACTGAGGAATTGCTCTTGTTTATAACACCAAGGATTGTGAAGCGTTAGTCATCACTGAAGCGGTTCGATGGGGCTGAGGGCATGAGCCTTCAGCCCCGTTTTATCTGATGTAGGAACCTCGAAGCGTATAAACAAAATGGCCGGTAATGGTCAGTCCATCACGACCCCAGTCCTCCGGCAGCGCCCAGAAGGGCTCCGCATCGCGCAAGGCCTTCAGCGCGGCATTATCGAGGTCCCTGTTGCCGGAGGTTCTGACGAGGTCAACTGCCCCAAGCTTGCCGCTCTTCGTTATGGTGAAACGAATATATAAATCACCATAGATTCCTTTCGCCCCGGCTTCCGCAGGATATCTCCAGACATTCTCGATCTTTTCCCGCAGGCGCTGCATGTATCCGTAATACATATAGTCTTTCGTGTTGAAGGTAAGCGATGACTCCTCTTTAGGTTCTTCCCGGCTTCGCGTCGCCTTTGCAATAATATCCCGATCAAAGAGCCTGGAGCGCCCGGATTCCCGCTCTTGCTCACGAGGAGTCGCATACTCGCGGGAGGGTGTAAAAGGCTTCTGATGCTCATCCGGATGAGGTTGTTTCTGCGCCAGCTTTGCTTGCTGCGTGTTCTGCTTTACCCGGCCGGCTCCGGGCGTTACGCGCTGAGATTTTTTTGCAGGGGCCTCGCTCAACCGCCTGGGTTGTTCAGCAGTCTTCGGAATGCGGATTTTTCTCTCAGGCCTGACCGGCTGCGGGTCTCTTTCAGGCTCAGGAGGAGCTGCGAGCATTGCCTCAGGGGTAATGATTTCGGCAATGAGTGTACGTTTCTCCTTCCCTTTGTCCTCGGGCTTCAGGAAAAAGACGATGCAGAGAATCGTCAGGTGCAGTATCAGTGAAAACAGGAGTGCGCGCTTCAAAGCGGTTATATTTTACCTGAAACTCCACGCATCGGGAAAAATGATATGAAGGCATGCTCAGAAATCAAGAACAAAAGCTGTCTGCACACCGCGCGTTTTCGTGCAGGAAAGACGTGCCGTGTGCAGACAGCTATGAGATGCGCATTATCGACGCGAGCTGTTGTTTAATTGGGCTTTCTGACCGTCAGCACAGGGCACGCTGCATTTCTGACCACTCGTTCAGCAGTGCTGCCGAACAGCATTCTGTCAAGCCCCTTGCGACCGTGCGTGCCGATAACGATAAGGTCAATCCCGGTGGCGTCAGCAAACTTCAATGTCTCTTCATAAGGAACGCCGCGCAGAACTGCGAACTCAATGTCAGTGACCCCTTTCCGCACCTCATAGGCGAACGACTCAAGGGTTTTTTTTGCATTCTCATGGAGCTCCTGATAAAGGGTGTTCATCGAGGAGTGAGGAATATGCAGGCCGCTCGCTACCGCGATGTCATAGAGGACATGGATCAGATACAATTTAGCCCCATAGTTTTTTGCGAGATCTACAGCATAGGGAAACGCATGCAGAGCACCCTCAGAAAAGTCGGTCGGGAATAGGATTTTCGTAATTTTCATTGCACAGACCTCCGTTGTAGCAGATAAGCGTGCCATAGGCACATATCAATTATAGCGTTTTATGCGAAAAGGTCAAGCTGACGGAGGAAAATGAGGCGAAACCCCTGCAGGGTTAAATCCGGCACGAACTGATGTCGCCGGCGCAAAAAGGGGATCGCGAAAGAGGCATTACCGCCCGTAATGAAGAGAGACAATCTGCAGCCGAGTTCACGTTCGGCAGTCGCTACTATTTTTTCTGCAGCTCCGGCAGTTCCGAGGACAATCCCGCTGCGGATAGCCGCGCTGGTATTTGTGCCAACCGCACAAACATCTCGATCAAGGGATACACGCGGAAGTTTTGCAGTCCCGCGGTTGAGCACGTCCAGCATCATGGCGATTCCCGGAAGGATGGCTCCACCCCGAAAAGCCTTCCCATCCATAATGGAGATGGTTGTCGCGGAACCAAAATCCGCAACGGCGACGGGGCTCTTCCGCAGTTGCCATGCGGCCGCGGCATTCGCAATTCTGTCAACTCCCAATGCTGCCGGAACATCAACGGCCAGTCGAAATCCAAAATCACATTTTGAATTGACCAGCAGAGTCTTAATGGCAATAGGCCGTGTTGCCAATGAAATCGCCCGCACGAGCGATGGCACGACCGACCCGATGGCGACATGCGCCCCTTGACGTGTGATAGCGTTACCAAGAAACCGAAGAATTCGACGCGACAATTCTTCGGGCGACGGGCGCGTATGCGAAGAAAATTTCCCCGTTTTTATTAAATCTGAAGCGGCCGGTGAGGCAAACAGGCCGAGTGCAATCGTCGTGTTGCCGACGTCGATAACCAGAAGGGGACGGTTCTCTTCCTTAAACATAGGCCACGTCGCCTGCATGCACCCGCTGAAGGGCGCCACTCTCAAGCCGCACCAAGAGGAACCCTTCATCATCAAGAGTTTCAGCACGGCCATGCAGGGACTCGCCGGGGGTTGTAATAGTCACTGTTTTCCCTATTGTGGAAGAAAGTGCCAGCCATGCATCGAGAACCGGCCTCTTCCCTTCCGCTGCCAGGATATTCAGCCATGTATCCATCTCGCGTATGAGACAAGCCAAGACTGCCGATCGCGAAAACCTTTTTCCTGCCTCATGCGCAACCGAGGTGGCTATTTCCTGGATTTCATCAGGCATGGAGTGTCGATGATAATTCACGTTTATGCCGATACCGATTACGGCAAACTGTATGCGATCAGGATCCGCCCGAAGTTCCGTGAGAATGCCGCCAACTTTCAGTGTCCCGATAAGAAGGTCATTGGGCCACCTCAGGGAAACCTCACATTCGCTGCAGTGGCGCAATGCTCTGGCACAGGCAACTCCGGCGAGCAGGGTCAGAATCGCGGCATCGCGCAGTTCAAAGGTCGGTCTCAGAATAATACTCATGTAAATATTGACGCCGGGCGGAGAACTCCATGTCCGTGCCATTCTGCCTCTGCCCGCAGATTGAGCGTCGGTTACAACAATGGTTCCGTCAGGACACCCTGCGTTTGCAAGTTCGACCGCCGTGGCATTCGTCGAGGCCAGTTTTTCGTAAAAGTGAATTTTATCCGGAGAAAAGATTCGGAGCTGCCCCACGGCATCCTGAATCTCTTGCAGCGAGAACTCCGGTACCCCGGCAAGGCGATATCCTCTCGCCGGGAACGCCTCAATGCGATAGCCCTGATCACGCAAGCGGCAGATCTTCTTCCAGACCGCAGCGCGGGTGATGCCGAGTGCAGAAGCAATCTTGGCTCCTGAGACAAAGGTTGCACTTCTTTTCAAAAGAGTCAAAACCTCGGCTGATCTGTTGAGTTTGGTCATTGAACGGTGTTATCGGACGAGAGGTTATTGCCTGTCAAGAATAAGCACCTCGACCTTGCCTTTCAAAAGCTCAGCAAAGCGTTCGGCATCATTCCTGGATCCGACGATGCTTCCATAGTGCATGGGAATTGCAAGTTTGGGGCGTATGATGAGGGCAGCCTGCGCAGCTTCCTCAGCAGTCATGACGTAGGTGCCTGAAACCGGGAGGAGGGCAATGTCAATTGGTCCCAACTGCTTCATTTCAGGGATGAAATCTGTATCTCCGGCCAGATAGATTGACTTGCCGTCGAGTTTGATGATGTAGCCGACCCACCCGTGATTTTGGGTATGGAACTGCTTGTTTGTATTATAGGCAGAAACTGCGGTTATGGAAACACCGTCAAGCTGCAACGTGTCGCCGGGCGCTATCGATTTCATAGTGCCGGGTATCTTGGGGGCGCAGTCTGAAGTGGCGATCACGACGGTCTGAGGCCCCCTCAGCTTTTCGATGTCTTCCGGAGAACAGTGATCATAATGATCATGCGTTATTACTATGATGTCGGCTATGTCCGAAGTGGTAAGCTGGTACGGATCGGTATATATCTTCGTGGTTCCGGATATCCTGAAAGTGTCGTGGCCAAGCCATTGAATGGTGTCCTGCATGAGATTCCCCCTTCTCTTGCGGCCAGCTTTCGCGAGTCCGGTTTCAATGATGCTTAGAAAGCTTATCATGTCCTGTTCCGGCATGGCAAGTGGCTGCGCGAAGAGACTCTGAAAAAATTAGCTTTCTTTTTTTATTTTTTTCATGCTACATTATACTTCCCCTGGGATATTAGCCTGCTAAACGACTACCTCGTTGAAAGGCTTGACAAAATATTAAGTTTCTGGTATGATTTTCAGGTTTTCCGCTGAATTGGAAAACTATTTATTTTTGTATTGCATTTGGAGGAAACGTGCCTACGATCGCACAGATGGTGAAGCAGGGGCGGAAAAAAATTGAGCGCAAGACCAAGAGTCCTGCACTGAAGAGCTGTCCGCAGCGTCGCGGTGTTTGCGTCAGAGTGTACACGACGACACCGAAGAAGCCAAACTCAGCACTGAGAAAGGTTGCAAGAGTGCGGCTTACGAATGCGATGGAGGTAACCGCCTATATTCCCGGCGTTGGTCACAACCTCCAGGAGCATTCCATCGTATTAATCAGAGGTGGCAGAGTCAAGGACCTTCCTGGTGTGCGTTATCACATCCTGAGAGGCACGCTCGATTGCGCAGGCGTCGGCGACCGGAGACAGGGTCGGTCCAAGTACGGTGCCAAACGTCCTAAATAAGAATGCTCGGGGTCTAAGCAATGGCAAGAAGAAGAGAAGCAGTCAAACGGGAAATTCTGCCGGATCCGAAGTATAACAGCAAGCTGGTCAGCCGCTTCATCAGCGTTCTGTTTGAGGATGGCAAAAAGTCGACTGGTGAGCGCATCTGCTACGGTGCCTTTGAAATTATGAAGGATAAGACCGGCATGGATCCGCTGAAGGTTTTCAAGGCGGCGATGGAGAATGTGAAGCCCCTCGTTGAGGTCAAGCCGCGTCGGGTCGGCGGTGCGACGTATCAGGTTCCGGTCGAGGTCAGGCCGAACAGAAAGGTAGCTCTGGCGATCCGCTGGGTGATAAGCTATTCTCGCGCCCGCAAGGAAAAGACGATGCGCGAGCGCCTCGCAGCGGAACTGCTTGATGCCTACAACAATACCGGCACCTCGATTAAGAAGAAGGAAGATACCCACAAAATGGCCGAGGCTAACCGGGCATTCGCGCACTACAGGTGGTAGTTACAGCGCACTATTTTCAGAAGACAGCCAAGAGATAGAAGGTAAATTTCGCACATGTCACGATTTCCATTAGAGAAGACGAGAAATATCGGCATCATGGCGCACATCGATGCCGGAAAGACGACGACGACAGAGCGCATTCTGTATTACACCGGTGTCACCTATAAGATTGGCGAGGTGCATGACGGGACTGCTGTCATGGACTGGATGGTGCAGGAGCAGGAGCGCGGAATAACGATTACATCCGCCGCGACAACATGCTCATGGAACGGAAATCGTATCAATATCATTGATACTCCCGGGCACGTTGACTTTACGATTGAAGTTGAGCGATCCCTGAGAGTTCTCGACGGTGCGGTTGCTGCGTTCGATGCAGTAGCGGGTGTCCAGCCTCAGTCTGAAACGGTATGGCGTCAGGCGAACAAGTACTGTGTGCCGCGAATCGCATTTATGAATAAGATGGACCGCGTCGGCGCGGATTTCTTCTCCGCGGTCGAAACAATGGTTGAGAAGCTGGGCGCTGCGCCGGTTTCGATTCAGATCCCTATTGGAAAAGAAGATCAGTTCCGCGGCTCGATTGACCTTGTCAGGATGAAAGCCTATTTCTTTGATGACGAGACGCTCGGTGCAAAGTTTGTTGAAGGGGACATTCCTGCTGAATATGCAGCGCAGGCTAAAGAGTATCGCGACAAGATGCTTGAGGCTGTTGCGGATGTTGATGAGTCGCTCCTGGAAAAGTATCTTGGCGGTGAGGAGATATCGGAGGCCGAGATTAAGGCGGCAATCCGCAAAGGTGCCATTGCCATGACGATCACGCCGGTTGTGCTCGGTTCGGCTTTTAAGAACAAGGGCGTTCAACTGTTGCTCGATGCCGTGGTTGATTATCTGCCTTCTCCGCTGGATGTCCCCGCGGTTAAGGGAGTGCTCCCTCGCGATACGGTCGAGGTCGAGCGCACGGCTTCCGATGAGGAACCCTTCTCCGCTCTGGCATTCAAGATTATGACCGACCCGTTTGTCGGTCAATTGACCTTTATCCGTGTTTATTCTGGCGTGCTTGCTGCCGGTTCATATGCCTTTAACTCGTCGAAAGACACCAAGGAACGTGTTGGTCGGCTTCTTCAGATGCATGCCAACAAACGGGAAGAGATTAAAGAGGTTCGCGCCGGTGATATTGCCGCGGTTGTTGGCCTGAAAAGCACGCTGACGGGTGACACGCTGTGCGATGAGGATAATCCGGTTATCCTTGAGGCAATGGAGTTCCCCGAGCCGGTTATCTCGGTTGCAATTGAGCCGAAGACCAAGGCTGACCAGGAAAGACTTTCTGCCTCCCTCAGCAAGCTTGCTCAGGAGGACCCGTCATTTCGCGTGTCGTTTAACGAGGAGACCGGCCAAACAATTATTGCCGGTATGGGTGAGCTTCACCTTGAAATTATTGTTGACCGCCTCCTTCGTGAATTCAAGGTTGGCGCCAATGTCGGCAAGCCTCAGGTCGCGTACAAGGAGGCTGTGAAGGCTGCGACCAAGATTGAGGGTAAATTCGTCCGGCAGTCGGGCGGCCGCGGACAGTACGGTCATGTCTGGCTTGAAATCGAGCCGCGCGAGCGTGGGGCGGGATTTGAGTTTGTCAACAAGGTTGTGGGTGGCTCCGTTCCCAGGGAATACGTTCCCGCGGTTGAAAAGGGAGTCAAGGAAGCTATGGTAGGTGGCGTTCTCGCCGGCTATCCGGTTGTCGACCTGAAAGTGACTATTTTTGATGGTTCTTACCACGAAGTCGACTCGTCTGAAATGGCGTTCAAGATTGCCGGCTCAATGGCATTGAAGGATGGCGCCAGAAAGGCGGGGATATCGTTACTTGAGCCGGTTATGAGTGTCGAGGTCGTTACCCCTGAGGACTATATGGGCGATGTTATCGGCGATCTGAATTCCCGCCGCGGAAAAGTTCAGTCCATGGAAAAACGGGGGAAGGCCCAAATCATAAATGCGATGGTTCCGCTTTCCGAAATGTTCGGCTATGCGACGGACCTGCGTTCAAAGACGCAGGGTCGTGCAACCTATACCATGCAGTTTGCAGCATACGTAGAGGTTCCGAAAAGTATACAGGAAGGCATCGTAGCAAAAATCAAGGGCGAATAATATCCAATTTCTGATATGGAGTACATAAGGAGGAGAGATGGCGAAGGCAAAATTTGAGCGTACGAAGCCCCATGTAAA
>CAYMRS010000013.1:0-51441 GCA_964392915.1 uncultured Nitrospiraceae bacterium
TGAAAGGAGATTGTATGGAAAAAAAAGTAACAATTATCGGAGCAGGAAACGTAGGCGCTTCAACAGCTCAGCTTGTCGCGTCTTCCGGACTGGCTGACCTCGTTCTGTTTGACGTCATCGAAGGCATACCGCAGGGCAAGGCGCTTGATTTGGCGGCGGCATGCCCGTTTTACCGGTCGGCCTCTCAGTGCGTCGGCACCAATGATTTTGCCGACACGGCAAATTCCGACGTTATCGTCATTACTGCCGGACTGGCCCGCAAGCCCGGCATGAGCCGCGACGACCTGCTTATGGCAAACGCGAAGATCGTCGGTGACGTGGCCGAAAAGAGCGCGAAGGTCTCCCCGAACGCTGTCATCGTCGTTGTCACCAATCCGATGGATGTAATGGCTCAGCTTACGCTGAAGGTGACCGGGTTCGCGAAGCACAAGGTCGTCGGAATGGGCGGACTGCTCGATTCAGCCCGTTTCCGTACATTTGTTGCAATGGAACTCTGCGTGTCGGTTCAGGACGTCGAGGCACAGGTGCTCGGCGGCCACGGCGACCTGATGGTCCCGATGCCGCGATTCACGACGGTGAAGGGCATTCCGATCACCGAACTGATTCCGGCGGATCGTATTGATGCTCTTGTCCAGCGTACCCGCACCGGCGGCGCAGAAATTGTCGGCCTGCTGAAGACCGGCAGCGCGTATTACGCGCCGGCGGCATCGACCTTTCAGATGATCAAAGCAATATTGCTCGCCGAGCAGCGCCTGCTGCCGTGCTCGCCGTATGTCGATGGGGCATACGGCCTTGACGGCGTCTGCACCGGTGTTCCGACCGTACTCGGCAAAAACGGCGTCGAGAAAATAGTTGAGCTGAGACTGAATGAGCAGGAGGCGGCGGATTTTGCGAAGTCGGTCGCAGCCGTGCGCGCGCTCACCAGGATTATCGGCGTTTAATACGGCAGCAGAGGGAGAGCTATGAACTGGTCTCAGGATTTTATACAGGCAACTGTCATCATGGTGCTCGGCATGGGAGTGACGTTTGCGTTCCTGGCCACACTGATTTTTGCGATGCGGACGACGGCGAAGATCATCGCCAGGCTTGTGCCGGCACCCGAACCGCTACCTGCCTCACGAACTGCCGCGCCCGTGGCTTTCGACAGGAACGAAGGCGAGGTTGTCGCGGCAATCACCATCGCGGTAAAAAAACATCATGCCGATAAAAAAAGCAGCACTCTTTTAAGGATGCCGAATGGCTCACGTAAAAATTAGCGAACTTGTACTCAGAGACGCTCACCAGTCCCTCCATGCCACGCGTATGCTGACCGGCCACATGCTGCCCATCGCGGTAAAGCTCGACAGCGTCGGCTACTGGTCGATAGAATCGTGGGGCGGCGCAACGTTTGATTCCTGCATACGCTTTCTGAATGAAGACCCGTGGGAAAGAATCCGCAGGCTGAAAGCAGCAATGCCCAAAACGCCGCAGCAGATGCTGCTCCGCGGCCAGACGATTCTCGGCTACCGGCATTATGCGGATGATGTTGTCGGGAAGTGCGTCGAGCGCATGGCAGTAAACGGCGTCGACGTATTCCGCGTGTTTGACGCGCTCAACGATCCGCGCAACGTTATGGTGCCGATGAAGGCCGTCAAGAAGGCCGGCAAGCATGCACAGGCCGCGATCAGCTATGCTGTCTCTCCAGTCCATACTGTCGAAGGCTATGTTGCGCTCGCTCAGGAACTTGCGGGCATGGGCGCGGACAGCATCTGCATTAAGGATATGGCGGCGCTCCTGAGGCCGTATGACGCGTATGCTCTTGTCAAGGCAATCAAACACAAGATTGATCTGCCGATTCACGTCCATTCGCATGCCACTACCGGCATGTCGGTCGCCACACTGGTAAAGTCTGCAGAGGCCGGCGCCGAGATCCTCGACGCGGCCATCTCGCCCATGTCGATGGGCACGAGCCATTCGCCGACCGAAACGCTTGTCGAGATATTCCGCGGAACCAAGTTTGATACCGGTCTAGACCTGAAAATACTGCTCGAAATTGCCGACTATTTCCGGGAGATTCGTCCCAAATATAAAAAATTCGAAAGCTCGTTTCTCGGCGCTGATGCCCGCATTCTTGCGGCCCAGATTCCCGGCGGCATGCTCTCCAACCTCGAAAGCCAGCTCAGGGATCAGAACGCATTCCATCGCCTTGATGAGGTTTTAAAAGAGAACGCGCAGGTCTGCAGGGACTTTGGCTATCCACCACTCGTCACGCCGACCTCCCAGATTGTCGGCACTCAGGCGGTTCTGAACGTCCTGCTGGGCCGTTACAAGAAGCTGACCGGAGAGTCGATGAACCTACTTGCCGGCAATTACGGCAAGACTCCGGCGAAGCCGGATACGGAACTCGTCAAAATGGCGCTCAAGGGTCTGAATATGGAAAAGGCGGTTGATCATCGTCCGGCGGATGACATCCCGAACGAACTGCCGAAGATTGAAGAAGAACTGAAACAGAAGCTTGGCGTCTCGTCGGTAAATATTGATGACGTGCTGACCTATGCGATGTTTCCGCAGGTCGCGCTGAAATTCTTCGAGACCCGGCATAAGGGACCGGTGTCGTTTGACGAGCCCGCAGAGGCGCCGAAACCGACGGCCGTTCCGGCTGCGACTGCACCTTCCCCGGAAGCTTCCGGCCCAGCCGTTTACATTGTGAACGTCGACAACAGGGACTATAAGGTTTCGGTCCGTGAAGAAGGCACTGTTCTGATCTCTGATACCGCAGCCCCAGCCGCCGCTTCAGTTGTCGAAACTCCGATGCCGCTCCTGGCAGGCGGAGTGGATGTTGAGGCTCCGGTCTCAGGCGTTATTCTCAAATATGTAAAACGCAACGGCGACAAGGTAGAGAAGGACGAAACCGTGCTGCTCATGGAGTCGATGAAGATGGAGCTCGAAATAAAATCAAAGGCAGCGGGCACGATAGTCTTTGTGGTTGATGCCGGTGCAACCGTAGCGGCAGGACAAGTGCTCGCCAGGGTCGGGTGAGAGGTGCCGTCATGCGGTACTCACTGAAGAAACTCGTCATTGCGATCATCGGCAGCCTGATGATCATCGTCGGGCTGGGTCTGTATACCGGCATTTCCGGGAACAAATTATTTGCATCGCAGGGACCGGCGACTGTCGAGACTCTGACGCAGACTGCTCCGGCAACCATGCAGTCCGGCATTCCTTCATCGGCGATGGCTGCGTCCGGACCAAAGAAAGGGCACAGCGACGAGATATCGTTTGTCAACGGACTGGTCAGCATTGCCAAAAACACCGGCGTTTACGCATTCATGACCGGCAGCGGGTGGAAGTCGCTGCTCATGATAATCGTCGGATGCATTCTCATCTATCTTGGGGTTGTTAAGGATTTCGAGCCGTTGCTGCTGGTGCCGATTGCCTTCGGGACGATATTGGTCAACGTCGCGGGCGCGGGCATGGGTTCGGAGCCGCACGGCCTACTCTGGCTCATCTTCAAGTATGGAATTGAAACTGAACTGCTTCCGCTGCTCGTCTTTATCGGCATCGGCGCCATGTCCGACTTCGGCCCCATGCTTTCCAACCCGCGCGTTGCGATACTGGGAGCCGCGGCGCAGTTCGGAGTCTTCGGCACGCTGCTGGGGGTCATGGCGCTGAATCTTTTGCCGGGGTTCGATTTCAGCCTGAAGGAAGCCTGTGCAATAGCCATCATCGGCGGCGCGGACGGACCGACTTCCATTTATGTGTCGTCGCTGTTTGCTCCGCATCTCATGGGATCCATCGCGGTTGCGGCATATTCGTACATGGCGATGGTGCCGCTTATCCAGCCGCCAATCATGAGGCTGCTGACCACTGACAAGGAGCGCCTGATCAAAATGCGTCAGGTCCGTGAAGTGCACAAGCTCGAAAAACTGATGTTTCCGCTGCTCGTGCTCGGACTCTGCGTATTCATTCTGCCATCAGCATTGCCGCTCATGGGCTGCTTTGCCTTCGGCAACTTCGTCAAGGAAAGCGGCTGCCTCGAGCGTCTTTCCAAGACGATGCAGAACGAATTGATGAACCTTGCGACAATCTTTCTTGGGCTGGGAGTCGGCATGCAGATGTCGGCCGACAAGTTTCTGAATCTCCAGACCCTCGGTATTATCGCGCTTGGTCTGCTTGCATTTTCACTCGGCACGGCCGGAGGAGTCATATGCGCCAAGGTCATGAACAAGCTGACCCCGAACAATCTGGTGAACCCGCTGATCGGCTCTGCCGGCGTTTCGGCATTCCCGATGGCCGCCCGCGTATCCAACAAACTCGGGCTTCAGTACGACCCGCATAACTTCCTGCTGATGCACGCTCTCGGCGCGAATGTTGCCGGGCAGGTCGGCTCGGTCGTGGCGGCTGGCGTCATTCTGGCGATATTCGGGTATTAGAAAGATAGGCAGCGCGTTGAAAGAAAAGGCGCCCGGCTCCTCCGGGTGCCTTTTCTTTTGAGGAGTTCTGGGACCCGCTCCAAAGGCATCACAAAGGGCACACAACTCATAACTCCCCGCCCGGGGAGTTAGCCTTTCAATTTTTAGAGGAGTCCGTGAGGTATTTTCGTGATTAGAAGCGATAAATGTTTCTGCAACAAAGGCAAATCTCAAGAGGGGAGCAGGTTAGCGGAAGACTTGCAAATTAGGCGTTTGCTGTTCTTTCTCTGCTGTTTCATGCCCCTCCCGGGGGCAAGAGAGAGCTGGGGGTGGCCTTATCAGAAGCTGCGCGGTCTGCTACAATGAGACGAGAGGTCTTTCCGTGAAGATCAAGAAGTCACTCGCTATTCTGCTGTTTCTTGTGGTGCTCGCAGGATGCACGAACGAGCCGGTTACAACAGTCGATCTCGCAAAGCGCGCCGACATCGCTGTTGCGCGGGAGGCCGGGGTCATAACGTATGCCTATCTTCCGCAATATTCGCATCGCACCTCCTATCAGCGCCATTATCAGTTAATCGAGTATCTCCGCAGGGAAACCGGGCTGAAGATTGAACAGGTTTTTCCCGATACCTTTGACGAACATATCAAAATGGTCGGGCAGGGGAAGATTGACGTATCCTTTTCGAATCCGGTGGTTTACGCGTTCATAGCGAAGCGGTACGGTGCCCGGGCATTTGCGCGCATCATCGAACCTGACGGTAAGGCCGAGTTCAGAGGGCTTATCTTTACCCGTTCCGACAACGCGGCCATTCGCACCCTGCAGGACTGCCGCGGCAAACGCTGGTACGCGGTCGACCCGGCGTCGGCAGGCGGGTATCTTTTTGGACTGGGGCATTTTTATGAGCATGGCATCAAAAAGGAGGATTTCGCGGAAATCGCCTTTGCTCCCGGTCCCGGCGGCAAGTCGGAAAAGGTGGTTCTTGCGGTTCATGCCGGGAAATATGACTTCGGCACGGTGCGCGAGGGAACGCTCGCGGTCATTTCAGACAAAATCGATATCAGCGAAATTCGTGTTGTAGCACAGACACGCCGGTATCCGGGGTGGGTGTATGCCGCGCGGAAGGACCTTGACCCGGATGTTGTCGCCCGCGTGCGAAACGCCCTGCTGAAGCTGGATCGAAACAATCCCGATCACCGGCCTATTCTTGATGCGGCGCATATAAACGGCATGATCCCGTCTCATGACGGAGAATTTGATGAGGTGCGAACCCTTATTAATACCGTGGGACTGCCGCTCGATCCCGGATAATACAATGCAAGCCCTTTTCAGAAAAATAGCGCAGGCCCGTTTCGGAACGAAGATATCGGCGAGCATTGTCACAATTCTCCTTCTGCTCGGCATCGGACTTTCAATAACTATGCATCAACTGGTGCTGCAGTCGCTGTTGTCCGAAAATCGCGTGCGGGGGGCCTCCATGGCGGGCAATCTTGCTGCCAGGGCTACGGAGCCGCTGCTCGCGGTTGATTATCTGCAGCTCAGAAATCTGGTAGACGGGGCAGTCAAGGCGGATCCGGATGCTGCCTATGCGTTCGTGACAGATCAGAAAGGCAATCCCGTCGTGCATACCTTCAGCGGAGGGTTCCCGGTTGATCTGCGAGCAGTGAATCCTGTCGGCGATACGGATACCCATCAGGTCGTCCGTCTTGCGGCCGCTTCAGCTGATATTTATGATTTCGCGGCGCCCATTGTTATCGGGACTGGCCGGATTGGCACGGTCCGGATTGGTCTCTCCCTTGACCGGGTCAATCAGGTTGTGTGGCGGGTAACCTGGACGATTGTCATTTCAATTGTTGGAGCTATTGCCCTGGCTGGCATTGTCAGCACAGGCCTGGCTCGCACCGTGACGAGAAAAATCAGGACCCTGCACCAGGCGGCAGAGGAGATCGTCAAGGGCAACCTCGACAGCAGGGCTGCCCCGCGCGCTGAAGGGCACTGCTGGGAAATGATGCACTGCGACAAGGGCGACTGTCCGGCGCATGGCGACCCATCCCGCCGCTGCTGGTATCTCGTCGGCACACTATGCCCATCATGCGGAACGGGTGCATATAAGACCAAGATTGAGAATTGTCGCGAGTGTGCAGTCTACAAGCGAAACGCGGGTGATGAAGTGCAGCATCTGGCGGAGTTTTTCGATGTCATGGCCTTCACGCTCAAGGAGCGTATGGAAGAGTTGCGCGCCACCGAGACGGGCCTTCGTATGCAGCAACAGCTTGTGCAGACCATTCTGGATGCGACTCCCGATCTCGTTTCGCTGAAGGACATGCAGCTCCGCTACCGCGGTGTGAACAAGGCATTCTGCCTGTTCGTCGGAAAGCCGGAAACGGAGATTATCGGCAAGAGTGTCGCGGATGTTTTTTCGCCTGAGCAGGCGGTTCCGGCATCCAATGAGGAGTTGCAGGTGATGCGGACGAATCAGCCGGTTTCGGTAGAGCGTCCGTTTACAGCCCTTAACGGAGAGCGCCGGATGTTTCATGTCGTGAAGACGGCGGTGCTCGATGCGGACGGCGCTGTGATCGGAGTCCTGAGCACGGCTCGCGACATTACCGAGATGCGCAGTCTATACGAGCGGGTGGCACACACGCAGCGGCTTGAGTCTCTCGGCCAGCTTGCTGCCGGGGTGGCGCATGAAATCAACACGCCGCTCGGGATTATTCTTGGATATGCCCAGCTTTCGACGGAAGATGTGCCGGAAGGGTCGGAGCTTCGCGAAAATCTGGTCTTGATAGAAAAGTACGCGCGCATCTGCAAAAAAATTGTCGCGGATCTGCTCAGCTTCTCCCGGCACACGGAAAGCGTACTGCAACCGCTCGACCTGAATGAACTCATCTGCCAGATCTCCGATATCGTCGAGCATACGTTCGGCCTTGATCGCATCACGATTATCCGTGAACCAGGAGCAGAGCTTCCATCTGTCACCGGCGACCGGGAGAAACTGGGGCAGGTAATCATGAATTTGCTAACCAACGCGCATGACGCTATCGGGTCGGATGGCCGCATCACCATCGGCTCACGCTTCGACCGCGAGGCAGGCGAGGCCGTCATCGAGGTGAGCGATACCGGACCCGGGATACCGCTCGGATATCGCGAGCGCATCTTTGAGCCGTTTTTTACTACAAAGGGCGTCGGCAAAGGCACAGGGCTGGGGCTGTCCGTTACGTTCGGGATTGTGAAAGAGCACGGAGGGAGAATTGATGTCATCAGCCCCTATGTTCCGCCGCATGCGGAGAACGGATCAGACGGGCAGGGCGGGACACTGTTCAGCATCAGACTGCCGGTTTGGCAGACGCAACCAGCGGTGAAGGAGGGGTAGACGGTATGGCACATATTCTGGTGCTGGACGATGTGTTTGACGCAGTGCAGATGGTGAAGAAGATCCTTGAGCGCAAGGGACATGTGGTGTTTGGATTTACAGACGAGGATGAGGCCCTCGCGTATGTCAGGAACAATCCCGTTGATCTGGCAATTCTGGATATCAAGCTCCGCAAACTGACCGGCGTTGAGGTGCTGGAGGAGCTGCATACGCTTCACCCCGCCATCAAGGTGATTATGCTGACTGGCTACCCTACGCTCGAAACTGCGCGCGAGGCAGTCCGTCTCGGCGCCCGGGAGTATTGCGTGAAGCCGATAGAGAAGGATGAGCTCGAGCAGAAGGTCGAGTCTGTCCTTGCTCTGTAAACGGGGGATCTCCAACGCATGACATCTATTCTGCGCAATCTGTTCCGGCATATGACCTATCAGGCGTTTTCTCCCGGCACGCTCCTTCGCGAGACGTATGAAGCGTTCAGGGAGATTCTCACCCGCAACAAAGCGAGCTTGGAGCTTATGGCGGAGCTGGAGACAATTTATCATGACTGCCGCAAAGTCGACCTGAGTCGTGTCCGGAACATCTGCGACAGACTGTCGGGCGAAGTCTCCGCGATGGTAGAACAGCTGAACCGGATGTCGCCAGTTGCATATGCCGAACTTCCGGCGTATTGCAGGAAGATCTGTTTTTATGTGACGCTGGCCCTTGAGACGATGCAGTATGACATCAGCCCACCCTATGTGCTCAACCTGTGCGACATTCCTGAGGACGGCGAGGCAGTTGCCGGAGGGAAGGCGTGGCGGCTGTCTCTCATCAGGAGAAAGCTCGGGCTGCCTGTGCCCGAGGGGTTTGCAGCGACAGTGAGTGCGTGCCGTTATCTGATAGAGGCGAACGACCTTAAACAAAAAATAGATGATGAACTT
Organism: uncultured Nitrospiraceae bacterium; assembly: GCA_964392915.1. Lineage (GTDB taxonomy): Bacteria > Nitrospirota > Thermodesulfovibrionia > Thermodesulfovibrionales > Dissulfurispiraceae > JAAYUK01. The sequence continues at coordinate 8,680 of CAYMRS010000013.1, forward strand.
GCCCAGCTGAATGTGCATGATTCAGCGGAGCTGGAGTGGACAGCGACGCGGCTCGGAGAGCTTATTGTGCGGGCTGAAGTTCCCGGGCATCTTGCCCGTGAAATCATGGAGGCGGGCAAATCCCTTGCGGCCGGCCGCGAGAACATGCGCTTCGCCGTCCGGAGCAGCGCCGTCGGCGAAGACGGCCTGCTATCTTTTGCGGGACAGCATCAATCCATTCTCAATGCAGGCCCGGAAGGCTTGATAGCCGCTTACAAACAGGTCATTTCGAGCAAATATTCGCCGAAGGCGCTGCATTACCGGATTAGCAACGGGTTGATCGATGTCGACATGCCGATGGCGGTTCTTTTCCTTCCGATGCTTGACGCAGAGTCAGCCGGGGTGATCTATACCGCGGATCCGGAGGCTCCCTCGATACCGGTCATCGCTATACACGCGGTTCGCGGCCTTGGAGAGTCGCTCGTAAGCGGCGCCGTCAATGCCGAGCGATACGATATGACCCGCGATTCCGTACCACTGTGTTCGCGCATTACGCTAGGGGGTCAGCGGGCCAAAACAGTCGCGGGAGCCGGAGGGGGGCTGAAGCTGATTCCGTGTGAGGAGTCTGAGCACGCGATTCCCTGCCTGCGACCGGAGGATTGCCTGACGCTTGCGCAGTGGGCGCTCCGGATGGAGACTTATTTCGGAGGGCCTCTTGATATCGAATGGTGCCTCGATTCAACACGTGGCCCGATGATTCTCCAGGCACGGCCACTGCGCGTTGCGCAGCAACCCGGGGTCTGCGCACACCCCCACCCACCTGCCGGTGTCAGGACTTTAATGGAAAGCGGGGTTCGCGCAGCCGGGGGGTGTGCTTCAGGGCCGGTTTTTGTGCTGACACCGAAACGTCTCGCCGATGAGGTGCCGCAGGGCGCGGTGCTTGTCGCAGCCACCGCTTCGCCTGACCTGTCGCGGATAACGCATCGGCTCTCCGCGGCGGTTTTCGAGATTGGTAGTCCTGCAGGGCATTTTGCGTCCATAGCGCGCGAATGCCGCCTGCCGGTCATTGTGCAGGCGGGCGATGCGATTCAATGCATGCGAGACGGCATGACGGTTACAGTGGATGCCGATCGCATGAAGATATACGAAGGAGCGGTTCCTGAAATTTGTGAGCCTCGGGGCTCCCGGGACGATCCGTTTCTTGCGAGCCCGTTCCGGGTCAAGGTGCGCAAGGCGTTAGACCTGATTTCTCCACTGACGCTGAGGGACCCGGAGTCACCGCAATTCGCACCGGAGGGATGCAGAACCCTGCATGACATCATCCGCTTCTGCCACGAACGCGCCATGCATGAGATGTTCTCGCTCGGTAAGCGCGGAAGCAGGGCGTCTCGAGGAAGCCGGCGTCTCAGCACGAATCTTCCGCTGGTGCTGTATTTGCTCGACATTGCCGGTGGAGTGCTCCGCTGTCCTTCCGGCAGAGGAAACGTGAAAATCGAGGAGATTGATCATGCCCCTCTTCATGCCCTCTGGAGCGGTTTGAGCCATCCCGATATCCATTGGTCCCCGGAGTTGCTGCATATCGATTGGGAAAAACTTGAACAGGTAACGAGCGGTGCCATCATGAGCCTCGACTCTCCGTTGCTCGCGAGCTTTGCGATTCTCTCGCACGACTATCTGAACCTGAGCATCCGGTTCGGCTACCATTTTGCGGTGATCGACAGTCTCTGTTCCGATGCGGAAGGGGAAAGCTATGTGCTGTTCAGCTTCAAGGGAGGCGGTTCGGCACACACCGGCATCATGCTGCGCGTGCTGTTTCTGATTGAAGTGCTACGGCATCACGGATTCAAGGTGACGACCCGCGGCGATCAGGTAGAGGCCGAGCGTGCCCGTTGCTCCGCGGAGACTGCCCGGGCTATGCTTGCCATGCTTGGCGCGCTCCTTGGCTGCACGCGCCTGCTTGACTATGTTTTGCACGACGAGGGGTCGGTTGCCCCTCTCGTTGAACGTTTCGTCTCCGGCGATTACAACTTCTCCCATCTTCGCAAGGGACAAGCCAGAAAGGGAATCTATTGAACATGACCCGCTATGCTTTTCAGTGGATTACCGAACAGCTTGCCGTTGGTCCCGCCCCGCTGTCGTATGAGGCCTTGGATGTGATACGGGATGCGGGGATCAGCGGCATTGTCAATCTCGGCGGAGAGATTGCTGAATTGAGCGCCATCGAACGGGAGAGCGGATTTGACGTCTGCTTTCTCCCTATCGAGGACGGCGGCGTGCCTGAGGCGCCTGAGTTGGAGCGCGCTCTGGAGTGGCTCGACGAAGCGCTCTATCTTGGCAAAAAGGTGCTCGTGCATTGTCGCCACGGCATGGGAAGAACCGGGACTTTTGTCACAAGCTACCTCATCCGGCGCGGATTCGGCCTGAAACTGGCGGAAAAGACGCTCAGCACCATTCGCTCCGTTCCGACAAGTTATTCTCAGTGGCGGCTGCTCAGAAAATACGACAGGGCGACCCCGGGTTTGAAGGTGCGGCAGCCGGATCTTCGTTCCCGCCGCACCATGAATCTGGAACCTTTTTTTGCCGACTACGGACGAATTGTGAGTGATGCCGAAGGGAAAATGCCTGCCGCCGGTGTACAGAATGTGTGCGGGCGTGATCATGATTCCTGTTGTCATGAGCTTTTTGAGATATCACTTACCGAAGCCGCCTGGCTGCACCATGCTGCCGGAACGCTTCTCGATCAGCCCGGCCGGAAAGACCTTGCAGAGCGTGTCCGAAAGGGTGCAGATGAGTATGCCTGTGCGCTCAGTGTTGCAGGGCAGTGCGCATTGTTTTCGCACCGGCCGCTTCGCTGCAGGCTGGCCGGCATCTCCAGTGCGGCTGCCGAGGCCGGCAGGATTGAAGATCTCCTGCACCTGCTCTCGCAGCAACTCTTTCTGGCGCTCACCGGGACGCTGCCTGATGCCGCATCGCTGTCATATCCGATGCCGCGTGTGCTTTCCGGGGCGTTTGTGCAGGACTATTTCGCCGCGGCGATGCGTGTCAGCAGGTCGCGCATGTTCGGAGAGGAGAAAAGCAAGAAATAAGACGGTTCCTGCGCAGAGGCAAATACGACCTGATGGCAGTATCCTGTCTGTCAATCTTTCGGTCTGCGATTTCCCCATGGCAGCCCGAGCATAAGAAGCAGAAAGGCGGCGAAAAGCGCGATAACTGCCGGCAGTGCCCGCATGCAGAAAAAACGGTAGTGCGAGAGCACATCTTCCGCCCTGAAAATCAGGTCATTGAGCATGATAAAGGCAATCCCGAGAAAAAGAATCCCGATGAACAAAAGATAGACGCGCACAAACAATGCGCCGATATTTTTTGCCGATCCCATATGTTCCCCGTGCCTTATCGCTCGATCTTGATGATTCCTTTTGCAATTGCGAACTTGATGAGCGCAGACCGCGTCCGGAGGTTGAGCTTTTCTGAAATGTTTGTCTGGTGCGCTATCACTGTTTTCGAGCTTATGCCGAGCAGCCCGGCAATTTCCTTATGGCTGTGACCCTCGGCAATCAGCTTTAGCACCTGTTTTTCGCGTTCGGTCAGCCGTTCGTAAAGATCCGGTCTCTCATCCCTTCCGTCCTTGCAGAGATAGCCTGATACTACTTCGGATGCTATCGCGGAGAAGAGATAGCACTCCCCGCGGCTGACTGCCCGGATTGCATTAATCAGTTCCGCACCGACCGCTTTTTTCAGCAGATACCCGGACACGCCCGCTTTCAGAAAACGTGAGATATACTCCCGGTCATCGTACTGGGTCAGAACGAGGATTTTGATGTCCGGATCGGTTCTGCGTAGTTCGAGAGTCGCCTCCAGTCCTCCGAGCGTCGGCATGCTGATGTCCATCAAAACAACGTCCGGCCTCAGTTCGCGGGCCTTTCTGATGGCCTCCATGCCGTCAGCTGCCTCACCGGCGACCTCGATTCCCTCGGACAGGCGCAACATGGCTGCGATTCCCTCGCGGACAAGCGCGTGGTCGTCAGCAATCAGAACCCGTATGTCAGGCATGCTTCGCCTCCGTTTCAAGCGGGATTTGCAGGCAGATTCGCGTGCCCTCTCCCGGTTTGGCATGTATCCGCATTTTACCGTCAACCAGCGAAAGGCGCTCCTGCATGCCGAGCAGGCCGAGCCCCCTGCCGGTATCTGCCGACTGGCGCATCAATTCGTGCGTGTCAAAGCCGATGCCGTCGTCTTCAATCGTGATCTCAAGTTTCGAGCGTTGCGCGTCAATCGTGACGAAAACGTTTGCCGCTTTCGCGTGGCGCGCTACGTTTATAATGGCTTCCTGAAACACCCGGAACAGAGTCGTCTCGACTTCAGACGGCAGCCTCCGGGTTAGCGGGGACGCAATATCAAGATAATAGGAGATCCCTTTTTCGGCGAGATGGCGATCCAGAAGCCACTTGATCGACGCATTGGTGCCGAGGTCGTCAACCAGCGACGGGCGCAGGTCTTTGATCACCGTATGGATATTGTCTATGGTGCGGGTGACAATCTGCCGCATCTCGTCTATCTTTTCGACAGTGACCAGTTCCGGGCGCATATTGCAGACGTCGAGCTGGATGAGAAACGCGGAGACATCCTGCAGGATAGTGTCGTGCAGATCGCGGGCGACACGGCGGCGTTCTTCCTCCTGGGAGGAGATCACCTTCTTGAGCAGGAAACGAATTTTGCGCCGCCCTTCGCGAATCTGAAGCGTGCGCTGGGCAACGCGATTTTCGAGGTCCTCATTCTGCAGGTGTATGCTTGCAAGAGAATCGGCAAGTTTCTGCCGCATATCTTCAAAGCTTTTGCTGAGATCCAGAATTTCATCGCCTCCATGGTCCCCGACCGGGGTGTAGATATCACCGGAGGCAATGCGTTGTGAAGCTTCAGTCAGCGTCTGAAGCGGAGCAACCATTTTTCTGCTGAGCCGGAACGAGATGAATGTCGACAGCCCGATAAAGACGAGTACAACCGGGATAAACTGCATCTGGAGCGTATATGCCGGCGCGAAAATCGCCTGTTCCTCCTGCCCGATAATGACTGCCCACGGGGCGCGGTGAAGCGGATAGACGGCAAGGATGTACTTTGACGGCTTCTCCCCTGCCTGCTCTGCATAGCCATGCTCACACTCGACAATGCCCGAATGTCCGGTCCGTATCATCCCTTTCAGCACACCGCCATGGTCATGGTGATGCAATATTCTCATCTGGTTGAACGATGAAAGAACCACTTCATTTGAATCGACAATCTCGGCATAGCCATCCAGAGATACTTTCGCGCTTACGATCAGCTCATTCAGCAATTCCGAAGTCGGACCGAGCATTCCTCCCGCGATGCCGGCAAGCGTGCCGTCGGCTTTTTTGAGAGGAGTCAGGACAAAGAGCACTTTTTTCTTGAATGGTTCGAGCGTGTAAAGATCCGATATCACCGGCTCTCCGGTGCTGATGACCGTGCGTACTGCGGGGATATGTGAGAGGTTCAGCATTGGTCCTATACGTTGAGGCCAGGCAAGGAGCATGTTGCCGTGGCGGTCAAGCAGAAACGCTCCCTCGGTGAAAATGGACAGGCGGTAAGCCGTCTCGAGCATTCGCTGCTCGGGAGCCCAGTCGTTGTCATTCAGGTTTATATGTTCGGCGTTCGCAATGTCGATGAGCCGGTTCATGTTGCGGTTGAGCGTCATCTCGATATGCGTCGCCATGCTCCGCGCAAGGTCAAGGCGGCTCTGAAGGCTCTGGTCAATGCTTTTGTGGATCATTACAAAACTCATAACGCTGAGCGTCACCGAGATAATGACGACGTTGAGCAGCAGTACTATCAGTATTTTCCGGAGCATATGTCACCAGCATACACCACGATGGCCCCGACTTCAACCGGAATTCTGCGTTTGAAGCGTTTTTTCATGAACGGCGCCCCTTGGGCATTTCCGTCAGGTCATCCTCTTCTATCTCCCGCCGTTCAGCGTTCTGGAGCGGGTGAAGGCGTGCGACCTGCTGTTGATCCATGAATCCGGTAAAAATGCTCTTGTTGATGGGAAAGACGTCGGGGCTGAGTATCACCTCATACAGATGCCACGTCACGACAAGTAGAAAGGTGATCATCGCCTCGCTGGAATGAACTATTTTTGCGGCGGGAATGAACTGTCCCGGCAGGTATTTTGTTGCGAGGACCGGGAACCAGAGCATGAAGCCGGTCATAATCATCTGTATGCCGCCGATGAGTACCAGCCAGTAGACGCACTTTTCCTTATAGCTGAAACGGCCGCAGAGTGCCGGATTCGGCAGCAGGCCGAGATAATACCTGGCATTATGCATGGCATCCTTCATATCTTTCAGGGTAATGAGCAGGGAAGGGTCCCATTGCCTGAATACAATCCCGATGAAATTGACGGCAATATGCTGCGCGGCAAGCATGAAGAACAGCACGCCCGCGAAATGATGCACGCTCCTGACCGTATCGATTCCGCCGAGCACAAGGACAATTGACTGGCAGAAACTTACCTGATGGAATTTCTGCGGCAGGCCGGTCAGCACGAGCGTGAAAAACAGAGCGATAAGAAGCCAGTGCTCAATGATCCGGTACGTGCTGAATCGTCTGATTCTCTGCGGGTTTCTGGCTGACAGGTCCGGCGACATGCTGACCTCCTATCGTTTTTCGAGGCGGCGCCGGATATCCAGAACGATCTGGAATACCAGGCCGACTACCATGACAACGAGCATAATCCGGTAAAACCACTGCAGCGCGAAGATCATCGGCATTCGCGCAAGGCTCGGTTCGTAATGCGACAACCAGGCATCCGGGAAGTTTTCGGATGCCTTCGGATGGCAGGACTGGCAGCGCTTCAGCAGGTTGCTTTTTATGGTGGCGGCATGTTCACCCGCAGCGCGCGTGATATTGTGAATGCCGTGGCAGTCGGAACAGACCGCGATGGGGGCTGCCGGACGCTGGCGGCTCTGGACCTCCTTGCGGTACAACTGAAGCGTCATGCCATGAAAGTCAGACAGATATGTCTTGACCACGGCAGTGGAAAGACCGTATTTCTCCATGATTTCCCTGTTTCCGTGGCAGCCGCTGCAGGTGTCCGGAATCGCGTCATGAAATGCGGCCGAGCGGGTTGACCTGATGGTGTGCGAGGAATGGCAATCGATGCAGGTCGGGACGTCGCGGTTCGCGGCATTGGTGAGGGCGCTGCCGTGGACGCTTTTTGCATATACCGCAAAGACCTGGGCATGGCACGAAGCACACTTTTTTGCGATTGCCAGCCGGTCCGTGCCGATTGCGGTGACCCCGTGGCCGCCGTGACAGTCAACGCAGGTCGGAGCATCGAGACGCCCGGTGCTGACGAGTGAGTAGTGAATGCTCTCGGCAACCTTTGCCTGCTTGTCATAATGACAGCGGCGGCAGACTTCTGAGGCCGAGAGACGGTATTCCCGCGCTGAGCGGAACTTTCGGCGGGGATGCTCCGACGCCGAAAAAGAGAGATGGCAGTCGGAGCAGCTGAGATTGCGGTGTGCCGAGGTTGCAAGCAATGCCGAGTCGACCTGAACCGACACAGATCCTCCGGCGGCAAACTGCATTCTCCCCGTATGGCTGTGGCATCGCATGCAGAGCTGTTCTTCCGATAACGTCACGCCGCCTTTTCGTACCCGCTGTGCGCTGTGAGCGCTATGGCAGTTCGTGCAGATGCGCGGCTGGCCCGCCTGCTCTTTTTTAAGCAGCGACTGATGAATCGGCCGCGTGTTGATTTTTTCGTCAGGATGGCAGGCGAGGCAGCGCCGCGACTCCCGCACCTGAAACTGCTGTTTGGTCCTGAATACTCTGTCCGGATGCCGGCGCTCGGAGAACTCTTCATGGCAGGCAGAACAGGGGAGCGAACCGTGAATAGAGCGCTCAAACGCTTTCGGGTCAACATAGGTCAATACGCTGTCGCCGTCACTGAATTTTTTTTCTCCACCTTTTTTTGCGTGACAGCTCAGGCAGTGCTTCCGCTCTGCCGCCGCTGCGGATTCATCAACAGCGGCGGCGGGACCGGCGGCAAGGGTCAGCCAGAGAGTGAGCAGCAGAAGAGCTGCGCAGCGCGGCGACCTCATGAAATTTTCCTCCCTTTTCCAATTCCGGCATTGGGGCGGCTCAGTGCGTTCCTTTATATTCCGGCAACTGCCTCGTGACCGGGAACCGGTTCAGAATCCAGCGAAAAACCAGCATGTGCAGGGTAATCATGGCCATTATCATGATGTTCTCTGTCCATGGCGGAATAATCGAAGTCCAGTGATCAGGCAGATGCCAGTTAAACGCAATCAGGTTCACGTTGACACGATTCATCACGATGCCGATAAGCGCGTACACTGCCGAGAAACGTATCAGGCCGATTTTCTCAGTGCGGACTCCGACGGTGAAGAGCAGCATCGGAACGACGACGAACCCGAACAGCTCAACAAGATACCAGTAGCCGAACGGCGTGGTAAGCAGGCTCCAGTGATTATCCTGGGCTAGTGCCAGCAATTTGAGCGCGACATAAACATACATTGCGAGAGCAGCTCCCTTGCCGAGGCTGAGCGTCAGCGGACGAACATGCGAAATGAACTCTTCATCGCACCGTTCCCGGAAGAAGCGGACAGCCACGAAGGCGAGCAGCAGAGCGAACGACATTGCCGCATAGATAGTCGAGCTGAAGAAAAGGAGCGGCAGGTGTGAAGTATACCAGAGCGGATGGAGTTTGCCGGGCGCGATCAGGTACATTGCGCCGAGCGCCGACTGGTGGACGGTCGAGAGAATAACACCGCCGATAATCAGTGCAACGGTGATTGATGTGGCCCATCGGTGCAGGCGACGGGAGCCGATCCACTCGAGGATCGACGGTGAAAATTCGAGCAGCTGAACTGTTACATAAAGGCCGACATGCCAGGCGACGACAAACAGCACCGACGACGGCCCGAAATTAATCAGCATCGGATAGTAGATGCGCCAAGGTCTGCCGAGGTCAATCAGCAGATATGATGCGGCAAAGGCGTATCCGAGCATGCCGCCGAGCACTGCGAGGCGCACGAGAACTCGATACTGCTTCATGCCGAAGAGGTAATAAGCTGCCGCGACAACAAATCCTGCACCAAAGAGCGGTTCTCCGGCGAAAATCCCCCAGCTCAGGAGCAGTCCCCATGGATACTCGTGATTCGCATGGATTACCGTCGCAAGTCCCTGCGTATACCGCATGTAGAAGACCGGCGCCGCGGTGGCGAGAATCGCGGCCGCCAGCAGATTAAACGGCGTAACAAGTGAACGGGAGTATTCCGCAGGCGTCATGCCCATGAAGAGTTTTGACAGAAAGCGCTCCCGGAAACTTGAGGAAGCAATTGTTCTGTGCTGGGCGACATCGGCTTGTTTATTCATGGTCCACCTCGCGGGACTCGCTCACGGCTTTTTGCGCGGGGTCTTCTTTCTTTTCTTTCTTGTGAAGGGCGGCGTACAGCATGCCGAAGATTGCCGGAAAGGTGGTGAAAATGACCGGAACCGAAGAGAGAAATCCTTCGGTCAGTTCTATCAGCGGTTTCTTCGGCAGGTTGCCCGGCAGGCCATACTTGTCGAATGGCACGGCGGAAAGGTACATCCAGGAGGTGCCGCCGACTTCCTGCTCGCCGTAGATATGGTCGATATATTGCTTCGGATTGTCCATAATACGCCTGCGGGCCATTTTAATCAGATCCGTGCGTTTACCGAAGATGAGCGCGCCGGCGGGACAGGCATCGGCACAGGCCGGCAGCTGATTATTTGCGATGAGGGTGCTGCAAAAAGTGCACTTTACCACCTTTGCATCCAGCGGGCTCTCATAGTCATACCCGGGAATATTGAAAGGGCATGCCATGACACAATAACGGCAGCCGAAGCAGAGGTCTACGTTGTAAACAACAGCTCCCTGCTGAGTCTTGGTGAATGCCTGAATGGGACAGACGGTCGCGCATGCCGGTTCGAGACAGTGATTGCACTGAATTTTCCGGTACAGCGGGTGCTCCTTGTTCTTCGGGTTCTGATAGCGGTTCACAACGGTGTATGCCTTTGCGGAGGGCCAGCGTTTTTCGTTGAAGACCGCATGGTCATCAAACGGTCTTTCGGGCTTCGGCAGCGAATTGGCTTCGCCGCATGCCTGCTCACAGCTTCTGCAGCCGACACAGAGGGTCAGGTCCACCAGCATCCCGAAGCTCTCCGGCCATCCAGAAAATTCTGGCCGCGCAGTTGCCGGGCGCGGCAGGCCGAGTGCGGCTCCTCCAGCCAGCAGAGAGAGTGAGAGAAGGCGGCGCCGGGTTATCCCGCTGCTTTTTTTCTGCGTGCTCTGCGGCGCTACTGTTGTTTCATCGCTCATGGCTCATATCCTCCTCGCGTGTGCATATCATCCTTTTCCATTTCTTGTGTGGCAGATCTGCGTACATCCCTTGGGCGATGTTCCGAGTTCTCCCATGCCGATATGGCAGGTGAAGCATTTTTTGTGCAGCGCAACTTTCAGGCCGGGAAGTTCGGGTGATTGGGCTGATGCTTCGGTGTGGCAGCCGCTGCAGGGCAAAAACTGCTGCTTCACCGAGCGTTTGAAATGCGCGGCATCAATAGCGTGGCATTCCTTGCATGACGCGTTCATCTTGTCATTGTGCGTGTGATGGCATTGCCCGCATCCTTCAGCGAGCGCTGCGTGTTTGGCATGATCGAAGTCCACCGGGCCGAACTTTTTTTGCACGGTGTTGATTGTTATCGTTCCGGGCAACGCGGTTCCGGCCCCGGTGGCCGGGGTGAGCAGAAAAAAAGAGACCGGAGCGACGCAGAGAACAAGTGCGGTAAGCTTCATTGCGAGCCTGTGCATTGCTGCCTCCTTAAGTAGCTCCGGCGTTCTAGGTTCTGTGAGGATCAGCGGATTCCTGCCGCTTCGCTTTTTTGCTGCCGCGAAAATACGCGCGCACCGGACTCCAGCTTACCCACGTTAGCGCCGCGATGACCCGGCTGAAGATAACCGCAACCCCGTGGACGAACAGGATTGGAATGAGCGCGATGTAGATCAGGCCATAGATCGGTGCTGCGCAGAGCCCTTTGATGCTCCTGAACCGCATTTCAGGAGACAGCGTTTTCACAAAGATGAGGTCATCGGCCGCGATTTTCATCAGTCCGGCAAAAGGCTTCGGTTTCAGCAACTCCAGAAAGAGAATGAACCCGACGATAAAGGCGAGCATCAGAATATACTGGATTCCGTTTACCGTGCTGATATAGTCAAATAATGTTTGCATAAGATTACCTCCGTGCGAAAAAATATCCGGTCAGAACGAGCGACCGGCTCACTTGTTTACCTTCTTGGGTGTGGCGCGTTTTCCCCTTCCCGCAAAATAGGAGCGTGACGGTTTCCAGCCGGTGCCCGCAAGCCCGCCTGCTATGCGAACCGCCGTCATCGCGACCGACGCGAGGCCGCTCACGATTGGAGCAACGCAGAGAATGAAAATCATCCCTATCCCGAAGAGCGGCAGAAAGAGGAGGAACATCAGACCGAAAACCGGTGCGATGATGAGAAGTCCCGCTGCGGTAATCTTCAGATACCGCCTGCTTGTATCTCCCGGAAGCACTCCGCGCGACCGAATATGGACTTCGTGTCCATCAACCGGATTCCAGTACACTCCCCGCGCTACTGCTGTTCCTCCACTGTACATACCCATTTCAGACCTCCTGTGCGGCGCATGGGTGCCGGGCGCGTTGTGCCAGGCACGCTTCGGTTACTTTGTGTTGTCCTTGCCGGCTTCCTCATCATCCGTGCCGCGTTTCTTCGTCTTCTTGCCCGCCATGTAAGCAGTGGTGGGGCTGTACCCGAAGTTCGCATTCTTGCCGAGCATTTCCTTCATAAGGCGCGCTGTTGCGGTGCCAGCCGCATAGACGGCTGCGGAAAGGGCAAGCAGCGTGATGAAGACCAGAAATCCTGCTCCATACGGAAACGCCATTGAGAGAGCCAATCCGATGAGTACAATCGGGATTAACGCATAACTCTCAGGAAGCCGGAAATACATCTCCTTTGTTCCGCCCGGAAGCATGCCCTCGGTCTCAAGGACGATCTTGGCATTCTTCTCGGATTCCCAGTAGGTTCCCTTCTTGACGGTCTGTCCACCTTTGTAGAGAAACATCTCACACCTCCTCGTGTATTCAGGGCCTTTATCTTTTCAGCCGGGTCGGTGCTGCTGTTCCGGCTGTTCCACCTGCTTCTTCTTCTCCCGCCCCCCTTCTGTCGTCTTTTCCTGATTTCAGCTTATCATTTTGAAAAGGCGGTGGTAATTGGCAGAATGTCGGATATTCCTAGGAAAAAATTCGTAGATGAGCCATTAGTGTTTCGCAGGGAAGAATTCGGATGCAGAATTCCGGGTTTAAGCCAGTATTCAGGTCAAAACTGGCATTGGCGGTGCGAGACATGGGGTTCAGTTCATGTTCGAACGGCGTCCGACGCCGTTCTCCGAGGTGTTCGGCAATCACGTCTCTCCTGTACGTGTACGCCGCAGTCGGATCTTTTAATGAATCATGCTTTCGGCAAGCCTGATGAGTTCTATCGGCGGACCCAGAAAAAGGACTGTGTGATGGACATCATTCCGCGTCCAGCGCATTTGGCTGCAAGGACTGCCGGATGTGCACCTGCCGACCTGGAGCAGTGCCGGTCGGTTCTTGATGGTGTAGGCTGTTTCCTCCTGAATGCTGCTGAGCGCGACTCTCTGCAGAGCGCGCGGATTGGTGTTTCCGGATTGCTGCACAATGATGAGCGCGATGTCCGATCTGCGGGCGGCGCGGAACTCCATTGCAAGCGCCGGAAATGGTTTTTTCTGACCGATGAGCGATACGGGCGGCCACGAGATGCCCTCCGGAAAGTAGGCAGGCACGCTGACCTGGGCAAAGCCGAGGCTGCGCCGGGCTTCATCAATGCTCGCAAACTGTCGGGCTGCGACACCCTGAAGCGATGCCGAAAGCCAGTTCAGTCCGCCGAATGCCGCTGCGACAAGCGCAGCAAGAATGCTCATCACCACAAGGCCCCGCAGAATGCTCTGCCGGCTGTTCTTTATCTGCATGGCTCAGACCACATAGTAGGCGATGACCACAAACGCCGCAAAGGTGGCAAGGTGCGGAACTCCCCAGAGCGCTATGTCGCTCGGGAGTTCCTGCAGGCGGAGTATCCTGCTTTTCAGCAGAATATCGTGTCCATAGTCTTCAAGCGCGATTTCCAGGGGATGCCCACTCTTGCCGTCAGGTTCCTGCACCTCAAGAACAGGCGCCGGGCGAAGCATGCCGATTGCTTCGGCAAGGGCGCGGGGCTTTCCGGTCATGGCAATGGCATAGTCATCGCATGCCTTTTCCTCTTCCTGCGCAAGGCGGCGAAACTCAATCATCGCCACAGGATTGAAAAACATCACTGCCCGAAGCATATACGCGAACATAAGGAGCGGACGCCTGCTTCTGTGGATATGGGCAATCTCATGGGCGAAGGCTCCCTGCAGATGGTCGATATCATACCGGCGGAGCATGCCGGTAGAGACACAAATAATCGGGTTCGTCCCCGTGCTCGAATACAACACCAAGTCGTCATCTTCAAGCACGGCGACAGAATCTTGACTGATCGGCAATCCTGAGAGTGCCAGCCCAATTTTTTCTGACAACAGTTCATCAATATCTTCGGCGAACAGGTCGCTTTCGCCGCGCATATGCGCGATAGTATTGGTTATGACCGGGATGAGTTCCTGCACAAGAAAGATTATTGAGCTCAGCCCGAGCACGATGAGCAGCGGAACAATCATCGGAACTGCTCCGGGCAGATCGAGCAGCAGCAGGCTGTTGCTGTCGAGCAGACTCTCCAGCCGGAAAAAAATAGTCCCGCGATCAGGAGAGAGAAACTGAAAGGCAGGAAACGCAATCAGCGGCAATGCAAGCACCATGACCCGCAGCCATTGCCTGCTCGCGGGATTGCGTATCTGCCACGCCATGATGGCGCATTCAACAAGCACTGCGACAACGATTGAGTGGAGCATGATTTGTATCAGGTACATGCCCCAATAGGTTGAAAGCAGCGCGTTTATGTTCCATATGTTGCTCATGCACCTCATTTGTCCCGCTCGGCATGGAGTGTGCTGATGATCGGGAATCTATATCAATTATAGATCGCGCGCCGTTTTTTTGGATGTTTGTCGTTCAGCACTCAGCGGGGGCGCCCCATATCATAACTCCCCCGCCCCCTCTTATCTTAAGAGGGGAGGCAGGATAGGGGCGCTTATGGCAATTGAGCGAGGTTCGTTTTGTTTTGTGCTGTTTCATTCCCCCGCCTGGGTCAAGAGGGGGCTGGAAGGAGTTAGCCTGATCGCGCTACTTTCTCGTCTGCTTTTTCTTCGCCTCCGGTGCGGGCAGGAGGCTGTTGACCCCTGCTGTCAATAGTGAACCCCAAAGCATTCAGGCGGCGAGCAGTCCTAATATAGATGTTTCGGTGCTGTCGCCTGAAACTCTTGGTTCATTCTCGGCTACTGGATGAGTATGCTTTGAGTCAGTTGTCACCTTGAACTTCTTTACCTGCCTATGCGCTGGGCCGTATGATGCTTGTGCGATGCCAGGACTTCTATCTCCAGCCGCGCTCAGTTCGCGATAAGTTCCTGCCAACCTCCGCTGCCGACTGCTTCCCTTCTATCACCAAATTGACCGCCTCCTGCCGAAATTCCTTCGTGTATCGTCCTGTCGGAACTCTCTCCATTACACACATCCGTCTCGTATTTTACCCGATACGTTGGTGTCCTCTTTTTTCAGCATACATCACATCGTCTGTTTGGTCGTTATGAGCGGCAAAGTGCGTTCCCGCTCCGATCCCGCAGCTTCCGAATAGTTGGCACATTGGCACACAGAAAAAGGGGCGGAGCGCGTGAAGCGCTCCGCCCCTTTTTCTGTGACTGCAAGTCCTATTTCCCGCCTCTTACCTTTGGGCATGCCTTTATGTCGGCATGATTCGCAGCTTTTGCAATGCATGCCTTTCGATCTTCACGCAGTTTGATGCGGGCGTCGATATGCTGAAGCGCTTTTGCCTTGTTCTCGGCAAACCTTGGGCCGGGCTTGCCTGCGCCATTCGGCTGTTTGCCCCTGCATGCCTGCATCTCTGCGGGACTTTGCGCCTTTTCGGCGCATGCCCTGAGGTCTGAATCTTTCTTTAAGTTCGCATCAAGATTCTGAAGATGTTTCGCCTTGCTCTGCTCAAACCTCGGTCCGGGCTTTGTCGCCACCGGGTCGGCTGCAAAAGCGGTAGACGCTATCATCAGAATCAGTGCTGAACTGATTGCAACACTCTTCATCATTGCGCTCTCCTTCCGGAAATGCCTTGTTATGCCTGGTTAATGGCGCTCAGTTTCCAGGGGTTGTTGCCGACCGGCCGTGTAACAGTCCAGAACTCTTCAAACTTCACCGGCTCGGTCTTGCTTCCGGAAACGACGGAACCCGATGCTTCATCAACCGAATAATCCAGCACATTGGCGGTAAAGAGCACGGTAATGAAGTCCTGCCCGCTCTCCTGCCATGCTTCAGTAATCTCGACATTGCGCACAGCGATATTCTCGATGCGGTTTATCTGCCGCTTGCCCTTCAATTCGTCCGCATCGGCCTGCATCGTGCGACGCATGTCATCAGTCAATACGCTTGCAGCTATTGTAAGATCGCGGTTGCCCCATGCCGATTGCACTTTGAAGAAGATGTCGGTTACTGCTTCCTTGAAGCGGACATCATCAAACGATGCATCCATCTGACGGACATGCTGCAGGCCCTGATCCGTATCAGACGGCTGATGCGCAACCTGCGGCTCAGCAGCCCGTGCGGTGTCGAATGTTGTCGGGGTGCCCTGCTGATAGCCGCTTGCTCCGGAGCGCTGATAGGCATAGCTCTCCTGTTCTTTTTTCTTCTTGAACATTCTGTAAACGAGAAACAGGACGCCTGCGATGAGCAGGATTTCGATCAGGCCGATACCGGAACCGCCAAATCCGCCGAGGCCTCCCATGGCATGCGCTATGCCGCCAAAGAGCATGGCGCCGAGCAATCCTCCGGCGACGGCCGTGAGCATTGTCCTGCCGAAGCTTGGCGCAGCCGCGGGCGGCGTGACAGCCGACTGGTTCCGCTGTTGCTGCTGTGCCGCAGACGGACGTGATGTCTGGGATGCATCGGGCTTTGTCGGAGCTGACATGCTCCGTGAGCCGCGGCTTCCGGAAGACTTGCCACCGCCGGCGCGCGCCCATGCTTCAAGTTCAAATACGGTGCAGGTGAGAAATACGGCTACAAAGGCAATAGACAGCAATTTCAGAATCTTTACTTTCATGCTTTTCCTCCTGATTGGGTAATCCTCTTTATAGTATAGCAGAGACTTTTTTATCGTTGACATCTTTTATGATGATCCGGCGTAAAGAGCGGTATAATGTGAATTAAGACGACTTCAACACAAAGGAGCCCGCAATGGAATCACGGCATCTCGAAAAGCTCGCCAAAACAATACGTTACTGGATTATCCGTTCGACGACCGAGGCAGGCTCAGGCCATCCTACATCATCCCTGTCTGCGACTGACCTGATGACGTGCCTGATGTTCGGCGGCTTTTTCCGCTTTGATGCCGCCAATCCGGAATATCACAACAACGACCGGCTCATTTTTTCAAAGGGGCACGCCTCGCCGCTCCTCTATGCGCTATGGGCTGCCGCGGGAGCGGTCACCGAAGAAGAGATGTTGACGCTCAGAAAATTCGGGAGCCGGCTGGAGGGACATCCTACGATGTTCTTCCCGTACGCCGAGGCGGCAACGGGCTCGCTCGGGCAGGGGCTTTCCATCGGCGTCGGCATGGCGCTGAATGCGAAATATCTCGACAAACTTTCTTACCGCACGTTCGTGCTGCTCGGCGACAGCGAAATGGCTGAGGGCTCCCAGTGGGAGGCGATCCAGCTCGCGGCACATTACAAGCTGGATAATCTTGTGGGCATCCTCGATGTAAACCGTCTCGGGCAACGCGGCGAGACGATGTACGGCCATGATCTTGCGGCCTATGAGCGCCGGATTATGGGATTCGGATGGAATACCCTGGTCATTCACGGCCACAACATACAGCAGATTCTTTCAGCATACGATCAATTTTCCTGCAACTCGGGCGCGCCGCTGATGATTATCGCAAAGACGTATAAAGGCGGCGGCATTTCTTCCGTGCAGGACAAGGAAGGGCGGCACGGAACCGTATTGACGAACGAAGAATGCGCGCAGGCTATCGCTGAACTCGGAGAGATTGACACGTCGCTTCGCGGAATGCTCGCCCCCCCGGAAGACGTGCCTGCGCCGCTCAATGCTGAGGAAAAGCTGATAGATCTCGCGTATTCTCAAGGCAAGCTGGTCGCAACCCGCCGTGCTTATGGCAATGCGCTGGCGCGTCTGTATCCGAAGTATCCGGACATGGTTGTGCTTGATGCCGAAGTGAGCAATTCAACGTATGCCGATATTTTCAGGAAGGCATATCCCGAACGCTTCTTCGAAATGTATGTCGCCGAGCAGAACATGGCCGGTGCCGCCCTTGGCCTCGCGCGCCGAGGCAAGATTCCGTTTATCTCATCCTTTGCGGCGTTTCTGACGCGCGCGTTTGATCAGTTCCGCATGGCTCGTTATTCGGAAGGGAATATCAAGATCTGCGGTTCGCATGCCGGCGTTTCAATAGGCGAAGACGGCACGTCGCAGATGGGCCTGGAGGATATCGCGATGTTTCGCGCGATTCTTGACAGTGTTGTTCTTTACCCTTCGGATGCCGTGTCAGCCGAAAGACTCGTCGAGGAGGCTCTCCGGCACAAGGGGATGGTTTACCTCAGAACAACGCGCAGGGAGACGCCGATTCTCTACGGCGCGTTCGAAGCATTCCCGATTGGCGGCAGCAAAATAGTACGAAAAAGCGGACACGACGCGCTGACCATTGTCGCGGCTGGAATCACCCTGCATGAAGCGATGGCGGCGTGTGACACGCTCCGGCTGGAAGGCATCAACGTCAGGGTTGTAGACCTTTACAGCATCAAGCCGATTGACACGGAAATGCTGCGGGAGGCGGCGCTGACAACGCAGGCAATCATCACCGTTGAAGACCACTATCCCGAAGGAGGAATTGGCGAGGCAGTGCGAAGCGCGCTGTTTGATTGCCCGGTTCCTGTGTATTCCCTTGCGGTCAGGAAGATGCCCCGGAGCGGCAAGCCGCAGGAATTGCTTGACTACGAGGGCATATCATCATCAGCCATTATAAGAAAAGTGAGGGAGGTTTTGTAGCCACCGGCTGAACTAATAAGCCTTCAGATTGAAAAACGCTGCGGTGCGAACGTCATGATATGCTAGTGTCATAGGTGGGCGTAAACGCCCATCCATTTGTGAAATACATGCACGATTGAAGGAGGTTTTTCGTAGGTTCAAGGGGAAGAGAAATAGTCGGAATGGATGTCAATGAAGTCATTGACTTGCTCAGGCGGGCGTACTGCGATGAATGGCTTGCTGTCCCCTCTTACAATAACCCGTCATAATTTCTCACAGTAATTTGGATCCCACAATAAACCGTCACGGCGGCCAAATTGCCTTGGTCAGTGCGGGCAAGAGACGGCTCCCGCCCTCATCTCGCCCGCGCACCCAGTCAAAACACCAATGACAATCGCGGGGTTCTTGTTGCCCGCTTTGCTTCTGAGCCATCCGGCGCATTTCGGCGGCCTGTTGCCTGTCCGGTGGTGTTTCCTCCACAGGAGCGCCACGCTCCTGTGGAGGAAAGCTTCCGGCATATGCCGAGAATCAGCAGTCCGTGGCGGGCCCGAAAAAAACCGCGCTACATTACCACGAATACCGAAAAGCAAGAGACCCTGCATGTTCCGTGCGATCGCCCGCGAGGCGAGCATCGTAGGCAAGCAGGAGGCGCAGGTTTTTCTGCGGCGCATAGTTCAGTCCCAGACCAAAAGCGGCGCTGTCTCTGTCCGGGCGGTCGCCCTGCACGGTGAATGTGGCCGCAGGCGCTCCTGCAAATGCGGCATTCAGCAGATAGCTGTCGCCGGAAAACTCATGCAGCCATTTTGCCTGTGCCTCCGGCGTAAGGGTCCCTTCCCCGACCTTATACTCTTTTGTCAGCCGCACGCCCAGTGAGCCGAGCAGGGATGAGGTCGTTTCGCTGCCTGCGATGAGGTTCAGTGCCCCCGCTCCGCTTTCGGCAAACCCGTCGCGCTTAAAGGCGCTCGCCTGAAACCCTGCCATGGGGATGATGTCCACGGCGCTTGTCGTGAATCGGTAGCCTGCTTCCGCCCCTGCGCTGAAGGCATGGCCGGCATAGTCGGCTGAGGCCTTTCTTGCGATGCCGCCAAAGACGATCTCGCGGCTGGTGTCGTAGCGGTTATATCCGTAGGAGAGCAGACCGGTCGCGTACCACGGGCCGCCCGTAAATGCTCCGTATGCGGAGAACTGATAGCTGTCCACATCGCCTCTTTCCGCAAGGTCGTCCATGGTCACCCTGGAGCGGGAATATCCGGTGGAAACGCCCAGCAGCACAGAGTCGCTCAGCTTGCGGTCAACGCCGAGCGTCATGCCGGTTGTCCGGTAGTCATACCGCGAGGAGATGTCGTCGCCGTTGCGGTCGCCGGTCATGCCGTAGCCGCGCATCCATGCGCCCCACTGTTGCCGCTTGCCACCGGCTACGGCAGGAGCATCGGTTGCGGTATCGGTCTTTGCGGCAAAGAGAATTTTCGTGACGTCGGCTGCCGAGCCGCCGGTGAAACCCTGCATTCTGCCGGTTGCGGCGCCGATATGCTGGTTATGCGAAAAGACGCCTGCTCCGGCAATCCCGGTATGAAGAAGTCCTCCCATCCGGTCAAAGGCGCTGCGCGCCCCCGGCTCGGAAAGCCCCTCTACGGCGGTCAGAACGACGAGCATGTCGCCCGTTGCCGAGGGCGCGATGGTGTCCAGAGCGGAAGCGACAGAGCGCTGGTTACGGGTGAGGGCAACGTCGGCAAAAGATACGGCGCTGTCGCGGGTCAGCAGCAAGTAGACGTTTTTCAGGTCGTAGCTCAGCGCCGGCGTCAGAAACGCGAAGTTGCTGGTGACGGAAGCAAAGGTGCCGATAACGTTCCCGCCTGCCTGAAGGATGGTATAGGTGGTCGCCGGAGCATAGGCGCCAGCCTCGGCAAGGACCGATACGGTTCCGCCGCCCAGGGTGGCCATGCCGCCGATGTGGAGTTTGTCCGCCTGCCCCGCCGCGTTGACCTTTACCCGATAGGTTGCGGTTGCGGCATGGCTGTAATTACCGGTGATGGGCATGGTTGAGAAGGGGGTTGTTGTGCCCGGAGCAATGGTGCCGAAGTTTTGCAGGTCGCCGGTTATAGGGCCGGAGCCGGAAAGAGTGCCGGATGCCCTGTTTCTGAAGGTGCCATCGTTTTCAATGGTGCTGTTGTTTATCAGTGTGCCGTAGTTGTCCAGCATTCCGGTGTTCCACAGCGTGCCGCCGATTTTGTTCTCCAGCAAGCCCAAGTTTTCCAGCAGGCCGTTGTTAGTCAGCAGGCCGTTATTCTGCAGCGTGCCGGTGTTCACCAGCAAGTTGAGGTTCACTAGCCCGCTGTTGTTCACCAGCGTGCCGTAATTGAATATTTGACCGCCGACGGCGTTCACCAGCACGCCGCCGATAACGTTCTCCAGCAGGCCCCTGTTCTCCAGCGTGCCGCCGGAAAGGTTCTCCAGCAAGCCCAAGTTTTCCAGCAGGCCGTAGTTTGTCAGATTGCCGGAGTTCACCAGATCGCCGTAGTTCCGCAGTATACCGCCGGCGTTGTTCTGCAGCGTGCCGTCAACGCTGTTGGTCAGCAAGGCGTCGACGCGGTTCTCCAGAATACCCCAATTCTGCAGAATGCCGGCGGAGAGGTTCACCAGTTCGTCGTTGTTGTACAGCGCGCCGCGGTTCTCCAGCGTGCCGTCGTTGGCTATCCAGCCGTCGTTGGTCAGCGTGGCGCCGCCGCGGTTCTCCAGCCTGCCCACGTTCACCAGCGTGTCGGTGTTCACCAGCGTGCCGACGTTCTCCAGCACACCGTTGTTCCACAGCTCGCCGTCGTTCTGCAGTATGCCGTCAACGCTGTTGGTCAGCGTGCCGTGGTTCACCAGATCGCCGCCGAAGTTGTTCACCAACCCGCCATGGTTCTCCAGCCAACCGTTGTTGGTCAGCTCGCCGTCGTTGGTCAGCGTGCCGTCGATAGCGTTCGTCAGGGTGCCGTTGTTGGTCAGCACGCTGGCGGCGTTGTTGTACAGCGTGCCGTTGTTCTCCAGCCAGCCGTTGTTGTCTATCCTGCCGTTGTTCTCCAGCCAGCTGTAATTCCGCAACGTGCCGAATATGATGTTCGTCAGCACGCCGTTGTTGGTCAGCCAGTTCCTGTTCTGCAGTTCGCCACCGACAAAGTTGAGCACCGAGCCGTCGTTGGTCAGCGAGAGGTAGTTGCGCAACATGCCGCGGTTCTCCACCACGCCGCTGCCGCTGTTCTGCAGCACGGAGAGGTTATCCAGCGTACCCGTATTGGCAATGTTCAATGTTCCTTCATTGGCGAAAGGATTATCGCTGTTTGTGTCGGCCCCCGTAACGGTAATTGTCCCGCCAAAAGGATTCGGGTTCGGTGCAATCTGGGCGGCGTGAAGCTGCTGGCTTGTTCCCGCCAGCAAGAAAAAAGCGGCGAGCACAAGCACCCCTCCGCAGCGCTTTACAATGCGAACGTATTGATGTGTCGGCATTCCAATCCTCACTTTCAAAATGATATTTGCTCTCTCCGGCCCCGACTCCGTCGGCAGCCACGCACGACAAGGCTTTCCGCGAAAATTCGCCGAGCTTTTTACTATCGGACACAATAGCATGCGCTTGGTAACAGATTGGTAACAGATTCGGGGGGCCGCCGCTCTGAAAGTGATTATCGAACCGTCCGGGGCAAAAGGCTTGTGGCTGCTTTTATCGTGGGTTCAGGGCTTGGCTTAGGAGGGATTAAGAAGCGTTTTCGCATCGGGCGGCTGCGCATTTCTCGCGGCTGCCCTGAGCGCTTCGGTTTGCGGCGAGGGAGCTGTCCGGAGTTGCGCCTGAAGGATGTCGCGGCATCTTCGATAGGCAATCAAAGAATCGGAGAAACGGCCGAGGCTAATGAGGGATGCCATGAGCCCCTGATAAAGCTCTTCAGCAAGGGGTTCGAATTCGAGCCCTTTTTGGTAGCAGGCGGCCGCCTCGACGGGGGAGCCGGTCTGCATACAAAGGAGCCCGTTTTTCAGGATGAGACGAAGATAATATGCTCTCAGGCGGTCGCGGGGCGCTACGGTCCAGAGCGCATGGGCATCGGTCAGAAGGAAGGGTCCTCCATAAAGCTTCAAGGCATTGGCCGCAATCTTTTTGAATGCCGGCGCATCTTTTCCGAAAAGCTCTTCTGCGCGATGACAGAGCATTTCGAATGCCAGACTGTCTACCCAGCAAAGGCGGCTGTCGAGCGTTACGAGGCCGTCTTGCAACAGGACAGAGCGCTTATTACCGAGCATCCTGCGCAGTCTGGCAAGCGTGGTTGTGAATGCATTATGCCCCGCATCTCCCTCTGCCTCGGACCAGAGGACATCGACAAGCGACTGTTCCCGGATTTCTCTGCCGCCAAGCGCGATGATCGCCTTGAGCAGAAGTAGCGGCATTTTCTGCAGTTTTCTTCTCTCCGCAATCGAGTCGCCTATTGTGACCACGGCAAAACAGCCGAGCGTGGATATTTTTACCGGCCACGGCCAGCATTCGGGCGCAAGCGCCGCATCGTCAGGCGAAAGGCGAAGTTTCATGACAAGCGATCGTACGGTTTCTGCTTCCAGGCCGCTTTCGAGCGCCTTTTCGCAGAGGCGTGCCATGTCACGCGGACGGAGAAAAGTGGTGGTGGCGGCAAGATCACTATTCCGACGGACCGCGTTCAGGGCTCGCTGCAAAGCAGCCAGCCCCTTGCCGTCGTTGTTTCTCGCAAATTCCGCATGCGCCCGGATCAGTTGATACAGATAATCGATATACTGACTGCCGATTTTTTCATTGAGGGACCTGATTCTATCAAGCTCGCCGGCGGCTTTGCCGTGGTCGCCGACTCCGCAGAGGGCTATGACCAACACCATCCTGTTCATCGCCTCGGGAAGGGGCGCGCCGACCTGTACGATCAACTGCACCGATTTTTCGGCAAAAACAGCGGCCTTGCGCGGGTTGTCCAGAACCAGATTGAGCCGTGCCGACAGATAGGAATAAAGACTTTCACTGATTCCGCGGCCTCCAGGAAGAAGCCCTTCCATGTCAGCGAGGTGTTTTTGCATCATGGAGACGTTGCCGGCGTTTATGGCGCCCTGCACGCCGTGACCCAGAAGATGGACATCCATTACATGCACGCCGGACATCCCGGCAAGCGCCAGCCCCTCGTCGACGAGCTGCATTGCCTTTTCGGCCTGGGCAACGTCGGAGTTCAGGAACAACGCCTCGGCATGCTTGGCGGATATCGCCATTATGGGCGATGTCGCGCCGGTTGCCGCCATTTTCCTGATTTGATCGATGATCAGGGCTCCCTCCGAGTTCTCGCCCATCCACAGATGGTACAAGGAGATGTCGAGAAAAGCCCTTATTCGTGCGTCCGCGTTCGGAAGCCTATGCGCCAGGGCCAAAGCCGTGTTCAGCCATTTCTTTATGCCGGGGTGGGCGGGCATTCTCCAGATCAGCGCGCCGGTCATGCATGCTGCGACGCGGGCCTCGATTTCGGCGGACGGGAACGATGGACTGATTGTCATGCGAGCGTCGAGCCATTCAATCCACTTATCCATCGGCCTGAAATCAGCAAGCTCAAAGAGGAAGGTTTCCACGGCGCCTGCCCATGACATAAAGATTCCGGCATCATCTCCCGTTTCTTCGAATTTACCGAATGCGCGCTCGAAGCATGAGCGGCTCTCCGCCGGAGACGCGGATAATGTGCAAACGCCTTTCCAGTAAAGAATCCAGGGGTTTTCCGCGATCTTTTTTTCCGGGATTGCGGCAATCAATTCTTCAAGAGTTCTGCTCCGGCCTTGTGACATCAGCACAGGGGCGTATTTGAGCAGCGGCGCACTAAGCGGCTCCCAGTCGGCGGCTTCAATCAGAAGCGCAGCCGCATCCTCCGCATGACCGGCATCCAGAAGCGTTTCCGCCGCCCTTCGCCGAAGTGCGCTTATCTCGCTGCCTGCATGAAGCTTCCCTGCCTGTGCGTTAAGGAACTCCCTGAAGAGGGAGTGGTAGAGATAAATCGGTTCTTTTCCGATGCGGCGCTCCGTAAAATAGTTTTGTTCATGCAGCCACTGCAGAATTTTCCCGGCCCCCTTCGTCCCGGTGATCGCTTCGGCCATGGCTGGCGTCATGAAGGGGAGAAACGAGGTTTGCAGAAGAAAATTCCGCATTCCGGGGTCCTTCTTGCCGAAGGTCTCATACGCAAAATAGTGGAATACTGCGGACGGTTCGAGTTCACCGATTATCTTGAAACCGGGGGATTGAGCTTTTGCGTGGTCCAAGAGAAGCACGATCCCGGCCGCCCATCCTTCCGTTCTCGCATGCAGGAGCGAGAGCGCCTTGTCGTCAAGCGGGCGGTCGAGTCTTTGATCCGCGATCCTGCGGGTTTCGTTCTCGGTCAGTCGGAGATCGTGCCATCCGACAGTTGACATGCGGTTATTGGCGCGCTGCCGGGAAAAGTGTTGCGGGGCAGGCCTCCTGCTGATGACTAGCGAGACTATCCCTTCCGGGAGTGCCGAGAGGCCTGCGCTCATCATCTCATGAAAGTGCGATTCCCCGGAAACTTCATGGTAGTCGTCGAACACGAAGGCAAAGGGAGGCTTCAGTCGCTGAAACAGGGTCTCAAAATATCTGAGCGTGAAAAAATGGATGTCGGGGAGATGCTCGGGAGTGAGCAATGGCAGCGGTTTGCGTTTTCCCGGCGCAGCCTTCCGGGCCGCGAGGCCCATGTAA
The DNA here is from genome assembly GCA_964392915.1 of uncultured Nitrospiraceae bacterium. Classification (GTDB taxonomy): domain Bacteria; phylum Nitrospirota; class Thermodesulfovibrionia; order Thermodesulfovibrionales; family Dissulfurispiraceae; genus JAAYUK01. Next base: position 33,683 of record CAYMRS010000013.1, read on the forward strand.
TAGAAGAAAGTAGCGATGTCTGCATCGCCGCCGTCGACCTTGTACCAGACGCATGGAATACCGCGGGATTTCAGATAGCTGCCGGCAAGGCTCGTTTTGCCCGAGCCTCCGGGACCGGCTATCCAGGTGATCGGTCTGCGAATGCTGTCATCGAGCAGGCGGAACAATCGCTCATGAAGCACGATGTTCGAAAAAGTCGGGGCGGTTATTTTTGACAACGCCGGCATAATTCAACAAGCTTACCCGGAAAGATGAATTTCCGCAAGGCAATAGTGCCCCGTGTCAAGGCAAAATAGAAATGTCCTCATAGAGCAACATAGAGAAGTCCTCTGTTAATCTGAACCACTTCAATGAAAAGGAGGTGGCGATTGGCAGGAGAGGACAAGTTGCTGCTGAGCCAAAAAGAGCTGAAGAGACTGCATGTAATCCGGAAGTGCAACGAGGGAGATATAGGGCAACAAGAAGCAGCGACGATATTGCGGCTGAGCGTTCGGTGAGAAACGACAATACCATAGCTCATGAACGAAAGCTCTATCAGCTTGAAGAAACCGTGGCGGGCAGAAAAGTACTGGTCGAGGAGCGGGTTGACGGTACAATACTTATCAAACATGGCATCAAGCGAGTTGCATATCGGCAGATCGAGACGAGGCCGCAGAAAAAACAGCCCGCGATACCCATCAAAACACAGAAAAGCACGGCACATAAGCCGTCGGCAGAGCATCCGTGGAAAAGATATCCTGCTCTGCGGCGCACGTATTCAACTCCGCCCTTGGCGGCACCATAAAACCGGACATTTCTAAATTGCCTTGACACTCCGTTTCTGCCTCAATGCCTTTTCTCGTCTTCTTTGGTAAACTCCTCATGGGTATGATCCTTATTCTTTCTCCTCTCCTTTGGAGAGTGGGTTTCCCTTGAGGATTATGCCCTTTTTTGCTTTTACAGAATTGAGGTTACTCTGTCGTTGCCCCCAAAGCCTTTTGTATTCCGATTTCCGTGATCAGGCATGATTGCGTGCGGGGCAGGCGAGAGTCGCGGTGTGACGACACGATGAAGAACGGTAGCAGACGTTCCCTCAGAGTGTTCCCTCTTGCGAGCGGCTAAAATCTTTGTAATACATCAATTTGCGCGCGTAGGGGGCGACAAAGTCGACGAGTGTTTTCTGCTCTTCCTCGCTGAGCGGTTCGAAGAGTTCGGCATAAGAGACATTTTCTTCGAGCTGCCGGATGTCGTCGCAGCCGATAACCGCGGTCGAAATCTGCTGGGAGAGTGAGAACCGGTAAAATGGATTCAGGGTTTCTATGCCGGGTATCTGCGTTGCGATCCCGCGGAAGTAGATTTTCATGGCGATGATGCCCATATGCTTCCGGACAGCGACCGGGATGACTTCCTCAATGAAACTCAAGGCCGCCGGTTCCGCAGGGTTCACAGGGAGCAAAACCGTATCGAAGTCGAACTGTTCAATGCAGGTTCTTAAAATAGACGGCGACTGATGGCCGGTTACGCCGATAAAGCGGACAAGCCCCTTCTTTTTTGCTTCAACAAAAGCCTCAAGCGCTCCGCCGGGGCCAAATATCTCGGCAATCTCGTCTTCTTCCCGCACGTCGTGTATCTGCCAGAGATCGAGATAATCGGTCTGCATGTTCCGGAGGGTCTCACACAGGTGAGCAAGCGCGCCTGCCTTTGTCCGTGCGTGAGATTTACTGGTCAGGAAGATCTGCCCGCGCCGCTCTTTCAGCGCTTTTCCGTAATACGATTCGCTGCCGTCATACGCCCGCGCGGATTCAAAATAATTCACGCCGAGATCGATTGCGTGATTGATCAATTCGTATGCCTGATGATCATTCCCATGCGTGCGCAGGATGCCTTCGCCGCCAAGGCCGAAAATGGTCACGTCCACGCCGGTTGAGCCGAGCTTTCGGGTAGAAATTGCCATATGCATAGTATAGCAAAAGGGCAGCCTGGATAAAATTCATGCATAGCAGAAGCAGTTGTTAATAGGTGCCGGCTGATCTCTTGTCAGGACTGAATCAACAAGAAGATTCCAGCTTATGTGCCTAGTGAATAAAACAAACAGGGAAATATGTCTCTATTAAAATGAGCGTGGCGGGTGACGCCGATTTAATATAGCGTTGTTTTTGAATGGTTATTTTTATATTGACTTTCTTCTTTTTTGAATATTAAGCTAATAGCGAAATGTTTCTCTATTAAATATCTCACAATGGAGTTCAGGAGAAAGTCACCATGGAGAACAAAATTGACCGTAAAGGGGTGAGAACAATTCCGGAACCAACGCTCCGGCGTCTGCCGAAATACTATCAATATCTTAAAAATCTTGAACGCTCCGGCGCGAAGGTCATTTCCTGCACGACCATAGGAAAAGACCTGAGCCTTGATCCGACGCAGGTGCGAAAGGACCTTTCCTATACCGGCGCTGCGGGCAAGCCAAAGGTCGGCTATATGGTTTCAGACCTGATTCGCGAGATTGAAGAATTCCTCGGCTGGAACAAAATCAATGCGGCATTTATCGCCGGAGCCGGAAATCTCGGCTCGGCGCTGCTCGGCTATTCGCAGTTCAAAGAGCACGGCGTTGCGATTATCGCGGCGTTTGATGATGACCCGGCGAAGGTCGGCTCTGTTATTCACGGCACGCGCGTGCTGCCGCTCGAAAAGCTTCCGGGGCTTGCCCATCGGATGGGCATACGGCTCGGTATCATTACGGTTCCGTCGTCTGCCGCCCAGGAGGTTGCCGATCTGATGGTGCAGGGCGGCATTCAGGCTATCTGGAATTTTGCTCCCGTTTCTCTCAAGGTGCCTGACGCCGTTCTCGTGCGGAACGAGGAGCTGTATTTCTCTCTGGCGGCGCTCTCGCATACGCTCGCCAAAAACTTGAATGTTCAGATAAAGAAAGGAGACGATGGCTATGCAAGCAGCAACTGATACGCCCGCAACGCCTGCTGAAAAGTTTGCAAACCTGTGCGCGATTCTGGAGAAGCACGGCCGGCATCCGGCCCGGCTGATCCCAATTCTGCAGGCGGTGCAGGAGGAGTACGGATATCTCCCTGAGGAGGTGCTGACCTACGTTGCCGTAGCGGTTGACGTGCCGGCGGCGCGGGTCTTCGGAGTCGCGACTTTTTACGCGCACTTCGCACTGGAGCCCCGGGGTAAATATATTGTGCGCCTGTGCAATGGTACCGCCTGCCATGTCAAGAAATCGATTCCGATTCTCGACGCAATCTACCGCAGGCTCGGCATTTCCGAGAAGAATCCGAAACATGAACTGGTTACGGTCGAGATCGTTGCCTGCCTCGGCGCCTGCGGTCTGGCCCCGGTCGTGGTCATCAACGAAGATGTCTACGGGCAGATGACGCCGGCTCGCGTAGGCAAACTGATTGAGGAAATTCTTGAAAAGGAGGCCGCCCTCGTATGAGCAAGGCGACAGCAGCAAGAAAAAAAGGTGACGAAGCAGCCCCGGCTGCTGCAGGGAAGCGGCGGGTCATAATCTGCGCCGGAACCGGGTGTGTATCGAGCGGCGCGCTGAAAGTGTACGATGCCTTCATGCGTGTTCTGAAGGTAAATACTCTCGATTTCGATGTTATTCTGAAGCCAGAAAGCGAAAACCTGCATCTTTCCAAAAGCGGCTGCCAGGGCTTCTGCCAGATGGGCCCCCTGGTAACAATCCTCCCCGATGAAATTTTCTACACGAAAGTTACCGCTGATGACGTGGTGGAGATTGTGGAAAAGACGCTGAAGAAGGGCGAGGTCGTAGAATGGCTGCTGTACAACGATCCCGCCACAAAGCAGTTCTGCAGGGGTACTCAGGACATCCCGTTTTACAAGCGCCAGATGCGCTACGTTTTGAAAGAGTGCGGCCTGATTGATCCGGAAGATCTGAATGAATATATTTCACACTGCGGCTATGATGGCGCGAGAAAAGCCTTTCTTTCGATGACTCCAGAGGATGTCTGCAAAGAGATCACGGCTTCGGGCTTGCGCGGCCGCGGCGGCGGAGGGTTTCCGACCGGACGGAAGTGGGAAACCGCCCGCGTGCAGCCAAGCGCGAAGAAGTATATCATCTGCAACGGCGATGAGGGCGACCCGGGCGCGTTTATGGACAGAAGCGTGATGGAAGGCAACCCGCATGCTGTTATCGAAGGGGTCATGATCGCCGCCCGCTCAATCGGTGCCGATGAAGCGTACATTTATGTTCGCGCCGAGTACCCGCTGGCGGTTAAGCGTATGTGCAAGGCGGTCATGGACGCGGAAGCGGCAGGAATACTTGGCAGCAATGCCTTCAACAGCGGCATGAAAATGAAGTGCATCGTCATGGAAGGCGCCGGAGCATTCGTCTGCGGCGAAGAGACCGCGCTTATCGCCTCTATCGAAGGCTTGCGGGGCATGCCGGTTCCGAAGCCGCCGTTTCCGGCGCAGAGCGGTTTGTGGGGCAAGCCGACGGTTATCAACAACGTCGAGACCCTCGCGCAGGTTCCCCGCATTCTTCTTGAAGGCGCGGAGGAATACAGGAAAATCGGTACCGCGACTTCTCCCGGAACAAAGACGTTCGCGCTGACCGGCCATGTGGTAAACACCGGCCTTATCGAGGTTCCGTTCGGCACCACCCTGGGAGAGATTGTTATGAATATCGGTGGCGGCGTTACCGATGACCAGGGCAAGATGACTAAGGAGATATTCAAGGCTGTCCAGATCGGCGGGCCGTCGGGCGGATGTCTTACCCCGGACATGCTTGAGCTGCCGCTCGATTTCGATTCGCTCCGTTCGGTCGGCGCGATGGTCGGATCGGGTGGTCTTGTTGTCATGAACCAGAAAACCTGCATGGTGAGCGTAGCCCGGTTTTTCATGGAGTTCACCCAGCGCGAGTCGTGCGGCAAGTGCGTTCTCTGCCGCGAGGGAACCAAACAGCTCCTGTCGCTGCTGGATGACGTCATCGAGGGGCGTGCCATTCCTGCAACCCTTTCGCTCATGGAGCAGCTCGGCAGAGCGGTGCAGAAGGGTTCTCTCTGCGGACTCGGGAAAACTGCGCCGAACCCGGTTCTCTCGACACTCAAATATTTCCGTCATGAGTACGAATCTCATGTAAATGATAAGCACTGCCTGACCGGCCGGTGCAAAACTCTGGCAAAGCCGGTGATTAACGCGGCGAAATGCAAGGGCTGCACGATGTGCGTCACGGTATGTCCGACAGGAGCCATCACCGGCACCAAGAAACTGCCGCACAAGCTGAATCAGGAGCTTTGTATCAAATGCGGAGAGTGTACGGCCAAATGCAAGTTCAATGCGATTGAGGGGATTTAAGTTATGACCAGGAAACCTGTTGAGAACAATGTCACGATAAACGGACGCACGATCGCGATTGAAGGCGAGCGCAACCTGTTGGAGGTTATCCGCAAGGGGGGCATCGACCTGCCGACGTTCTGCTACCATTCTGACCTGAGTGCCTACGGCGCGTGCCGTCTCTGTCTGGTTGATGTTGAAGGGCGCGGGATTATCGGCTCCTGCTCAACTCCGCCGGAGCCGGGAATGATTGTCAAAACGCACACCGAGGAGATACGCGAGATCCGCAAGATTTCGGTGGAGCTGCTTCTCGCGAATCACGACAATAACTGTCCGACCTGCTATAAGAGCCACAACTGCCAGCTCCAGAGAATCGCGCGGCAGCTTGGTGTTGACAACGTCCGCTTCAAGCAGGTGCTCATCAGAAAGCCGGTGGATACCTCATCGCCTTCGGTTACCCGCGATCCGAACAAATGCGTACTTTGCGGAGATTGCGTCCGTGTCTGTTCCGAAATCCAGGAAATCGGCGCCATCGACTTCGCGCATCGCGGACATCAGGCGGCTGTATTGCCCGCGTTCGGCAAGGACCTGGGGGAAGTTGAGTGCGTCAACTGCGGACAGTGTACGGTGGTCTGCCCGACCGGGGCGCTTTCACCCCGCTCGGAAATGGAAGAGGTCTGGAAGGAGCTTACCAACCCGGAGATGTTTGTTATTGCCTGTGTTGCGCCTGCGATTCGCGTCGGGCTTGGCGAGCCGTTCGACATGGAGCCCGGAACGATCACGACCGGGCAGATGGTCGCGTCGCTCAAAATGCTCGGGTTCGATCAGGTCTACGACACATCGTTCGCGGCTGATCTGACCATTTTCGAGGAAGGCAATGAGTTCCTGCAGCGCAAGACAAAGGGCGAGAAGCTCCCCCAGTTCACATCATGCTGCCCCGGGTGGGTGAAGTATGCTGAACAGTACTACCCGGAACTGCTGGACAAGCTTTCGACCTGCAAATCCCCGCAGCAGATGTTCGGCGCGCTGTTGAAGGACAGGCTCCCGGAGATGCTCGGCATCCCGAAGGATAAGCTCAGAATCGTCTCGGTTATGCCATGTACGGCAAAGAAGTATGAAGCGAAGAGGCCCGAGTTCACACATGACGGCATTGCCGACGTCGATCATGTGATAACGACCCAGGAGCTTGCCCGCATGATAAAGGCCGCGGGTATCCTGTTCAACGACCTGACGCCGGAATCATTTGATATGCCGTTCGGCTTTGCGACGGGCGCGGGAGTGCTCTTCGCCAACTCCGGCGGCGTCACCGAGGCAGTACTCCGGTTTGCCGCGGAAAAAATCACCGGGAAGCCGCTTCAGTCCTTCGAATTCAAGCAGGTGCGCGGCGAGTCCGGCCTTCGCGAGGCAGTGATGAGCCTTGACGGGGTCCAGCTGAAGCTGGCGGTCATTTCCGGACTGAAAAACGCAAAAACTATAGCTGAACAGGTTCGCAAAGGCACCTGTGAGTACGATATCGTCGAGGTCATGGCCTGTCCGCAGGGATGCATCGGCGGCGCCGGACAACCGGTGAGCCGCAATCCGCTGGCAAAGAAACTGCGTACCAAGGGCATTTACGATGCCGACAAGATGATGCCGCTGCACAAATCGCAGGAGAATATTTTCATTACGGACTGCTATGAGAAGTTCCTTGGCGAGGTTGGCGGGAAGAAAGCGCACCATCTTCTCCACACGCATTACCAGAGCCGGCGCAGGCTCCCCGAAGAAGGCATCGCCCTGTTCAGCGGCAGCGGTGGCAAGCGCCTGAAGGTCGATGTCTGCCTTGGCACAAGCTGCTATATCAAGGGCGCGCAGAATGTCCTCAGCGGGCTTTTGAAGCATGCTGACGAACATAAGCTGGAAAACATGGTCGACATCCGCGCGTCCTTCTGTTTTGAGCAGTGCGAGGATGGCCCGACGGTGAAGATCGGCGACGTGACGCTGAATCACGCGACGGTCGACAATGCCGTGCAGACGCTGAGCAGCGAAATTGAGAAGCAGCTCTCGGGCGAACCTTCGGCAAAAAACGAATGCACCAGTTGTTCAAGCTGCAAGTAACAGAGATTCATTCCCGTGCGGCTCTCTTTACTGCGGAATTGACTGCTGGCCGGCTCCAAGACGCAAACGGGAGGCCATGAATGGGGAGCCGGCACTGACTGGGGCGACCTCTGACACCACCGGGCTGCATGTTTGGCCTTCCGTTTACAGACGCACCCACAGGGGCGGGCAGCAAGCCCGCCCCGAAAGGAACAAACGATGATGACGCAGATGCAGGACAGAAAGACATTGGAAGCCGCCGCCGCGTGGCTTGACGAGGCGAAGATTCGCGAATGCCTTGCGGCAGCAGAACCTCGCGCTGAGCGGGTTCTCGAGATTCTGCGAAAAGCGGAGGAGATGCAGGGGCTGATGGCCGAAGAGGTGTCGGTTCTGATGAATCTGGACGACCCCGCGCTGCTGAACACTCTTTTCAGGACCGCGGAGACGATCAAGGAACAGATATACGGCCCGCGCATTGTCCTGTTCGCTCCGCTCTATGTTTCCAACCGCTGCGCGAATGAGTGTTCGTATTGCGCTTTTCGTGCCGGCAACAGCATTGAGAGAAATTCCCTTACCCGCGCGCAGGTTGTCCGTGAGGTCGAGGAACTCGTCAGGCAGGGCCACAAGCGGGTGCTGCTGGTTTCCGGCGAGGATCCCTCCCCCGATGGATTTCAGCATATACTCGACTCAATTGCCGCCGTTTACAGTGTAAAGTCCGGCAACTGTGAAATTCGGCGTGTCAATGCGAATATCGCGCCACTGACGGTCGAGCAGTTCCACCGGTTGAAGCAGGCCGAAATCGGCACATATCAGCTCTTCCAGGAGACGTACCATCGCGAAACCTATGAGAAACATCACACCGTCGGGCCGAAAAAGGATTTCCTCTGGCGCGTGACGGCATTTGACCGTGCCATGGAAGCAGGAATCGACGACGTTGGCATCGGCGTGCTCTTCGGTCTGTACGACTGGAAATTTGAGGTGCTTGCCATGCTCCAGCAGATCCGGCATCTTGAAGATCGCTTTGGCGTAGGACCGCATACCATCAGCGTCCCCCGGCTCGAACCGGCAGACGGCTCCGCTTTTTCGGAGGCACCGCCCTTTATGGTGTCGGATGCTGATTTCAGGAAGCTCGTTGCAATCTTGCGCCTTACGGTTCCCTACACCGGCATTATCATGTCAACACGCGAAAACGCTGAGATGCGGCGCGAGACGCTCAGGCTCGGCGTCTCGCAAATATCCGCCGGGAGCCGCACCGATGTCGGCGGATATGCCGAAGGATGCGATGCGGCTCCCGGACAGTTTGAGCTTGGGGATCATCGCTCACTCGAAGATGTCGTGCATGATCTCGCGACAATGGGCTACGTGCCCTCATTCTGCACAGCCTGCTACCGCATGGGACGAACGGGCAGGGATTTTATGGACCTCGCGAAGCCCGGCGAAATCAAGGCGCACTGTGACCCAAACGCCCTGTCCACATTCATGGAGTACCTGCTTGATTACGCGACTCCGGCGACGGTTGAGGCGGGCAGGAAGCTGATCGCGCTACGGCTTGCCGCGATGGACCCGCAGACGAGAGCGTTTACCGAGACCCAGATTGCACGCGTCGAGCAGGGCAATCGGGATATCTTTGTATAGAGCGGAAGGCGCAAGTGCGGCAGGTTGGATGAAAGAAATGAAACAGGCAGTCGGAAAGTTACTGTATTTCCGCGCATCCCGCCTTCCTGACTCTGTGGAGAGGTGACAGTATGGCAGACGGCGCAACGAGAACGGAACACGATTTTTTAGGAGACAAAGAGCTTCCGGCCCACCTTCTTATCGGGATCCATACCCTGCGGGCCCTGGATAACTTCCCCTTATCCGGGCGCCCGCTGCCAGAAGGCATGATTCGGGCCTTTGGCATGGTGAAATGGGCCGCTGCCGCAACGAACCATAATCTGCGGGCATGGCAGACCAATCCCGCCAAGGCCTCCGCAATTATTGACGCCTGCCGGGAGATGGCGGAAGGCAAGCTGACAAAGCATGTGGTGGTTGATCCGCTTCAGGGCGGCGCGGGCACCAGCACGAACATGAACGTCAACGAGGTGCTGGCAAACCGGGCTCTGGAGATCCTTGGCCTGTCGCCCGGCCGTTATGATGTTGTTTCTCCGATTGAGGACATCAATCGCCACCAGTCAACAAACGATACCTATCCGACCGCGCTTCGGCTCGCGGCCGTCTGGGCGCTGCGCCGGCTTGAAGACGAAGTGGTCAAGCTGCAGGAGTCTTTTCAGGATGCTGAAAAGCGTTTTGCCCATGTTGTGAAGATCGGCCGCACCGAAATGCAGGATGCCGTGCTCATCACGCTCGGCCGCGAAATGGCGGCATATGCCGAAGCATTCAGCCGCGACCGGTGGCGGCTCTTCAAGTGTGAAGAGCGGCTTCGCGTGGTAAACTTTGGCGGCACCGCAATAGGCACCGGCCTGACTGCTCCGCGCCAGTACATCTTCCGCGTGGTAGACACGCTTCGCGAACTGACCGGCATCGGCTTTGCCCGCGCTGAAAATCTCGTCGAGGCGACTCAGAATGCGGACGTGTTTGTCGAAGTCATGGGCATGGTCAAGGCGCTCGCGGTTTCGCTTCACAAGGTGAGCGGCGATTTGCGCCTGCTTTCATCCGGCCCGGAGGGCGGCTTTGGTGAAATACGCCTTCCCCCCCGGCAGGCGGGATCGTCCATTATGCCGGGCAAGGTGAATCCGGTCATACCCGAGGCGGTCAGCCAGTCCGCACTGCTGGTGTTTGGCTATGAAGCAAGCCTCTCTTTTGCCTGCGCGTCGGGCTGCCTTGAGCTGAACCCTTTTATGCCGCTCATCGCGCTTTGCCTGCTCGACAGCGTAACGCTCATGGAGCGGAGCTGCCGGATTCTGCGCGAACTGTGTGTTGACGGCATTGAAGCCGATGAAGATCGCTGCAGAAAACTGCTTGAGAGATCGACAGTCGTTGTTACGGCGCTTATTCCACACCTCGGTTATGAAAAAGCGGCCGAGGTGCTGAAGCGGGCGGAGGCGGAAGGCAAAACTATCCGTGAGGTAGTGGTAGAATGGGATTTATTGTCGGAAGCGGCATTTAATCAGGCGATAAGCCCGGAAGCGGTCTGCAAATTAGGGCACTGAGGACGGCAATCAGTAAGCGGCGATGCAGTGCATGAAGCCGTTCAGCTACATGAGAACAGGTCACTGATTTCTAATCGGAGGAAGCATGCAACCGACGTCAAAGGGAATGCGGACGCACATCGGCTTTTTCGGCCGCCGGAATGTCGGCAAGTCGAGCCTGCTGAACGCCCTGACGCGGCAGGAAGTCTCGATAGTATCCGACATCGCCGGAACGACGACGGATCCGGTCGAAAAGCCAATGGAGTTGCTGCCGCTCGGTCCGGTGCTGTTTATCGACACTGCGGGGATTGACGATATCGGCGCGCTCGGCAAGATGCGAATCGCCAAAACCAGACAAGTTTTTGATCGTGCAGATCTGGCGGCGCTGGTGACGGAGGCGGGCGTCTGGGGCGAGTTTGAGGAGATGCTGCTGCGCGAGTTGTCAGAGCGGGGAACAGCCATTGTCATTGTCGTGAACAAAGCGGATCTCGTTGATGAAGGCACTGCGCTTCAGGCGTTGCCGGATACGCATAGAAGCAGTGTGGTTCTCGTTTCGGCGGCCACGCGCTCCGGTCTCGATGCGCTTCGGGAGGCCCTGCTCGCCGCCGTTCCTCCGGAATGTCTGCAACCTCCCGCGATTGCCGGAGACCTTGTCGGTCCGGGCGAACTCGCCCTGCTGATCGTTCCGATAGACAAGGAAGCGCCCAAGGGCCGCCTTATCCTTCCGCAGGTGCAGACTATTCGTGATCTGCTCGACAGCGATGCCTATTGCATGGTGGTGAAGGAGCGTGAACTGCGGGCCGCGCTGGATCGCCTTAAAACACCGCCAAAGCTGGTCATAACCGACTCGCAGGTTTTCCTGAAGGTTGCGGCTGATGTGCCGGACAATATTCCATTGACGGGCTTCTCGATACTTTTCGCGCGCTACAAGGGAGATCTCATACAGCAGGTCAAAGGTGCCATGGCGGTCGATTCTCTCAAGACCGGCGATAAGGTGCTGATCGCGGAGGCTTGTTCGCATCATCCCATTGGAGAAGATATCGGGCGGGTCAAGATTCCGCGCTGGCTGACGCAGTATGTCGGCGGCAAACTTGAATTCGTGCATTATCAGGGGCACGGCTTTCCTGATGATCTGCCGTCGTTTCATCTCGTGATTCACTGCGGAGCCTGCACCATGAACCGCCGCGAAATGCAGACCCGCCTCCGCCGCTGCGCGGATGCGGGCGTGCCGATAACCAATTATGGGCTGGTCATAGCGTACAGCCTCGGCATTTTCGAACGCGCCCTCGGACCCTTTCCGGCGGCGCTGGAGGCTTACAGAATGAGGAAAAGCGGGAAGTAAGAACTTAGGAGTCAGAATGCTGAATCCGGAAGGGAAAACAGTAATAGCAAGGGGGTCGTCTCCGGTGTTTCAGGAAAGCAAAGGATAAGAACAGCATGCTGAGGCGTGAAGAGATATTGAGCTGGCTGCGCGAGACTGATCCGTCCCGCCTTGCGGAACTCTACGCACGGGCCGATGCCGTCCGCAAAGCGCATGTCGGCGAGGAAGTGCATCTGCGCGGACTTGTGGAGATTTCGAACTACTGTGTCCAGAACTGCGCCTACTGTGGACTGCGGAGGGAGAATGCCGAAGCGCACCGGTACCGCATGCAGGCTGATGAGGTGGTCGCATGCGCGCATGAGGCGGCGCGTCGCGGCTATGGCACGATTGTCCTGCAGTCGGGCGAGGATTATGGCCTTACGCGGGAGTGGACTTGCGGTATCATCGCTCGTATCAAGGCAGAGACGCCGCTCGCGCTTACGCTCAGCTTCGGTGAGCGGCCGGCCGGGGATTTCGCGGCATGGCGCGCGGCGGGCGCTGATCGCTATCTTCTCAAGTTCGAGACCTCGGATGACGCCCTTTATAAGGAGCTCCATCCGCCGCTGCCGGACAAACACTATTCGCGGCGCGACATGCTGCCTGCGTTGACCGACATGGGATATGAGGCAGGCAGCGGCGTAATGATCGGCCTGCCGGGACAGAGCTTTGACACGCTTGCAAACGATTTGCTCCTCTTCCGGGAACTGAAGCTCGACATGATCGGCGCGGGGCCGTTCCTGCCGCATCCGCAGACCCCGCTCGGAACGGAATATGCCGACGCAATTCGTGCGGGAGATCAGGTTCCGAGCACCGGGGAGATGGGATATAAGGTCATTGCTCTCACCCGGCTGCTCTGCCCAAACACGAATATTCCGGCAACAACGGCGCTTGCTTCTCTGAATCGTGAAACAGGGCGCAGATTGGCGCTGCAGCGGGGAGCGAATGTTGTAATGCCGAATTTGACGCCGGCTGCTTACCGGCGCTACTATGAAATCTATCCTGAAAAGCTCTGCTTTTATGAAGAGGCTGCGTTTGAACACGAGCAGATCATGCAGCTGCTTGCTGATATTGGACGCCCAGCCGGTCGGGGGCCGGGCAGCCGCTCCGGAGGATAGTGGTAAGGAGATGCTTTTATGAGCGATGAAAAAGCGAAAAAGGGTGTGATTTCGATGTGCATGGGAAGTTCCTGCTTTCCCCGGGGCAACGATGAGAACATGGGGCTCATCAGGCATTATCTGAAAGTACATAATCTGGAAGGCTGCATTGAACTTAAAGGCCATCGCTGTCAGGACAATTGCCATCTTGGTCCGAACATCATGGTGGACGGCAAGCAGTATAATCACGTGAATACCGGCATGTGCCCAGCAACGCTGCGGGAGCTTCTTCCGCATTTTGAACGCCTCTGCCGTCAGTCCCAGGCCGGCAGTGATGATGCCGAGCGGGCATCATGAGCGCGGGCGTGGATAACCCGGCAGGCAGAACGGAGCAACTCATGGGCAAGGGCTACCCGATTTACACCAGGAAAACCGAGTGCCAGGACTGTTACAAATGCGTTCGGGGGTGCCCGGTCAAGGCCATCAAAATTGAGGATGGATACGCGTCCATCATAAGCGAGTTGTGCGTGCTCTGCGGTTATTGTGTTGATGTCTGTCCGAATGGCGCAAAGCAGGTGCGCGACGATGTGCCATCGGCGAAGCGGCTTCTTGCAGAGCGGGAGCGGGTCATCGTATCTCTTGCCCCTTCGTTTATCACTGAATTCCCCGATCTGCGTCCCGGGCAACTTATCGCGGCGATCAGGAAGCTCGGATTCTTTGGCGTCTCAGAGACCGCGATGGGCGCCGAACAGGTGAGCGCGCATGTCGGCAGCCTCCTGGAGCGCTCAAGCGGGGAAGTTTTCATCTCTACGGCATGTCCCACCGCTGTAGAGTACCTCCGCAAATTTGAGCCCAGGTACGCGCAGTATCTGACAGACTTTCTGTCACCGCTCCTTGCGCACGCGCGTTTATTGCGGCAGCATTACGGGCAGGAAATCGGAGTTGTTTTTGTCGGTCCGTGCGTCGCGAAAAAACTCGAATCCGACACGCATCCTGAACTGGTCGAGATCGTGCTTACGTTTGAGGACCTCCGCAGATGGCTTGAAGAAGCCCAGATTGACGTTGAAACCCTCCGTGAAAAAGGAGATGATGTTTTTATTCCGCAGCGATCGCGGGATGGAGCGCTCTATCCGATTGAGGGGGGGATGATCGCGAGCATTCAGGGGCAAAAGCAGGGAAAGCTGCCGACACATTTTATCCAGTTTTCGGGCATCCGCCGGTTCAGCAACGCCCTGAGCGGAGTCGAGGATCTGCGGCCGAAGGAAAACCTCTTCGTGGAACTGCTGGCGTGCCTGGGTGGCTGCATCAACGGTCCAAAGAGCCGGAATCGCATTTCGACCGTCTGCAAGAATTACCAGATCGCCCATTACGCTGAACCAGCGGCTGAAGTTGCCGCGTCGGAGCTTGATATCACGGAAGCATATGAACCGGATCCCGTTCCGCATCTGGAGATTTCCGACGACCGCCTCAGGGAAGCATTGCGGCAGGTCGGAAAGGTTTCGGAAGCGGATGAGTTGAACTGCGGCGGCTGTGGCTATAACCTGTGTCGCGACTTCGCGCGGGCTATCATAGAAGGCAAGGCTGAACTCGTGATGTGTGTGTCCTACATGAGATCGCTTGCGCAGAAGAAGGCGCATATCCTGATTCAGAAGATGCCCTCCGCGGTCGTTATCATTGATCAGAATATGAAGATGATAGAGTGCAACCCCATTTTTGCGAAGCTGTTCGGGCCGGGCGACTGTGCCGATGAATACCAGAGTGCGCGGCAGCTTGAAGGCGAAATGCTTGAGTCGGTCATGCCGTTTTACCGTCTCTTTCAGAGCGTTCTCAGGAGCGGCGAGGATCTTATCGAAAAGGATTTGCGATATAAGGGGCGTATCCTGCACGCCATGGTTTTTACCATCGAAAAGCATTCACTGGTTGGGGCCCTCTTTGAGGATATCACCAAGCCCGCGATGCAGCGGGAGCAGATTATCAAGCGCACCCGTCATGTCATACAGCAGAACCTTACGACGGTACAGAAAATTGCATACCTCATCGGGGAGAATGCCGCTGAATCGGAGATTATCCTGAACTCTATCGTTGAGTCCTTCTCCCCGGTGGATGACGAGGAGCCGAATTGATCACCATCCAGCAAAAAAATGTGATCGAGGTCGATCATTATCAGACGGCCAAGCGGCAGCAATTTGTTTCCGGCGACATTTTCCTGTCGCAGCGACTCAAGGATGAAGACCGGGTGATATCGGTGCTCGCCGACGGCCTCGGCAGCGGCGTGAAGGCAAGCGTTCTCGCAACGCTGACGGCAACGATGGCGATAAAATATACGGCCAGTTCCAAGGACGTCCGCTCGTCGGCCGAGATAATCATGAATACGCTCCCGATTTGCAGCGTGCGGAAGATCAGCTATTCAACCTTTACCGTTGTTGATATCGACTCCTCAGGCCGGACGCGCATTATCGAGCATGACAATCCTCCTTTCATCTTTTTGCGGGATGGCACTCAAATTCCGGTCGACAAACAGGAAGTGGTGCTCAAGAAATGGAATGACCGGGTCATACTGTTCTCAGAATTCGATATGCGTCTCGGAGATCGAATCATTTTTTTCTCCGATGGCGTATCGCAGGCCGGGATGGGGGCCCCGGAAACGCCGCTGGGGTGGGGCGACGGCGTAAAGGCCTTCATTGAACGAAACGTAAGAATCGACCCGAATATTTCCGCCCATATACTGGCAAGGCGTATCGTGCGGCGCGCAGTCCAGATGGATGGCCGCGGAGCGCTCGATGACGTGACTTGCAGCGTCACCTATTTCCGGAAGCCGCGGCAGTTGCTCCTTATTACGGGGCCCCCGTTTGCGCGCGATCGCGATGCGGAACTGGCGCGCCTCGCAGACGCATTTCCCGGGAAGCGGGTGATCAGCGGCGGAACGACCGCCAACATCATAGCGCGCCACCTGGATCGAGAAATTGATACGAACATGGATTTTTGCGCGCCGGGCATTCCCCCGGGAGCGTCCATGGAAGGGGTCGATCTCATTACAGAAGGCACGTTGACGCTGAATCGGGTGGCAGGAATGCTGGAGGCCGGCGCTCTGCCTGAGGATGACCCGAAGGATCCGGCATCGGCGCTTTTTTCGATGATGCTGGGCAGTGATATCGTGTACTGCATTGTCGGCACCCGCATCAACGAAGCGCATCAGGACCCGAATATTCCGGTTGAGCTTGATCTGCGGAGAAACATCATCCGCCGCATTATTGAACAGCTGGAGAAGCAGCACTGCAAAGAGACGTACGTCAAATTCATATAGTCCGGATCGGCATAGGCGGCAGAAGGCGCGCGCTGAAGAGGATTCTGCTATACTTTGACGGACGGAGCTAACACGCTGAAATGAAACCTCTCTTTGTCTGCGAACCAGACATCCTGTTTCATTTCCACCTCCGCACGGCAATAGGGGTCAGGGAGTGGCGAATAAAAAAAGGCTCATCGCAGTATGTTTTTCCAGCAAGAAAGAACGGATGCTGTTAGCCGGCCTGCTGTCCGGTCTCGGGTATGACGTCGCCGATTTCGATCCGGAAAGCGGGGCAAAGCCCGATCTGTTTATTCTGGATGTTCCCTCCGCCGTCAGCAGTATTGGCCGGCAGATACTCGCCCTGAAACAAACAGGAGAAGTTTTTCTGCCCGTATTGGTCGTTCTGGGCGCTGATGACCCCTTTGCCCCCTGGCTTGCAGAGGGATTTGACGACTGTCTGCGAGAGCCATTCTGCAAGAAGGAGCTCCAGACCAAGGCGGCGCTGTTTCTCCGTCTGCGCGGTCAGTCAGAGGAACTGGTCCGAAGAAGCGAGGCTTTGTACCATGCGATCTTCGAAGCCACCGGCACGGCAACCTTGATGGTTGATGAGGACGCCACCATCATCATGGCGAACAAGACCACTCTGGTGGCTACCGGATACAGCCCTGAAGAACTCATCGGCACAAAATGGACCAGTTATGCTTCACCTGAGAGTCTCGATGTAATGCTGAAGCGCCACAGGATGCGGCGCGGGGATTCGGGAAAAGCGCCTGAACGCTATGAAACGAAACTGATCAATAAAGCCCGAGAGGTGCGTGACGTTCTTCTCGATATTGGCATGTTCTTCCCCTCGCTCCGCTCGGGGAAGAATGAGGCAGTTGAGCCGGAACTCCTGTCACCCTCGCTCCGCTCGGGCGAAGAACCAGGAGTTCGAAACCGACCGCTTCGCGGCGGCTCAACTGCCTCAATGCCCGACAAGAAGAGAAGCGTCGTTTCCATGACCGACGTAACCGAACGCAAGCGGGCCGAGGCGGCAGTCCTTCGGGCAGAACAGCACTACAGCGCGCTCTTTGATGGGGCGCCGGTGATGTATGTCCTTACTCGCAATGAGGGGGGCGTGCCGCTCATTGCCGAGTGCAACAGACTGTTCCTGAGCCTGCTTGGCTACACACGGGAGGAGGCGGTGGGACGCCCTTTGGCTGACCTGTACACGCATGAATCACGCCGTGCGCTGCTGGAAGGAGGCTATCAGCGCGCGCTGGAGGGGCACTTTGCATCCGAAGAACGACAACTGGTTGCGCGTGACGGTCGCATTGTCGAGACCCTGCTGCAGACCATGCCGGAAATCGATGAGCAGGGCAAGGTTGTCGGCACGCTGGCAATGTTCGTCGATTTGACGGAGATGCGGGCGGCACAGGAGGAGATAAAGGCCAGCGAGGCACGCTACCGAGCCCTCTTCGAGAACAAGCACACGGTTATGCTCGTCATCGATCCGGAAAGCGGAGCCATCGTGGACGCCAACCCTGCCG
>CAYMRS010000014.1:0-50563 GCA_964392915.1 uncultured Nitrospiraceae bacterium
TCATCGAACGGAACGGTCTCATCAGCTCGATTTTCAGCGGGTATAAATTTTTCGGGAAGCATCACTAATTGACTATCGCTCTGATAGGCATTGGTAATGTCCTCCTGCAGGACGAAAGGGTCGGGGTTCATGCTGTCGAGACCATCCGTGAGCGATTCTCATTCTCACCCGAGATTGAGATTCTGGATGGCGGGACGCTGGGCCTCGACCTGCTTCCCTTTATCGAGAAGTTCGACAAGGTACTCTTCGCAGATGCCGTAGATTTTGGGAAGGAGCCGGGATATATCGGCGTGCTTGAAGATGATGAAATCCCAGCTATTCTCTATGTAAAGCTTTCTGTCCACCATGTCGGCCTTGCGGATCTCCTGTCTGTCGCCAAACTTACCGGAGTCCTGCCAAAGAAAGTCTGTCTTGTTGGCATACAACCGCAGGACAGTGCATTTACCTTTGGCCTTGAACTTTCCGAGCAGGTAAATGATAAAATAGAGCAGTTTATTGATCAGGTCATCTCGAAGCTCCAGGAGTGGAATGTCCAATGTGTGTTGCGGTCCCCTCAAAAATAATCAGCATTGATAATATTCTCGCTACGGTAGATATCATGGGCGCGCGTCGTGATGTGAGCATTATCCTCGTCCCGGAAGACGTTGCTGTGGGCGATTATGTGCTGGTTCATGCCGGTTTTGCAATCAAGAAGATCGACGAGGCGGCGGCGCAGGAATCCATCAAGCTGATTCGCGAATATGAGGCGATGCTGGATCTGGCCGATGCTGAGGCAGAAGCACAGAACTGCGGTTTTCCTCCCTCCAAAATATAGCAGGCGACCGTGATTTTTTAGTGAACACAGGATAGCCCATTGCTGTGAAACCTCTTCTTCAGCGAGGCATTGTCATTTTTTTGGTTAGCAAATGGATGTTCGGAGGAACCCCGCATGCAGGCAGAACAGGTACTTGTTGTATCGCGTCAGCGAATCGCAGAGTATCTTGAACCGTGCCGTAAGGGCCTCATAACAGATGCGGACGCGGTGGCGGGGATTCTTGGCGCTGTTCACGCTGATGCTTTTTTCCTCGACCGACCTCTCGCCGAGCGGGACCCTTCGTTCAAACAAATTATTCCCTATGTCACGGTTTGCCGCCGCGACCTGATTCTGATGATTCTTCGGAAAAACAAGCAGAATGAACAGCGCCTTCACGACCTGTATTCAATCGGTCAGGGTGGACATATCAACCCGCTGCCGGGATTGGGCGGAGCTGAGCTTATCCGGGCTGAGCTTCAGCGGGAACTGCTTGAGGAAATCGCGCTCGGCCCTGACAGCTATAATCTTGCTCCCGTCGGCATTATCAACGATGATCACACTGAAGTGGGTTCCGTTCATCTTGGGCTGTGGTACCTAGCGGAAACCGCCCTGGTGGAGTTCAGCACCAACGAACCGGACAAGATAGAAGGCGCCTGGGTACAGCGGTGCGAAGTGCTCGCAAAATATGATAAACTGGAAACCTGGTCACAGATTGTTGCAGACAGACTTTTGCGGAAGGAGCGTCCATGCCCTGGAGAGATCGCCTCATCATAGCGCTTGATGTCAACACGGCAGATGCCGCTCTCGACATTGTGGACCGTCTTGGCAGCGACGTTACAACATATAAGGTCGGGTTTGAGCTTTTTGTGTCCGCCGGTCCGGCAGTGGTGCAGAGCATCCATGAACGCGGAAAACGCATTTTCCTTGATCTGAAATACCACGATATTCCGAATACCGTTGCAAAAGCGGCAGTAGCTGCAACGCGCATGGGCGTGTTCATGTTCAATATGCACGCATCCGGCGGTCTTGATATGATGCAACGCACAGTTTCTGCAGTGAATGAGCTTTGTGCCGGGGAAGGGCTTTCGCGGCCGAAGATTATCGCGGTTACCATGCTTACCAGCATGACGAACGATGTCCTGAAAAACGAACTGACCATTAATCATACGGTCAAAACGCAGGTGCGCACCCTTGCGGTCCTGGCGCAGAAAGCCGGTCTTGATGGCGTGGTTGCGTCACCGCAGGAGACGGCGATGATTAAGGAGCAGTGCGGCCAACAGTTTCTTGTTGTAACTCCAGGCATTCGTCCTTCATGGAGCCCGCCTGATGACCAGCGTCGCACCGCAACCCCCCAAGAGGCGATTCGTGACGGTGCCGATTTCATCGTCATGGGACGTGCCATCATGAACGCGGAGGATCCAGCCAAGGCGCTTGAGCTTGTTTCTCTTGAGATGCTGAGCGCGTAATCCCGCCTCTTTTTTCCTTGCAGTGCGCAGACGTTTCGTTTTACAATTATGCGTTTATTGCCTTACCGAGCGAAGAAAGAGGGCTGACTTCGTGAAAATTCTCATCGCGCAACAACAATACAGCAGGACTGACAGGTCGCTTAGCCAATATCTGGAGGGCGACGGGCATGTCTGTGTCCTTGTCCACGAGGCTGCCGCTGTTGTCGATGAGATATATCGCGAAACCCCCGATATAATCCTTCTTTGCACCCGTCTGCATCAGCCAAGTTGCCGTCACATTCTCCAGAAGATAAAATCTGCCCCATCAACCCGGGACATCCCGGTCTTGTATCTTGCTCCCCGGAATGCGCTCCAGCATTTAAAGAGAGGCTATGAAAGCGGCATGTATGATTACATTTCTCTCCCGTGGTTTCCGGAAGAAGTGAGCGCCCGCCTTCGAAACATCCAACATGTGTCTGACAAGGCGCGGGAGCTTGAAGGACTGCTGGTGCGTGATTACCTTACCGGTGCGTACAACAGAAAATATTTCATGGAGCGCTTTCAGGAAGAGTCGACCTGGGCGCACCGGCATGGTGAGCCCATCTCCGTTGTGATGGTTGACATCGATTTTTTCAAGAAGGTCAATGATACCTACGGTCACTGTACGGGTGACCACGTTTTGCAGCAAGTGAGCGCACTGATTGGTTCACGGATTCGCCCCAGCGATCTTGCAGCTCGGTATGGCGGTGAGGAGTTCATTGTTCTGATGTCGAACACCCCGGCTGAAGTCGCATATGGTGTTGCGGAATCGCTCCGGCAGGCAGTTGCCGAGAATGAGTTTTACTCTGAAAAGCGGCTGCCTCTTTCCGTTACGATTAGTGCCGGTGTCGCAACATTTCATGGCGAGCCTGAAGTGACGGTCGACAACATTCTGGGCCGTGCCGATGCCTGCCTGTACCGGGCGAAAGAATCCGGCCGCAACCGCGTCGTGTGCGCAGCTTAAGCACCTTTGCAGATTCAGAGTGCTTCTGTTAACATTAGACTTATGCCTGCATAGCGCACGATACATGCTACCATACCTTTCCCCCGCGTTTCCCTTGCAGAGCCTGCTCTGCGCGCGGGGATCCCATGCTGAAGGAGACAGATGTGGCGGAAAATATATCTCAGAAATCATCAATTGTTGATCGCATATGGAGCGGCCTCGCTTCCATCAAGCTGGCGGTCATCGTTTTTGCGCTGATATCACTCACCTCGATTATCGGTACGCTTCTTGAACAGAATGGTAATCCGGAAAAGAACCTGAAGGTCGTGGCAAAGTTCGTCGGAACGTCGGCTGCGCCAAAAGCATTCGCTCTTCTGGATGGGCTCGGCTTTACGGACATGTATCACGCATGGTGGTTTGTCGGATTGCTCTATCTTTTTGCGGCAAACCTTATCGTCTGTTCTCTTGAGCGTCTTCCCAATGCATGGAAGCTGGTGCGCCAACCGATACAGGCACTGCCTGCCGACAGGGTCGCTTTGATGCCGTTCCGGCGGGAAGCTGTGGTGAAGGGCAGCGGTGACAAGGCGATTGCCGAAGTCGAGGCGGCCCTTCGCAAGGAAGGGTTTCATGCTGCGCGGGTCGAGTCCGACGGGGTTGTTCAGTTCTTCGCTGAAAAAGGGCGTTACAGCCGCCTTGGTGTATACATGACCCACCTCAGCATCATCATTATTTTTGCGGGTGCTTTAGTTGGCATGAAGTACGGGTTCAATGCACATCTGAATCTGCTCGAGGGAACGACATCTGCGGTTGCCTATATTGGGGAGGGCAAGGAAATTCCGCTTGGCTTTGAATTGCAGTGCGATGATTTCAACGTCGATTTTTATGACAAGTCAGATACGCCTAAGAGTTTTAAAAGCCGGCTGACCGTACTCGAAAACGGCCGGCCTGTGCAGATTGACGGCAAGGCGACCCATGATATTGAGGTCAATCGTCCTCTCCGATATAAGGGCGTTACGTTCTATCAGTCGAGTTACGGTTTTGCGCCCAATCGCGATTCACTTTTCAAGTTTGTGATTGTCGGCAAGAACGGAAAAATAGAGGCGGTATCTCTGAAGTTCGGCGAAGCGTTTACTATTCCTGGCACGTCTGTTACGGGAACGGTCGCTGATTTTAGCCCGGCTATCGCTGTTGACGAATCCAACAGGCTCTTTACGTATGCGGAGAGCATGAATAACCCTGCCGTCTTTGTTGAGTTCAGCGAGCAGGGCAAGCCGAAATACAAACAGTGGATTCTGAAAAGATTACCTGAAACCTGGGCTTTTCCTGACGGTACTGTTGAATTTCAGGACCTCTGGGGCGCGCAGTATACCGGCCTGCAGGTTCGGAAGGACCCGGGTGTGGGCATTGTTTATGCCGGTTGCCTTATCATGGCGCTTGGTCTTTATATTGCCTTCTTTATGTCCCATGTACGCATCTGGGTGCTTCTTCGTGAGGAGCGCGGCATCACGCGCTTGATGATAACAGGTTCTTCGAGCAAGAACCGGATTGCATTTGAAGGAAAAATCGAGCGGCTGGCGCAGGCACTGTCTGCGAAAGATTCCGCTTAGCCGTTTATCGGAGGACGACTGGTATGGACAGCTCTCTTTTCTTTGGTCTCTCAAGCATTGCCTATATTCTAGCGATGATTTGCTATATAGCCTATATCGTATTCCGCACGCCAACGGTAGGCCTGATAGCTACCATCATCACCATCTTCGGTTTTGTCTCTCACACGCTTGCCTTTTCCATCCGATGGAAAGAGTTTGCTGACATCGGCGGCATGGGGTTCATGCGAGCTGTCCCTCTGACGAACCTGTATGAGTCTCTCATTTTTTTCGTCTGGTGCATCATCCTGGGCTACCTGATAATCGAGTGGAAATACAAAAACCGCTCTTTCGGTGCTTTCATCACCCCGATTGCCGGCATGATCATGGCATTCATCGATATCTCCGGAATTTCCAAGGATATTCATCCGCTCATACCGGCACTTCAGAGCAACTGGCTACTTGCGCATGTTACGATGAGCTTTCTTGCGTATGCCGGCTTTGCGATTTCCTTTGCGACTGCCATTATGTATCTGGCGCTCTCTGCTGACGAAAAGCAGCGCACGTCATGGCCGTATCTATTCTGGACGATATCATTTGGGCTTTTTTCTTCGATTCTGATTGCAATGGCGCTCGATTTCATATCGTTCAAGATTGTCGGCAGGGGTGCGGAATCGTTTATCAAGAACTATCTGTTCAAGGCGTCGTTCAGGAACTCGTCCGGCGCGGTTGTTGCGCTGAGTTATGCGGCACTGGCCGCGTTTGTCTTTATGGTCTGGCGGTTTGGTTATGTGGTGAAACGCGCAATCAGCGCATTTTCGCTTGATGCTGACACTCTTGATGAACTGACGTACAAATGCATCGCCATCGGATTTCCTGTTTTCACCCTCGGCGGCCTTATTTTTGGCGCTATCTGGGCAGACCAGGCCTGGGGTCGGTACTGGAGCTGGGATCCGAAAGAGACCTGGTCGCTGATAACCTGGTTTGTTTACGCTTTTTTCCTGCATGCCCGCCACATGCGCGGATGGCGAGGCGATAAAATAGCGGCTGTTGCGGTCATAGGATTCGTCTCAACGATATTCACCTATCTTGGCGTGAATCTCCTGCTCAGCGGTCTGCATTCATACGGCGGCCTGTAGAACGGGAATTTGAACTCAGGAGAAAGCGAATGCAGAAGGAAAAAATAAGGCAAGTTTTTTTCCTGGTGCTTGGGCCTTCTGGTTGCCAAGTTCCATCTCCTCTGAATATATGCTTATTCTCGGAATAGACACATCCTGTGACGACACCTCTGCCGCGGTAGTCCGTAACGGCAGGGAGATTGTCTCGAATATCGTCTCCTCTCAGACGGAAATCCACCAGAAATATGGCGGCATCGTTCCAGAGCTTGCCTCACGCCGCCACAGCGAAATGATCTGGCCCGTGGTGCAGGAAGCGTTTTCCGCAGCCGGAATCGGGCTGGATGACCTGACGGCTATCGCGGTCTGTCATGGCCCCGGGCTTATCGGTTCGCTGCTCATCGGCTGCGGCTTTGCCAAAGCCGTCAGTTTTGCCTGCGAAGTTCCGCTCGTTGCGGTGAATCACCTTGAAGGACACATTTTCGCCGCATTTCTGGAGGAGCGTGCACCGGACTTTCCCTTTCTTGCCCTGATTGTCTCCGGCGGCCACACAAGTCTCTATCGTGTGGAGTCGTTCGGTGTGTATTTTGAACTCGGCAGAACACGCGATGATGCGGCAGGAGAAGCATATGACAAGGTTTCTAAGCTGCTCGGAAAGAGCTATCCCGGCGGTCCGGTCATAGATCGCCTTGCCCGTGAAGGCAATCCGAAAGCATTTGATTTCCCGCGTGCCTATCTGCCGGACTCGTTCGATTTCAGCTTCAGCGGCGTGAAAACCGCAGTGCGCAACCGGATTCACAGGACGAAGCAAAAAGAACAAGGTGAGCTGAGCGAAACTTTCGTCCGCGATATCGCTGCGTCATTCCAGGCAGCCGTTGTTGATGTGCTGGTAAGGAAGGTAGAATGGGCGATCGAGCAGAAGCATATCCCAAGGGTCGTTCTCTCAGGCGGTGTGGCGGCCAACAGTGCGCTTCGGTTCCGCATGCAGCAGATGACATCAGAACGAGATGTCGCATTGTACATGCCTTCCATACGTCTCTGTGCTGACAACGCGGCCATGATTGCGGCTGCGGGATATCACCATTATCTTGCCGGCGAGCGGGCGCCGCTGACGCTGAACGCGAAGGCGTGCATGCCTTTGGGCAAGGCGGAAGTGTAAAGTGAGCAGCAGGAAGCGCAACGCTGAATTCAGAATCCAGAACTCGATATTCAGGAGTAAGGCGACGACTGGAACATTCTCTCAACCAAATGAAGACGGTTTTTTCAGAGTGTTTCCTTTTGACCGGAGAAGGAGGGTTTTATGCTGATTGGGGTTATGTCTGATACTCACGATCATCTCGACAATATCAGAAAGGCACTTGCGCTGTTTGAGGCCCGAGGGGTTCAGCATATTCTTCACGCCGGAGACTTCACCTCCCCATTTACCTATCGCGCACTGAAGAACTTTCAGGGAGGCTTCACTGCTATCTTCGGCAATAACGACGGCGATCGCGTCCTGATTAAGCAAATGTTTGGCGAATCGGTGCATCCTCAACCGTATGTCTTCAGCCTTGCCGACCGGCGTATCGTCATGATGCATGAGCACCATGTCGCCGATTCACTGGCAGCAAGCGGACACTACGATATCGTCATTTATGGGCACACTCACGAGCCGGTCATCAGGCAGGTCGGCGGCACGCTTGTTGTCAATCCCGGAGAAGTATGCGGCTGGCTTTATGGCAGGCCGACCGTTGCGGTTGCAGACCTAGCGGAGTTGAAGGCCGAGATTCTACAGATAGCTGAGGCATGAAAGAAAACATCCCCCAGTGTTTGGATTGTATGAAAATCGTTTCTATTGGGCAGTAGTAATCCGAAAATTGTCATCAGGCAAGGCTGGACCTTCGGTTCCGCTCATTCTCGGACGGCGTCCAGACCGTCCTCCGAGGTATTCGCCTTGCACGCACATCCTGTACGTGCCTCTTCACCGAATAAATCCGCTCCACTCGTATGTCCAGCCTTGCTTTGCAGGCTTTGGCAATTCTCCAATGACAATTCCGGGGCAATGATTATGAGCGCAGCGATATTGCTGGCTGAAGAATTTGAGAGAGGTGATCGGTCACATCGACTTGAAACGAAGAGCCGTTTCAGCCTCTGTCAGACATGACAGATTGGAGCCTTTTAATTACAGTCTTCGCAAATGCTCAGGTTTCAAAAAAGAAGCATCACTTTTCCGCAGAAACTCACGAATCATATTTACGGTATCATCCCGTTGCAGCGGCATTCTGATCTGCAACGGCAGGTAGTTCGATGCATGGTTTGCGAAGAAAAGCCCGCGCATATCGGTATGCTGGATTATTTCGGCAAGTTCATTCAGGATAGCATACGGGTCCGGCATCGTGAAATTGCCCGATTCCTGGAGCCAATAAAGCGGGGTTCCGCGCACCACCATCGTCGTGAGCGCGCCGACATGATCAGGCGCTACCTCCGTAAGCAGCTTCCCTGTCGCACGCGCATGAGTGAGACTTCCGGAGCTGCCGCCGATGCCGAGCAGTACCGTTACGGACAATTTGATGCCCGACAGTTTAACGCGGCGAGCCGCTTCTATCATATCTTTTGAGGTCACGCCTTTGCGCATCCAGGCGAGCAGCGAGTCGTCTCCGGACTCGACCCCGAGGTAGAGAATGCCGAGACCCTTTTCGCGGAGACTCGACAGTTCATTCAGACTCTTGTCGAGAATGTTCCGTGTATTTGCGTACATGCCGATCCGCTGGAGTCGGGGGAAATGATGCCGGATACGTTCAAATAGTGCAAGCAATTCCTGTTGCGGGGCCGCAAGTGCGTCTCCGTCAGCCAGGAAGATCCGCCGTGTGTCGCTGAAAGCCGGAACGCAGTTCAGGATATCCTGTTCCATTTCCTCAACGCCCCTTATGCGGAATTTTTTCTGCTTGTATGCGGGGCAGAATATGCATTGATTGTGCGAACACCCGATGGTGAATTGGAGGATAAGGCTGTCAGCTTCGCTTGGGGGGCGGATAATGGTTCCTTCATATTCAGGCATGTTCTATTTTACCTTTATCACCTGCCGTCCATGAGGCATTGTCGCATGCGTGAGCTTCCCGCAGAAAGAAAATGGAAGGTTATAATAAACCCAGAATAGTCATGAGCAAAGAAGTTCTAATGGCGGCCATGAGAGTTTTTCCCTATTGACAATTCTGGGGTAACAATAGATTGTCCTCAAATCTCATAAACTTCTCCCTTCTTCGGCACATGCACCGTATTGCCGAGTTTCGACTGCACAATTTCAGCAAACTCCAGCGCGACGCTTTCTTCGGCATGGACAACAAAGACCTCCGGTTTGTTCGCAAATGTCTGGAGCAAGTCGAGAAGTTCCTTCTGATCGGCATGCGCCGAGAAGCCGCCGATGGTATAGATCCGAGCTCGCACAGCGACATCTTCTCCCAGAATATTGACACGCTTCTTCCGGTTAACAATGTCGCGCCCGAGTGTTCCCTCTGCCTGAAATCCGACAAAGACGACTGAGCATTCAGGGCGCCAGAGGTTGTGCTTGAAGTGGTGACGGATTCTGCCTCCATCGCACATGCCGCTGCCTGCCATGATGACCGCACCGGAACGTATGCGGTTAATCGCCATAGATTCTTCAACGTTTTTTGTGAAGTGGAGTTTGAGGGACATCCCGATGCCTTTGCGAAGCGCCGCCGCCGCATCCGCATCGAAAAGCTCCGGATGGTCGAGATACACACTGGTAGCTTCTTCGGCCAAGGGGCTGTCGACATATACGTCGAGCGGCTTCAGGCGGCCTTCCTGCACCAGTTTGTTGAGAAGGTAGAGGATGTCCTGAGTTCTGCCGACGGCGAACGCCGGTATCAGGACGTTGCCTCCCCGACGAAATGTGCTTGAAATGGCTTCCACGAGTTCGTCAAGGCTTTCAGAGAGCGGTTTATGGAGACGGTTGCCATAGGTTGCCTCCATGACGACATAGTCGGCGCTCTCCGCATGCTGGGGGTCAGCCACAATCGGGTTGCCGCGTTTGCCGATGTCGCCTGAAAAAATGATCTTTTTTTCGCCTGACGCTCCCTGATAAATCATATCCAGACTCCCTGAGCCGAGGATATGGCCTGCATCATAGAAGCGGTAGCGAAGACCCTGTGTGAGCGATTCCTGTTTGCGGTATTGCTTGCGTTCAAACCGGCGTAGAGATGCCCGCACGTCTTCCGTTGTGTACAAAGGGGTTACAATCTCATCGCTGCCTGAACGCATGAGCTTCTTCGTCATCCACTCCGCGTCTTTTTCCTGAATCTGTGCCGAATCGCTCAGCATGATTTCGGCCAGGTCTGTGGTGGCATCGGTCGCTATGATAGCGTTGCGATACCCTTCTTTCACAATTTTCGGCACAAGCCCCGAATGATCAATATGCGCATGGGTCAGAAAAACGCAGTCAATCTCTCTTGGGGAAAAAGGAAAGGGTTCCCGGTTTTTCTCGTGTCCGTTGCGGCCCTGATGCATGCCGCAGTCCACAAGAACTGTTTGATCATGAAACGAAAGGTGCGTGCAGGAACCGGTCACAGTGCGTGCAGCGCCGAAAAACTGGATTTTCATGTTGTCTCTCCATCGATGCGTCTCAGGCCCGCCTGCATGGCAAGCCGCACGGCATTTTTATATTCGGAAGCGGTAATCCTCCGGTTGATCTCAGAAAAATCCCGAGCCTTATAGCACGGGTGATATTGATCCATAATATTTACATATGTATTGACAGAGAGTTCCTCAGCTAGGAACCGCATTGCCTCTCCGGTTCCCGAAATATTGTCCGGCATCACGAGGTGGCGGACGAGCAGGCCCCTGCGCGCTATCCCGTGGCAGTCAATGCTCAAGTCTCCTGTCTGGCGATGCATCTCGCGCATGGCATGCCTGACGACCACAGGGTAGTCTTCAGCGTCGGTATAGCGCCGGGCGTATTCGTTATCCATGAATTTGATATCAGGCATGTAGATATCGACGATTCCCTCAAGAAGCCGAAGGGTATCCGGAGATTCATAGCCGCCGCAATTGTACACAATCGGAATAATCAATCCGCCCCGGATGGCAAGAACAAGCGCTCGAAGGATAGCGGGCACCTGATGGGTGGGAGTAACAAGGTTGATGTTGTGGCAGCCCATTGCCTGAATGTCGAGCATGCTCTGTGCGAGTTGTGCATCGGACACGAACGTGCCTTCCCGTCCGTGGCTTATGGTCCAGTTTTGACAGAAAATACAGCCAAGATTGCAGCCGCTAAAAAATACAGTGCCGGATCCGAAACGTCCCACAAGCGGCCGCTCTTCCCCGAAATGCGGACCCCAGCTTGCCACATGCGCTTCAGAGGCTATGCCGCAAAAACCAAGCTCACCTTTCTTCCTGTTGACGCCGCATCGTCTTGGACAGAGAGAGCAGGCCTCCAGCACGGCATCGGCCTTGCAAGCCAGAGCAAGCAATTCATCATCGGGCAGGGCGAGATATACGGGATCCTGGTGCATTACTTCAATCATACCTTATCAGGCAGAACACTGCAAAAACGGCTTCCGCAGCCCTTCAGTTCTGTATTTTCCGGAAACCTGTGTTATAATTTTGAAAACTATCTCGGAGAATTATGTGCCTTCGGTTACCATAGCAAACCTTCGGTCCGGAATGAAGTTGTCACGGCCCATTGTAAATGAGAGCGGCATGGTTTTGCTGCCGCAGGGCACGGTCTTGAGCGATTCTCTCATTGGCCGCATAGAAAACATGAATATAGCAACAGTCAGCATTGAGGGCGTCAGCGAACCGAAGAAACCGCTTCAAGACGAGCTGGCCGAAATTGATGACCGGTTCAGAATGGCGGCAGATCAGCCGCTGATGCAGATGCTGAAACGGATTATGAAAGAGCATGCCGAGGCAATGGACCAGCGATGATTGATAAAGATATACGCACTATTCGCGCTGAAATAGAGAGGATTGATACTCTCCCGACGATTCCCACTATCTTGAAAAAGCTTCTTGGCGTTATTGAGAACCCTAAGGCGTCGTTAACAACCATCGGGAATTTCGTATCAAATGACCCGGTGCTCACCTCACGCGTGCTCAGAATGGTCAACTCTCCGGTGTATGGCTTTCCCGGCCGCATCTCTTCGGTGAATCAGGCGCTGATTCTGCTCGGGCTCAATGTTGTCCGAGGCCTGCTGCTCGGTGTCTCTGTTTTTGAGGCTATGCAGAAAGCCATGCTTGGTCTCTGGGAGCATTCTCTGGGAACTGCCATTGCGGCACGCATTATCGCAAAGCGCAAGAAGATGGCTGAGCCGGAAGAGGTTTCCGTTGCAGCGCTACTTCATGACATGGGGAAGGTGGCGCTCAGCCTCAAGTTCCCGGCTGAGTATGAAAAGCTGCTGAAAGATGTGGAAGCTCGCTCATTGCTCATTTCGGAGGGTGAAAAGGAACTTTTCGACATAACGCATGCTGATGCCGGCGCCTGGGTTGCGAAACGCTGGAACTTTCCTGCCAATCTTGTTGAAATCATCGAATACCATCACAAGCCGCATCTGTCGAAGAATTATCCGATGCAGACGGCGGTTGTTCACTTGGCGGATGTGCTGATTCGCGCGCGCGGATTCGGATTTGCAGGCGATATGCTCGTGCCGCACCTCAATCAGGCAGCCTGGTTTAGTCTTGATCTCAAGGAGCAGGACCTGAAAGACATCACGCTTGAACTTGAGGATTTGCTCCAGGAAGCTGCCGAGTTTATTATTTCTGATGAATGACGCCGTTGTTGTCCTTTCGCGCGATCTTGTTTTAAGCAGCATTTTGCAACGGCTTATTACGGGGCGACAGGTTATCTGCTGTAAAGAAGAACAGCCTGCTCTTGATGTTATTTTCCACTCGCTCCCGCGCCTTCTAATCGTCGAGATTGAACACAAAGAGTCCCGTTCAATCAGCATCATAAATGATCTGAAAAGCGATCCAATCTTCGGACAGATTCCGATTATCGCAATTCTGCCTGACACGCATGAGATTATGAGATGGGATCAGCTGTTGACTGATGATTATCTCCGGAGAAGTGATGTGGAGCGCGATGGCGCATTGCGCGTCGAACTCTGCCTAGCTCGTGCAACCCGGGTTGTCGAAATCAATCCGCTCACCCGACTGCCCGGCAACATCACGATTTCGCACCAGATTCAGCAGCGGCTTGATGGCGGCGAAATCTTTGCGCTTGCCTATGCCGATCTCGATTATTTCAAGCCGTTCAACGACAAATACGGCTTCAGCCGCGGAGATGAAGTGATCAAGATGGTCGGACGGCTTGTCCTGAATCTTGTGCGCGAGCAGCAGCCGCAGGGCAGCTTTGTCGGGCATGTCGGCGGCGACGATTTTGTTTTTATCTCCGATATCGACAAAGTTGAAGAGATTTCAAACAATATCCTGTTGTACTATTCCCAGATTGTCCCGACCTTTTATGACGCGGATGACCGGGGCAGAGGGAGTATCGTCTCGGTTGACCGAGAGGGAAAACAGCGCTCTTTTCCGCTTATGGCGCTATCGATTGGGATAGCGCATAACCGCTTGCGTCAGTTTGCGCATCACGGCGAAATCGTCGAAATTGCCGCGGAGATGAAAAAACATGCAAAGGGCAAGAAGGGGAACGCGTGCAGCATTGACCGCCGGACGTCTGTCCAAAAAAGTGGTTCCTGATTCACTCAAACAGCTTAATCATTGAATCCGCCTGATTCTCAAGCTCCTGAATGCTCTGCGACATGTTTGCATAATACTGTTTTGTGCGGTGCAGCTCATCAGAGATATTCAGGGCCGCCAGAATAGCGGCGCGAAGCGGCGTTATGCTCGGATAGCTGGAATAGACCTTTTGAAGTTCTTCATGCACATGAGCGGCAACGCGCTCGATATCTTCCCGCTGAGCATCGCCCTTGATGATATATTTTTGCCCAAGAATCGTTACTTCGACTTTTTGCATGGCATTGGATGCAGTGCCCTCTAGGCGCTCGCAACGAGGTTGTCGAGTTCGTCAAGCAGCGTTTCGATCTGATGCTTAACGCTTAATTTTTCCTCGGTAATCGAGGCAATTTCCGCATCCTTTTGCCTGATCTCTTGTTCGAGCGCGGCAACCCTTGTTTGCAGGGCTTCCTTTTCTTCCTTCAGGCTCTTGACCTTTTCGACGGCCTGAGCAATTTTCTGTTCTATGCTGTTGGGTACGGTAAAGGTCATAGGATTCTCCTTGTGTTCGGTTTGGAAAAAGCCGGGCTCGTCTGCAAAGAGATGCATCGTCTCGTCAGAGGCGTCCGAGTTGTTGTTGCACTGCCAAAATATTGAAATCATTGCGCATCCTGAGGTACTGAAAATATGACGTCAGAACTTTCTTCACATAGTTCTGTGTTTCATAATATGGAATATCTTCCATGAATTCGTCAACCGAGCGGTAGCTGCCTGTACGAATCCACTCACGGACCGCATCCTCCCCGGCATTATACGCTGCAATCGCGTAAGGGATGCCGCCAAATTCAGCAATAAGGTTTTTCAGGTATGCCGCACCGATCAGCACATTTATCCTCGGGTCATAGAGGTCTTCAGCACCCTTGCAGGGAATCTCCGCTGCCGGCGCAACTCGTTGCGCGGTCTGGGGCATCAGCTGCATCAATCCCATCGCTCCAGCAATCGAGCGGGCATCAGGTGCGAAAAGCGACTCTTCCCGAATCACGGCGAGCAGCAGATTGGTGTCAAGGCCTGTCTTTCGGGCTGCCTCTTCGACCTCTGCGCGGTAGGCAATCGGATAGTAGAGATCATGAATAGCGGAGCTGTAGGGAACCTTTGTCGCAGTCCGTATGGAAAGCTTGTAATTGCGTGCCCGCCGGAAGTGCTCGCTGATTGCCACCAGCTCGTCTCCGGATGTTTTTTTCGCTGCAATGAGCTGAAGCTCTCCGGAAGCCTCCTGCAGAAATCCGAGGCCGAGCAGAAGGGCTACCCGCTCAGAATTGAGCTGTCGGCTCTCAGCATATCCGGGCATAACACCCACGAATGGCTGTGCTTCCCGAACAGAGGAAAGGAAGGCATAAAAATCACCGGCTCCATAGGCAGGATATTTCTGCGCTTTTTCCGGATGCTCCTGCTCCAGTGCGCGGTTTTTCCAGTAGTGGTATTTCAGCTTTCCATAGGTGTTTTGCATTCGGCCAAAGATCTCGGAAGCTTTCGCATACTCTCCGGCCCGGTAGTGCGTCCAGCCTGTCAGCCAGAGCGCCTCTTCTTTTTCGGAGGCATAGCGCAGGGCAACTTTTTCGTAAATACGCAGGGCGGCCTGGTCATCGCCTTCGCGACGCTTTCTGGACGCGTAAGAAAGCAGGAGAGACCCGTTCCGGCTTTCACGGGATTTGAGCAGATCGTCAATTTCGTCTTCAAATGCGCCTAACTGGTTGGAGCGGAGCAGCGAGCGGGCATGCCAATAGGCGTTGGCCGTCTTTCCATAAAGGTTGGCTGCTTCATGATACTTCTTCTGACGGAACAGGGCATAGGCAAGGCCGTTATATGCTGATGCGCGCACCGTCCGATTTTTCCGCATCGCTTCGCGGAAGTATCGTTCCGCATCCTGAAACAGCCACGCTGAGTTGAGGTTGCGTGCCTTGATGAGCAAATCTTCCGCCGTAATATCGTCAGGGTCAAGCTGGGCTTCTGCGGATTTTGCCGTTGGAGAAGCTGAAAGAAAAAGCTCCCGGAATATCTTCCGCGCGCGATCGGTCTTTCCCGCGTCATTCAGGACGAGTGCGTATGACAGCTTTGCGTTCAGGTCTGCCGGATAGTCCGACACATAGCGCTGCAAAAGAACGACGAGCTGCTCATCTGAACGTTTTATTGCGCACTCAATTTCGAGCTGCCGGATGGACTGTGCGAGAGGAAAGTCTTTCCTTTGCTCCCGGGCCTCCCGAAGATCAGTCAGGGCGCGATCTGTTTCCCCCATGCCAAGTCGGGCTTTGGCGCGCCAGTATAAGGCATAATCTGCAAGGAGCGGAATATGAGGAACCGCTGCCGAGAGCTGGTCAACAGCGCGTTCATACTGACCCGAATCGAGAGCGAGCTTCCCCTCATATAACGCTGTTGCGGCATGAGCGCGCACTGATTGACGCGCGGTGTCCGCGCTATGGCACAGGGTGAATTGGCTGCTCGGAAAAAGAACGGCAAACAGGATAAAGCATAGGCTAATATAACGCATTACTATAAATTAGCATATTTGAGACTCTGATGAGCAATCAATCACCTGTCACAAGTAGAACGTTAGCGTTATATTTTGAGCGTGGGGTATCGGTGCATTCTGTTTTGGCGGCATCTCGTGGTTCGGTCTGCGCCGGGTTCATATGGTACAATATCACAACACTTTGGTTGATAAGGGTTTTTCGTGAATATCCGTCTGACTACAGAAGAGCGCATTACAGCGGAACCGGGCGAAACGCTTCATGCTGCTTTGAAGCGCGCGGGAATCGATCTTGTTGCGTCATGCGGAGGCGCGGGCACCTGCGGCAAGTGCAAAGTGCGTGTTTTGTCGGGGCGGGTTTCCGGGGTGCCTTCGACCAGACTTACCCTGAAGGAACGTGAGCGCGGAGCGGTACTTGCCTGTCAGACGGTGCCGGAAACTAATCTTTATGTCGAAGTTCCGAAAGAGTCCCGGCTTGTTGTGGGCGATCAGATAGCGCTTTCGCGCACCAGAGAGCTCGCGGCCTATCTCAGCTCATATAGTGTTGCCATCGATCCGCTTACGAAAAGAGTGGACCTTGAGTTTCCGCCGCCTTCTCTTGCCGACAACATCAGCGATCTGGAACGGATGAAGAGGACACTGCGCGAGGCCGGGTTCGGCAGTATCCGACTGTCACACGGTTTTCTCAAGACAATGGCGGGTGTTTTGCGCTCGGCAGACTGGAAAGTGTCATTGACCTATGTTGACGGCGAGAAATTTCCTGATGAGGCCATTTTTCTTACATCACGGGATGACGCCAGACATCGGTACGGCATTGCCGTAGATGTCGGCACGACAACCGTTGTGGTTTATCTTGCAAACCTGGCCGATGGAGCTATTATCGATGTCGCATCGACATACAATTCCCAGATCCAGTATGGCGACGATGTTATTACCCGTATTGTCTATGCAACTGAACAGTCGGATGCCGGCCATGGGCTGGCTGATTTGCAGGCTTCTGTTGTTTCCGATATCAACGCGCTGCTGGATGCCATACTCTCCCGCCATGATATCTCTGAAGATGCGATCGATGCGGTCACCCTCGCGGGCAACACGACAATGTCTCATATTCTCTGGGAACTTGATCCTTCCTCGATTAGGGAAGAGCCATATATACCCACGCTGAACTTTTTCCCGATCTGGAAGGCCGGAACACTCAGGCTGAAGGTGAACAGGCAGGCACCGGTATTCACCATGCCGTGTGTGGCGAGTTATGTCGGCGGAGACATTGTAGCCGGCGTGCTTGCTTCGAAAATGCACCGGCAACCCGAAGTTGCGCTCCTGATGGATATCGGGACCAACGGGGAAATCGCAATCGGAAATGACGAGTGGCTCGTCACCGCTGCATGCTCTGCCGGCCCGTGCTTTGAGGGAAGCGGTATCCAATGCGGCATGCGGGCGACGGCGGGTGCGATAGAGTCGATCCGTATCGATCGAAAATTATTCGAGCCGATCATGTCGGTCATCGGCAATGTGCATCCCGTCGGCATCTGCGGCTCCGGAATGATTGACGCGATTGCGGAGCTGTTTCAGTGCGGTCTTCTGAATCAGAAAGGGCATTTTGTCGCGGGCATCACCCCCCGCATCCGAAAAGGGGACGACGGGCTTGAGTACCTGCTTGTCAGCAACCCGGAACTGCATGCCGATATCGTGCTGACGCAGTCTGATATAGAAAACCTGGTGCGCGCGAAGGCTGCGATGTACGCAGGTGTTACGACGCTGCTTGCGGAAGCCGGCTTTGCGGTTGACGCGATTCAGCGCATTTATATCGCAGGCGGCTTCGGAAGTTATCTGAATATTGAACAGGCGATATTCCTCGGCATGCTTCCCGACCTGCCGCGTGAGCGGTTTAGCTACCTCGGCAATACCTCCATAACAGGCGCCTATCTCGCGCTGATGTCCAGAGAGTTGAGAAAAGAGGCCGAAGCTATCGCTTCACGCATGACGTACATTGAACTGTCCGCGTCCCGGCTTTTCATGGATGAATATATTTCCGCGCTCTTTCTGCCGCATACCGACATCACGCAGTTTCCCTCGGTTGCTCAGCGCATGGGGGACCCCAGGGCGTGATGAGTGCATCTGAGCAGCGCATCGGCTTCTGGACGTCGATTCGCCGGGATTATGCCGCGGTTTTCCAGCGGGATCCCGCGGTCAGCAACGGCTTCGAAGTGCTGTTTGCCTATCCGGGCTTTCATGCCATCGTACTGCACCGCGTCAACCATATTCTCCGGGAATGGGGGATCCCGGTACTGCCCCGCTTTTTGTCGCATGTGGGACGCTTTCTGACCGGAATAGAAATCCATCCGGGAGCGCGGATTGGACCCGGTTTTTTTATTGATCACGGCATGGGAGTCGTTATTGGTGAAACAGCCGAAATCGGAGAGAATTGTCTTCTGTACCAGGGAGTAACACTTGGCGGTACCGGCAAGGACAAAGGCAAGCGCCACCCGACCCTCGGCAGGAATGTTGTTGTCGGCGCGGGCGCCAAGGTGCTCGGACCGATGCGCATCGGCGATTATGTTAAGATAGGAGCGAATTCCGTCGTCCTCATCGAAGTGCCAGATCATGCAATCGTCGTGGGCGTTCCCGGCAGAATCGTCAAGAAAATGGTGATTCAGATCGGCGATGAAGGTATCGTCGAGGATCTCGATTCCGTTCGTCTTCCCGACCCGGTGGATGAACGGATTGACGAAGTGCGCGATCAACTAGCGCGTGTTGAGGAGCGAATCGAACGGATGGAAGGAAGGGGAGGCAGAATGAAGATGTATAACACCATGACCGGCAGAAAGGAAGACTTCATCCCGCTGGCGACCGGCCGCGTCGGCATGTATGCCTGCGGCGTGACGGTCTATGATTACTGTCATATCGGTCATGCCCGGAGCGCCATAGTCTTTGATGTGATCAGCCGATATTTCCGGTATAAGGGGTTTCAGATGACGTTTGTGCGGAACTTCACCGATATCGACGACAAGATAATCAGACGCGCCCAGGAGACCGGTGTTCCGTGGGATGCCATTGCCGGAAAATATATCGATGAATATTATCGTGACATGGACGCGCTCGGTATCGCGCGGGCCGACATCGAGCCGAAAGCGACCGAGCATATTGCCGAGATGATAGACGTCGTTCAGAAGCTGATCGAGAAGGGGCATGCCTATGCCGTTCAGGATGGTGACGACCAGAGCGTTTACTTTGCGGTCGGGACGTTCAGCGGGTATTGCAAGCTCTCGAAGAAAGACCCTGACGATCTGCAGGCAGGTGCCCGCGTCGGTGTTGACGAACGCAAGAGAAGTCCGATGGACTTCGCGCTCTGGAAAGCATCGAAAGAAGGTGAGCCGTGGTGGGAGAGTCCGTGGGGCAGGGGCCGGCCGGGCTGGCATATCGAGTGCACCGCAATGGCGATGCGCCATCTCGGCGAGACTATCGATATCCACGGCGGCGGCGCTGATCTCATTTTCCCTCATCACGAGAACGAGATCGCGCAGTCCGAGGCATTCACCGGCAAGCCGTTTGCCAAATACTGGGTGCATAACGGGTTTATTACCATCGACAAGGAGAAGATGTCGAAGTCTCTCGGAAACTTTTTCACTATCCGCGAAATCCTCAACGTGTATGACGCTGAAGTCATCCGGCTCTTTATCCTCTCAAGCCACTATCGCAGCCCGATTGAGTTTTCGCAGGATCAACTGCGTGATGCCGAGTCGTCAATCGATCGCTATTACAGCACAGTGGCCCGCATGGACGAAGTCATTGCCCAGGCGTTTGAGGCAAAGGCGCCGAAGACGCAGCAGGCAGCGGCAACGGCCCATGAGAACATGCTGGAGCGTTTCCGTCCGCAGTTTGAAGAAGCGATGGACGATGACTTCAATACGGCAATCGCTGTAGGACATATCTTTGAGCTTGTCCGGGAGATCAATCGCTTCCTCGATACAAAACCGTCAGGGACTGAAGCGGCAGATCTTCTGCGGAGGGCAAAGGAGAGCCTCCGTGCGGTGTGCGGCGCTCTCAATCTGTTCGGCAGGACACCGCATCAGTGGAGCCTCGATCTTCTTCACGTAAAAAAGATACCACTCACGGAAGATGGCATTCAGGCGAAGATTCAGGATCGGAAGTCTGCCCGCGAAAACAGGGACTGGGCGGCGGCCGATGCGGTAAGAAATGAACTTGAAGCTATCGGGATTATGCTTGAAGACAAGAAAGATAGAACGACGTGGCGCGTCAAGATCGGCTGAAGAACGAATTTCCAGGACAGCGTCCGAACCGGGACGGGCAAAAAAACGCAAGGGATCTCATTCGTTGTCAGGAACGCCGCGAGCACGTCAAGCCGTCTGCAGGACGGAAAGAGGAGCATCGCCGCGAAGCGGGATTGCTGGCGGACGAGGCAGGTAACTTTATCTGCGGCATCAATCCGGTTCATGAGGCACTAAGGTCAGGCCGCGCCCTGTTTGCCCTGTATGTGCTTAACACGGAAAATAGAAATGTTTTACCGCTGAGACGTCTGGCTGAAAAACAGGGCATTCCGATACGGCGTGCCGGGCGCGATTTTTTTGACACCCGGTTTGACAAGGGGCATCAGGGCGTTGCCGCGCATGTCGCCAGGAAAGAAATGCTATCGACCGGTGACCTTCCGGCTCTGCTTGCGCAGGCAAAGGGCCGTGCGCTGTTTCTTGTTGCCGACTGCGTCGAAGATCCGCGCAATTTCGGTGCGATGCTGCGCACTGCCGAAGCAGCAGGAGTCGATGGCGTTATCTTTCAGGAGCATCGTTCGGCAGGCATATCTCCGGCAGTGGCGAAGGCGTCAGCCGGAGCGCTTGAGCACCTTGCGCTCATTGAGACAGTGAATATCAAGCATGCGCTTCGTATCCTGAAAGACGAGGGAGTGATGATCGTCGGCGCGGAAGCCGGTGCGAAAACGCAGCCATGGGACATTAATCTCACCTGTCCTGTCGCGATTGTCGTGGGCTCCGAAGGTGAGGGCATGCGGCGCACGGTTCGTGAACTCTGCGATGCGGTGGTCGCGCTGCCTATGCGCGGCAAGGTCAATTCCTTGAACGTGTCTGTTGCCGCCGGCATTCTTCTTTTTGATGTCCTTCGCCAGCGCGGATAAAAAAGCTGACTTTTTTGGTCGCTCCATGGCATCATATAAATTTGCTCTTTATGGAGTACCCTCTTTATCTGTGCTCCTGAAAAATCATAGTGCGAGGTAGAAGAATGACGGAAGAGAACAAGAGCGCAGAGCAGGAAACGAAAACTGAAGAATCGTTTGCCGATCTGCTTGAGAAAAGCATGGGAACTTCGGAGCGGCTTCGGCCCGGACAGAAGGTCAAGGCTACGGTGATCAGCATTTCGGGTGAGTTGGTCTACATTGCCCTTGGAGGCAAAAGCGAGGGCACTGTTGCGCTCGATGAATTCAAGGATGAGTCCGGCGCTGTGCAGGTGAAGCCGGGAGATGAGATAGAGGCGGTCTTCGTCAGCGTTCGTGATGGCATTCGCGAACTCACCACAAAAATCGGCGGCATCCCTTCAATCAAGATGAGCTCACTCCGCGGCGCCCATGAAGCAGGCCTTCCGATCATCGGTGAGGTCAGACGCGAAATCAAGGGTGGATTCGAGGTCATGATCGACGGAGTTAAATGCTTCTGTCCATTTTCGCAGATTGACCTCAGGGGCGGCAGAGAAGGCGGCATTTACCTTGGCCGGAGCTTCCCGTTCAGAATTCTTGAGCTTTCCGAAGATGGGCGGAACATTATTCTTTCCCGCCGGGCAGTGCTTGAAGAAGAGAAGCAGGCAAAAATCGCTGAACTGAAGATAAAACTTGAAGTTGGCAAAGATGTGACCGGCACAGTGCGAGCGATTCAGAAGTTCGGCGCGTTTGTAGACCTCGGCGGTATAGATGGACTGATTCCGGTAAGTGAGCTCGCATGGGGACGCGTGGACAAACCGGAAGATGTTCTGAAAGCCGGCCAGGAAGTGACAGCTCGCATTCTTTCTCTTGATTGGGAACAGAACCGCCTTTCGCTCAGCCTGAAAGCGTTGCAGCCGGATCCGTGGGTGGAGGCTGCCGCCAAATATCAGGTTGGTCAGAAGACCGCAGGAACCGTGGTTCGCCTTACTGCATTTGGTGCGTTCGTGAACCTTGAACCGGGCCTCGATGGACTGATACATATTTCGAATTTCGGTACCGGCAAGCGCATCAACCATCCGAAGGAAGTGGTTGCTGTCGGTCAGCCGGTTGAAGTTTATATCATCGGGGTTGAATCTGCTGACAAGAGAATCTCGCTTTCTCTTCAGCCGCACGTGAAGAAAGCGGATATTCCATTGCCGAAAATCAACGAACTGGTCAACGGCACTGTTGAGAGGGTTATGCCATACGGAATTTTCCTGAAAATGGAAAGCGGCCGCACCGGTCTTATTCCGAACGAAGAACTCGGCACTGCATTCGGCACCGATCACTCAGCGATGTTCCCCCAGGGGGCTTCGCTTCAGGTACTGGTCATCGATGTGAACAAGAACGAGGGCAAAGTGCGCCTGAGTCTGAAAGGTGTTCAGGAAAAGTCAGAGCGTGACGAGATGAAACACTATCTTGCAGAGCAGAAAAAGGAAGATGGTGCGGACATGGGCACGCTCGGTGCTCTTCTGAAGGCAAAAATGGCGGAAAAGGGCTTCAAGGTCTGACGATTAACTGAACTGTCTCAATATTACACACGACGGCACGCTATAAAAGGCGTGCCGCTTTTATTCCGGAATTGTTTTCGTCGCGGCAGAATATGATGGTCTGCTCATTTCGGAACGTCATCCGGAGCCGATCTCCAGGGGGTTCGGCGGCCATGCACATCCTGTGCTAGCAGGTTGCTGAAAAAGTCACTCTTGGGATCAGCGGAGTCAATTTTGGGGGATGTTCCGACATGGATTGCCCTGAGTTTTTCTATTCTTGAGCCTCTGAGAGAGTCGTTTTTAACTGTGCATTTTGCAACAGGAGTTTTTCAGCACCCTGCTAGAGCCGTCAACCCCGTATTGGTCCTTTCTATTGAGCGATCTTGTCTTCCCGCTCACAACCATTTGTGATTAAGGTTTGCTGTCCTTGATTGCCGCTGCCAGATGCGCCGGATCTGTAACCACCGAGAAGTCCGGAACCGCGGGAATCGTTTTCTGATCTTTTAAAAAGGTTGCCGTCTTCTCAAGGCTTGATAAAATAGGCTTATCCAGCCTGAGACTGTACTGATGGATTTGCATGGCCCGTTTTGCAGTCTCCGCCTTCATGCCGGTTGCCGTTGAGACAATGCCGGCTGTCTCTAAAGGGTTTTCACGCACAAAATGGGCTGCCTTTTTGAGCGCTCTCAAAAAACGCACTGCTTCAGAACGATTCGCCTGCAGCCAGTCGGCTTTCGTCACGAGAAGGATAGGATATTCATTCTCCAGTCCGCCAAGCGTGGCGAGTTGCCGTGCTCCTTTTTCTTCGGCAGCGGAGGGTGTTGGTTCGCTCGCGACAAAAGCATCGATAGAACCGGCAAATAGAGCATTGGTCATCACATCAGGACTGAGATCAAGAACGTGAACGCTGCTGAGAGACAGATTGTTTTTCTGCAAAGCCTCGAGGAAGCCGCCATAGGTCGACGTTCCTTTCTTAATCCCGACCTTTTTCCCGCTCAGGTCACCAAACGACTTCAGTGGAGAATCGCTCCGCACCATAATCCTGTGCCGGTGCTCGCCTGTGCTGTGGCTGGCGATTATTCTGAAATTCTGGTTTCGTGATGCCGCAATAATGGCCGCAGCGTCTCCCATGGTGACAATATCCGCAGACCCGGAAAAAAGCGCTTCGGCGGTTGACGGGCCGTCACTGAAAATCAGCGGCTTGATGATGAGACCTTCTTCGGCAAAAAATCCTTTCTTGATGGCTACCAGAGAAAGGACATCCGCAATGCGGTTCTGAAAAACGAAACGAACCGTATGTGACTGGGCAGAGGCTTCCGGCGGACTGCAAAGGACAAGAGTAAAGATAAAAAGACAAAAAAATACGAGGCTGTTCATTACGGTTTTTCTGCTTATGCTTGTGTTGTTCATGATCAAATCTCCTTATCATCGGATGTTGGCCTTAGCAGGCAAGGCTGGGTTGTGATGCTCTGGCGCAGCAGAGCGGCAGTTCTCTCAATCTCGGAAGACCCTCGTATCCGTGGGCGTATGCCGGTGCCCATGACATCGGTGCAGACCCCCTTTACCCCAATGCCCAAGAGGATAACCCGGTCTGCCAGATAGGCCGCTTCGTCAACGCTATGCGTCACATACACAACGGTACGGTGAGAAGCAGTCCATATCTTCAGCAGTTCATCCTGCAGATACTCACGAGTCATCGCGTCAAGTGCGCTGAAGGGCTCATCCATCAAGAGAACGCGAGGATTCAGAGCCAAAACCCGCGCAAGCGCAACCCGCTGCCGCATTCCTCCGGAGAGCGCCACCGGGTATGCATCTGCGTGCCCTGAAAGCCCCATAAGCTCAAGATAGTCTCGAGCGATATGTGCGCGGTTGGCTGATTTCACGCCCAGTTGGCGAAGGCCGAACTCCACATTTTTCTGCACGGTGAGCCAGGGGAAGAGTGTCGGATCCTGAAACACCACTGCACGCTCAGGGCACGGTCCTTTGATATCTAGCCCGTCGAACAACACCCGGCCCTGCGATGGCCTGATAAATCCGGCAAAAAGATTCAGAAGAGTTGTCTTGCCGCAGCCGCTGGGGCCGAG
Source organism: uncultured Nitrospiraceae bacterium (assembly GCA_964392915.1). Lineage (GTDB taxonomy): Bacteria > Nitrospirota > Thermodesulfovibrionia > Thermodesulfovibrionales > Dissulfurispiraceae > JAAYUK01. The sequence goes on from CAYMRS010000014.1 coordinate 24,885, forward strand.
AACGCAGACAAATTCCACTTCATTGATGAGAATGTCCAGATCAGCAAGAACCGGTACCGGGGTTTGCCCATTGTGCTGATACTGCATGCTGACGCGAATACACTGAAGCATGGTTACGCGGCTGTCTGTGACCAGCGCTGAATGGTCATCCGCTCCAGTTTTTTGAAAAAGATCTGTTCAAAAAGAATTCCTACCATGCCGATAACAACGATGCAGGCAAAGGCAGACGGGTAGTCGAGAGTCCAGCGCGACTGAATAATTGAATAGCCGAGTCCGGCCCCGGTACCGAGTACCATTTCAGCCGCGACCAGAACGCGCCAGCCGGTGCCGAGCCCTATTCTGAGGCCGCTTAAGATGATAGGCAGCGCTGCGGGGACCAGCACTTCAAAAAAAAGTGTGTTTTTGCGCGCACCCATCATTTCTGCCGCCCGGATAAACGAGACGTCGACTCCCTTGATGCCAGAAAAGACATTGAGGGCAATCGGCCCGAATGATGCTATTGCGATCATGAAAATCGTCGCCGTCTGACCGATGCCGAACATGAGAATGGCGACCGGAATCCACGCGAGACCCGGAATAATGAGGATTAACTGCGTAATATGGGCTGTAGCAATCTCAAACATGCGGAATCGCCCGGCAAGCAGGCCGTAGGCAATGCCGAAAAAAGCGGCGATGACAAATCCGGCAAGTAAAAGCTGCAGACTGCTCATGATGTGCTCGGCAAGCGAGTGGTCGGCCAGAAGCTCCCCCGAAAACAGCTCGTACAGCCTGAGAAGTGTCTGCCACGGTGTCGGAAAGAGAACGCCCCGCAGAGTAAAGACTATCATTGCTATGCCCTGCCATATGGCAAGCACCACGAAGACGGGAGGCAAGGTCCTCAGGAGCCACGACTTCATTTTATCCTCATGAATGAAGCGGGCACGCCTTGCCCGCGCATTCCCTGTTCAGATGCTTCTGTGAGCAGACAAGCTCATTCCCGGCCTTCAGCTCAAGCGGCAGGAGTGCGGCAGACAAAGCAGATGCCGTCCTGAGGGCAAGAACCACGTCTCTCTGACAGCAGCGCGCCGCTTCATATCTGGCGATCTCCTGCATGACCGATTGCGTCACTGACATGACCGCCTGACGTTGCTTCGGCTTCAATGGAGTGGCCTCAAGCAGTATGCTGAATGCGATGCCCACGCCGACGGTCGCGCCGCAGACACCCATGAAACCGCAAAATCCGCCGGCGATGCCGCTGCCACGCGAAATCCCTGTCTCGATACTGCCCTCAGGCAGCACACCGCCAAGGTTTTTGTAAGTTGCCAGGATAATGCCTGGCACCAAGGCATGATATTCAGGGCCATGCACTGGCATGGTCGGATGGCGCTTGATATCCGCAAACAATCGGACCATATCAGTTTCTGCGCTCGTAAGGCAGACCTGACGGATGACGCTCAGGGCATCGGCCGCATGGCACGTGTCACACACATAGTGACCCGCCTCACAACAACTGCTTGCACGAAAAACCAGCCCGCAATATATGCAGTTGTGTTGGTACTCAATGGATGAATACTGAAGAGGCTTGCCGCATATCATGCAGCCTTTCGGCCGGCGCTTGATGCTCAGAGATCCCGACAATGCGGAAGCAGGCGGCGCACTTTTCGCTTCCTGCGGAGGAAGGACACACGCGCAGGTGTTTTCAAATGACGCATTCACAACGGCTCCATTGCCGCTCAGAACAAATACCTGCCCATCAAGAACATCCGCCTCGCCGCGCTCAATAAAAGAAGGAATGCCGCGCATAAGGAGTGTTCCGTAATCGGTCATGACATGCGGTAACGGTCCCCGATAGATGACGCGAACCTTTTCGGAACCCATCGGCTTCATTGCGCGATATGTCAGTGCGTAGAAAGGATGTCCGTTGACGGTTCTGTAAGGAAAACGCTTGAGCAACGTCACATTTATGAACCCGGATTCTTCAAGCAGTCCCATGAGATGTGATTCCGTCAGTGCCCCGGCGATGCATTCCCCGCGGAGTTGTTCATCGTTGCGAATGCCGGCACCCGGCTCGCTTTCGCACACCACATCAGAAATGACAAGACGGCCGCCGGGACGCAATACCCGGAAGATTTCAGCGTAAGCCCGGCGCTTGTTGACCGAAAGGTTCATCACGCAATTTGAAAGGACAAGATCGACAGTGTCAGATTCAACAGGGAGCTGCTCCAGATACCCTTTTCTGAACTCGATATTCCGATATCCCAGGCGTTTTTCTACTTCAGGCAGCGCCCTGTTCGCTAGGTCGAGCATGGTATCCAGCATGTCTATGCCAATCACGCTGCCGGAGGCTCCCGCAAGGCGTGAAGCGATGAAGCACTCCACCCCGCTTCCGCAGCCGAGATCGACCATGGACTCACTTTTCTCAATGCCGGCATCTATAACCGGACTGCCGCAGCCGTACCCGCGGAAACGGTATTCTTCGGGAATATGGTCAACAAGAGCTGGTTCGTAACAGACCGGATTCAAAATATCCTGCTTTGCATCGCCGACCGCATCAGTATAGAATTCCTTGACCATGGTGAGGGCATCCCTCTGCGCCGCGGCAATCAGGCAGTTTGAGTGGATGAATGCTATGCCTCCGTGCGCCCCGCAGCTCTCCACAAGATCGCCCATCTGAAGCCGAAGCGCCGGTTTGTCACCGGTTGGCTGTTCCGGAACCTCCCGGCTGATGAGCCACAAGGCGAGGCGTTCGTGGAGTGTTTGATACGGATCGCAGCCCATAAACTCGCGCCCGGTCAAATAACTGTGATCCAAGTCTCCGCCGCCAAGAAAAAAGCGGAATGGTGATTGCAGTGAAGCGGCCGTCTCCTGCCGGACTCTCTGCAAAACCGGGCTGTGACGCCACGCAGAACCAAGCCCGGCATGTATCTCCGTTGCCAGTTCCGCAATGCCGACGAGGGCGGCTGACGGGTAGAGCAAGCCGTCCGGACCCATTGCCAAAGATTCCCACCCGGCGGTAGTTCCGTCATGAATCGTGCCGGGCGGCGCAAAAAACTGTGTTTTCAGCGCCTGCAGATTGTCGATGGGCAGGCGATGCTTTTCTGCGGCAAGAGCTGCCTGGGTGATTTGATCAAAGAGCGTATCGATATCCACAAAGCCTTTCCGGGCAGCGCGACCGCGGACAAAATACCAGAGCAGGTGCAGATTGCTGACGCCAAGAGATGCCGCAAACTCAACAGCTGACGGCAGTTCATGAACGTTTTGCGCTGTCGCACAGAATGAGAGCGTGCAGGGAGTGCTGTTATTGTGCAGCCAGCGAAGCGCTTTCTCCAGCAAACGGAAACTGCCGGAACCCCTCACCCTGTCATGTGTCGCGCTGATTCCGTCCATGCTGAGCTGAAGATGAAAAAAGCTCGGGTCAGGACGGCAGCGCTCGAGGAATGGCACAAGCGTATTGCCGTTCGTCAGCATGACAACATGGGCATTTTTCAGGGAAAGGAGGTATGCGACGATTTCATCAATCCTGGGATGCACCAGCGGCTCCCCTCCGGTCAGAACAAAAAGCCTGCAACCGTCCCGATATGCTTCAGCGGCGCGGGCAAAAACACTTTCAGCAGGCAGTTCGGAACGATCCGAGTCTGAAGACGAAAACAGACAATGCGAGCACGACATATTGCATCGATTCGTCAGATGAAACCACAGTTCGCGGAGCTTATCCAGCCGCAGAACTGACGAACGACCGATATAGCCTGTCGACGTCGAGCCGGCGCCCGGCAGCCGCGCGAGGAATTTTCGTGTGGAGATGTTGCCATCAGGCGACACCCCCTGCTGAAGCTGCTTCAACAGTTCGTCGCCTGCTCTGTTCGGGACAAACCAGTGAGGGTCAGCGCCAGAGATATAGATTGGGGTATCCTGAACGAAAAAGCGTTGCCATGCGTGCATGCTGAATTGTACCGCAACCGGGACGGGCGCCGCACTGTTGTTCATGTTCATTGAATTCCTCGATTCATAGCATAACGGAAAATCTATCAGATCAAGAGCATACTGTCTGTCAATTTTATCACACACTCTCTCATCGGAACACAGGCAGGCGATGAATCATTGCGAGGAAAAGGCAGCCGCTCAGGGACAATGGGGCGGTGTTTTCTTTTCAGGATTGTCATAAACTGCGGTATGAAGGCAATAAGCCGGACTTCAGCAATAGCCGGATCGGGGGACGAGTTGTTGCGGCTCGTGCTTGACATGCGCTCGGGGCCGCGTGTACATTTACACATCATGCCTGAACACGAAGTTCGGGCGGCTGCGGTAGTTAAACGTTGTGGATAAGATATATAAAAGCCATGAAGGCTTATGCACCAGAAGGTGCGGTCTTCGTGGCTTTTTATTTGCTGGATATGTCTTCGGAGGGGGGGCAATGTGGGTCGTCTACAGCTTGGGCAACAGAAATATCTGGTTCGGATCACTGCAGGAGTATCTGAAGATAGAGGATATTCTCAGTTCCCATAACGCCGACCTGCGGCGGCTGGATGGATTTGGGGGATTGTTTTTCCACTATTTCATAATGACCGAGGAATATCAGAAGGCAGTGGAAAAGACCATCGACGACATGCTGATGAAAGGCATACTGAATAGCGCAATGGAAGCCGAGCTTCTCTCTTTGAGGAAAGTATACCGGAGCGGACCGGTATTGATGGGATAGTCTGCATGCAATGAACAGCTGATTGAAGATTGTCACCCCGTGCCTGACCGCAGGGTTCAGGCCTTCTCTCCACAGGGATGCGTCATCCCCGCGCACCCCTGTTTTTTTTAAGAATCCTGCGACAGACACTATTCCCCGATTTTATCGATGGTCTGGGCCTGTTCCGATTCAGAATTAATTTTAATCGGGCAATAAATATTTCTTGCTTGTGCGGGGAAGTAAGAATTGTTTATAGTATGAAGCACGAATTGCCTGAACACGAAGTTCAGGTTGCCGCAGCAGCTGTTGTTCCCGAAGCACATACCAGAGAAATGAAAGCCATGAAGGCTGAAGCGCCAGAAGGTGCGGTCTTCGTGGCTTTTTTTATTGTCCGGAGGATGACATGGAGCAGGTTTTAGGCAGAATAGCTTCTGTGGACTATTGGGAACGAAACGCCCGCTGGTATCAGCTCTGGGCGGAGCACGGCAATTATCATGAGCCGATTCTTCATCAGCTCATGAAGCATACGCAGCCGCACTGGCGAGTTCTGGACATCGGAGCAGGCAATGGCGTCCTCTCGTTCCCCCTTGCCGCGCTCGGCTGTCAGGTGACCGCTCTTGAGCCGAGTGCGGCAATGCGCAGGCTCTTTTTCATGGAAGCATGGCGCCGGGGAATTGGCCATGTTGCTGTGGATGATCGTCCGTGGTCAGGTTCATATGTGCGCAACGATAGCTGCTGCGATCTCGTTGTTGCCTGCAATTCACTGCATGTCTGCGGTGAGGGCATGATAGACGCATTCCGGCGGATCCTTGCCATGAGAGCCCGCAATATTTTCGTAGCAACCGAAATGGGAGCCGATAAGCTTAAAACCTGTGCGGACACCGGCGGATATGTTCTGAGTTGGAGCACTGAGTATGAAATGCAGAGCCCGCATGTCTTCCACTCACTTGCTGAAGCATTCGAGTTCTGGCGGTTTGCGTCTCAGACCGGCGCAAGACAGCTTGATGAGCATGCCTTCGCATCGCGACTTCGTATGACGCACGGGCATTGGTATCTGGACGAAAATGTCAACGTCTCTCTGCTTTGGTGGAAAGACAGTGAGAATGTATAACCGCGATGCTTACACAACCATACCTGGCAGCAATTATCCTGCTGCCCCTCCTGTCGGGATGCACGGTCAGGAACGTGCATCCCGACATTTTTCAAAATCAGGGCTGGATATTGAGCCCATACAAGGAGTTTCTTAATGGACTGGCTGAAAGAGGTTGTTGACTACGGCATCATCGGCCTTCTGCTACTGCTGAGTGTTATTGCAGTGGCGATAGCCGTTGAACGATATCTGGTGATGAAGCGCATACGAATCGAGGACTATGCCGAAAAGAAGTCGCTTGAACTCGAACTGACCAAAAAACTGCATCTCATTGCGACCATCGGCAGCAACGCTCCATATATTGGACTGCTCGGCACCGTCTTCGGCATCATGCTGACATTTTATTCGATGGGACAGACAGGCTTCATGGACAGCACGAAGATCATGCTTGGCCTTGCCCTTGCGCTGAAAGCCACAGCAGTCGGGCTTCTTGTGGCGATACCGTCGGTAGCTGTTTACAACATGCTGCTGCGTCAGGTCAGAGTGCTCATCATGCAGTGGGAAATCAGCAATGCAAGAACGCGAGTTTGATTATATCAACGTCATTCCCTTTGTGGACATCATGCTGGTGCTGCTGACCATCGTGCTGACGACATCGACATTTATCGCAACCGGAGTCATTCCTGTGGAGCTTCCTGGGGTTGCCAAAAAACATGAAGACACCCTGAAGACGCGGACAGTCGAGATAGACAAGACCGGGCGGATCTTTGCAGACGGAAGGCAGGTCTCGCTCGATGAACTGACGATAACGTTAAAGAATGACAGCCGGGATGTGCCGGTTCTCATCAGGGCTGACCGTGAGGTCGTATTGCAGGGGTTTGTCGATGTGATTGATGTGGTGAAGCGCATGGAATTCCGCAAGGTCAGTTTACAGACCGTGGAGAAGCGATGAAAGAGCAGGCTCGGGGGTATCAGGTTTCGCTGCTGACGCACATGCTCGTCATAGGTGCGCTCTGGATGCTGAGTTTCTCGGCAGCTACTGTTTCACGGCCGATAGAGATAGATTTCGGCATGGTGAAGGAAGAGTCACCGAAAGAGGTTGCCAAACCTCAGCTTGTGAAGAAGGAGAAGGCAAAGCCTGTTGTTCGGTCACGGATTGTCGAGCAGCCGCTTACTCCGTCCACATCCGAAACCGCAGCTCCCGTTGCGGCCCCAAAGCCTCTGGAGCCCGTTCAGCAACAAACGGCATTGTCGGCAGGTTCTGCCGCGCCTGTCAGTCGGAGCAGTGTTGACAGCGTCCTTTTCGGCAGTGTGATGGGGCCGAACTTTCTGCATCGTGAGATGCCGATTTATCCTTTTACAGCACGGCGCATGAACAAGGAAGGAAAGGTCGTGCTGCGGCTGACCATTGATGAGCACGGACGTCTGGTCAGCACGGAAGTCGTTGAAGGCGCAGGCTTCGGCTTCACCGAAGCAGCACTTGAGGCGGTCAAAAAATCGACCTATCGGCCGGCAAAACGGGACGGCGTGGCGATTCTGTCGCGGGCCATACTGCCGGTGAGATTTGAACTGAAAACAATCAATTGAGGACAGGGGCAGGCGAAGCCTTTGGCGAGGGTGCCTGCCCCGTCCCGGAAGAGATGCCGAAGCACCAATCCGCCTTCATTTTACCAGACGGCGGCGGTGCAGGCAAAAGGAGGAAAGATTGTGAGAAAGACATTGGCAGCACTCGGCACCCTATCATTGCTGCTGTTTGGAGCCGTGGCAGAGGCGGCTGACGCACAATCGCCGCAGGGACAAAAAGCAGTGAAAGAGGTAAAGGGCTCCGAGGCGAAACTCGATGAAGTCGTCGTAACCGCAACGCGCACCGAAAAAAGCATTGAAACAGCGCCGGGCAGTTTTTCGGTTATTACCAGAGAAGACCTGGACGGCAGGAATGTGAAGTCGATGGATCAGTCTTTGAATCTTCTTCCGGGTGTTTTCAACAAGACCGGAAAGAGTTTTCTGGAAACGACCTCGAATATCAGCATCCGCGGCATTCCTGATGACAAGCGGGTTCTTTTTCTTCTGGACGGCTCGCCGCTCAATGACGGGTATACCGGAGGCGTGAATTACTCGTATTACAGTATGGATGATATTGATCGCATCGAAGTGGTTCGGGGACCGTTTTCGAGCCTCTATGGGGGTTCCGCCATGAGCGGCGTCGTGCAGTTTATAACCCGAATGCCGGACAAACAGGAGTTCATGTTCAAGTCCGGCTATGGATCGAGCTGGGAGCGGGGAACTGGACCTGATGACCTGCGGACGATATCTCTCTCATACGGCAACAAGTTCTTCGATAAACTCAGCATATACGGGAGCTACGGCTACCGTGCGACCAATGGGTATCCGACCGACCTCAACATCCAGAGTGTCATGCCACCTGCAAATGTTACCGGGTGGTCGCCGACCACCAACAATCAGGGGGCTATGCGGTATCTCATCGGCGACAAGGGCGACAACCGGTGGTGGGATGACCACATCACGTTGAAAACCGAGTATGCGTTTACCAAGACAACGAAGCTTTCATTATCATTCCTTCGCGGCAGGTACGAGTACAATTACGACGAGCCGCACACCTACCTGACCAGCACAACGACCGGGCAGCCGGTCTATAACTATGGCTCTGTTGCGCAGGGAACATACCTTGGGGCGATGGGCGGAAGCGAACAGAATATTTACTCCGCGGGGTTTGAGACCGAAATAGCGACGGTGAAGACGAAGCTGTCGTTGTCGCTTAACGACCGGGTGAAAAACTGGTATTCGACCGTCTGCCGGGGCACGACTACCGGCTGTACAGCGGGTCAGGTTGCAACGTTGAGCGGTGGTCCCGGGTATCTGAGTGAAAGCCCCATGCAGGTCTTCAATGCAGATCTTCAGTTCACCGTGCCGCTTTTTCAAAAGCACCTCCTCACCTTCGGCGGCGCATACAGACACGGTTCAGCTGACATCACCGAGACGTTTCTGACAAGCTACAAAGACGAAGACACGAAAACGGTCGAGAAATACAAGGCTGAAGGGAAAGACAGAACATATTCTGCTTTTGCCGAGGCCGAGATAGCGATCCTGAACAATCTGACCGCATATCTGGGCGGGAGGTATGACTTCTGGGAGACGTTCGACGGGTATATAGTGGACAGAGACCCGGCGACGGGGCTTCCGAAAGCCGGGTATCCGAAGTCCTACGGCTCCCGTGATGCTTCTGCTTTCAGCCCCAAGCTTTCGTTCGTCTATAAGCCATTCAGCGCCACAACCCTGCGGACCTCGGCAGGCAAGGCATTCAGATCGCCGTCGGTGTATGATTTGTATCGAACCTGGGTTTCTTCAACAGGCACCACATGGGCCGCAAACCCGAATTTGAAGCCCGAGACGGTGAAGTCGTGGGATGTCGGCATCGAACAGGGTCTCTGGCAGGGCGCGAAGATCAAGGCGGGCTATTTCGAGAATTACATGGAGGACCTCATCTACCGAAAGACGGTGACTTCCACACTGCGGGAATTCGTCAATGCCGGAAAGGCTGAAAGCAAGGGAATCGAACTCGAAGTCGAGCAGAAGTTCGGCACATGGCTTACGCTCTTTTCGAATTATACCTACACTGACGCAAAGGTGAAGGAAAACGAGGCGAATCCGGATTCGGTGGGGAAGAGTCTGACGCAGGTGCCTCAGCACATGTTCAACGCCGGTGCATCGGTTGCGCATGGGCCGGTCGGCGCTTCATTGACGGGTCGCTATGTCAGCAAGCGGTACGCGAACGATACCAATAATGATGTTGCCAATAACGTATTTACTTCGTATGACCCTTACTTTGTTGCCGACGCGAAGGTTTCGTACCAGGTCACCAAGAGTGCTGCGCTCTCGCTCTCTGTGGACAATATTTTTGATAAACAGTACTTCGGATACTATCCAGCCCCAGGCCGGAGCTGGTTTGCCGAGCTGAAAATCAAGTTGTGAAGGATTGCATGATCAGCAGATTCATTGTTGGCGTTGTTTTTTTTGTTCTCGGCCTGACGGTTTCTGTCTGCGCGGAAACCGTCACCGCCAGGGACAAGATGGGGCGCCAGATAAGTGTGCAGACGCCGGTGACACGCGCGGTTTTTTTCCAGACGTATGAGCTGATTCCTGCGCTCGGCATTTGGGACCGGGTGGTCGGTATCGGCAGATTTGCCTATCAGAACGATCTGATGAAGGCGGCTAAGCCTGATATCGAAAGGATCATTCCGTCAGCAGGCAGCGGCACCGACATCAACATCGAGGCGCTCATGAAGCTGAAGCCCGAGCTGGTTATTACCTGGACTTCACGGCCAGAAAATGTGCGCTACATGGAAGATAAGGGACTGAAGGTTTTTACCATTTATCCCGAAAGCCTGCAGGAGCTGTATGCCGACATGATGTTTCACGGCAAAGTATTTGGCAAGGAAAAAAAGATGCGCTCTGTCATTGCCGAAATGGATCGTGTATTTGAAACTGTGAAAAAGCGGGTGAAAGATATTCCGGACGACCGGCGCCGGAAAGTAATGTGGGTCGGTTCGCGACCGACTTCGGTTGCATGCGCAATCGGCGTGAACAACGATGTCATCACCATGATTGGCGGGATTAATCCGGCATCGGAATTCCAGCAAAGAAATATCGACGTCTCGATGGAGCAGATTATCGCATGGAATCCGGACGTCATCTTCATCTGGGGGAATGCAAAATATACGGCTCAGGAGATTATGAACAACCCGCAGTGGCGGTTTGTGAAGGCAGTGAGAGACAAGCGTGTATTTAAGGCACCGGAGTGGTCCACCTGGTCGCCGCGGCTTGCTCCGGTTGTGCTCTGGATGGCAGCCCGGACCTATCCGGAGCGGTTTCAGGATGTGAATATCGAGAAAGAGGCAGATGTATTCTATCGAAAAGTTTTCGATGTTCCGTTCAGCAAGGTGAAGGGCTTTGCAGGCTAAACCATATACCGTGGCGGCAATTGCGGCTGCCCCGTTTATCGCGGCTTGGGCGGCGCTTTTTATCGGCGCATATAATCTGTCGCCGGTGGCGGTGCTGAAAGCACTGACCGGTGCGCTTGCGCTGTCCGGCATTTCAGCAGATTCGCCGGAACAGGCGATTATTCTGGACATACGACTGCCGCGCGTTCTGCTTGCCGGACTTGTCGGCATTGCCCTTTCAGTCTCGGGGGTGACGTTTCAGGGAATTTTCCGCAATCCGCTGGTTGACCCCTATATCCTCGGCATATCGGCAGGAGCTGCGCTCGGATGTGCGCTCTCGGTCGGGTTCCTGCCGCATCTTCCCGTGCAGATCATGGCATTTGTGTTCGGCGTGCTCGCGGTCTTTCTTGCATACTCCATGGCGAAAACAGAGGGTGAGGTGTCGCGGCTTCCTCTGATCTTGTCAGGCGTAATCATGTCGGCGTTCTTTATGGCAATGGTGTCGATAGTAAAATTTCTGGTCGAACCGATGAAGCTTCAGAATATCGTCTTCTGGCTCATGGGCAGCTTTTCGCTGGCAGATTGGAAACTGGTGAGCATCGCAGCCGGCGGCATGGCGGTAGGACTGGTGCCGATTGTTCTTATGCGCTGGCGGCTCAATGTGATGAGCATGGGTGAAGATGAGGCGCGGGCGCTCGGCATCAATGTGAAGCGGGACCGCCTCATATTCGTCGCCGCAGCCACGCTTATAGTCAGCATTGCGGTGTCGGTCAGTGGGATAATCGGCTGGGTCGGTTTGATGGTACCTCATCTGCTCAGGATGATTGTGGGGCCAGACCACCGGCGCCTGCTTCCCCTCAGCATGGCCGGCGGTGCGGCATTCATGATCATGGCTGACACTATTGCCCGCAATCTGACAAACTACGATATTCCGGTGGGGATTATCACTGCGATTACCGGTGCGCCGTTCTTTGTCTATCTCATGAAAAAGGGCGGCAAGGAGAGCTGGGGTAAATAGATGCTTTCGATAGAGAACCTTACATTCCGTCATGCCCGGGCAGACGCCGATGTAATTCATCGGGTGACGTTTGATGCCGACGCCGGCGCCATTACGACGATACTCGGCCCCAACGGTTCGGGTAAGACAACCCTTTTCCGGTGCATTGCGGGCCTCTGGGTTGCCCAACAGGGCAGCGTGAGGTTTAACGAGCAGCATTTTACAACGCTTTCGGCTCATGACCGCGCACGGATTCTTGCCGTTGTGCCGCAGGACCACGAGCCGCCGTTTCCCTATTCTGTTTTCGATATTGTGCTTATGGGCAGGGCAAGTCATGTGGCGATGTTTTCCGCTCCTTCGGCGCATGATATTGATGCAGCCCGCGAGGCGATCGACAGCGTCGGAATCGGACATCTTGCCGAGCGTCCCTATACGAAGATCAGCGGCGGCGAGCGGCAACTCGTGCTGATAGCCCGTGCGCTCGCGCAACATTCACCGGTTCTGATTCTCGATGAGCCGACCTCGCATCTCGATTTCCGCAATCAGATACTGGTGCTTCAAAAAGTGCGCTCGATCGTCATGGAAAAGAAGCTGACGGCCCTGATGACGTTGCATGACCCGAACCTCGCCATGCTCTTTTCGCACAAGGTTATTCTGATCAGCGAGGGGCGGATAGTGGAGGCGGGGAGTCCGAAGGCGGTAATTACTGCCGCGAATCTGTTTGCCATGTACGGAATTGATGTTTCCGTCGTGAACAATAACGGGACGGGCTTTATTTGTCCGATCATTACCCATCCGGTCAGCGAGGCGGTGCAATGATTGAGCTAACCAGTCTTTCGAAGACCTACGGGACCATCCGGGCCGTCCATGAGATCTCGCTGTCTGTTGCCCGCGGGGAAGTCTTCGGCCTGCTCGGGCCGAACGGGGCAGGGAAGACGACAACCATCAAGATGCTGACGCTCATCACGCACCCGACCTCCGGAAGCGCAACAATTGACGGGCTTTCGATTGCCACCGACAAACAGGAGATTAAGCGGCGTATCAGCGTGGTCCCGCAGGAGAATAATCTTGATCGCGAACTGACTGCCTATGAGAATCTTCAGATTTACAGCATGCTTCATGGCTTGTCCGACTACCAGCAGAAAATACAGGAGTGCCTTCAGCTGGTTGATCTCTGGGATCGGCGCGACAGCCTGATCAACAAATTTTCGGGCGGCATGCAGCGCCGCCTGCTGATTGCGCGGGCATTGCTCACGGAGCCGAAAGTGCTGTTCCTGGACGAACCGTCAATAGGCCTGGATCCGCAGATACGGCGGCAGATGTGGGATGTGATCAGAAAGACGCGGATTGACGGTCGTACGGTCGTTTTGACGACGCACTATATTGAAGAAGCCCAGGCGCTCTGCGATCGCGTCGGCATCATGGCGAAAGGTTCTCTCATCGCCCTTGACACTGCCGCGAATCTTCTGGCGATGGTCGGCGAGTATGTTGTGGAGTATGTCAACGGTGAGGGGAAGCTGATGCAGCAGATCTGCAGGAACCGCGAAGAAGCGCATGCTGCCGCCCAGGGCCGCGAGTGCTGTGTCACGATACGGAAGTCGAATCTGGAAGATGTTTTCATCAAGCTCACAGGAGACAGGATAGAATGATAATGGGCGGCTGGTATCCGATTTTCCTGCGAGAGATGCTGATGTTCCGGCGGAAGCTGATGAAGCTCGGCTATCTCTTCTCGGCGATGGTGGTGCCGATTATCTATCTGGTAACATTCGGGCTTGGGCTCGGCAGAAATGTCCAGATCGGCGGCGGCGATTATCTTGCCTATTTGCTGCCCGGACTCGTTGCGATGAGCTCCATGAACAACTCATACACCTGGGTTGCGAGCGCACTTAATCTGAATCGTCTTTACTTCAAGACCTTTCAGGTCTTCGTGCAGTCGCCGATCAGCTCGTCGTCAATCATGATTGGTGAAGTGCTGGCGGGCATGGTCAAGGGGCTCTTCGCATCGGGCCTGATCCTGATTGTCGGATTCGTCATGTTGCGGGATTTTTCTGTCACTCCGCTGTTTGTCGTGACGATCCTGCTGAACTGTTTTCTTTTTGCGTGTCTCGGCGTCATCGTCGGCATGGTGACCAAATCGCATGAAGACACTTCTACCTACAACAATTTCTTTATTCTGCCGATGGCGTTTTTCAGCGGCACATTCTTCCCGGTCGACCGGATGCCGGACGTTCTGAAATATCTCGTGTATGTTTTTCCGCTGACCCATACCAATATCGTCATCCGCAAACCGCTGCTTGACGGCGAAGGATGTATTTCGATGCTTGTTCTCGTGCTCTATGGCGTGGTCTTCTTTACCGCGGGGTCTCGTCTTATCAGGAATTACAGTGAATAGCCGAAGGAGTGGAACATGAAGATATTCACCATTATGTGGTCCAATTATCTGCCGCTGGTGAAAGAGGCTGCGGACGAACTGCACCTGTCCCTCACCTCTTTTTCCACCAAACAGCTCAATACGACCCCTGCATTGATAGACGAGGCAAAAGCGGGGCTGCGCGAAGCTGACTGCATTCTGCTCTACCGGACGAACGACTCCTTCTGGGATGAGATAGAGCCGGAGATTCGCGAACTCCACGGGCGCATCCCCGTTGTGGTCATCGGCAGCGACCCCTCGTTCTGGGTGCTCTCGACAATAGCTCCTGAACTGGTTGCAACTGCGTATCGCTACATTCTCTATAACGGACAGAACAATATCAGCAACATGATGAGATTCCTTGTGCATCAGCTGTTTGACCAGTCTGTTGTTTTTTCGGAACCGCAGGAGCTGCCGTGGCAGGGGATCTTTCATCCGGAACATGAAGAGGTCTTCAGTGATACCGAATCATATCTTGCCTGGTATGCGGGGTACCTGCCGAAAGCACCTGCCACATTCGTCGGCGTGATCTATTCGCGATCAGCATGGGCTACCAGAAATATCGGGATTGAACGATCTCTGATTGCCGCACTAGAGGCCCGCGGGCTCGGCGTAATCCCTGTCTTTCTCTATCCGCTTAAGGACCCAGGCATCGGCAACCAGAGCGGTGTCGAAGTGGTTGAACGCTTTCTGGTTCGTGACGGGAAGTCTCTGGTGGGCGGCGTCATCAAGCTGACAAGCTTTTTCCTCGGCAACTCGCGCGGCGAGATAAAGGCTTCCGATGCGCCGTCTGGTGTCGCAATCATGAAACGGCTGAATGTGCCGCTCTTCTGCCCGGTTACCTCGTACTACAAGAATGCCGAGCAGTGGCTCAATGACTCGCATGGTCTGGGCCAGCAGGTGGCATGGAGCATAGCCATGCCTGAATTTGAAGGCGTAATCGAACCAATGGTTATCGGTGCTTCGCGGGGCATTGCCAATCCAGAGCAGGAAGCATATGAGGCGCTTCCGGACCGCATTGCCTGCCTTGCCGACCGTGTGCAGCGGTGGCTTGCGCTGCGCGAAAAGCCGAATCGCGGCAAGCGGGTGGCGTTTATTCTTCATAACAATCCATGTGTTTCGGTCGAGGCGTCAGTCGGCGGGGGTGCGCATCTCGACACGCTCGAAAGCGTGGCAGACATCATGAAGCGCCTGCAGAAAGAAGGGTATGCTGTTGATCCGCCTGCCGACGGCAAGGAGTTGATTGAGACGATCATGAACCGCAAGGCGATCTCTGAGTTCCGCTGGACCACGACTGATGAGATTGTGAGCAAGGGCGGCGTTCTGGCGAAGATTCCGAAGGAGCGGTACGATCTCTGGTTTAACGAACTGCCGGAAGCGACCAGATTGCGTATAGCAGAAGCGTGGGGCAATCCGCCGGGCGAAGAGAAGGACGGTATCCCGGCCGCAATGGTGCATGAGGGGGAGATTCTTGTTACTGGTGTTCAGTACGGCGATGCGGTCGTCTGCGCCCAGCCGAAGCGCGGCTGCGCCGGAGCCCGCTGCGACGGTCAGGTCTGCAAGATCCTGCATGATCCTGACGTGCCTCCTCCGCACCAATACATTGCAACCTACAAATGGCTCTCGCGTGATTTTGGGGTCGATGCCATCATACATGTCGGCACGCATGGCAACGTCGAGTTCCTGCCGGGCAAGGCGACCGGTCTCTCATCGGCCTGCCTGCCGGACATCTGTCTCGACTCGATGCCGCACCTCTATATATATAATGCCGACAATCCGCCGGAGGGCACCATTGCGAAGCGCCGGAGCAAGGCGGTTCTGGTCGACCACATGCAGACGGTGATGGTCAAGGGCGAGCTGTACGGCGATCTTGATCAGGTGGCGAAACTCTTAGACGAATATGAACGCTATCGCAAAGTCGAGCCGGCGCGCGCCCACACGATCCAGCATATGATCATGGAGCAGGCCAAAACGCTGAACCTGCTTGACGGCAAAGAGCTTACACACGACAATTTCGATGATCATGTCGGCGATCTGCATGATGCGCTGCAGGTGCTGAAGGAGATGCATATTCCCAAGGGCATGCATACGTTCGGCAGACTCCCGCAGAGTGAAAAGCTCGGCGATTTCGTGCATGCGATCGTACGGTTCGATACGTCGGAAGGTTCGCTCCGCTGGCTGCTGTCAAAACTGATCGGGCAGGCAGAGCAGTTGAGCGAGGAGCGACTGAGGGAACGCGCCGATGATGAGTGCAACCGCATCTGCCGGGACATAATCATCAACAAGCGCGGACTCCGGACCGCGATTGAGGCATGCTATCCGATACCGACCGATCTCATGGAGTATCTATCGAAGCTCGAACGCGATATTGAGGAAATTGTCAAGAATGTGGAGCGTACCGATGAGGTGGGATCGTTGCTGAACGGTTTTGACGGCGGCTATATTGAACCCGGCCCGTCCGGACTGATAACGCGCGGCAGGCCGGACATCCTTCCGACCGGTCGCAACTTCTATTCGCTCGACCCGAATCGCATCCCGACACCCTCGGCGTGGGAAATCGGCAAGATGCTCGCACAGAAAACCCTCGATAAATATAGTGAGGAAGAAGGTCGTTATCCCGAAACGATAGCTTTTTATTGGCAGTGTACCGATATCATGTGGTCAGATGGCGAAGGGATGGCGCAGATGATGTATCTGCTCGGCGCCAGGCCGGTCTGGAGCGGCAACGGACGACTCAAGGGGTTTGAGGTGATCCCGCTCGCCGAGCTCGGACGACCGAGAATTGACCTCACTGTCCGTGTTTCCGGCATCACGCGCGACAACTTTCCTTCTGCTATCGATATCGTGGATGAGGTTGTGCAGACGGTTGCGATGCTCGACGAGCCGCTTGATCAGAACTATGTCCGTCAGCATACCCTTGAGCGTCTCAGCGGTGAATCGCCGGATGATGCCGAAGCAGTGCGGGTAGCAACGTACCGTCTCTTTGCGAGCATGCCGGGGACCTATCAGGCAGGCACGCAGCTCGCCGTCTATGCATCGGCATGGAAGACCGAAAAAGATCTTTCCGATGTCTTTCTTTACTGGAACGGATATGCATACGGCAAGAATGTCTTTGGTGCGCCGGCGCACAAGAGCCTGCAGGAGAATCTTAAAACGGTCGATGTCACCTTCAACAAGACCGTGACGGACGAATACGACCTGACCGGCTGCTGCTGTTACTTCGGCACTCATGGCGGCATGATTAACGCCGCACGCGTGCTATCGGGCAAGGAGATCAAGAATTACTACGGCGATACGCGGGAGCAGGATCGTGTTTCGGTCCGCACACTTACGGAAGAGATGCGGCGTATTACCCGAGGCAAGATTCTGAACCCAAAGTGGATAGAGGGCATGAAGGAGCATGGATATAAGGGTGCCGGCGAGATCAGCAAGCGCGTGGGGCGTGTCTATGGATGGCAGGCGACCGCAAAGGCGGTCGATGACTCGGTCTTTGATGACATCACGAGAACATTCATGATGAATGAGGAGAACCGCAAGTTTTTTCAGGAAAATAACCCGTGGGCGCTGGAGGAAATCGCCCGCCGGCTTATCGAGGCGGTCGAGCGCAACCTCTGGAATCCGTCTCCCGACGTGCGCGAGGCGCTGCGCGATCTGTATGTCGAAATCGAAGGCTGGATCGAGGAACGCATGGGGGACATCAAAGGCGAGTTTCAGGGCGGCGCAATCGACATCATATCGAAAGATGAAGTTGAAGGGTGGAAGAAACGCATGGAGGAGGTTCTGGGATGATTTTCCCGTTTACTGCTTTGGTGAATCAGGATGAGATGAAGACCGCGCTCATCCTGAATGTTATCGATCCGTCGATCGGCGGGCTTCTCATAATGGGAGAAAAAGGAACCGGCAAGAGCACCGCAGTCCGGGCGCTGGCGGAACTGCTGCCCGAAATGCAAGCGGTGAAGGATTGCTCGTTCACCTGCGATGCAGAAGGTACGCTCTGCTCGGATTGCCGGGATATGCTGGCGCGGGAAGGGCATCTGCACCGCGAGGCGCGGAGGATGCGGGTGGTCGAACTTCCGCTCGGCGTTACGGAAGACCGTCTGGTCGGCACCCTCGATATCGAACATGCGATCCGCCGCGGCGAGAAAAGGTTCGAACCGGGCATTCTTGCCGATGCCAACCGGAACTTCCTGTATGTCGATGAGGTGAATCTGCTTGAGGATCATATTGTTGACCTGCTGCTCGATTCGGCGGCCATGGGAGTCAATACGGTTGAGCGCGAAGGAATCTCGTTCGCTCATCCATCTCGTTTCATGCTGGTCGGCACCATGAACCCTGAGGAGGGCGATCTCAGGCCGCAGCTGCTCGACCGCTTTGGCCTGTGCGTCTCGGTCACCTCGCTGCGGGATAAAAAGCAGCGGGTTGAGATACTGAAGCGGAAGGCGGCATTCGACGCCGATGCCGAAGCGCTTTATGTTGCCTGGCAAGTGGAGCAGGAGAAACTTGCAGCGAAGATAGTTGGCGCGCGGCAACGGCTCGCCGCGATTCCGGTGGATGATGCGGTACTTGAAAAGATCGTCACGATCACTTCGGCGCTCAGCCTTGACGGCCACCGCGCCGACATTGTGATGATGAAGGCTGCCCGCGCCATGGCCGCATACCGGGGGCTTGCTGAAATCGGGTCAGAGGAAATCAAGGATGCTTCCTGGCTTGCGCTCCGCCATCGCTTAAAGCGGCTGCCGTTTGAAGAGGTCGGCGCCGAGCGTGAAAAGGTGACTGCAGCACTTGAGCAGCTATGAGCTGTTCTTCGTTTGTCGGGCATGATGAGGCGAAACGTGCGCTGATACTGAATGCAATCGATCCGCGCTGCGGGGGAGTGCTGTTTGTCGGCGAAAAGGGGTGCGGAAAATCGACGCTTGCCCGCGCGCTTCGTTCTCTTTTGCCCGCTGGAACGCCGTTTGTGGTGCTGCCGCTGAATGTCACTGAAGATGCACTGCTCGGAACCGTAGCTATTGAAGAAACGCTCCGAACCGGCAGGCGCACGTTTCAGAAGGGCATCTTTTCGCGGGCGCACGGCGGCGTGCTCTTCATCGACGATGTGAATCTGCTCTCTCCCGAGATTGTATCGCTCGTGCTTGAAGTGCATGGAAGGGGCGAAAATATCATAGAGCGTGAAGGACTGAGCATCCGCCACCCTGCTTCTTTTATTCTTGTTGCGACGATGTATCCCGGAGAAGGAGATCTGTCTCTTCATCTGCTCGACCGTTTCGGCATGTGCGCGGGGTTCGAGCAGATCGATGAGGCGGCAGCCCGCATCGCCGTTATCAAATCATCATGCGGCTCTGGAAGCAGCGATGATGACCACGCACTCGCTGATGCGATTGCACAGGCACGGTGCATTCTGCCGCATGTTTCTGTACGTGAGCGGCTGCTCGAATATATTGCCGACATCTGCCTGACATATAATGTGGCAGGCCATCGCGCAGACATAAGCATGCTCGCTGCAGCGCGGGCCCAAGCGGCGCTGCACGGCAAGAGGGAGGTTTCCCGCGAAGAGATCGATCTTGTCGCTCCGCTGGTTTTGATGCATCGCCGGCGCGAACTCAGGCCGCCACCACCGCCACCACCTGAGAAACAGAAAGCGCCTGATGAACCTGACAGGAATCAGCCACCGCCTGATACGAATCAGGATCAGCAGGAAGAGCAGCCTCAGGACAAAGACGACAATCAGCAGAACGATGCTTCGCCCTTGCCCCAGGAGGTGCATCCGCAGCAAGAAGAAGTCTTTGCCGTCGGGCAGCCGTTCCGGATGAAGCGCATCTTCTTCCGGAAGGACCGGCTTGAACGGGTCGCATCGGGACGACGCACGCGCACACGCGCCAGAAATCGTGGCGGCAGGTATGTGAAAAGCGTTTTCAGAAAGAGCCGGGATATTGCCATTGATGCGACGCTCCGCGCAGCCGCCCCGTTTCAGGCGGTTCGTAATCGTACCGACGTTGTTGTGATTGACGATGATGATTTCCGGTACAAGCGCAAGGAGCGCAAAATGGGGCATCTCGCACTTTTTGTGGTTGACGGCTCAGGGTCGATGGGCGCTCAGAAGCGCATGGTTGCGGCCAAGGGTGCGATTCAGTCGCTGCTGATGGATTGTTACCAGAAGCGGGACCTCGTCTCGATGATCGTTTTCCGCAAGGACCATGCTGAGGTTGTGCTGCAACCGACTGCAAGCGTGGAACACGCGGCCCGGCGGCTTCGTGAGATTCCGGTCGGCGGAAAAACACCGCTCGGAGCCGGATTGCTTGAGGCATTCCGCCTGCTGGAGCGGGTCGGAAGAAAGCGGCCCGAGACGCGCTTTCTCGTCGTTCTGATCACCGACGGCCGCGCCAATCAGGCGATGACCGGCATGACGCCTGACGAAGAGATTGTTCGAGTTTCAGCTCTGCTTCGTGAGCAATCTGGCGTGGACATACTTGTCGTCGATACCGAAGAAAAGGGCCGTTTTGTAACAACCGACCGCGCCGCATCGATAGCTGCTCTGCTTGATGCCGACTATTACACGATTGATGACCTGAAGGCCGATATGCTTGCTGAACTGGTAGTCAGCAAGAAAGAAAGCTCGATTGAACCATAATCAGTTCATTGTTTCACTTGTTCGGCTAAGACCACAATATATAGTGTTTGCTTCCTGCTTATCGCCGTATATGTTGACTTTTCTTCCGGCATGCGAATAAGATAACGCATCATTTTGGAAGCCATGCTTTTATGAAAGGAGAGTTGCCCAAAACAGGAGACGTGGTCTCGAAATAAAACTTTAAAACTGACTGGACGCCAGGGAAGAGGAGTGCAAATCTCCCGCTGCCCCGCAGCCGTGTCGGGAACGAAAACCCAACCATAAGCCACTGTTCCGCTCAAGAAGCGGGATGGGAAGGCGGGTGAGTAGGTGGCCCGGAGCCGGAAGACCTGTCTAAGTCGGTATCTCAAATTCAATTCCCGAGGGGGGAATCATGAAAAACATCAGCACGTGCCGTTGTTTTCGATGGCTATACACGCTTTCTTCATGGTGTCGCATTAATCTTTCGATATCCGCGCTGAATCGAATCTGTTGGGTTGTCATGGCAGTATTTATACTTGGCATATTCGAGAATCCCGTTGCGCAGGCAGAGACGTTTTTATATACAGACAAGCTTGACCGGATAATCCAGATTAAATCGCCCATAAAGAGGGCGATTATTTTTTCAACGTATGAATTAATCCCCGCCCTCGGACTATGGGAGCAGGTCGTCGGCATCGGCAGGTATGCCTATTACAACGATCTCATGCGGGCGGTTCGACCGAACATTGCGCAGGAGTACCCTTCCGCGGGCAGCGGTATGGATGTCAATATCGAAGCTGTTCTGCAGGCAAAGCCTGATCTTGTCATCACCTGGTCGATCAAGCCTGAGTCAGTGCGTTATCTTGAGCAACGCGGGCTGACTGTCGCGGCGGTTCATCCTGAAAGTATCGAAGAACTTCATGAGGCAATCAGGTTTCACGGCAGAGCCTTCGGCAAGGAGGTACGGGCAAGACAGGTTGTTGCCGAATCAAAGCGAATTTTTACGATTATTGGAAAGAAAACAGCCGCTATCCCGCTTGAGAGCAGGAAAAAGGTTCTCTGGCTCAGTTCCAAACCGACGACGGTGGCTGGCGGCACGGGCATGTATAACGATCTTGTCAGGGCAATTGGAGCGGTTAACCCGGCTGCTGGATATAGAGAGCGGTATGTCGAGGTGTCGTTGGAGAAGATTATCACATGGAATCCCGACGTGATTTTCATCTGGGGGAATGCGAAATATTCGGTTGACGATGTTCTGAAAAACCCGCAGTGGCGGCATGTGCGGGCAGTCAAAACCGGGCAGGTTTTCAAGGCTCCGGAGTGGTCGACGCTTTCACCACGAGCTGCCGCGGCCGCGCTGTTGATGGCTGCGAAAGTCTATCCTGAAAAGTTCAGAAAGGCTGACGTTGATAAGGAGCTGGATGTTTTTTATCAGCGCGTTTTCAGTATTTCGTTTGCAAGAATCAAAAAGGCCGATGTGTTGTGAAGGCATTCAGCATGTGTGATCAGCAGTCAATGAGTAAATTGTTGGGAAAAAAGGAGAATCCATGTTTACGACCATAGAAAAACGAGACGGCACGACAGTGCGGTTCGATGCAAGCAAGATAACCAATGCGATCGCCAAAGCTGGCGCGGCAACCGGAGAGTTCGATGTGCATATCGCCGGGAAGCTCATGCTTCGGGTCCTCAGCATGGCGGAACAAATCATGGGCGATCGGACCCCGACGGTCGAGGAGATACAGGATATTGTTGAGGAGGTGCTTATCTCGTCTCCGTACCGGAAGACGGCGAAGGCATACATTCTCTATCGGGAGCAGCATGCCCGTATAAGGCAGATTGCGGAAAAGGCGAATGTCGAACTCGTGGATCAATACCTGAAACAGCTCGACTGGCGGGTCAATGAAAACAGCAATATGGCGTTTTCACTGCAGGGTCTGAATAATTACATCTCATCGGAGATCAGCAGCAGTTACTGGCTGAATCATATCTATCCTCCCGAAATCAGAACCGCCCATGCCGACGGTGATTTTCATATTCATGACCTGAACCTTCTTGCGCCCTATTGTGTGGGGTGGGATCTGCAGGCGCTGCTGACCGAAGGGTTCCGCGGAGTTCCCGGCAAGGTCGAAAGCGCACCGGCAAAGCATCTGCGGAGTGCGCTTGGGCAGATCGTCAACTTCTTTTACACGCTTCAGGGCGAAGCAGCGGGCGCACAGGCGTTTTCCAATTTCGACACGCTTCTTGCCCCCTTCATACGGCATGACGGGCTCAGCTTTCGGGAGGTTAAGCAGGCGCTTCAGGAATTCGTTTTCAATATCAATGTTCCCACGCGCGTCGGCTTCCAGACACCCTTTACCAACATCACGCTCGATCTTGAAGTTCCGTCGATGCTCGCAACACAGCCGATCATAATCGGCGGAAAGCCACAAACGGTAACATACGGTGAGTTTCAGCACGAAATGAACCTTTTTAACAGGGCGTTCCTAGAGGTCATGCTTGAAGGCGATGCCAACGGACGGGTCTTTACTTTTCCCATTCCGACATACAACATAACGAAAGAATTCGACTGGAATAATCCTGAACTCGACATTTTATGGAAGGTGACGGCGCGCTATGGAGTGCCGTATTTCTCGAATTTCGTCAATTCCGATATGAAGCCGGAAGATGCCCGTTCGATGTGCTGCCGTCTGCGCCTCGACAACCGCGAATTGCAGAAACGAGGCGGCGGTTTGTTCGGTTCAAACCCGCTGACCGGTTCAATCGGCGTCGTTACGGTCAACATGCCGAGAATAGGGTATCTTGCTCAAAATGAAGATGAATTTTTTGTTTTACTTGAGAAGAGGCTGCTGCTTGCACGGCAGAGTCTCGGAATCAAGCGCAAGGCGCTGGAGCATTTCACCAGAGGCAATCTCTATCCGTACGTGAAACATTATCTGCGCGGCGTTCATGATCGGTTCGGATGTTACTGGAAGAACCACTTCTCGACAATCGGACTGGTCGGCATGAACGAGGCATGTATGAACCTGTTCAGCGCAGGAATTGCGACAGACGAGGGGCAGGCATTCTCACTCAGGGTCATGGATTACCTGCGCGACAGGCTTGTGGCGTTTCAGGAAGAGACCGGTAACAATTTCAATCTCGAAGCAACTCCAGCCGAAGGCACAAGCTACCGCCTCGCTCGAATCGACCGCGGGAAGTATCGTGACATCATCTGCGCGAACAGCTCCGGCAGTCAGCATGATAGCGGACTGGCGCCATTCTATACCAACTCCACGCAACTTCCGGTAAACCATACGGACGATATTTTCGAGTATCTTGACCTGCAGGATGCGCTTCAGTCTAAGTATACCGGCGGAACCGTCGTTCATATCTTTGCCGGCGAGCGGGTGGAAGATCATGATGTGGTCAAAAACCTTGTCAGGACGGTCTGCAGTAATTACCATCTACCGTATTTTACGTTTACGCCGACCTTTTCGGTATGTCCTGAGCATGCCTATATTGCAGGAGAAGAGACCACCTGTCCCCGGTGCGGCAGAGAGACCGAGGTCTATTCACGCGTCTCCGGCTATCTGCGCCCGGTTGCGCAGTGGAACAAAGGCAAGGCGGCCGAGTTTGTGCTGCGGAAGGAGTTCAGGGTTGTGGATACTGAGCCATGCGCATAGGCGGGCTTCAGCGGTTCTCGCTGGTCGATTATCCGGGCAGGGTGAGCGCGGTCGTTTTTACTCAGGGCTGCAACTTCCGCTGCCCGTATTGTCATAATCCGCAATTGGTTTATCCTATGCTGTTTGATGTCCCCATGGCGGAAGATGACGTTTTGCAGTATCTGCAGAAACGTCGGGGGATGATACAGGGTGTAGTCATCAGTGGGGGCGAGGCATTGATGCAGGATGATCTGGCAGCTTTTCTCCGGCAGGTGAAGGATATGGGATATCCGGTGAAGCTTGATACAAATGGATCGTTTCCTGATCATCTTGAAATGCTTTTGGCAAAAGGACTGATTGATTACGTTGCCATGGACTATAAGGCCCCTGTGCGCATTTACGCGGAAGCCGCAGGCGTCCCGGTCAGCGCGCCGGACATAATTAAATCTTTGCGGCTGTGCATAGAGAGCGGAATCCGGCACGAGGCGAGAACGACGGTGTTCGATCTGCTAAGCGCAGATGCCTTAGAGGAAGCTGCATCAGAGATCAGCTCCTATGGGGTGCAGCGATATTATCTGCAAATGTACCGAAAGCATCCGAAGCACTGCGGTGACCTTTCACCGAGGGGGCTGGATAACGAACGTCTGCTTATACAGCTTAACCAAAGCTTTTCGGAATGGGGCATCAGGAACGTTATTACTCCGGCAATTTAATATGTCCGCTTAGGCGGCATATTTGACTCTGTGATGCTCAAAGAACCTTATCACTTTTGCTGGTTTCTTTTGCAGCCTTCTCATGTGACCCAAAACTTTCCGGTTCAAAGTGCGCTGATCCCGTGCAGGCAACCCGCGACGCATTGCGCCTTTTAAATCTCCATTCAAGTACTCGTCAGGATTCAGTTCCGGTGAATACGACGGCAGATAAAACACGTCGATCTGTTCTTTATGCTCATCAAGCCACTGAACAACAACTTTGGCATGATGCACCTTGAGATTGTCCAAAATCAGAAATACCTTCCGCCCCGCGTTTTTTATCAATCGCTTCAAAAAACGTATCAGCACATCTGCGTTCAATGCGTTCTTGTAGAGCATGAACCGTATCTTGCCCTGATTGGTGATCGTTGATATCATGCTGATGCTGTGCTTCTTTGCCATCAACCGTATCACTGGCGTCTTGCCTTTCGGGGCATAGCCTCGTTCGTTATGGCTCGTTGTCTGTACGCCTGTCTCGTCGCACCAATGAATCTCTGCCTTCTCTGCTTTGGCTCGGTGCGCTATTGCTGGATACTCTTCTGCCAGCCACTGTTGTACTTCCGCAGGCCGCTGTTCGTAAGCTCGTTT
>CAYMRS010000015.1:0-46586 GCA_964392915.1 uncultured Nitrospiraceae bacterium
CTGCCTCATGTCCGTGAATAGGTAACGCTGTCCTTCTGAAACTCCTGAATGACCTCATCGGCCAGGGACGGACGAATCTTCGGTAAAATCTGCTCAAAGGTATCGGTCGTCACCTGAAAATCCTGCTTGAGGCCAAGCTCCTGCTCAAAGGCAAATTGCGCCACCTGCTGAAACAGATACTCCACATCTGCGGGGGTAAAGCCGGCTGTCATCTTTACGACGCGATTCATGTCGACAACTCCGGCATTCAGTTTGCGCAGGTATCGCTGAAGTATGGTCTTCCTCCCCTCCTCGTCCAGAACGCCGACAGGGATAATGCAATCAAACCTGCCGGGGCGGAGAAGCGCGGCATCAAGCTGCCTGATATAGTTGGTCGCACAGACGAGCAGGACCTTGTTTCCCTGGCTTTTAAGCAGGGGAACCTGCTTCAGGAATTCGTTGGTAATTGATTTGTCAATCCTGCTGGCTTCGTCCCGGCTGCCGGCAATCTCTTCAAACTCGTCGATAAAGATGACCGCTTCCTCGAGAGTTCGCGCCTTTTCCATGACGGCATGCAGGTTGGCGCCGATTTTCTCGATGCCGTCCGCCATCAGCATGCTGGGCAGAATCTCGATATACCACCAGGACAGGACTCCCGCTATCGCTTTCACAAAATGCGTCTTTCCGGTGCCCGGCGGGCCGAAGAAAATGATGGTTTTCGGCGGCGTTACGCCGTGCTTTCTGGCGAGATCTTCCTCCATGATGGGAAGGATAATTCTCCGCTGCACCAGCTGTTTGGGAGGCTGAGAGTCGGAAATGGTGTCCCATATGTCCCTACTGACTCTTTGAGCCCCCATCTCAGCCAGTATGTCCCTTCTCTTATAGTCCATGAATTCCTTGGTGGCCTGCTCCATGTTTTCGAGAAAGTCGGTGCATGCTGTTCTCAATCCTACATCCCTGTGGAGTTTTTCTGACATGAGCCATTTATGCTGAATTATCCTGGGCCACAGGTCAGCGGCTATGTCGGGCTCGAATTTCGTGCCGCTGATCTCGAATATCCTGCTTGCACAAATTTCGGGCGACGGTATTTCGAGTTCATCATCGGTCATAATTCACCTTCCGCGCAGTCGAATTTCATGAGCTTGTCTGCTTCATTATAGCGCATTTCTGAACGACAGGCGGGCGGCCTCCCGGCATTACGGAAACAAACTGAAGAGAAAAGATGGTGGACGGTAAGGGATTCGAACCCTCGGCCCCCACGTTGCGAACGGCTTCTAAACCATACTGCAAGGCCTTGAAAATACTACCTAAATCAGCTCTAGCTCTAGCTTTGAAGCACTTTCTTATTTCTATTGATTTGTATCATTTTTGACCGTTTTTGATGCATTTTTATCATGATTTTATCAAAGTCAATTCTGGAACTTACGAACTCACCAGACGCAATATTTATAAATCAAGAAATTAATTCGCCATATTCATTCAGGCATAGTGAGCTTGGCGATGACAGTTAGGGCACAGGGCAATTGCATTGTTAACGGTGTTAATCAGCTTACAATAATGACCCACTATTAAGCCATATCGGCATTCAATTCTTACCCATTAAAAATAATCTAAACGCTTGTTTGTTAATCCGCTATATTTATGCGACACAGGTCAAATATGGATGCCGATTCTGGGTCAAATTTTCGCGCCGATCAACACTTTGTCAACCGGCATGCAATATCATTTTCCATGACATTTCTTAAACTTGAGGCCACTCCCGCATGGACAAGGATCGTTCCTGCCTACTTTCGGATGCGATCTTATCAGCAAAGGATTTAATTGGGGTTTTGGTTTTGATTTAGGAAGAGCAAATTTAATGTTAAAATCCACCGGTCCTACGCCCTGAGAGGTAATCTGTATTATTTTATCTTGAGGATTCCCTCCTGGTGGTGGGTCCTCTCCTGTCTCATGTTGATCCAGAAAAGAAAGCGTTGCATTATTCACTTCGTAGTTACCTGAAAGCTTCGCTTTCTCCCCATCCGGCCCCAAATAATCAATAACGGCATCTGATCCGAGAGATACTCTACCATCCCTGATAAAAAGCCAAAAAGGTGCTTTTTTTATTCTGATAGGGTCTGATGGTATATTGATTGTCGACCTGCCAGTGGAAGCTATGAATCCATCTTTAGAACTACCGCTAATCGTAGTTCCCTTAAAATGCATATGCATTTGGTCAATATGAAGAATATTTGGCGGAACAATGGACAAAACTAAATCGACTTCTTTTTCTTTACTTCTGACGCTTATCGTATGCCCTCTGGTTTCAATATCGAAAGCATCTGAGGATCCGAACCATTCATTGTTGATTATTTTTCCTGCCATTTTATTGAAACGGTCATAAAATTTGGCACAGATACGAGGTGGGGAATTGTCAGATTCAGGCTGAGAAATACTCAACAGGTTTTCATCGTCAATTTGTATTATTGTTTGGAGATCGACGAATTCTGTATTTCCAATCTTTATTATGAACTCACCTCCCGCGCAGACGTCGAGCTTTAAAGATGAAAATCCCTTTTGTGCACAGCACGGGTTATCTCTCGCCTCCTTAACTCGCTGCTTTGACCAAATACCCCTTGTGACATTGTCGTGGCAGGATCCACACAATAAGGCCATGTTTGAGGGGTTATGTTCGCGAGCATCCTGAAAAAGAGGATCAATGTGCTCATACTGGTAAATTGCATTGCCGCAAATAACGCAACCGTATCCGCAGAAAGATCTTATTTCTTTCTTTATTGAAGTTGGGATGTCACGACTTAATCCATATTTATTAATGCGCATATTTACCTTATTCCATAATTCACCATCGCGCGAAACCGTAGCATGCAGCAGTCAGAAATCAGACATTACTGAGGCATGGTCGACGATTGCTAAATACAATTCTAACAAATATCAACACATCATGGGTTAGGTTGTTGATAGGTATGCGAATTTGACCCAGACTAGGCGTCCAAGGTTGGTTCAAAACATTCTATGCGTCAGAAACGCGGATCGATAAAATACCAACACTATCATATTGAGAAACCGTTTGGCGGGCAAGTCAATATTATCTTTCAGATTACTTTACTCAAAAAAGCTCCCCACAAAAGTAGAAAGACCCTCGTATAAAATGTGTGGTACAATCCTCATAAACCATTGCCTGAGGATGACATGACGGATTATCCAAAGAAAAGCGCACGCCTGAACAAAGAAAAAGACTCTCACCCTGATTGGTCCGAGATGTTCCTCTATGAGAACAAATTATCTCTTGATGAGTTGATTCTCGTCGCGGATAGAATGAACCCAGTTGTGCGCCACTCTGATGCTTTGCATGACAATTGGTACGACATGTGCTTACTTGGTGAGCAATGCATTCGATGGGGGCTCTACGGTCGTGGACTTCAGTGTTTCAGCAAATCTCTGCTTTGCCTTGAAAGAGACTTCGACAGCATACGTGGCTTCTTGAAGCGATTGTCGTTAGATAAAAGGGGGGAACTATTTTGCATGGCCAGAACGCTCTTTCGTTACTTCGAGAGCAATCAAGAAACCGGGGGATGTATCATCGGAAACGGCAAATCGAAAAAGCAATTATTAAATGCATCAATTCTGGAAACCATAAAACTTATTATCAAACTGGATCCCAGAAAAGATGATTTTCTGCTATCGGTTTCGGGGCTGGCAGTTTGCCGAGACATGCACACTCGCCACCATCGTGCACTCTCACCGCTTATCGGCGAAAGCACCATATGGGCAGTCGTTCTTGAAGCTATTTCAAGAATTGCCGAATTCGATGATCCGGTGTTAATTGTTGGATCGCCAGGCACAGGCAAAGAACTCGTCGCTCGAGCTTTGCACGTTTGCAAGCATCACAATTTGCACAACTTCATTCCTGTCAACTCTCTCTCGATTACTGATGAGTTAATATCATCGGAACTTTTCGGCTCAAAAAAAGGAGCACACAGTCAAGCTCATATCGATAATAGTGGTCTCTGTGATGAAGTAGGAAACGGGACGCTTTTTCTTGATGAAATATCCAAAAGCAGCAAACGATTCCAAGGGACCATTCTTCGTCTTTTACAACAAAGGGAATACATCCCTCTAGGAGCAAAAAAAACCAAACCCTTCAAAGGGCGAGTAGTGGCTGCCTGTAATCTCGATATTTTCGAAGCGCTTCAAAATGGTGATTTGATACCAGATCTTTATGCCCGCTTTGAGCCTTTTGTTATCTGCCTTCCCTCCCTCCGAGAAAGATCGGAGGATATCCTTCCGCTTCTTATGCATTTCTACCAGAAATATTCCAGTGACAATCGCGCGCATGCCGCTGGTATTTCCTTTGAAACTATGCATCGAATAAAAAGTATTTTTCTTGAGATTAATAATCAATCTGACTCCTCTGATCACTCTCGGCAAGAAAGCCTCAGCATGAATCAAAAACGCTACCAATGTTTATTTAAGAATGAGGTCAGGGGACTTGAGTCTCTCATGAAACTCATAGTTTTCACCGCGACGCCAAAAATCGATACTTCTGCTCTGAAACGAAAGAAAGAGAAAAAAGAAAAAGTGGCCATAACAGCCGATTCTTTGCACTATTTGGATTTTCTTCAGGCATCTTCTCCGCAGCCAAGTCTTCCCGAGTACTATCCACTGCCGCCAGTAACTCCTGACATCCTGAAGGTTCTTGACCTGAAACGGGCACGCGCAATTACCAATAAATCAACATCGAACACAGCAAAACTTCTGGGCGTGTCAGCTTCAGAAATAAGCCAACGCATAAAGCGCTGGGCGCAGGAATGATCAATGCGACATTGTGTCGCATTGACGGACAGTGTTTGCTTGAGCCCTCGACCCCCTGAAACACCCCCTGAATCACATCCTGACCAAGCAAATCCGGCGTTGCATTGATTGCTTGTTCAGTAAGGGTTTGATCGCTATTGCAACCCCGACTATATACTGATGCATTATTTAAATAGTAATTATTTTTAGTGCGTAAAAGTGGCCCGAATATTGTCAACCCAAAAAAACCGTTTGCGAAATTCACTCTCTGAATTTACAGCCCGGCCCAATCAAAACGCTTCGGCCTCCAGTCGTTGGTGAAACGTGAATCTGAACAGCAATGCGCTCCTTAAGAGCAGCAACATGCGAAATCACACCAATCAGCTTGCCGTCCTGCTGCAAACTCGCAAGGGTTTCCAATGCGGTGTCGAGTGCTTCCTCGTCCAGGGTGCCAAAGCCTTCATCCAGGAACAACGAATCCACCCGGACATTCTTGCTGGCCATATGGGACAAACCCAGTGCTAGGGACAGACTGACGATAAAGCTCTCGCCTCCGGAAAGGTTCTTCGTGGACCGAATCTCCCCAGCCTGGTAGTTGTCAACCACGTTAAGCTCCAGGGGCTGGGCATCGTCACGGGCCAGTAAGTAGCGATCGGTCATTTTCTGCAATTGCCGGTTAGCGTGACCAATCATCATCTCGAAGGTCAGCCCCTGGGCAAAATTGCGGTACTTCTTACCGTCTGCAGAGCCGATCAATTCGTGTAGGTTTTCCCACCTTCGGCACTCATTTTTCTGAGCTTCGATCGCTGCCTGCTTTTCCTTTAGCCGCTGTTTTGCCACGGCATTTTCACTCAATTTGTGTTTGAGACCGGCAATGATTTCTCGCAGCTCTTTCAGGGACTCTTCGTGCTCCTTGAATTGGGGTTCGAGATCTTCCAGCGATTTATCGGTGACCTTCCTGGCCATTTCCGTGGCCAAACGCGTTTCCCGATCCTTCTGTCTGGCTTTCAGATCTGTTTCTCGGTCATCCAGCACCTTAGCCTTGGCCGCCAGCTCAGCTTTCCGTTCAGAGGAAAGTCTGGCCGCCAGGAACTGTTCCTCATTTGAAAAGCCCACGGCCGCGAGCTCTGTGGAGAATTCAGATTCCAGACCTTTAAGTTCTGGCTCTCGTTGGTCGATGCGCTTCTTCAGAGATTCGACATGGGCCTTCGCTGTACTCCATTTTTGCTGGAGCTCATTGTGCAGTTCTCTGGCCTTTTTTTCGGCACCTTCGGCATCAGAAATCGCCATGTTCAGACGGCGCTCTTCATCGTCGGTGTTCTTGTCGCCGTACAGTGCATTACGCTCATCACTTCCGGTGGCGAGTTCCTTTTCCAAGGTCTCCAAGCGCTCCAGTTTTTCGGCCAAGGCGGTACTTTGAGTTTCGATAACCGCATCCAGCCGCTTCACTTCGCTGTCGATATCAGCAATCTGTTTCTCGATGTCCGTCTTTTTCTTGACCTGGGCCTGCCACGCCTTAATTCGCGATCTGAGTGACTCAAGCAACGATGAAACGTCGGCATCGTGGATTTCAGTAATACCGAGCGGCAGGAGTTTGGCAGATACAGCCTGCTTCAGTTCGGCAAAATCAGTCCGGAGTTTTTCTGAGCCTTCCTTTAAGTCAGCAAGGTTTGTCTCTGCAGTCTTTTTGTCATTAGCCGCAACCGCTTCCTGCTTTTCACTCTCCGTAAGGTTATTACGGGCCATGACCTCAGCTTTTTCATGTTTTTTGATGGCAGCTTCCTGATCCTCGGCCTGGTTGATCAGTTTGGTGAGCATATCTATCTTCTGTTCGGTTTCATCTGCAACGGGAACATTGCCTTCTGCAAATGGGTGTTCTTTCGCACCACAGAGCGGACAGGGCTCGCCATCTTTCAGTTTTATCCGCTGGTCCTCAAGCTCCGCTATTTTCGCCAGAAAGGCCATTTCACGAAGCAGGGTTTCCTTCTCGGCGCGGTATTCACGCAACAGCCGCCCGCCGAGCAACTGACTTAAAGCATCTTTGCCTTGCTGGAGATTCTCTAATGCTTTCTCCAGTTCCTGTTTCCGGGCACCGCATTGCTTCTGGCAGTCTTCGACTGATTTTGTCGCCTGCGCCAGAGCTGTCACAGCCTTCTCCTGGTCGGCCTCTTTTTTAACTATTTCTGTTTGTTTGGACAGCAAGTTGCTAAGCTGTTCTTCAACACCGGCCAGGCCGCTGATCAGCCACTCATCCTGTGCATGCTCCTTGAGGTAGCCGTCAACAAGTTCCAGATCTTTTTGGGCCTCAGAACGCTTTCCCTGCTCTTTAAGCCTGGCCTGCTTATCCACTTCAATCTTTGCCGCATCATTTTTGCAGCTCTCTTCACCTTCCGAAATAGCCTTTTTCTGGTCGGCAAGCTTCTGATCCAAGGAGCGAACCTTCTGAATGAGCGGAGCAGCGGCTTTCAGCTCCTCTTTGACGTTGGCGGTCTGTTGCTCAGCCGATTTCAGTGCCTCGGCATGTTCCTTGGCGGAGGATTCCAGTCCAGGAAGATTCTCTTCCTCAGTTTTCAATGCTGCTCTGTCATCCTCCTGTTGTTTGCGGGTAGCGGTGAGTGTTGCGTATGCGCCGTCCAATGAGGCGGCACTCAAGGCTCGGTTGAGCCGTTCACGGTCCGGTTTGAACGCCTCGATATCGATTTGCAGCTTACTCGCCTCGTCAGCCAGGTCACCGATTTCCTTCTTCAGGCCATCGATGGTGGTAAGCCATGCAATAGCCTCCCCAGTTTCAGCGGACTTGGCGGCAAGGTCTGTCTCTTCCTTCTGCTTTGTCTCGAGGACCTGCCCAATCTCTTGTTCCTGCTCCGGCTCAAGAATTACGATGCCTGCCGTTTCAGCCCGGAGCAGGTTTAGCTTTTCCCGCTCGTCTCGCTGGCGTTCATGAACACGAACGGATATCTGGCTATAGATCTCTGTGCCGGTTATCTGCTCCAGGATCGGAGCCCGATCATCCGGTGCCGCCTGCAGGAACGCGGCGAAGCCGCCTTGCGCCAGCAACATGGAGCGGGTGAAACGGTCAAAATCCATACCGGTAGCAGACTCGATATGGTCAGCGACCCCCCTGATCTTGGATTCATAAATTTCACCGGAATCGGCATTGGCAATTTCGTGTTTTGGGGGCTGGAGTTCGCCATGGGCCCTCCTCCGTGTGCGATGATGACTCCAGTGACACCGGTAATGCCCCTTCTGTGTTTCAAAAGTCACCTCGGCAAAGCACTCGCCGGCCTGTCGGGACATGATCTCATTTTCGCTTTTGGTGACCTTGTTCAGGCGAGGTGTCCGTCCGTAGAGGGCAAGGCAAATGGCATCAAGAATGGTCGTTTTACCAGCACCTGTGGGGCCGGTAATAGCAAAAATGCCGTCAGATGTGTAGGCTGGCTGCGTCAGATCGATTTCCCATTCGCCGACCAGGGAGTTCAGATTTTTGAAACGCACCTTAAGTATCCTCATAGTCAGCCTCTCTACTCCGCCTGAATATGGTCTTCAAAGAGAGACGCGACTGTTTCCTGATAGGCCCTGATCAGTTCCGGCCTCTGATCTTCAGGTACTTCATGCATGGCAAGGCATCGCTCGAACACATCGTTAGTATTCAAGTCGTCCAAAGTTTCTTCTTCATGGATTTGTCCGAGAACTTGGTCGATGATGCGGTTGTTCTTTATCCGGAGAATTTCCATTTGGGTGCCAGAAATCGCTGCTTCCAAGCGCTCCCGCAGATCGCCAATGACCTCAGTGCCGTCGTAAATGACTTCAAGCCAACCTTGGGATTCCGTTGCCGACAATTCGAGGATGCGGCCTGAGATGCCGTCCCAGTCACCCTTAACGCGCTCAAGTTTCTGAAACACCGGCACGTCGATCAGCTGCACCGATGCAGCCGTGCAGTGGAACTGAACCTGGCAAATGCTCTTCTGCTGTTTTGCCTCACCGAACCCCATGGGCAAAGGAGAGCCGCTATACCGTATGGTTTCGGAGCCATTTACCTTTTGCGGGACGTGGAGGTGCCCAAGCGCCAGATAGTTGAAACAGGCAGGAAAAATCCCAGTCGTCACATGGGCCAGAGAACCAACATACAGTTCTCGCACGCCATCGCCGTCAACGGTTTGTCCGCCAGCGGTGAACAGATGCCCCATGGCCACGATGGGGATATCTGCTCCGAGCTCCTCGCGCTTCTGTTCGGCCAAGGCGGCGATGGTAGCGTAATGGGCGCGAATGCCTTCAATCAGCTTTCGCTCTTTGTCCTCAACACTCTCACCCGCTTCCGCCACGCGGATATCCCTGTCACGGAGGTAGGGCACGGCGCAGACAATCAATTCCGGAGCGTCATGCTCATTACGGAGCACCAGCACTTCGTCTTCCGGGAGTTCAGTGCTACTGCCGACCACGTGGACATCAAGGGCCTTGAG
The DNA here is from genome assembly GCA_964392915.1 of uncultured Nitrospiraceae bacterium. GTDB lineage: Bacteria > Nitrospirota > Thermodesulfovibrionia > Thermodesulfovibrionales > Dissulfurispiraceae > JAAYUK01. Next base: position 9,231 of record CAYMRS010000015.1, read on the forward strand.
CAGTTCCTTGGGAGCATTGAGAAAGGACGGTGAATCATGGTTGCCTGCAATAACGACGACATGCCGACAAGATGAGGCAGCAACCCGGCACAAGAACCGGTAATAGAGCTCTTGGGCGCGATTGCTCGGAGCGCTGGTGTCAAAGACATCACCAGCCACCAGCAAAACATCGATTCCCCGCTGCTGAATCGTCCCGGCCAGCCAGTCGAGAAAGGCCTCAAACTCCTCGTATCGTTTTCTGCCGTACAGGGTGCGGCCGAGGTGCCAGTCGGATGTGTGGAGGAGCTTCATTGTATATCCTGTGCAGATGGAACTGGTCGCTGTTTAAAATCCGCTTGCCACTTCTTCAGCTCATTGAAATCATTCTCAAGCTCATCTGGCTCGGGAAGCGGAACTGGAGCATCAAGAGGCTGTGAATGCTCATACCTTGAATATTTTGTCATCAAATCATCGAAATACTGGCAATCTTGTTCGTTGATCAGGGCAAGCTTATTGATCTTGTTTTTGGTGTTGATATCCCTTCGGTAACGGCCAACGACATCGGCCATAAGCTCAAATTCAATCATTCTCTCAAGGAGAATCCTGAAATCACTGCATAGAGACTTTGCATATGGCTCATACACATCTTTACCATGCTCTTGGAGCAGTTTCTTAGCTTTGGAAAGACTATCATTAATGAGGCTGTTCAACGCTTTATCGGGTCTTTTAACGAAGAGCGGAGTTTCTCCAGGCTCGCCAGTGCCCCATGTTTCAGCCCGAATGCAGATGATTTCTGGTTCTCGGTCAACTTTTTTTGAGTACTCTTGGATTAGACCCAGCAAGGACAGGCGATGAGTAAAGACAATGACTTGCTTGTCCTGAGACAACTCAATCAGCCTTTGAACCACGGCCTCTTCATAGCTTTGGTCGAGCGAGGATATTGGATCGTCGAAGATAAACGGAGCCTGGTTGCTCTTGCCGGTGACGTCGGCCAAAAAAGCCGCAATGGAAACGATCCGACTCTCTCCCTCGCTCAAGACATCGGTAAGGATATTATGAGAGGTTTCCTTGAGCTTGATTTTATGGAGTGCTTTCCCTTTGGGCGTCCTCGTTTTCACCAACTCAACCTTTAACTGTGATGCGCCAAGTACCTTCAATTCTCTATTGAATCTTTGCACGAATGCATCCGTGATCAAGGCTTCTGCCAGCTCCCCTTTTTTCTTGGACAGCGCCATTGTGTTGGTCGATTTCTTTGCCTCCTGAATCTGGTTCAGTAGCTTCAATCGGGTGACTTCTTCTTCAATGGCGGCGCGGTGCTCAGACAACCATTTTCTCGACTGCAGGCTGTTTAGCTTTTTCTTGATCTCCTCTCGATTGTCGCTTTTGGCGTCTTCGTCATATTTTGCCGCGAGTTCACCGAGACTTTTTGACTGGGCGTTGGCTTCTTCGATCCATTTCGGTGAGAGCAGAGGGGCGGGAATGGCTTCTTCGGAATCGATCCCAGGGAGCAGGTCTTTTCTAGCCTGCACTTGAGCAAAGAAATCCGTCACCTGGCTGACGACTTCATCCTGTGAAATACCAGCCGCATCGATACGGGTCTTCAGCGTCTCCGATGTCGGTAGTGCCTCGATAGTTTGACTGGCAGTCTCGTATTCCTTGGCCGCATCCGTTGCGGCTTTCTGCATTTCACCCTTCACGAAATTTTCGAAGGAGATCAGTCTCTCTTTGGCCTCCTGGGTCAAGGTCTGGTGGCACAGGACACAACGGGAACCATCAGAAATATTCGGGTACTCAGCTTCTTTGAAGGCTGCCGATACGGAGTAGTTCCGGGCTGCTTCCCAAAGCTCTTTCCATACATCAGACCCGATGCCTTCCAACTCGCTACCGGAGAACACCTTTTCCGCCGCCGTATCTGCCGCTGTCTTCTTGAGAATCGACTTCTTCTTGGCAGCAATGATCCGTCGGTAATTCTCGTCCGATAATTGCTTCAGATATTTTTGGGCATCCTGAACCAGATTGTCGATATGCTGTTTCTGTTTTTTCAGCTGCTTCGCTTTTTCCGCCGGTGCCTGTTCGGCAAGGCGCTGCTGCAACGTTTGCATCTCGGTCTCGTCAGCGCTGCCCAATGTGCAATGCTTGTCGATGTCCTGGGTGCTGGTCTTGGCGCTGATGGCTTCGTACCAGGTGCCTTCAGGGGTCACCTTCTTGTCGGCCGGGATATTCGGCTTTTTGGACTGGTGCCGGTTGGCCTCGACGTCCAAGGCCGATGCGACCCTTTCGCATGCAAGGATGAGCGAACTGAAAAACGATAGAACCGGCGGCTCGTAGCTCACCTCGTCATCGCTGCTGACAAAGACCTTGCCAAACGAGGTGTCGAAAATATCAACGCTGTTGAGATCATCGCAGATACCTTGCCCTGACCAGGTATGGGTCTTCGGTACGCCGTCCTGCTCAAACGAAATGCAGGCTTTCTGTGCGGCAGAGCCGGGCTTATAGACATTGCGGTGGAGGATACCCGTCTCGCGGGCTCCGCATACATGTTTGAGGAGTCTGACGTAACCGGATTTGCCTGACCCGTTGTTGCCATAAACAATCGTGATATTGCCGTTGCCAAACTCCAGTGGCTTTTTGGGAGCAAGGGCGTTTACTCCTTCGACATCACTGATCGAACACAAACGTAGAGTGCCTGCTGCACCCTGGGAGAACGCGGTAGCGGGAAAGGAACAAGTCGTTTTGGGCAGCTTACCGTCGGCTTCCTGCTGACACAGGGTTGCAAGCTCGAAAACGTCTTTGTCAGTAAGCTCAGATTGCTGAAGTAGCCTCGTAGCCGCAATCTGGAGCCATTGGGGGCGCTCTGAAAACCATTTTGTCAGTGATGCCGATATCCCGCTCAGGTTATTCCTCCTCAGCTCCATTCGGTTTGTGTTTAATAAACGTGACCTCGAACGCCTTGCATTGGCGGTATTGCTGCAGTCGATTGACGAAGGTGAAGGCATCGTTCATCTCGTAGTGCTGAAATATGTCGAGGCCGCGATCCAGGGATATTTTCCAGCCGTGATCGGTCACGATGTGGCGAGCATGGATAGTGCCAGTGCTGTCGAACTCCCAAGTGAAGTTCACGCCCACCGCGTTGGCGGACTCCTTCATCTTCTCGAAGTTTTCCTTCTGCTGTTCGCCTTTGAACTCATCTTCCGTCGTCACCAGATGAACCGATACTTCCTCATCCGGAGCCTTGTGCTTGACCACCGTCTCCAAGAATTCCATGAAGTTGCGCATCTGGTAAAACAGGCGGATGTATGGATCGGTAACTGTGATCGTGGTCGCGTCCTTGAGATAAGGACCGAGCAGTGTATCGAAGGAGAGCCCCTTCTGGTTCTCCTGGAATGTGAGGTGCTTTTCCTTGAGGACGGGTTCGGCCGGTGCCAGTGGCTCGGATGGCACTTGGGGTGAGCCCGGTTGCGCAGATTCCAAGATTTTCCCGTCTTGACCCTCGGCGATGGTCTTGTGGTAGTAGCTGGGATATTCCTCTTCTTCGAGCGTAGTGACAGGCTTGGCCTGGCCATCAGTGCTCAGATAAGTAAAGCGGACGTTGCCGTAGGTGGAGTCGATTCGCATCAATTGGTCTTTGACGCGCTTGCGGCCCTCAATCGCGAACCGCAGCAGCTCCTCGACCTCTTCCTTGGTTGCTCCCCCATGCGGGAAAAGGATCTTCATCAAGCCTGAGAAGGTCTTGTTGATACCATCGCGGTCCCGCGTCGAGATATCGGATGAGAGGGAGAAGTACTCCTTGTAGCGGTCCGAGTAATCGTGATTGCGCAACGAGCGAAGGATCTCGGCCAGGTAGTCCACCACGAAACCGTAGCCGCTGGAGAACATCTCGCCCCGGATGATGTCGACCTCCCAGCCAGGAATATAAAAATGGATGCGGTCGAGAAACGCAGAGTCGTAGAACTTGTCGGGCAGCTCGCAAAACAGATCCGAGTGTTTGAGCATGTAGGGCACGGTGTGCTGGGTGTTGCCCACGAAAACCATAGAGGCCTCTGCACCCAGCGTCTCGACGCCTCGTGAGAAGGACTTGTTGGCCATGTAGTTTTTCATGATGTCGACCAGGGCCTTTTCGACGCGCTTTTGCTTTCCGGCAAACTCGTCGAAGGCAACACAATCCCAGTAGCCGACCAGTCCGATCTTTCCAGAAGAGTTGTTCACGAACAGCTTGGGAACCGTAACCTCACCGCCGGAGATCAGGATGCCGTGAGGCGAGAACTCCGAGTAGATGTGAGATTTGCCAGTCCCCTTGGGGCCAAGTTCGATCAGGTTGTAATTGCGCTCGCAAAATGGGATCAGGCGGACCAGTTGTGTCAGCTTGCTGCGCTTACCGAACATCTCCGGGTTGAATCCGACGCTTTGAACCAGCAGGTCGATCCACTCGTCGATTGTGAACTGCTTGCGGGCCTCAACATATTTGTCGAAATCGAAATGGGAGAGTTGGATCGGCTTGAGGGTCGACAAGATCCAGGGGCTTGAGCTTTTGTCATCGGCAAACTCATATTCCAGATCAGCAATGCACCACACGCCACCGACCAAGAGCTTGGGGTGCTTCTTCACCGTTCCGGCATCAACAAGGACCTCTTTGATGCCCAAGTTGGAGAACTGCGCCTCATAGACGTCCTTCTTATCGTTCAGATCAACACTGATTTTGTCGATGACCTTGTAGCGACCCTTTTCCTTAATGTTCGAGCGGACTAACCCGGCTTCATTTCGGTGAACATAATGCTTGGCAAGGATCTCTTTGACTGTCTCGATACCGGTCTGGATGGTCGGTTCATCGCTGGTGGCGCAATACTGTCCCAGCAGGTATTCCAGCACGTAGGAGGGAACGATGGCGTTGCCCTTGACTGTCTTGACGAGATCCTTGCGGACAACGAGTCCCGAGAAGTGTGTGTTGATTTTCTGGTCAAGTTCGTTCATGGGTCACCCCTCCTTTAAAAGTCGAAGTCACTGGTAAATGATCGTCGCATCATATACCGGAGCGACTTGTATTCCTTGAAATGTGAAGTCCCGGCGTGTTTTTCCTCCAGCCGTAGACTGACCTCCTTGCCGTTGGCCTCATCGGCCTTGCGGGTCAGCACAAAGCGCACTTGCAGCTCCCGCTCCCGGGGATTGTCCGAGCTTAGGTCGAAGGTCAGGTCGTGGCTGTCGGAGATCAGGTCGCCCCCCTCGGTGTAGATGCCAGCCCGCAGCACGCGCGGTTGGATCTTGTCCGTCACCGGCCCGGCTTGGTACATGGTCACCGCCAGTTGCCCGGAGGTGATTACCGAGCTAGCTCCTCGCAGAATGTCAATCTCTACAGTGGAGACATCGCTCTGGCGCTTTTTGTTGATCTTGAGTACCGGGATCACGACCTCCTGCAACGACGCTCCGCCATGCACAAAGCGGCTGCCGGAACCCTTCAGGCGCAAGCGGTTTATTGACTTGGGAATCTGCACCTCCACCTCACCGGCAAGGCCAAGCTGCTCGGAGGTGAACTTGTGCAGGCTGGATGCCACAGCAAGCCCCTTGCCGAGCACGAAGCGGCGGTCCCGAAACAGTATCTGGTCTCCCTCGGCATCGACTCCGGAAAAGTCGCTCTCGTCAATGGCGCGGTTCTGGTAGATGAAGCCATGGTCCGAGGTCACCAGCAAATTGTTGGCGTTGGCCCCGGTCAACTTCTTGATCAGGCGAATTAGCTCCTGCAGGGTTTCTTCCGCCGCCTCGAAAACCCGCTCCTCGGTTTCCCGTTTGTCGCCGGTGGCGTCGATGCGGTTGTGATAGACGTAAATCACGTCGTGATCGCGCACCAGTGCCCGGCAGTCGTCACCCTTCATGGTCATCAGTTCATCGGCCTTGCAGGCGGTAGCCCGTTGACTGATCGCCTGGCCAAGGATCTTGACGCGGTTGGCCGTTCCCAGGGAGCTTTGGCCATCCACCAGCACGGTGCCGGTTTCGTTATCGGCAATCATCAGCTCTTTGTGGGGCAGGAGCGAGGCCATGCCAAGCTGGGTGTAGCTAGGCAACATCGAAAGCGCCGGTTCCAGTTCGGCGCTGTAACGGTCCTCCTGCCTGATCAGGCTCAGCAGCTCATCGCCGATCTCGTAGCGCATGGCATCGGAGATGATCACGCAGACCTTGTTGTCCTTGCGCAGGAACGGCCCGACCCAATGCTCGAAAAACTCCTTCTGCTTGCGCACCGGGAAGGCTTCCCATTTCGATGCCGAATCCACAAAGGTCTGGAAGCGGTCGCCCAGCTTCAGCAGGTAGTTGTTGGAGTAGAGATTTTCGATCTGCTCGGTCAAGGCCCCCATCAGCGAAGCCTGTCCAGACATGCGCACATGGTACGTGAACTTGCGGTAGAGCTGATCGAGCTTATACCAGAAGCTGCTGTAGCGCTGTACGCCTTCGGCCAAGCTGTCCATGGCGAGCTTGGCCTCGCTCAGTGCGTGAGTAAACTGGGCGGCGTAATCGATCGCCTCGTATAAACTCCTGCATTCGACATACCAGTGGCCTTGACGTCGCTGACGGACCCAAAGTGATACATCTCCACTGGATACCGTGCGGACTGCCACCGCGCGCACCAGATCACTGATGATCTTTTGGTCTATCAGGCGGAAGTAATCCAGATCGATTAGCTCCCGGAAATCCCGCTTGGCCAAATCCTGTTCTATCCCAAGTACTTCAGCGCATTCTCCCGACAGTATCTCAAAACCGCCTTCGAACTGCCGGCTGTCTTTCCATCGCTTGAGAAACACTAGGGCATCGCCGGTCAGTTTCACCTGGCCATCGGTGCCCATTGCGTAGCATGACTTGAACAACTCAATGGCGAAGTCGCGGATACCCGGCTCGTCGGACTTGTAGCCATAGCGGCGGGTCATCTGCTCCCAGAGGAAACCGTCCAGACTACACCGACCAATCAGCTTGATCTTCTCGTCGCGGCAGTCGGCCAGCTCCTGCAGCAGGTTTTCCACCACCGCATCCATCCGCGGATCGCTGCCGGTGCATACCGCCAGCATCTTCAGGCGAACCTGTCCGGCAGTGTCGTCCGCTTTCAGCAGCTTCTTGAGGGCATCCTTGCGCTTGCTCGCCTGGAAGAACTCCGCATGGGCCTGCACTACATCCGTGAACTGCAGGCCGAGTTCCAGTTCGGACAGCCAGATGGCCACCTGATCGGTGCGGAACTCACCGTGGGCTAGCTGCACATCCAGCAACCAGTTATCCAGATCGGCGGGCTGAGGTCCTTCTCGGTAGAGCAGGAATTTCTGTTCCGGCTGCTCACGAAGCAGCCTGTACTTGATGCCATACTCGTTGTTGATCAGCTCCAGCTTTTCTACACCGGGAAGCTGAAGCGCCTCGAAGTCGTCGCGCAACTCCTGTTTGGCATCGTACCAGAAGACGATCCGGTGCCGGTCAAAGAGTTTGGTCAGGGCCTGGGCAATGCGGGTTTCCATAAATGGCGCTCCTTAATCCTCTTCTGCATCCAGGCCGACGATCTTCTTCAACGCCGCGCCGAGTTTGGGATAGTTGCCTTTCACGCCGTCGTCGAGGTCGATCTCCACCTGCTCGGTGGCCAGCGGGTAAAGCACCTCGCGTTCGTATTCCTCCATCTCGGCGATCATTTTGGTGATCTTCTCGATCTCCTTCAACGCCTTGGTCTTCTCGCTCTGGCTGCTGCTGGCGCTGATGCTGACCGCCTCCAGATGGTTCTTGTGCGAGGTGAGCTTGGTGCGGAACTCACGCAGGTAGTCGTTGAGCACCACGCTGACCGTATCCGGGCGGTAGCGGTGCATGTAGATCAACGCGTTGAAGCTGCCCTTGGGGCTGCTGAACAGCCAGTAGATGGGGCGCTTTTTGTAGCGCTTCACATGGTCGGTGTAGAACTCTCCGAGGAAGTAGTCGCGGATGCTGTAGTTGCGCTTGCCCTTGATGTTCAGCGCCTGCTCGACGAACTGGAGGTTTTCCTCATAGTGCTCATCGCCAAAGGCCACGCGCAGGAACTTGCGGAAGCGCTCGGTGATATCATCGATGAACCAGTCTCCGTCAAGCATCGTGATGACATTGTTGTCATCGGCCGGGAAGCTAGGTTCAGGAACCCGTTGCAGGTAGTCCTCAATGGTCTCTCCCTGGTTGGCCAAGATCAACCCCGGCTTCTCCAGCGCATAGCGACCAAACATGCAGCCCACGGCATAAGAGACCAGCTCACGCATGGTGTCGGCCAGCAGCAACGCTTCCAGCTCTTCTTCGTTCTTGTCGTTGCCGTATCGGTAGTGCGGATTGCAGGTCAGGGTGATTTCGTTGAGCGGCACTTCGGGCGGCAGCTCATCCTGCAGGCCGTATGCTTCGATGAAAATACGGTTGTTCTCTTCCTCCAGTCGCTGCATCTCCAGCGTCATCTCTCGCCAGTGGGCGCGGAGCTTCTGATAGATGACCTTCAAAGTTGGCTGGCGGTAGTCGGGATTCAGTAGTGGTAGGCTAGTGAAATCCCAAGAGGTTTCGTAGGAGTTCCAATCGCGTCTAGAAATCTCAACGCATTTCCTGCTTTTGCCAGATACATCCCTTAAGTCAGTTGTCGTGGCTTGCTCGACAATCGGGAGGTTGCCTACCGGCCCTTGATTGAAATCAAGAGTGGGGGCCAGAATCTTTAGGATTTCAGTTGCAACGACGGAATTGCAAAAACCCATAAAATAGTTAATATCTTTACCGGGGTTTGCAAACAACACCGGTCCTTTTGCGTCGAAGATCGAACATTCTGTATATCGTCCATTAAACTTTCCGCTTGTTAAGGCAGTCCAGCTCATTCCTGGCTTGAAATACAGCTGCCTTGAAGGAAGGTGATTCCCCATTCCAGCGAGAGCCTCAAAATTCTCACTATCAAACGCAAGAACGAACTCATTGTTGCCAAACCACTTTCGGTATGCCCCGCCTTTATTATGTGGAAACCATTTAAACCCAGATTCGACAGCCTTCTTATAATCAGTTTGAGTGAAATCTGTATTTCCTAAGTCGATTTCATGCCAGTAGCGCATAAATCGATCATTGTCTCCTGATGCTAATCCTTGCCGGGGTTTTGCCAAACCTCCAAGCCGTTTTGCCGTACTGAAAATTGAGCGTAACGTGGGGCTAATCCAATACGCGATTGGGTAGCCTGGGATATCCGAAAGCTCACGTTGATGAACTCTGAAGACGTGGTTTTTCGAAAGTCTTTCCTTGAAGACAACCCGTTTGTTTGCAGCCTGCGGGGCATCATTGAGATTTAGATATTCTGATACCGCGGGCTTGCCATTGACTTGAATAACAAATGCAGCCGCTTGGGCAACCTTGGAATTAAGCTCAGGGAAACTGTTATACCCGATTTGTATTAGCGACCTAATCCCATTCGCCTCTAAAACATTAACCCTAAGCCTTTCAAACGAAGACAAGAACATCCAATTTTGGATTGTTATCAGAGATGCCAATCCTTTATGCAGTGCCAAACACAAAGACCTTTCGATAAACATCGAATATAGATCTGTCTTGCTATCGGGACAGTTAGTCTTTGCCCAGGCGCTAAGGCGTTCATTCATCCCCTTGCCGCCCATATACGGCGGATTAGCAATCACCACATGGTATTTGGGGCTCAGGTAATCGGCCTGCCGCAGGGCTTGCAGAACCTTCTGATGAGTCATGCTGATAAACAACTGCCCGGAGACGTTTTTTGACTCCAGTATTCTGAGCATACCGTCCACGTCGGTGACCTCCGGACGGATCAGCGAGCCGAAGTTGTCGGCCTCTTCGAACTGGAGCAGAGTGGTCTGCAGTGGAGCGGTGAACAGGTCGCGCCCAATGAAATCCATATATTCATCCAGCTCGTTGGCACCTTGATGTTTCTTGCTGAAAAGATCTCCGGAGTCTTCTATGAGACCGAATTTGATGTTTTGTAGGACACAGATATTGGGTTTTATGCTCTTGCTGAAAAAACGCTTATACTTGGCTCGAGCCTTCATGGTCAGCGCAAAAGCGGCCAGCTCTCCGGCGCGTTCGTCGATTTCGATGCCATAGAGGTTGTGGGTGAGGATCTTCTCGGGGATTTCGACGGGCTCGTAGCCTTCCTCCTCGTAGATGGCGTAGAGCAGGTCAAAAGCATAAGTGAGCATATGGCCGGAGCCGCAGGCTGGGTCGCAGATCTTGATCTCTTCCGGCTTGGCGATGCGCAGGAAGTCCGTCTCGGCCTGTTCGGGCTTAATGTAATAGTCCATCTGCTCGACCAGCTTCGAGCTGGGACGATTAAGCAACCACAGGCGGCCGAGGGAGTTTTCCACCAGGTAGCGGACGATCCAGTGCGGGGTGAAGAGTTGGGTGGCGGCCGGGATGTTTTCGGGTGTGATCTTCTTGTTCTTCTTCAGGCCGTCGAACACCTCGTCCTTCTTCTCAGAGATGTAGAACTGGTAAAGCCAGCCGATCACCTCGACATCCTCGCAGGCATCCGGCGTCATCGCCTCGCGGGTATAGGCAAGGATGGAGCTGCCCGAGAGCAGGTCGTCGGGCATCAGCAGTTCGGTGTAGTCGTTTATGCGCTGGAACAGGAACGGCATGGCCTTGTTCCAGTAGTTGCAGGCGGCCACCACCAGCAGGCGGTAAGCCTCTCCTTGCGCGTCACGGCTGGGCGCTTTGCCGTCGAGCAAGGCGAATATCTGCTGCCGGACCTTGTCGTGCACCATCTCTTCGTCGATGTGCCCCATCTTTGCCTCGGCTAGAATCTCGGGCTGGAACTGTCCGGGGTCTGCTGGAGAGACAATATTGACTCTGTTATAGCGATTCACATCCATGAAGCGCAGGGCGCAGAAGCGGTTGAACCAGATATACGCCACTCGCTCGATGACCTGTTCCTTGCCCAGCCCCTTGATAGCCTCTTCGAGTTTCTTGATGGCCTCGGTGCTTTCCCGTCGGGCGGCGCTGTTTTCAACAAGCACCAGTTTCAGTTTGGCGGAGACCTGCTCCAGCAGGCTGCGCCGGGCGAACTGGGCGAATTTCTTTAGTTTTGCAGTTTCCATCATATTTGAATTCTTTTGCCTTTGCGGATTTCATCCAGCAGTGCCTCGCGCATGGATTCCAGGTAGCGTTCCACATCGGTCTCGTCGGCCAGCCAGGCTTTATCGAAAGAGACCTTCACCGAGCGACTGGGCACATACTCGATGCGTGGTTCCGGCTTGATGGGTGGCGTGGGTTTCGTACCTTCATCCGACGTGGCGGTTTCCCCGGGTTCAGTAGCAGGTTCGGGTGTTGGTGCCGGTTGCGCCCAGGATGTCATCTGCGAAAGCAGCCGCTGGTAATCGCTTTCCTCAAAGCGGCGCAGGGTGTCACGGATGACGGCAATCAGTTTCTGGCGCTCGATGACGGCGTTGAATTCGTTGAACGGTCGAGTGATCTGCTCCTGCTGATCGCCGTTTAGTGCACAGAATTCAGCCATGCCGCAGAAGCGGCCTTTTAAGGCGGCGACCGTCTCCTTGGCCTTGGCAATCTCGGCCTCAATCTGGGCAGTGACCTTCTCCTGCAGGGTTTCGACTTGCGTCTTCACCTGTTGCATGCGGTTGCCTTTGAAACATTCCGGATCGGTCAGGCTGGCGACCACCTGTGCGGCTTCATCGTCTTCTATGTAGGCGAAGTTGGGCTCCTGGGTTTGAACGAACTTGCGGGCGTTATCGAAAATGCCTTTCTGCGGGCCGCTCATGAATTTGCGGACGGGATCGATGACACTTTCCTTCATGTCGAGCAGCGCTTCTTCCTGGCGGATGAGTTCGGTCAGATACCAGGTATAGGGCTTGCCGGTCAGCTCCTTGAGCTTCTCAAGCACCGGAGTCAGTGCATTCAAGAACGGATACTGGGTTGCCTGAGCTACCTGCAAAGCGAGCTGGTGCAACAGCTCCTGTATGGCCGCTCCAGTCTCCTTGCCAAGTGCCTTTGCTTCGCCGGCTCGTGGCGGGGCATCGAAGAAATCCTCAAAGAATTCCTTGAGAGCACGGACCTGCGACGCGGTAAATTCGACCTGGGGCTCCAGCACCACATTGCCATGGCCATGGGTGTTGCGTAACGCCCGTTCCAGTTCGTCATCTTCCAGCAGGTTGCCGTCGGTGCGAACCTCGACCTTGCCACGAGCGCATAGCATGGCCAGCGTGCAAAGCACAGCAGCATAATACCAGCCATAGGGTTTGCGTTCGAATTTCTCCAGCAGGTTTTTTAGCGTGGTGCGCACGCCACCCCGGTTATTGCTTTGGATGAACGCCAACAGTTCCTGCTCGGATTCGGCCAGAGCGGTGGCGTCGTTGCCGAACAGTCCCTGCTGGGAATGCTTGAGGCATTTAGCGATATCGTTCTCGGTGTAGGTGATGCCGCGGAGCATGCGAAGGTTCGGATAGGCGCGGGAGATGAGCTCGTGGAATCCGCGCAGCACCCGGGTTTGTGCATCCTCGGAACCGATCTCGATATCAGCACCTGCCACAAACAGCTTGGCTTTGCCCATCAGGCTCTGAACCCGCTGCTGCAGCTCAGCATAACGTTCCCGGTTCTGGAAGCCTTTGTCGGTTAGGATGCGCTTGACCGCCTCTTGCTGTGTGATCGAGATGTTCTGGCGGATGTATTTCTCCGTCCGCTTGTACATGAGGATGTCGCGCACGAGGCGTTCATCCGCAGGCATGAGTACTAGCAGTTCGTCCCGGCCCATGCTTTGCATCCGAAGGATGGACTCGTTTTCGGCGTTTTCATGGAATGGGCTGATGACATGGATGGCCAGCTCGTGCTCGCGCCCGTGCAGCCGATCATCGAGCTTTCTGGAGAACGGGTAGTCCTGGCCGTTCTCGTCGCAACGAATCTTCCGATGCTTGATGACGTGGTCGAAAACGATCTTCTCAAGCTCGGCGGCAACGTCTGACGACTCCACTTCGGTGTTCTTGATTTCCTGCTCGACGTCTTTTTCCTCGTCGGTGAGGTACTCGTAGAGCTCGCCATTGCGCTGCACGTAGGTCTGCTGTTCCAGGAGGCTGAGGGCTTCCTCGACACGATCTCTCAGCGCAGGCAGATCCTGATTGAAGCCGTCCAGCATCAGGACGCACAGGTTGCGAAGCGTCGGTTTGAACTCCTTGACGTATTTGACTAGGAAAAGCGTTTTCAACAGCCGGATTGCGAATGGACCGTCAAGATGCTTCTCTGCCTGGATAATAGCCTTTTGAATGTTTGATTTCAACGTGGTGCGGATGCCCTCGAACATCAGGTCGAAGGTCGCCAACTGACCGATTTCATGATCCCCGATCTGGATCGCCACTTGCTGGAACACACCCAGCATGGAGCGTTCGCCCACCGAGCTGTGTTTGCCCTCAAAGGCGTTATGCTGCGACAGATTCTGAATGGCTGACTGGAACAGCGCGAACTGGTAAGGGATGAATGGGTAACCGTGAATGAAATGATCCCGGTCCTGAAAATTCCGGTAAGTCTGCGAACCGTCAGCAAAGTCGAACAGGGTCTTAAAATTGTTGGACTGAGCGTGATAAATGTCCGACAGAAGACGAACGCCTTCTTCGGTTTTCATCAGCAGACGCTTCTGGATAACCTCCGCCACGTCGGCGCTGGTCAGCTTCATGCGATTGGCGAACCGGGCCTGTATTTTCGAGAAGTCATTGCCTTGCTGTTTGCCCATCTCACCGACAACTGTCGCCATGTCTTCCTGGGCGGTCACAATGACCCATGCGCGGCCTCGGCATTTGGTGGCCAAGCTCTCGGCAATGGTTTGGAGGTTAGTCATCAGCTTGACGTTTTCGGCGATATATTGACCGGCCTCATCGACAAAGAAGTTCAGACGAAAATCGGGCGATTGCCGTTCGATATAGGCGTGTACCTGTTCGGCAAAGTCTTCGATGGAGACACGATATTGGCTGCGGTATTTATCGAGTATCCCTGATGCCTGAGCCTCATCGCCACCGGTTGCCTGGGCATAGGCTTTGGCAATATTCTTTGCTTCAAGCAGTGCCTGCTCGCGCCCCTTCTGCCATGTTCTGCCTGCTGTAGATTCATAGGCAGACATGAACTGCTCATAGAGGCCACGACTGTCGAGATCGCGCTCGAACTGGGCTATGTGACCCTGCTTGCCGTAGTAACCACACATCTCGTCGAAAACTTTAACGAAAACAGCGAGGAGCGCATCGATCTGGGTTTTGCTGATGACATCCGCTTTCTGGTCGATGTTGAACAGAATGCTTTTCGACGGGATGGCGACCGCCCGCTTGAGATCACCCCGCAGGATTTCGTTATCGCCACACTTTGGCAGAAAAAGGTCAAGAGCCGAAGCCCCCTCGATCTGGCGGTTTTCAAGCAAAAAGGCCAGTATCTTCAACAGGTGGGATTTGCCGGATCCAAAGAAGCCGGAAACCCAAACTCCATTGGCACCCTCATAGTTATTATAGGCATCCAGAAAAGACTCAAGGCGCTTCTCTACTTCGTTGGTCAACACATATTCTTCAATCTCAAGGCGCAGGCTCGCTTCATCATCGGCTTTGATGACCCCTTCAATCGGGCGGTCAACAGGCTTGTTGAAAATCGCTTTAAGAATCATCTCGCCTCCCTGGTTTATGCTTCGCAGTGAAAGATGTTGAATGCCCGGTAGTACTTGTCGTCATGCAGCTTGCCGAAAAGATCCAGCGAGGCTCCGGTTTCCAGAGAATGAGTGTAGGCTCCCGGGAAAAACATAACCGTCGGCTTTTCTTTCGCCGTGCTCTGCAAATTGTTCAAAACGTTGTGCGAACGGATGTAAGGAAACACCTCGCCAACGCCGGACAGGAAAATAACCTCGAAATCGGTGTTTGTCAACTTGGCTGCAATGGCCGGAACAAGATGTGCTTCGGGGTCCAGCACCCCCTGTAACAGCTCTTTGAGCTGCTCTTTGGAGACGGAATTCTCCGTTTCGACAATCTGATCCCAAATGTCACGCTCTTTGAGGATTTCTATCGAAAGGTCATACAGATTGATTTCCAGAATCCGAACACCGGCCTGCTCAAGGCGATTGATCAGCTGACGCTGGAGCCGCTCCATTTCGACGGACTCTTCCGGCTTGAAGGGACAGATGAAGAAAGGGACCTCGTTACCGAGACCTTGCTTGTTGAGAAAACGCCGGCCTGAGATCACTGCAAAGAGATGCTGAAATCTGTCCTGCATCGTCATTCTGGCTATGTCTGCTGTCACCGCTTCATCACCTTTACATCAGATTCAAATACAGGGAAGTACAAAACATCCCTGCGGCTGCCTTGATGGATGAGATCCAACAGTCTCGGGCTGAGCATGGCAGCGTGTATCATGTTGTTGGCCGTCAAGAGATCCGCCTCGCGAAGTATCTTGAACAAAACCTGCCGCAATTTGCTTCGCGTAGCCGGGGTGATCTCATCCAGTTCTAAATGCCACTCGGATTTCCGGTTGAAAAAGGAATCAAAATCCTCGTGGGTCAGATCACTTTTCAGTGTGATGTAACGCTCTCGAATCACTTCAACGGCAAAATCAGCAATGAATGTGTACCGACGGCAAACGGCGAGCCACAGGAGATAGGCTTGCTCTTGGTGGCTGCTCTCAACAATAAATTGAAGTTCGCCTGGACTCAGCGTCCTAAGCCGAGAGATGACCTCGCGGCAGACTCGCTTGAGCGTATTCAGTGTTCTGGTCTGCAGTAAATTATCTGAGATTACCCTGTCTCGAACAGAGTTCCAATCTCCAAGATCAAGATACAGCAAGGCCAGCTTCACCGATTCACGGTGAAAGAGGCCTCCCGTTGTAAATGACACGTTGTATCTGTCGTTACTCATTCTTGGACAGGATTCCTTTTTGCATGCTCGGCAGCGCCACCGGCCTTCACCCATTCGTCCACCTCTTCCTTCTTGAACTTCCAGAGGCGGCCCATGCGATGTGCGGGCATTTCATGTTTATCAATCCACTTGTACACGGTGTCATTGCTGACCCCGAGGTACTTGCAGATCTCACTTATTGACAACCATCGATCTTCCATACGCACCTTCTGCTTTCAAACGTAAATATTTATAGAAGAAATGTTCCAAACCTATTCACGATATCAGTTCTTATAGTCGATGTCAACCGATTAGTGCCGAATAAGCTGGATCAAGCCACATTATGCTGACACCAGATTGTCTCCTGATATCTTTTTTTAATTCCCCCCCCTCCAAACTCGTTGACTTTTTCTCGGCAAACACTATTATCGCACTATCAGGCTTCATCACAGCATCGCTTTGGGTCTGAATCTCTGCCGACACGAAAGGAGCATCGCATGACATGACCATTCCAGATCACACCAAAACATCCGCAGTAGCAGCAGACATTCCCCTTATGAAAGGAACCAATCATGACAAACAGATCAAGCGTAGCAGAACAGCCCCGTATTCTCGGCACCATCAAGATCGCCTGCCAGAGTGTTGCCGCAAACTGCAGCAACTGCGGCATGGACATCCAGGCATGGCTGCTTGACGGTGTTGCCCACTGCCCCAAGTGCAATACCCTCCTTCAGGTGGACAGCGGTATCCCCCGTCAGCCGGCAGTGCTTCCCTTTTTCCACCTGCCAGAGCCGTACCGGACAGCCATCAAGCACCGTCCGACGAGCCTTCAGATTATCCCTGCATCGACCTCACCGGAACAGACCCTGCATCAGGAGTTCAGCCGCTTTGATGAGGTGAGCCAGAGGCCTGTCTGCGCAGGCAACGGCAGCAAGGCAGTAACGCGCCAGACAGGCAGAACAACTATTATCGACTGTACCGACGACTGCTCCTTCCGGCAATCCGGGGTGTGCAGGGCAAGCGGACGCTTTCTCTTTTATCTTATTGACATAAGCATACGAGGATTGTTTCAGATCAGGACCACAGCCTTGAACACAGCCAACCTCCGCAAATCCCTTCAAAAACTCAGCGGTCCTGACGGGATGATCAATCAGCAGGCATACGATCTTCGGCTCAGCGTCCGCCAGAGCAGAAACGGCCACCAGTACACAATCCTCCAGCTTGCCGGGCATCAAAGAGCAGAGGCAGATCCCATCACCACCGAGGAGGCAGCATGCGCATCGTAATCCTTTCGGACCATGCCGAAACCACACTCACAAAACGGGCGGTGCAGCGCGAACGCGACTACGAGCGCAAGCTCGCAGCCTACAACGAGGAGCGCAGGCAATGGAAAGAGAAGAATCTCCTCATCATGGAACACATGGCCGATCAGTTCCGGCACGGGCTCCTCTGGGGAGCGGCAAAACACCTCTGGCGGCTGCTCAAACGGCTGGCCAACCCGGGACCGGCAGAACCGGCAAAGCAACTGCCCGATGAGACAGACGCCATATGGGCCGCAGGCAAGGAAGGGCAGGACATGCTGATCACCTACCTCAAGGAACGGCTCGACGACACCTGGACCCTCTACTGTGGCTACTGCAACGGCCGGGGAGAGATCGATGCCCTGCTGGTCGGCCCTGACGGTTTCTTCGCCATGGAGATCAAGCATATCAACGGCATCATATCCTGCGACGGCGGCAACTGGTGGCGTGACCGCAAGGACAGCAGCGGATGCATCATAGCAGAACATGTCCCGATCAGTGACCGCACCGGCAGGAGTCCCTCACGGCAGCTGACAGAGCCTGCCGAAGTGCTGGACAGATACATCGCCGGCCATATCGAGGGATATCCGTCCCGAAAGATGGTCATCATCACCCATCCTTCTGCCGAACTCGGCAGTTTTGAGAGCTTGGAAATCAATAGCATCAAGCTCCTTGAAGACTGGGATGTGCCGGAAGCTTTCGAGCACCTCCGCACACCGATACCCATGCTTGAGCTGGAACTGATCAACGAACTCATCCTCAAAAGCCATCAATACCACAAGATGCGGCGATCGATCCGCAGCCAAAAGACCGATGGACAGAGACATATTCTTCAGAAAACATCAGGAGGACTTATATGAAAACAATCACCCTTTATATTGGCATCATGATACTGGCCTTGTTGACGGCATGTTCATTTCACGGAGTCAAACGCGATACCGGCAACCCTATTGATGAACGAAAAGTAGCACAGATTATCGACGGTACAACCACCGGGATTGAGGCTGTCGGTATCTTTGGCGCACCGACCGTTACGAGCAAGATAGCTGACACCGAGGCCTACATTTATAAGCATTGCCGTACAAGCGGATCGGGATTCAGCTTTTCAGGTATCGGCAACACGTCAACCGCAGAGCGCTGCAATACCCTGACAGTTGTGGTTGATCAGGTGACCGGAATTGTCCGGAAGCACTCTTTCCAGAAGGTATTTGATGCGGAATAACGGCAATGCTGGCATGACCGCCTGAAACGGTCAATGAGGAATGGGTCTCCCGGCATAGTTCTTTAACAATATGCCGGGGGCTCATCTTCTTTCTGATCGACTCAACTTGCGAGGAGGCAGTAATGGATGCGAATAAGCAAAAACCAAAGAAACGATATCGTTATCTGGCATTTCTCACCGATAATGGGCAGGGTGCAGAGTACAAAGGTGACAGGAATATGCTCTGGATTATAGCGGCACGATCATCCATTGGAGCACAGAAGGCAGCACTCGTTCGAATAAACAGGCTGAAAGCCAAAACCGGTCTGAACTGGAAACTCATGGATTCCCATGGACGGGAAATTACATAAGTGATGCTGAAGAAGAAAAGGCACTGGCTGGTTTTAGCTTCAGGGCTCGTAGCCTTTGTCTTATTTCCGGCCTGGTCGGTCGTTTTGACTCAGGAGCTTTACGGATGCTGTCTCGTCTGGGAGCTCTTTTTCGGGAGGCATCAGTTACAATGCTGGGCTGATTTGCGAAATCCGCACTGGTGGCGATCATTTCGGAACTATCTCACCGGACAGGCGGCACCTGATCCCAATGCCCTGATGTCAAATACAATACACAAGAGGTACAAACGATGGTATCGATAATCGAGGCATTTCTAAACCTATGGCTGTTTTGTATCATGCTGTATCTGGCTTGGCAATACTCTCCGTTCTATATATGCTATCCAGATCCGAAATAGCTCAGGGATATGCACGATCGAATGGCCATGAGTGACATCGTCAGTCGTGACGATGAACTGAGTGACACGGACATGCCTCTTTGCATGAAAGTGCTCAGTATTGTGGATGTGTTGTTCTATTCGGCAATGCCGGCAGCAGGAGGCGCGATTGTATGGACACTTCTTCTGTATCTGCGATAATACAGAAAGGGAATTGGGAATGAATATAGTAATTGCATCCGATATACATGTCAGCACCCATCACTTGGCGACGCTTCTGCATGAGGCCGTTACCGTTCGGGCTAGCGCGATCATAATGAATGGAGATCTCGTCCCCATGTCGCTGCTACGCGGGCTGAGCGCAGTTGAAGCGATTGCAGCCCATAGAAGCTATATCAAAGAGACCTTTCTGCCGACGATCGGCATATATCGCCGACAAGTACCAGATCTGCAAATCTATGCCGACTTCGGCAATGAAGACTTCTGGTGTAATCGTGATGTGCTTATTGAAGCTGAAACAGCCGGTTTGCTGCATCTGCTGCATAATCAGGTGCAGCCGCTCACGGACGGTCTGGACATAGCCGGATACATGTTTGTATCGCCGACGCCTTTCATGATCAAGGATGCCGAGCGCCTTGACCATCATGATGTGCCGTTGGCCTCAGATATCCGGATGGAAGGAGTATTTACCGTGCCCAATGGTCCGGAAAAGCGGCGAATCGATTCCAAAGAGACGATCGAAAATGACCTGAAAGGCTTGCAGCAAAAGATAACACGATCGTTTTTGCTGGCGACACACGCTCCTCCTTATGGTCTTGGTCTGGATGTCCTGCATGATGGCCGACCGGTGGGGAGCATGGCAATAAGGGCGCTCATCGAAGAGGAAGCAGATACAGGTCGACTGGTTGCTGCATTTGCCGGCCATATCCATGACTCTTTTGAAAACTCGGGCGTACTCGCTACCCATGTCAACGGATGCACAGTGGTAAACGCAGGGCAGCGGCATGATCTCTTGAAATATGCCCTGTTCGATACAGAAACACGGCACGTTGCCATCAAAACTGCACGCCTCATGGATGCGAAGTGATAAGCGGCGGTGGAACGACCTGAATATGGTCAAAACCCATCATGAACTTTCAAGGAGCGATACTATGGAAAAGAAGCAGACAAAGGCCGCACTCTTCTCCGATGCCCTTACGATAACAAAGAGCGGAGCTGTAACACTGCCGGCAGATGTGCGCCGTATACACAATATTGAGCCGGGCGACCAATTGGAGAGCTTTGTCCGCAACGGCACGATTGTACTCCTGCTGCCGCCTGTCAATAAGCGGCCGAAAGTGTACGCAAGAATCTTGCAGTGCGCCATTGATCTGTTCGATGGTCATGAGATCTCAGCTGCGGCTTGGCTGCATGACTCTCAGTTTGCTCTGGATGGGGAACGTCCAGTCGATGTTATGCGAACAGCCAAAGGGGCCAAAGAAGTTGAGGATCTGATTGGACGGATTGAGCATGGAGTGGTGGTCTGATAAATAATGATTACTTGCTCCGACTCTTTGTACCATGCAATGAGTCACACTTAAAGGCATTGGAGGTGTCCCAAAAACAATCTGCAATTTGTGCGGAGAACAAGCGTAATCACGCGCACTAACGTCCTAAAAAAGTGCACGTTACAACCAGAATTCAGCATTGTTAAGAAATATGACTCGTAATCTGAACGTAGTCAATCGGAAGATGAAATTTATCACGGAGAGTATGAATATATTCCTCCTCTTCCTTGTTTAACGACGGCTCCCCAACCACTATTAGCCGACTGGCCTCTTGCGCTCCAGGCCAAAAAGAATACTCCAGCAGTTGTCCTAAAGCTTGTCGAATGCAGGCCCGAGCTGACAAGCCTGTTTTAATTTCGTAAAACCAATAGCCGTTCTCTTTTTTGACTATCACATCAACACTTGTTCCAATTCCGCTCATGAGTTCAGTCCCTACATTGTCCTTCCCGAATTCGGCAACAAGGCGACGATATAATTCCAATTGAAGATCATTATGTCGCAGCGTTACATCAAGTAATCTTTCCGCTGGCTTAGCAAATGCAGAAGATGCTTTGATTGTGCACCCTGGTCGGAATTGAAATCCAGAGATAGTTTGCAAAACTGTTTTTGGAAAGTGCTCTTGCCCTTCAACAAATACATATAAGGGAAGTAGACGATCAAAATCATGCAGAATAGCGTCAATATTCAGCGAATCCAGAGATTGAAGTTTTCCAAGAAATACAAACGTATCTATAGTCATCAAGTCGGCGGAGATCGGCCCAGACATGCGATCAGAGCTTCGGACGCCATTATGGTAATGCCACATTTTCATGTCAGAATACAATTCAGGATTAATACGCTGAAACTCATTGAATTTCATAATCTTCGGAATCAAATCATCAATCGAGTGGAGAGATTGACTTGTTTCAAGCGAAAAGGCTACCCCGTACCTTAGTTCCTGATTTTCAAACCCAATGTTAAATTGCAGTTCCTTTCTTCCCCCAAAATGATGCGCCCAGTCAGCCCGTACCTTATCGAGATTGTATATCGGATGTTTTAGAACCTTACGAGAAGTAAGTCCCAGATTTAGTCTGATTTCCTGTAAAGAACCAATCTGAAAACCGCTTGACCTAACATTCAATTTTTCGGCAATTTCGCGCAGATTGTTCAGTGTCATTTGGCTGCCTCCTATGCTAGAACTCATCATTATCAGTTTCGGTGCTAAAGCATTTCGAAGTCGGCAATATCAATAGATATTCCTGTCTGGCAATCTATTACATTTGGAGTGGTGCCAATACTACATTCTGGAAAGGAATAGATATAGCGGCCTGAAAGCGCTAATTGATCATCCCAATGGGACCAATCGCATAGCTTGTCATATACATTTTCTGCAATAACGAAAGTTCTTCCAAGCAATGAGTCTTTTGCTCTTAGGGTCAAATCAAGATTCTCAGGCGATAGGTTATCGAAGCCGATGCAAGATGTGCGTGGATCTTCAATACAGATATGCCCATCGGCTATCTGCGGTGGAAAGCTTTTGAAAAAGGGGTTGACAGCATATTCATGATCAACTGTGATATGGCACAAGTCTTCTTCGGGCCAAAAGCGAAAAATTTGGATCCCGCGCTCACCACCAACCCCATAGACCGGCAAAGTTCCACCAAGAGCTTGAGCCCTCTGCATAAGTTCGAAATCATTCGCATGAATCTTTATCTTTTGGCCATTCTTTTGTCGGCATCCGGTTTCAAGCTGCTCTCGAAAGACCATTTGATCAATATTGAAAATCCACTTCTTGGCATGTAAATACTCCTGACCGAAGAATGTGAAGGCTATCCGTTTGCTCGTCTTGGAGATATAAATCATATAAAGCCAACTTTTTTGTCTTTAGAAGCGAGCTGGCCAATAAAATCCAGGAGGATCCCCCTGATTATTTGCATTTGCAAGGGTATTTGTCCCTGGTGAAAACGAGCTGACGGGTGAAGCATTTTGTGCACAGTAATGTTCTTAGCTGAGTCGTAGTAAATCTTTGGTAGCCCGGCCGCAGATACAAAACGAAAATCCAGCTCATTAAAGATACGGGTAGTAGCCAGTTTTTGAATTACCACATTCGGCATAAAGACCAATTTGTTATCAGTATCGAAGATGGCATCATGGATTTTCTTAATATGAACACGACTCTGAGCAAATAATCTATCAAAATTGTGCTCCGGATCATCGGATAATTTGCCGGTGGTCGGGACATTCAGGAGCTCAACAAACGAAATGTGATCGGCGCAGACATCCGCAGGCAAATCCATTCTCCGAAAAGCCTCATGATAGAGAGTTCCAGCCTCACCTCCGTATATAGGAAGCAAAAAAGGATGGTGGTCACCTTTTTCGTTATTTTTCCAATAGGACACACCATCTTTGTGGTATTCCAGCAGGTACCTGAAGAACGTAGGATTGGTCTCATGGAAATCAGCAGCATAATTGGCATCTATGCCAAAGAAGAAAACGCTCGCTTTTTCAGGATGCTGACCCTGAAAAGGGTGCTCTTTGAAAGCATCTTGCAGTTCTTTTGATGGATGCTCACGATAAGACATTGCATTCTCCTTTGAGACGGATAAATCTCCAGGACAATGATATTATGCATGATGTGTTACGCAACTTGCGTAATGCCGCAAAAGATATGGTTTAGAGGACTTAGCTGAAGTAACCAATGCCATCAATACACTGCTTGAACATCACGGACCGAAGACATTCAGCAGTTCAAGGGTTCTAAGACACGCTCCGCAGTGCTAGCGATTCATCCAGAAAAAATCAGGACTCCTGCCGGCCATATCTGCTGCAATACAGTCAGCTGCATGCTGAATCGGTATTTTTAGAGCCGGTGGGTTCCCAAACGGAAACGAAAGCGACTAGCAGACAAATAAAAATCACGGGGATGTCGAACACATTATCGCCGACTATGCGGAGAAGCCGCATGGTGCGCACAATGCTTCCACTTTCTGCGTTAGCAATGTCGCATGGTTTTCTCTTTGGCCAATTGAGCAAGTCTCTTCATGCGCACATGTTTCAACTTGAATGAACTCTGGCTCCAAACCAGGATTCTAATTTCATCTTGACAATTTTTTTTCCTAATCGAGAAATTATCTAAATTTTAGCTCAATATATAGGCTTGTTATTAAATTTATCGCCTATTTATTATTTATATTTAAATTTTATTTGGTTTAATTTTTTATGTATCTATTTAACTTATTGATATTTTGTTGATTTTCATTTTGGCATTCTTATTGAATAGATGTTGCATCGAGCATCGCTCGGACAATCATTTTCTGAGGAGTGCCTATGCAAGACAGAAAAATAGAAAAGATTCTCGCCGAAATAGTCGGCGAATCCAGTATCAGTGAAAAAAAGTCCGCGGTAG
Organism: uncultured Nitrospiraceae bacterium; assembly: GCA_964392915.1. Classification (GTDB taxonomy): domain Bacteria; phylum Nitrospirota; class Thermodesulfovibrionia; order Thermodesulfovibrionales; family Dissulfurispiraceae; genus JAAYUK01. Next base: position 33,195 of record CAYMRS010000015.1, read on the forward strand.
TTGATGTCAATATTGCATCGATCTCGCCTAACAGATTTCAACCACGGCGAACGTTCGACGAGAAACATATAGCTGAACTGGCAGCCTCAATCCGCATGCACGGATTGCTGCAACCGCTTGTAGTCCGCCGCTTAAGCGGGGCCGAGCCTCCGCGTTATGAGCTCATTGCCGGCGAACGGCGCCTGCGTGCGCTTGTCCGCAATGGAGCCTTAACAGCGCCAGCTATACTCATGGACGTAAATGACGCCCATCTGCGGACATTGGCGATGATCGAAAATATCCAGCGTGCCGATCTATGTTTTTTCGATCTGATGGTCTCTATGGAGGAATTGAAATCAGAAATGGGAAGTTCAAGCGCCGTGGCCAAAGCCCTCGGCAAAGGAGTACGAACCGTCGAGAGATACTTGCACATAGCGACAGCAATCGGAAGCAATGAAGAGTTGCTTAGTATCTTCCGGAAGCATGCGCATGAAATTGATTACACATCAGCCGATGCTTTTGCGGACTTCGCGCTCACTCTAAACAAACTCCGCACCAGCGATAAGCGTGAGTATGCGCGGGTCATTAAGCGTCTGACCTCATGCGACATCAGGCAGTCTTTGGCATGGCTCAAATCTCGCTTTGCGCGGACACCTCTCACTACCTCTGAAAAATCTCCTGCAAAATGGTACCAGGCCTGCGGCAATAGAGTCACGATAAAGCTTGATTTCGGCCAAGTTGAGGCACAAGCACCTTCAGAACGTGCTACCTATATTACTACTCTGCAAGGCATTATCGATCGCATTGAGGCTATGCCGGAGGTGCGAGGATGATCACGCAGCGAGACCTGCATATTTTTTTGAGCCTGCGCTATGGTCCCGTCAATATTGATGACATTTTGACTATTCTCAGACGAGACCATGAAATTCTTATAAAAAAACACCCGCTTCAAGTGCGATTATCATATCTCATTAAAAATGGCTTGATAAAATCGTCAGATCCTGAAACAGTTCGCTGGCATGGAGCAGCGCTTTATGCGCTGACGCATCGCGGCGTCGGGCAATGTGTCGATACCTTTGACTGGCATGACCCTGCACTTATCCGTACTAGTCTGCCGGATAAACACCGATATATCCATGAGCGCAATGTTTCGTTGGTTCACCGACGCATATGGACTGATGCGCAGGCCGGGTGCTATAGCCTCAGGGTCCACCCTGAGCATGCCCAAAAAGCCCTGCCCGCCAAGGCACGCCTCGGATTGTATCATTCTGATTTATTAATTTGTGTCGGGTTCGGTGAAACCAAGAAATTTTTTGACATCGAAATCGACAACTCCACAATCCCCACCAAACGCATGATGACAAAATTTCGTGGCTTGAAGTTCAGGGGATACATACTCTGCGCGACACAGGGGCGGATCTCTGCACTGCAAAGGGCAGTCAATTTTGCTTTGACAGCCGACAGGCACAAGATTGGGCGCAAAATTCATTTTGCTCTAATATCTGATTTTCTGCGCCATGGACTTCTCAATACCACATGGTCTGACTGCGATTCATGCAGCCACAATATCGAAACAGTCCCGGCGGTATGGGACAATGGATGGCCCTGGTGACGCTCCTTAATGTGCACGAAACTGCTTCAATGCTTGGAGTTAAAGTTTCAACAATCTATCAGTGGGTTCACCTCCGAAAAATACCCTTTATCAAACTCGGTGGAAGTGTACGTTTCAGGAGTTCCGATATTGAACAGTGGATAGAGGGAAAGACCATTCACCCAGGAGCAAGGCCGCTATCTCAGCGGGTTGGAGCAACAAATCAGGCATCGCCTATTTTAGCCACGGAAGCCAATGTCAAACGCATTGTCAGCCGCGCAAAAAAAGAGGTGCTCGGTGAGCTATAATGTGCTTAGGTATTTTCAAGGCCTGCAATCTACTGAGGTTATTTATGGGATTGTATAGGCCGACAGGCTGCAAAGCATTCTGGATGAGCTTTACCGTCGACAAGGTGCAGTACAGGGAAACTACAGGCACCGACGATCAAAAGCTCGCCCAGAGGATCTTTGATAAGGTGAAGGGCGATATTGCTACCGGAAAATGGTTTCCGGCGCAACAGCTAAAGGATTGTTCATTTGAAGAACTCGCTGACAGCTTCTCCGTTTACGCCGGGGCTCGCCACCGTGGCTACAAGCAGATGACGGAAGGGGCAATCAAGCGCCTGAAATGCTATTTCAAAGGGTATCGGGTCTCTCAGATTACCCGGCGGGTCGTGCTTGATTTCCAGTCTATGATGTTGGCACACAGAAAGAAAAACGGACAACCGTATGCCAATGCGTATATCAACCGCGTTCTCTCCGTACTCCGCACAATGTTCTCATATGCCGTGGACATTGGCATGACTACCCAGGCCGCTGTGGACATGGCGTTTGCGAAAACGAAGCTCAAGGGCGAGATCAAGCGACTTCGTTTCCTGTCGATTGAAGAGATTGAAAGACTGATTGATTGTTGCGATGAATCGTTTCGGCCCATCGTCGTAACGGCACTCCATACCGGCATGCGCCGGGGAGAGATACTGAGTCTTCGCTGGAAACACGTGGATCTCACGCATAACCTTATCCTGCTGGACAAAACGAAGAATGGGGATCGGCGAGAGATCAAACTGAATGCGACACTGCGGGCGCTCATGCTGCAATTGCCATCAAGGTTCGCCGCCGGCTATGTCTTTTTGAATCCGGAGACGCAAAAGCCGTATGTGAACATCAAAAAGATGTTCCGCAGAACGATCAACAAAGCAAAGATCGAGAATTTCCGGTTTCATGACCTCCGGCATACGTTTGCATCACAGCTCATCATGAATGATGTTCCGCTTGCAACGATCCAACAGTTGCTGGGGCACAAATCGCTCACGATGACCCTCCGGTATGCGCATCTTTCTAGTGAGCAACAGGTCGCTGCGGTGGCAAAATTGGACCAGATTTTGGCAAAAAAAATGCCCCTAAACGCGCATCAGCAGGTCGTTTGAGGCCAAATTTATCATGATTTTATCAAAGTCGGGGTTTTTTGCCGGAAATGCGGTCTCCCCGCATTGTAGAAACCAATTGAAAATAAAGAGAAAAGGAGTGGTGGACGGTAAGGGGATCGAACCCTCGGCCCCCACGTTGCGAACGTGATGCTCTCCCAGCTGAGCTAACCGCCCGTCCCCATCCTCGTGGATTCCAGTATACCACAAGCAAAACAGGGATGAGGATGCAGGGGTTCGGGGAAAAACCCGCCGGCCAGGACAAAAAAACGCTTGAACGAAGGCGCTTCTTCCTTCTTCCGTTACTTGCAGTATAATATCGCATGCTGAATAACACGCACCGACCGTTTCGCATTACTGCGCCGCTTATTGCCGGAGTATTGAATGATGAGGATGTCCGGCGGCTTGAGCCGGATGAGCTGGCGCCGGTCGATCTCATTGAATTGCGGATAGATCTCTGCGTGTCGGCAATGGATGAACAGAGCGTTGCGGCTCTCGCACAGGAAGCGCGTGGCCGGTTCGGCAAGCCGCTACTGGCTACCATCCGCCACCCGGCGGAGGGGGGGCAGCGGGATTTCGACAATCGGGTTGCACTGTATACAGCATTGGCGCCGCATGTCGAAGCTGTCGATATCGAGATAAGCGCTGCCGGTGAGCTTAAACAGGTGCAGGCGGTCTGCGCCGGAACAAAAACGCTTCTGATCGGTTCATACCACAATTTCCTCATAACGCCTGATGACAACGCTCTTGAGGTAATTCATACGACCGGGCGTTCTCTCGGGGCGGATATTGTGAAGCTGGCCCTCATGCCCCAAAGCCGGGAAGATGTCTTCCGCATCGTTGCGTTCACCATGCGCCACCGCACCGAAAAAATCATCACCATCGGTATGGGAGAGCTCGGCGTTTCTACGCGCCTTTTTACGCCGCTGCTCGGGTCGCTGATTACCTATGGCACCGTTACCCGGACAACTGCGCCGGGACAGCTTGCCGCTGCCGAGCTTGCCGGTTTATTTCAGCGGCTGAGCATCCGGTAGGCTCATTTCCGCCTCTTTCCCGACAACCACCAAAATTGCCCGGCCGGGATGAAGATAGCGTTCCGCCATCTGCAGCACGTCTTCCTTGGTAACGCTGTTGATAAAGGACGGGTAGTTCCGCACATAATCGGCGCCGAGTCCGTAAAAGTCGGCAACAACAAGAAAGTCCACAAGCTTTTTGCTCGTCTCAAGCCGCCGCGGAAAGCTTCCGGTCAGGTACGCCTTTGCGTCACTCAACTCACCGTCGGATATAAGGTCAGTGCGCATTCTGTTCATCTGGCGCTCGATTTCTGACACAACGGTCGCCACGGATGCGTTTTTTGTCTGCACTTCGACACTGAATGAGCCTGTCAGTTCATTGGCGGCGAACATGCTGTGGATGGAATAGGCCAGGCCCATTTCATCACGCACCGTCTGCATCAGCCGCGATGCGAACCCGCCCCCCCCAAGAATGTAGTTCATCACCTGCACCGCGTAGTAGTCACAGACTGCGCGGGAAATGCCTCTGTGCCCGAACACGACAGACGCCTGCGTAAGGTCACGGTTCACAATCACCCGCTTCGCCTGCGACTGCTCCACAGACGGAATGATCGCTGTTGCCGGCCGTTCGGTCCGCCCGGTCCATCCGCCGAAAAAGCGCTCCATGAGCTGCCGGGCTTCCGGGGCCGACAGCGCGCCGACGAGAGCGATTACCGTGTTTTCGGGCTGGTACGCACGCTGGTAGAAAGCCTGAACGTCCGCACGGGAGATTACGTCGAGCGTGGAAGGGTCGCCTTCCGTCACGCGTCCGTATGGGTGCTGACCGAACACCTCTTTTTGAAACCGCTTGCTTGCAACGTACTGCGGGTCTTCCTCCCGTTGCTGCAGCATTCCCTTGGTGACCGCCTTTTTTCTCGCAACCTCCTCTTCAGCAAAAACCGGATTCAAAAGAACATCGCTGACGAGAACGAGTCCGGATTCAGCGTCTTTTTTGAGCGAGGAGTAGGAAAGCAGCGTAAAATCGGCTGAAACGCTTGTGGCAAACGATGCGCCGAGAAACTCTATTGCTTCGCTTATTTCCGGGCCTTTTCGCGAGGTTGTGCCATCCGCCAAAAGCTTTGCCGTCAGATAGGCGAGCCCGGCCCGGTTCGGCTCTTCGTCACGCGGGGATGCCTTGACCAGAATGCTCATGGTCACGACCGACAGGTTCTGGCGCTCGACATGGAGCACCTTTATGCCGTTTGCAAGGCGGAACTCATTGATGACCGGCGATGCCGCCGATGCCGGCAATGCCGGGCACATCAGAGCGATGATCGTGAGTGCATAAAGCCGTAACAGTATTTTTTTCATTCTCTTTTCCTTGTTTTTTGACTTCCTTCTTCTTATCTCTCTCTGTTCTTAGCCAGGGGAACAAGCGTTCCCACAGAGCTTTTGTCCAGGACGAGATATTTTTTTGCGACGTTCCGCACCATCTCCGGGGTTACCGAGCGCACTCCCTCCAGATAGCGGTCAAGCAGCCGCCAGCCGCCGACAATCTCGAACATGCCGAGATACAACGCCTTGGAATGGATTGAATCCTGCGCAAAGACAATCGACGACTCAATCCGGTTCTTCACCTTTTCGATCTCCCGCGCGGACGGCGCCTCGCGCTGTATCCGCTCTATCTCGGCAAACAGCGCGGCCTCAACCGCGGCGGCGTCTTTGCCAGGCGCCGCAATGGCATCGAACAGAAAAAGATACGGGTGCCGGTGCAGGCCGCTGTAATCTGCCGAGGCCTCAATGGCAATGAGCTGTTCATAGACGAGACTGCGATAGAGGCGGCTGCTCTTGCCGCCGGAGAGTATCGACGAGAGTACATCGAGCGCATAGCTGTCTTCATGCGGCAGGCTCGGCACCGGAAACGCGATTATGACATAGGGCAGCTCAGCCTCTTTCTTCAGCACGACCCTGCGCTGCCCCGACTGGGCAGGCTCATCGGTAATCGTCCTAGCAGGACGTTTGCCGTATGCCGGCAGAGGTCCGAACTCCCGGCGGATCTCTTCCATGACTTTGTTCGGGTTGACATCGCCCGATACAAAGATAAACGCATTGTCCGGCGCGTAGAACGCGTGATAGTGAGCGGCCAGATCATCACGCGAAATACGTTCGATATCGCTCATCCAGCCGATGACCGGGTTCCGGTACGGATGCGCTTTGAACGCCAGGGCGACGACATCCTCGTAAAGCTGGCTCTGCGGCTCATTGTCATACCGCATGCGGCGCTCTTCCATGACGACGGAACGCTCCGCGACGGCCTCTTTGGGGTCGAGCAGCAGGTTTTTCATGCGGTCAGCTTCCAGCGCTATGGAGATGTTGACGCGATCGGATGCCATGGTCTGAAAATACATGGTATAGTCTTTTGTCGTGAAGGCATTGTCAGTGCCGCCGTTGCGCTGGACGGTATTGGAAAAGACCTTGGAGCCGTACTTCGGCGTGCCCTTGAACATCATGTGCTCCAGCAGATGGCTCACGCCCGTCTTGCCGGCAGGTTCGTCCATCGAGCCCACGCGGTACCATACCTGGAATGTTGCGAGCGGCGCTTTATGGTCTTCAATGATGAATACTTTCAGGCCATTCGGCAGCGCATATTCATGAACCGGCTCCGCAGCCGCAGCCGCAATCGGCATCAACACTGCCGCGATAATTATGCACAGCATCGTAAAAATACGTTGTGATTTCATAGGGTTCCTTTCAGGTAACAACAATGAATGCATCGGGCTCGCTTCCCTAGCCCGCCCGACTTCAGCAGCGGGCTGTCAATGTTCTTTAATTATACCAAATGCCTTCACTGTTCCCCTCTGCCGCGGATGGAGTATAATGAAGACGGCAGTGAGCGCTCCTGCTTTTCTGCTCACTCTGTCTCCTGCTCACTGATTACTGTCTTGTAAAGGAGCCTGCCATGAACCGAAGGGACTTCCTCAAACTGACCGCATTGACCAGCCTCTCCGTAGCCGCAGGATTCGACACCTTCACCGACGCCGCATTCGGCGCTGCACCGGCGTATGATCTCGCGGTAGCGACCGGCCCGTCTCCGGCAAAAATTACCGCCGCCGCCATTGAGGCGCTCGGCGGGATGAAGAGTTTCATTCAGCGCGGCGACATCGTTGTGGTAAAGCCAAATATCGGGTGGGATCGCACCCCGGAATATGCGGCGAACACCAACCCGGAAGTTGTCGCGGTTCTCGTCAGCCTGTGCTACGAGGCGGGGGCAAAGAAGGTGAAGGTTTTTGACCGTCCGGTCAACGACCCGCGACGCTGTTACGTCCAGAGCGGAATTGCCGATGCCGTCAAAAAGTCGGGCGGCGAATTGAGCTATATTGATGACCGGAAATTCCGCGACGTGAAAATAAACGGGAGCGTTCTGAAGTCGTGGCCGCTGTATACCGAGTTGATGGAGGCCGACAAGATAATCAATGTGCCGATTGCCAAACACCACGGCCTTTCAAAACTCACGCTCGGCATGAAAAACTGGATGGGCGTCATGGGCGGTTCCCGCTGGTCAATCCACCAGAAGATTGATGAAAGCCTTGTCGACCTCGCGATGGCTATAAAACCTACGCTGGTCGTGCTTGATGCTGTGAGGATTCTCACAGCCAACGGACCGCAGGGCGGGAATCTGAAAGACGTGAAGAAGCTCGACACCGTGGTCGCCGGAGTGAATCAGGTGGCAGTGGATGCATACGGCGCGACGCTTTTCGGCATGAAAAGCTCCGATCTCGGGTATGTCCGGCTCGCGTCCCAGCGGGGTTTTGGCCCCATGGATGTGGCACAGATGAAGATTAGGAAAGTTAGCGTCTGATGAACCCGCGTAGGCTTCGGATTGTTGTACAGGCTGCATTTCTCATCCTCTTCGTCTTTCTTTTTCTCCAGACCGAGTCAAAGGGCAACGACGATCTTGGCTACCCGGTAAAACTGTTTCTCGACTTCGATCCGCTCATACTGCTGACAACGCTGCTCTCGGCGCATGCTGTCGCGGCCGGATTTCTTCTCTCCATAATCGTCATTGTGCTCACGCTCCTCTTCGGGCGCGTTTTTTGCGGATGGGTCTGCCCACTGGGGACATTGAACAATATGGTCGGCATGTTGAGAAAGAGCATACCGCGCATCTCCCCGCGCTGGAACACCGCAAAGTATTTTCTCCTGATTTTTCTTTTGCTTACATCTCTTTTCGGCATGCAGCTTGCCGGAATTTTTGACCCGCTATCGCTATTGATTCGCTCTTTTTCCCTTGCGGTGTACCCGGCCATCAGTTCGGCGACCAATGCCGGTCTCGATCTGCTCTACGCATCGAAAAGCCCGACGGTCGGCGCTTTCGGCGAGACTGTTGCAGCTGCGGCAAAAAAACTCTACCTGCCCTTCCAGCAGCCGTTTTACGAGCAAGGCTGGTTCATCGGACTGCTCTTTTTTGCGCTGCTGGGGATGAATCTCGTCGCCCAGCGTTTCTGGTGCCGCTGCCTCTGTCCGCTCGGCGCACTGCTGGGCCTTTTCTCCCGATGGTCTTTCCTGAAGAGGTCGGTCAGCGAGGGGTGCAATGAGTGCGGGTCGTGCAATCGTGTCTGTGCGGGCAATGCGACTCCGCATGAAAAAGGGAACTGGAAACCGACTGAATGCCTGTATTGCTGGAATTGCGACGATGTCTGTCCGCAGAATGCGGTCAGCTTCGGCTTCGGCAGCAAGGCGAAGACCGGCTCGCTTGATCTCGGCAGACGGCGCATCGTGACCGCTGCGCTTTCCGGCGCAGTGGCAGTGCCGTTTATCCGCACAACGCCCCTCGCGAAGCAGGGATTTCATAATCCAGCCCTCGTCCGTCCTCCGGGGTCGCTCGAAGAGCGCGAATTTCTGCAGCGGTGCGTGAAATGCGGCGAATGCATGAAGGTCTGCATAACGGGCGGCCTGCAGCCGACGCTCATGGAAGCGGGGCTTGAAGGTATCTGGTCACCGATATTGGTGTCGAAGATTGGCTACTGCGAATACCGCTGCACGCTGTGCGGCCAGGTCTGTCCGACCGGCGCTATCCGGCGACTGACGGTGGAGGAAAAAGCAAAAGTCAGCATCGGCACGGCGATGCTCGACAAGGGTCGCTGCCTGCCTTATGCGCACAGCACTCCGTGCATCGTCTGCGAAGAGGTCTGCCCGACCGGGAAAAAGGCGATCTGGCTCGAGGAGGTTAAGGTAAAAGATGCAGACGGAAAGATGATAACGGTCAAGCAGCCGCATGTCGACCTGAAGACCTGCATCGGCTGCGGCATCTGCGAGACAAAATGTCCGGTACTCGACAAACCGGCGATCTATATAACCAGCATCGGCGAAACACGGTCGAAAACGAATAAACTGCTGCTGTAACAGAGGAGATTTCTGTGCGTCTGATACCGGTACTACTGATCAGCATCCTGCTGTCCGCCTCATCCGCCTTTGCCACCGCCCAGTTTTCGGAATTGCTCGACTACAATGGAACGACCGAAAAAATGTTTTCGGTGCCGCTGGAAAGCTATTTTTCGCATGAGAACCCGAAACCGGAAGCCTTTATCAAAAATCAGTGCACCGCCTGCTGGCGGGGATATATCGGCAAGTGGACAATCGAGGACGGCTATCTCTACCTTGTCGCGCTGTATGAATGCTGCGAGCGGAATCCAAAAGGGTTCCCGCTCGAATCGGTAACCCCTCAATGGAAGTCGCCGGTCAAGGCAACATGGTACACCGGCACGCTCCGCATTGTGCAGGGAAGGCTGATCGAATACACACACCGTGGATTCCGGTCACAATACGAGCGCGACCTGTTTATCCAGATTCAAGACGGGAAGGTTGTGGGCGAAAGAGTGGTCGACAACATGAAATCAGAGCCCCCCGCCAAGGAGTAAGAACCTGTACAGTAACGGTGAATTCTAATTCAAGGAATCAAAATCGAGAACATCGGTGAGGCTTCAAAAAATATCCCCAAAGCCGTAAAGAATCAGTATAAGGAAATCCCGTGGGCTGACATGGCCCGCATGCGCGACAAGATAACCCACTTCTATTTTGGCACCGATTTCAAAATCGTCTGGCAAGTGGCGAAGAAAGATCTTCCGAAATCGAGCCGCTGATAACTGCCATGCTGGACAACCTCAAGAAGCGCAATCCGAAAGAAAAAAGCTGAAACTACTCCTCCCTCCACACCTCAAGAGCAATCTCAGGGCACATAACGGCGCAGAGGGCACACCCGGTGCAGTCGCCCCCGACGAAGCGAACCGGAAAGTACCCGCCGGCATTAAACTCGGTGTCGATGACCAGAAGCTTTTGGGGGCATGAAAGGATGCAATAGCCGCACCCCTTGCAGCGATCACGGTTCAGCACAACCCTGCCGCGAGCGGTTTTTTTCTTGCGCGATGTTTTATCCATTTTTTTCTTCGCTGCTTCCATGAAATATGTCCGCAAAAACGACGGACATGCTCTCCTCTTACTTTTACACTCTGTGTTCTCTTAAGAGCTCCCGGGCGTGCTGGAGCGAACCTTCCGTAATCCGGCCGCTCAGCATACGGGCAAGTTCTTCTTCCCGCTCTCTGCCGGACAGTTCCGCAATATGAACGCGAACCGAGTCAGCCCTGACCTCTTTATCTACCTTGATATGCGTATCCGCAAGCGCTGCTATCTGCGGCAGATGGGTAATACAGAAGACCTGATAGGTTTTCGAGAGTGCTTTCAGGCGGTTGCCGACATGCTGTGCCGTCGCTCCGCCGATTCCCGCGTCAACTTCATCAAAGATCAGCGTGGAGCGGACATACTGTTTCATCGCTCCCTTTCCGCCGGAAAGGGCTATGCTCTTCAATGCAAGCATGATGCGTGACAGCTCACCGCCTGAGGCTACTTTGCCGAGGGGTTTCGGCGGTTCTCCCGGATTTGCAGAAAACAGAAACTCTGCGTCATCAAGACCGTTCTGTGTGACCTGCTCCGTGCGACGCATCGCAACAGAAAACCGGGCTTTCTGAAAACCAAGCTGCATTAGCTCCGGCTGCAGCATATTCTCCATGGTTCTCGCTGTAGCACTGCGTTTTTTGGTCAACGCACCGGCGATGTCCAGCAGCTCTGCTGTCAGCCGCGCAATCGTCTCTTCGCCCGCGCTCATCTCTTCATCGATCTGTTCAAGCGAGTGAAGCTCTTCTTCAGCCGCCGCCCGGAATGAGTGCAGCGCATCAAACCCCTGCCCGTACTTCTTTTCAATCTTTTTTATGTGTTCAAGGCGTTCTTCCAGTGCGTTCAGGCGGTTCGGATCGCTCTCATAGCCGTCCCGCAGCCGTCTAACCAGAAGAGATGCGTCCTTCAGCAGCGGCTGCGCGGCCTGAATAAGCTGAAGCAACTCCTGAGCATTGGGGTCAAACTGCGCCATCTCGGCAGCCTTTGACTCAACAGTCGAAAGCCGGTCAAGACACGAGCCTTCCGCATCGTAGAGCAGCTCATAGGCAAGAGCTGATGCCTCCTGAAGGCGGACGGCATTTGTACGCATCAATCGCTCTTCTTCAATCGCCTCTTTCTCTCCCGGCAGAATTGCTGCGGTGTCAATCTCGTTCATCTGAAAGCGAAGGAGATCAATGCGCTGGGCGCGCTCGCGCATGCGAACCTGCATATGACCGAGTTCGGCACGGAGCGACGCAATCGCTTCATAGCGCTGTTTTACTGCGGCAGCGTCATCAAGCAGTCCGCCAAAGCCATCGAGAAACGGAAGGTGCAGGTCGCTTCGCAGCAAGTCCTGCTGCTCGTGCTGGCCGTGAATGCTGACAAGTTCGCGTCCGATGCGGGAGAGCGCCGGCAGACTCACTGCGGTGTCGTTGATAAACGCACGGCTCTTGCCCTGAAGCGGCACGGAGCGGCGAAAGGAGAGTTCATCCTGGCTGGCAATGCCCAGCTCGTCAAGAGCGGCAAGCGGTTCATTGGTAAAAAAACCGCTTATCTGCGCTTCCAGAGCGCCTGAGCGGATCATTTCGTGGGAGGCTTTTTCGCCGAGGAGAAGAGATATTGCATCTACAATAATAGATTTGCCGGCGCCGGTTTCGCCGCTGAGCACCGTCATCCCCCCGGAAAAGCGGACCGAAATTTCGTCAAGAATAGTGAAGTTGCGGATTCGGAGTTCGGTCAGCATCAGACCAACCCTGCAAAATCCTCCGCCTTCACCGGCCCGAAAAGCGTCAGGTTCATGTCGCCTCCGTTAATAAGCGTACTGGATAAAGTACGAACCTGGTCCATGGTGACCGCCTCGACGGCTCTCATGATATCGTTTTGCGAGAAATGGCGCTTGAAGTAAATCTGCTGCCGCGCAATGCTCTGCATGCGGCTGCTGGTAGACTCCATGCCGAGAATAAGGTTGCCCTTCAACTGGTCTTTCGCGCGGCGCACTTCCGCTTCAGTAACCGTGTCGGCAAGATTTTTCATCTCCCTGATGATGGATTCGGTAACCGTCACCGCCTTTTTCTTTCCGGTTCCGGCATAGACCGACCAGTATCCGCAATCGCTGTACGATGAGACAAAGGAATAGATGGAATAGGCATACCCTTTCTTCTCGCGGATCTCCTGGAACAGGCGGGAACTCACGCTCGAACCGAGAATGCAGTTTAATACCGCAATGGTGTATCGATCGGGGCTCGCATACCGCATTGCCGGCACCCCGAGACAAATATGCGTTTCAGCAAGGTCTTTCTGATGCACGGAGAGCCCGCCGCGGAATTCAGGCGCGGGGAACTTTTCCGGCTCGGAACCGCGCCGAAGATCGCCGAAGTAATGATTCAGCAGACCGATAAGACGGTCCGGCTCGAAGTTTCCGGCGCACGAGATGACGGTGTCGGCAGTGCCGTAATACTTGCGGACATGATTCACGACATCATCACGGGTGAACGATTTGACCGAGTCGCGCCTGCCGAGCACCGACTGGCCGAGCCCGGTATCACCGTAGACCGCACGGTTGAACAAATCATGAATATAATCATCAGGCGTGTCTTCAACAAGCTTTATCTCTTCCTTGATGACGCCCTTCTCTTTTTCGACTTCTTCTTCTGCAAAGGTGGAGTGCAGAAAAATATCGCTCAGCAACTCGACTCCCTTGTCGGCGAAGTCGTCGAGCACCTTTACATAAAAAGCGGTGTTTTCGCGCGAGGTAAACGCGTTGAGGTCGCCGCCGAGCGAGTCGATATCCATAGAGATATCAACTGCGGAGCGCTTTTTCGTTCCTTTAAAGAACATGTGCTCGAGAAAATGCGAAATGCCGTTTTTGTCGGCCATTTCGTACCGGGAGCCGACCTTCACCCAGATGCCGAGGATAACGGATCTGAAGGTCTTCAGCTGCTCCATTACAACAGGTATGCCGTTGTCTAATGAGCGTTTCG
>CAYMRS010000016.1:0-43462 GCA_964392915.1 uncultured Nitrospiraceae bacterium
CTACAAAAACTGCCCTCCGGGCGGCTCGGGGTCAGTTTGATGGTGGATTTGGGGAAGCTGACGGTAGATTTCTGTGGAGGAGAGATACCTTCCGACAGCGGGCTGCTATTGATGCGACAGGCAGATGAGCGTCTTGGATTAAGCCAAGGACTTTCTGAGAGCATCTGTGACCGGAGAGACAGCCGATATACGGACCATGATCTTCGGACACTGCTGCGGCAGAGGATCTACCAGATAGTGGCAGGGTATGAGGACTGCAATGATGCGGATATACTGAGAAGCGATCCGAGCCTGAAGGCGGCATGTGACAGAAATCTCCGGGATACCGACCTTGCGTCGCTTCGGACCTTTCTTTTGGTCTCACTTCAAGCAGGTTAGTTTAATATGAATGCTGCGGTGATTGGGTCGCTTGATTCAGAATATTCGGACGCTCTTCGGGACACTCTCATCTGCTAAACAACAGCCGAAAAAGAGGGTGATGTCATCACCTACGACATCATCAGAAAACTGAACAAGACATTCCTGACGCTTATCGATCGTGAAGACCTTCATGCGCTTGCAACCCGGATGGTTGATATTATTGATATCCTCTGGGGCTGCGCTGAGCGTTTCAATCTCTTCAGGCTAAGCACTCCGCAGCCGGTTGTGATCGACATGGCGAAGGATCTGGTCACCTGTGCGGAAATGATTGCAAAAGCCATGAAGAAACTTGAAGAGAAAAAATTCTCCCAAGTCCAACAGTATTGCGTTGAAATCAACAGCCTTGAAAACCGGCTGGATCGCTCATTCCGGGATGCACTGGTGAAGCTCTTCGATGAAGTCAAGGACCCGATTCTTATCATAAAGTGGAAGGAAGTTTACGAACTGCTCGAAGATTCGGTCGACGCCTGCGAAGATGTCGCGAATATAATGGAAGCGATTGTCCTGAAATATGCGTGATACTTATACCCTGCTCGTCCTTGTTGTCATTTTTGCCCTGATTTTCGACTTTATCAACGGGTTTCCCGACACCGCGAATGCCATCGCCACTTCAGTATAGACCCGCGTTCTGTCGCCGAAGACGGCGGTTATCATGGCTGCTGTTCTGAACTTTATCGGAGCGCTTGCCGGAACCGCAGTTGCCGAAATGGTCGGCGCCGAACTTGTTGAGTCGGTCAGCATTACACAGGTGACCATTCTTTCGGCGCATGCTTCGGCGATTATCTGAAACCTTATCTCCTGGTATTATGGGCTACCCAAGCCATGCGCTGCTTTCGAGCATTCTCGGCGCGGCAGTCGCTACGGCTGGAACTGATGTCATCATTGCAAAGGGCGTTATCAAGATTCTGCTCGGTCTTTTCTTCTCTCCAATCGTCGGTTTCCTGCTCGGCATGGTTGTTATGTGGGGGGATTGTCTGGCGATTTCACAACCATTCTCCCTCATCGGTCAACAATCTTTTCAGCAGGCTGCAGATGGCATCTGCGGCATACATGGCATTCAGCCACGGGAATAATGATGCACAGAAGACAATGGGCATCATCAAGATCACCCATATTATCTCATCGACAATTATGGGAGTCGGTTCCTCACGGCGACTTACCGCCGTCCGCTGGTCGGTTGGGGGAAACATCATTCTGGCGTGGGTTTTTACGATTCCGGCCTGTCTGGGGCTTTCATGGGGGATAGCAAAACTTCTGCATATGCTGTAACAGCGGAACGGCTTCGGTAATTATTCAGGCATTTTCATTCCATGAAGCGGAGCTGTTCCGCATGAGCCTGACGTGCAACAAGCGCTTTTCTGTTGCCGAGCTGCTTTTTGTCCAGGACTGAACCGACCGGGCAGGTCGTGACGCACTCTCCGCAGAAATCGCAGCGTTCCACGAGCAAGGTAATCATTCCGTCAGGCATGAGTCGCGTCTCATCTTCCCCCTCGGGAGTCCGCATCACAAAAGCGTCGCGCTTGACAACATCCCGGCAGATTGTGATGCAGCGGCCGCAGCGCACACACTTGTTCACATCAACGATGATCGATTCGTTGTCATCCTGAACCGGGAGGGCATCATGCCGGGGCGCGTCGGGAGGCGGCGTCAGGCCATATATATATGCCAATTCCTGCAGCACGCACCGGCCGGCCTTTTCGCAGCACATGCAGTCGTTCGGATGGCCGGCAAGAATAAGCTCAAGCGTCGCCCGCCTGAGCCGTGTCAGCTCATCGCTTTCGGTAATGATGTCCAACCCTTCAAGCACCGGGGTTGAGCACGATGCAACAGGCATCGCATACCCTCGTGCCTCGACAATGCAGAGCCTGCACGCGCCCAATGGAATGAGGCGTCTGTCGTTACAGAGCGTCGGCACAAAAATATCAGCCTCGCGGCAGGCTTCCAGTATAGTCTGTCCTTCCGGGCACTCCACGTCCCGCCCATTCAGGCGAATCTTGACGGTTTTTCTTTCGCTTGCGGTTTCCATCATGAAAATCCTCATATGAATAGTTTTATAGTAATGAACCGCCTGAAACCGAGTCAAATCAGACTTTCCTCTGAGGCCGCCCACATATGCCTCCGTCCCCACTCCTTCTCACTTCCCGCTGCTTGCACCCTATTTTCCCGGACTAGTGTTTGCAATTGCGCGATTTCCTGTTACACTATAGATAAAGGGCGCGATTGATCGTATCCGACATGAGCGATTCAGATAATCCCTCACATTTCCGCATATTGTCGCGCTTATTTTCGCTGACGGATGCTCCGGAAGTTCCGAACATCCGCCCGCAATCGGGCAGGTAAGCGATATGGCCGCTGAAAGTTCTCAACCGGTTTCCGAACAGTACCGAATCCTCTGCGATACCGTCAGGGACTATCCCGGACTGTTGCCCGCGGCTGAGGCGCTCCGGCTCGAGCTGGCCCGCACACCGCGCCGCTGGCATGCCATCCTCGACGATCTCCGTTCGTATGCCCTGAAAAATTTCCTCTTGCATGACGCCGACCCGCACGGACTGGATGCAATGCAGGCCGTGACGGATATCCTTTTTGAATCCATCGAGATGCAGGATAAAACAATCTGCAGAAAGGGCATGGATGCCCTGTTGTTTTACCTGCAGAAGATTCTTCTGGACGGAAGCAGAGATCGCAAAGACTACTGGCCGCTGCTGACATCTTCGTTTTCGCGCATGCTGCAGCTTGACGCGGAGCGCTTTCTGATAGTCGTCACGAATGCGCATCCTCCGAAGCGTCTGGCGCAATACATCCTTGAAAAGCTGCCGGAGGAATGTTCTTTTGGTGAGCTGAACGCCCTGCTCGACCGCGTATTCCGTGAAACATATCTCTACTGGCTGAATGAGGAGGATCCGGTTCTCTGGTTTGATGACATTGCCGCATTCAGGCCGCGGCTGTCCGAGCTGAAAGAACTGATGCAGCCGGTTTCCCATGACAACCTTCGCGGCCTGCTCCTGCATCTCGAAACGATGGGCAACAAACCGCACAATGATGAAAACCGCCGCCTGCATGACCTGCTTGCCCTCCCAAGTCATCTGCAGATTGTCAAGTTCTATGAAGAAAATGCCGATCGCCTGCCGTCAGACGGAGACGGAGCGCTGAAGATTGCCTATCTGCTCAAGGTTCTGGAGTCGCAGGGTCTTGCGGGTATTCATGAAGACGCCATCAGAGAGATTGGCAGAACCGTGTCGCGCATCATGAAAGCCGGCCAGCCCGACACGCTCAAAAGCGCCCTCGCAACGCCGCTCGAAATTCTGCGGAAAAGCTTCAGGATATTTCCCGAAGCGACGCTGCACTGTGTTCAGACTATCGGAACCGGCTTATACGCCCTCGGCAACAGCGCTCTGGTGGAGTGGTTCAATCAGTTCATCATTTCGTTCGGATTCCAGCGGCCCGAGATTTCGGGCATCTCTGACGATTGGCAGGTGAAGTCCAACAAGGCTCATGTCAGGAATATCCGCGTCTGGCTCGCATTGATTGAGCAGAGTCCGAAATGGTCGAAGTCGCTTCTCTCCGCGCTGCTGATTCATCTGCGGCTCGGCGGCGTGCATATCAATGATACCGATCTCTTCCAGAAAGACATCACTCGCCTGCTCAACAGCGATATAGGGCCGGTGTACCATCTCATCAAGCAGCTTGCAAAGGCATTTCCCGCCTATTTCAACGTCATCAACGCCGAAGGAGCGCTCCGGGAGGTCTCAACCGCCCTGGACGACGCAACCGGCGCCCGGGATCCTCTTGTGCGTTTTCTCAGAAAGCATTGCCATGTCGAGAGCAGTTCCATCATGGTTGACTTTATCGAGGCCGCGATTGAGTTTTGGCGGACGAAGGACAAGAGCGGACTGAAGGCGTTTTTGCCTGAAGATGTCTTCGGCAGCATAGATCCCGAGGGCCCCTTTGTTGCCGATCTGCACCGCCTGTTTTCAGATTTGTTCGGCGTGCTGAACCTGCAGGGCGCCTCAGATTTGCTTCCGTTCTCCGATGCCGCCGTGCGCGCGTGCGTTGAAAAGATCCCTGTGGCGGAAAGAGAGCGCACGCGCATGCTCCTGATAGTACAGTTCTATCAACTGCTCTGGCAGAAATACCGTCTTGGAACACACGATCTGAAAGAACAGCTGGCTGCCTCCGGAGGCATGAGTCTTCCGCCCTGCGGTGATCTGATTGCGGCTCTCGACAGCGAGAGCATCCAGATAAGACTTTCGGCAACACTTCATTATCTCGACCGCCTGAAGGAGATAATTCTCTCGCGCGAACAGTTTGAAGCCATCGAGGACATTGCCCGCAAGCGCCATGTTGCGGCGGGGATTCCCTCAATGTACGGTCGATACCTCGAGAAAAAGTTCAACGCGCTTGCCCTCACGTTCCGGCTCGAAAACTATGCCAACACGATGTTCGACGAGCTGATACGGACTTTCCCGCTCCGCTTCATCACCCGGGCGACCCTTTACCAGATCGAAAAATACACGAAGCTCTTTTTTCACGCGCTCAAGCTCGACGGTATCTCATCTCACCGTCTTGAAAGCACGCTTGAACTGCTCTCCGGCGCGCTCGAGGTGCGCCGCTTCTCGTATTCGCAGTATATCGACATATTCAGAGGCTTTTCGGAGGGAGTGCAGGACATTCTGAGCACTTACTACGCCGGCATGCTCAAAGCCAGCCTGCACCCCATCGTTCTGCAGATCGGCAATGAGCGCATTGTGCCGAAATACCGCGACAGCGGCGGCAAAAACGAACATGATTTTGTGAGCGCCGTCTCCGAAAAACTGCTCCGCGACCTTGTCGCGCTCTCCCCCGGCCTGCAGCAACTCGATACGTTCATCAGCAGCATTCTGCGAACGCTCCGCGAGCAGGCCGAAGTGCTCGATGAAGTGAAGCTCGATCTGCTCATGAGCTATGATCCGAAAAAAATCGTCTCTTCGATTCACGCGCCGAACCGGGTGACGAAAGACCGCATACACCTCGGCAACAAGGGCTGCAATCTCGTGAAGCTCGCGGCGCGTGGCATTCCGGTGCCGCCGGGCTTTCTGATAACCACCGAGGTTTTTCGCTGCATGCCGGCGATTCAGCAGTTCAGTTACGCGCGGGAGCACCTGAAGGAAGAGATTCTGAAACAGCTGAAGCGGCTCGAAGAGAGCACCGGAAAGAAACTCGGCGATCCGGTCCGGCCCCTGCTGGTATCAGCCCGCAGCGGAGCGGCGCTCTCGATGCCGGGCATGATGAATTCGTTTCTGAATGTCGGGCTGAACGAGGAAACGGTCAGCGGACTCATCAACCTGACCGGCAAGCCCTGGTTCGCGTGGGACTGTTACCGGCGGTTTCTGCAATGCTGGGGCATGTTCTTCGGCATGGAGCGCGATGTGTTCGATGGCATCATCGACTCTTTCAAGCGCCGCTTCAAGGTCGAGATGAAGCTGCAGTTCACCGCGGAGCAGATGAAGGATGTCGCGGTTGCGTACCGGGACAGAATCGTGCAAAGCGGCATTGCCATCAGCGATGACCCTTACGCGCAGCTTGAGACGGCAATCATGCAGGTTTTTCAGTCATGGGATTCGGAGAAAGCGCGTGCGTACCGGCAGATACTCGGCATTTCCGAACAATGGGGCACCGCGGTGCTGGTGCAGGCCATGGCATACGGGAACCTCGACACCAACTCCGGCACGGGCGTGCTCTTTACGCGGAATCCCCGCGAACTGTCGGACCGGGTGATGCTCTGGGGCGACTTCACCATTGGAGCGCAGGGCGAGGATATTGTTTCGGGTCTCGTAAAGACGCTGCCGATTTCGATTGAGCAGAAGCATTTCGAGGAGCGCACCTACGACATCTCGCTTGAAGAGCTCTTCCCCGAGATATACGCGACCCTGCTCAAAACCATTAAAAACCTTGTATACGATGAAAGATGGAGCGCTCAGGAGATCGAGTTCACCTTCGAAGGGAAATCAGCAGACCAACTCTTTATCCTGCAGACCAGAGACATGGCGGTCATGCGCCGTGAGAGCTTTGCTGCATTCATTCCCACGCCGGAACTCTCGGCCGCTTACTGCGCGAGCGGCATCGGGGTCGGAGGAGGCGCGCTCAGCGGCTGCGCCGTATTCGACCTGCAAGACATAAAACACTTCAGAAAGCAAGAGCCCTCAACCCCGCTGATTCTCATCCGGGCTGATACGGTTCCCGATGACATACAGCTCATATCCGCGACGGATGGCCTGCTCACCGCGCGCGGCGGCTCGACGTCGCATGCGGCGATTATCGCGCGGCGGCTCGGCAAGACCTGCGTTGTCGGTTGTCCAAGACTTTCGGTTTCTGAAGCTGAAAAAAGCTGCCGGCTGAACAAGGCGGCGCTTGTCTCAGGAGACCTGCTCAGCATTGACGGGCGCGGGGGCGCCATCTACAGCGGCAGACACCCGTCTCAGGAAGTAAGGTTGGTAAGAGAATAATTCCCGCGGGAGGAAGATCATGACTGCATACGGTGTGAACATGCTCTCGGAAAAGAGGCCGATTCTCGGCATTAACGGACTCGGACGCATCGGCAAGCTGACTTTGTGGCATCATATCGGCCGGCGGCACTTCTCCGGCATTGTGGTGAACATCGGACGCAAGGTCGGTACGCGGCTCCAGGATATCGCGCTGTATATCGAAAAGGATTCGACGTATGGGGCGCTTCACACATACCTGCACGGGTACAAGGCAGGACGCGTGATTACCGAATTGAACGAAGAAAAGGGGAGCATGCTTATTGACGGCATTCCGGTGACGGTGCTGCGTGAGACCCGCAATCCTAAGGACATTCCATGGCGTGAGCACGGCGTGAAGCTGGTCGTCGACGCCACCGGCAAGTACACTGATCCAACCCTGATGCCTGACACGAAAGGAGGCGCCGCCCGCGGACATATCGAAGCCGGCGCGGACAAGGTTATCGTCTCGGCACCGTTCAAGATTAAAGAAAAAGGGGTGCAGATTCCGGACGATGCCAAGACGCTCGTACTCGGCATCAATGACGACGACTTCGATCCGAAACATCACATGATCATTTCGGGGGCATCCTGCACAACAACCTGCCTTGCCTACATGATTAAGCCGCTCCTCGACTATTTCGGCGCGGAGAAGATGCTGAGCGTCTCGATGGCGACCGTGCACGGCAGCACCGGTTCGCAGGAGGTCCTGGACCGGCTTCCGGGCGAGGGGGCGAAAGATCTGAGGAAAAACCGGAGCATCTTCAACAACATCATCCTCACAACGACGGGAGCGGCAAAAACATTGGGGCTCGTCATTCCGGAGATGACGAAAATCGGATTTATCGCCGAGTCGGTGCGCGTCCCGGTTGCCACCGGTTCGCTCATCATTCTGGTCGCCGCGCTGCGCGATGAAAGCGAAAACCCGGCCATCAACAGAAAACTTGTCAACGGCATTTACCGTGACGCGGAACAGAAAGATCCCCGGGGCTTTCTCAAATTCACGGAGGAACAGAATGTTTCGTCCGATATTATCGGCATGTTCGGGCCGGCTACGATTATTGAAGGAAATGAGACGCACACACGCACTGCCGTTGTGAATCTTGATCTACGGGCTTTCATGGAATCCTCGGGGATTCAGATTCCGGCAGATGTGGCAACCGCGATGAAAGTACCCATAACACAGGCGGTCATTTACGGCTGGTACGACAACGAACTGGGGAGCTATACCAATATGCTGGGAGGCCTGACGGCGAAGATAGCAACCAGCGTATATTAGCGAAAAGTGAGAATGGCAAGCGGGTGTGGGCATGTCCGAACTGCAAGGTAGTGCATGACCGGGACCACAATGCGGCGGTAAATATTGATGTTATAGGGCGGGACACGCCCGAAGTTACGCCTGCGGAGAGAAGGGCCGCTGCTGTATCGGTTTTCTCGATACAGCAAGTCCGCTCGAAGAAGCAGGAAGCTCTCGCACCTCAGTAGTTTCGAGATACACGGGAATTTATTCCCGTGAGTATGTCACTTTTCAACCCTGCTGTTTATGCAATCCTTGCATAAAAACGTGCAATATTTGCACTGCCTGAGAGTGCGTTGAAGGCATCGCGATCATTTTCAGAACATTACCCCGCTGATTTATCGGGATATTCAGACATTCCTCCTACGTGGCACAGTGATTGCTTTTATAACAAAAGAAAGTAAAAACTTCAGGAGGTTGAACGTATGAAAACGAAAGGATTTGTTGTTGTGGCAATCGTGTTGACGCTCGCATTTGCAGGCACCGTCTTGGCAGCAGGAGGAATGGGGTTGGGCAAAGGCATGGGGCCAGGCTGTTGCCCGATGCAGGCCGGGGCCGGAGCGGCAACCCTGACGCCGGAACAGGCAGCAAAGCAGGAAGCATTCCAGAAAGAGACCGCTGCCCAACGTGAAAAGATCTACAAGCTCCATCAGGAGATGTGGAGCCTCCGGAACCAGCAAACCCCGAACTGGGATGCTGTTAACGCGAAGCATCAGGAGATATTCACGCTGAAGACCGATCTCATGAAAAAGGCCCAGGCAGCTGGTATTGCGGGATACGGCATGGGCATGCGAGGCGGCATGGGCAAAGGCAGGGGATGCTGCGGCGGTTGTTTCTAAGTCGCTCCCGCGTATAAAGAAAGGTATAATGAAGTCAGCGGCTGTGCTTCACAACAGCCGCTGACTCGTATCCGGGGGGCTGCAATGAACCTGTTCAAACATATCACTCTCACGATTGCCGTCACTCTTGTCTGCTTCTGCCTTGCGGGAGCGGCTGAAGAGAACGACGCGGTCCCGGGATATGATGAAAACACCGAGATTACGATCAGGGGTGTCATAGCGGATGTCGGCGTCTACAAGCGCGGACCGGCGGTTCTCCGGGTAAATACCGACGCGAAGACATACCATGTGGTTATCGCTCCCCGCTGGTATCTCACGCAGGAAGGAATTACTTTTGCTTCCGGAGAACAAATCGAAGTAACCGGTTCCAAATATTATGCCAGGGACGGCAGCCTCTCCCTCATTGCGCATTCGATCAAAATCGCCGGACGCACAACCGTTCTCAGTTTTCGCGATGGAGCCTGCAACCCTCTCTGGATGAAGCACCGCCACGGTAGATTCTCCCGCTGAATTCCTATATAATAACGGACATTATGCACCGGGTGTACTGATAAGCTCGACAGCATGCGGGGGAGGCTCATTGGCAGTCAGCGTTGTCGCGCATTTTGAACATGAAACAGTCAGGCTTGTATACGCTGAAGTCTCCGGCAACACCGTAACGCTCAAAAAAACTCTTGTTGTTCCTCTCCCGGATTTCGACCACTACCTCAGTAAAGAACCGGTGCAATCTTTTCTGGTTACTGCTGATTTCAATGATGCTTATCAGTTTTCGATGCTGGTGCCCCCGCTCAAGGAGAAGATAGCAAAAAAAATCATGGAAGCGGAAATTCGCAAGCGCTTTCCCGACCTGAAGCGGTTTGCCTATTTCTCCATCAGCACCGGCGAAGTGGCTCATGAAGGCCGAAAAATGGATGAGCGATTTATCTGCGCCATTGAAGAGTCTGAACTCTCTCCAATCACCTCGCTCTTTGTCCGGCATGACAAGACCATCGTCAGTCTCCTGCCGGGGTATCTGCCCATTTCGCGGCTTGCAGCCGATGCTGATGATGATCAGCCGACGCTTCTGATTGCCGCGACCCCGCAGGCAAAAACCATCCTTCTGGTCAAAAATAATGCTCTGCTGTTTGTGAGGCAGCTCGAATCGGCGGAATCGGGATACACCGCCTTCGACATCCAGAATATCAATATGACGGTCAACTACTGCAGACAGTCGCTCCGGCTCAATCCGGCAAAGGCGGTATTCATCGGCACCGCGCCCGACCGCGAACTTCTGGCCGACCTAATTGTGCGCCCGGAAATCCCGCAGGATGTTTTTGACCGTTTTTCCGGCATGGATACTGCCTTTCTCGTCCCGGTGGCAGCCCTTCTGCACGGAGCCGCCCTGAAGCAGATGTCTGTTCTGCCGGAAGCTTACTGCACGTACCTTCGCGACAGGAAACTGCTGGTCGCGTGCACGGTTTTTTTCTGCGTGGTCGCGTGCCTCGCGATCGCGCTGACGGCATACCGGACTGCGGAAATCTTTTCGGTCCGGGCACGCATTGATTCCCTGAAGGCCGAGCTGACGCGCGTTCAGCCGAAAGCGGACGAGTATGAAAGACAGCGGGCCGCCTATCAGCCGCAGAGCCGGCTCACCGCGTTTCTCCGGAGCGCTGAATCCGCGCCGGATTTCTCACGTCCGTTCGTTCGTCTGGCGGTCATCGGCGGCACCGGCATGCAGGATGTAAATCTTGAAGCACTGAAAGTGAACGCTGACGGGGCTTTCTTGCTGGTTACCCTGCGCGGCACGTTTGCCGGTGAGAAATTCAGCGCCATGCAGGATACGTTCGTCAGCCTGAAACAGATCGCGAAAGAGAGTCCCGGCGCAGAAATTGTGGCGGAAAAAATGGAGCTGAAAGGCCGCGCTTTTGAAGTAACGCTTCGCTCCCCGGTGCAGGAGTCGGTCAAATAGCCCATGGATATCATTTCGATTAAATTGCGCGGCCTTCTTGTACGGATGCTCATCATCGGCATCGCCGCCGCCCTGCTTGTCTTTGTCGCTCTGGTGCTGGGCCGGTATGCAGCATCGCTGGAACAGGGAGCCGCGCGTCTCCAGGCTGCGCGCACCGCCGGAGAGCGGATAGACCGCTCCGCGCAGAACATGCAGGCCAACACCGCTCTGCTTGTCTCCATGCTGCCGGCCGCGCCGGTATCTACGGAATCCCTGCTCATGCTGCGTCTTGATGATATCAAGGCGCGGTTCGGGTCTGCGGAAATTAGTGTCACCATGATAGAACAGAAGGGGGATGAACTGCAGATACCGGTTACCATTACCGATACCCTGCACGATTATTCCCGCTTTGTGAATAATCTGACCTTTCTCGGCAGTCTGCGCCTGCCCGCATTTACGACCATCTCTGTCGCGGTGGAGCGCGCTGACGCCAAGAGCAAGGGCGCCCCGAAAATCACTATTCACGGGCTACTTCGCGTGCCGAATGCTTTGCCGAGAATGTATCAGCAGGGAGGGCAGCCGCAATGATCGCCGGAAAAGGACGCTCCCGGTTTCTGCTGATGGTTGCCATTCCATTTGCAGCCCTTGTGGCGAGTTTCTTCTTGGCGCAGCTTATCAACTTTTCACCGCCGGTATCTCCCCGGGAGCAGGGTCTCATAGCGCTTTCCGAGGAGGGAGCCCTGTTGTCTCTCCGCGAGCCGGAGCAGGCGGTTTCATTGCCCAATCCGTTTCGGGCAACGGGGCCCGATGGAAAAGGGTATCCCGGCACACCGCTCGCCGCTCTCGCACCGGCTGGCGGTGAGGCGGCGCCTGCTCTTTCATTTATTCTGATTAACAATACGCGCAGGCTGGCAATTCTGAACGGAAAAGTCGTAACGGAGGGCGAGAGCGTCGATGGCGCCCACGTCATGAGAATCGAGAAAAAACGGGTGTTACTGAAGTCCAAAGGGGGACAGGAATGGCTCGCACTGGAATAAGATTCAAGGTCGCCGCACCAGGCTCCATGCTTTTTATGATTCTGCTTGCGGTGCTTCTGGCCGGCTGCTCAGCCAAAGAAATCAAGCGGGAGGTGCAGATCCCTCCCGACACACGCAGCGTTCAGGCGCCGCGGCCCGTGCTGCCTGAACCCGCAATTCCCGAACTGTCCCCGGTAACGGAAGAGCTCTCTCCCCTGAAAACCCGCATCATCGATGTGACTGCCCGCAACACTCCGCTGCGCGATGTGCTGCATGTCATCGCGCATGCTACGGGACTCAATCTTATTCTCGAGCGCGACGTGAATCCGGACTATCCTGTTACGATGACCCTTAAAAACGTCACGGCAAAGGATGCTCTTGACACCATATTTTCCGCGGTAGATTACTTCTACACGATTGAGAACAACATGCTCTTCGTGCGGGCATACGAAACGCGCGTGTTTGAACTCGGCTATCCCGCCATCATCCAGACATACACCACCGACGTCGGCGGCGACATCCTGAGCGGCGGCAGCGGCTCGGGCGGGTCTTCCGGTTCCGGCTCGGGCGGGTCATCCGCCGGAGCGAGCGCCGCCAATATTCGCGGCAATGTCTCGCAGAGCTCCAAGAGCGACCAGACGGCGTTCAATTTCTGGGATGCGATAGACAAGTCTCTCGCCACGATTCTCAGGGCATCGCCGCAGACGCAGACGGGCGGACCGGCGGGAGGCCAGGAGTCGTACACGATAAACCGGCTTACCGGCACCATTGTCGTCAACGCGACCAAGCGGCATCTAAAGCGTGTTGATCAGTATCTGGGAGCCATCAAGAAAGTGATAGGACGGCAGATTCAGATCGAGGCGAAAATCGTCGAGGTCCGCCTTTCCGACAACTACCAGTTCGGCATCGACTGGGCGGCTGTCGCATACAGGAGCGGTCTTGGCACCATCGGAGGCTCAAACCTGAACATGGGGAACATCTCGGGCTTCACGCTTGACCCCGGAACCAGAAATCTCGCCGGCATTTCTGTCGTTCCCAACGCAATCCCGCAGGCAGGCTTCAGCAAACCGGGGTTCAACGTCGGCATCACCGGCAGCAATTTCGCCGGAATTTTAACCGCCCTGCAGGAGCAGGGTGAACTCCGCACGCTTTCCAACCCGCGCGTGAGCATCATGAACGGCCAGTCAGCGCTGCTGAGCGTGGGACGCAATACCAACTATATTGCCAAGGTCGAGACGACCGTCAACTCCTCCACAACAAACAATCTTGTGACCTACACCATCACGCAGGGCAATGTGCTGTCCGGCATCATCATCGGGCTTGTTGCGTTTGTGTGCGAGAACGGCGATATTACGCTCACCATTACGCCCATTATCTCCAATCTCGTCAGCCTTGAGGACAAATCGTTCGGCAACGCCCAGCAGAATCAGGCGACGATTTCCCTGCCGACCGTCGACCTGCGGGAGCTGAGCACGACCGTCAAGGTGCGGGACGGGCAGGTTGTGGTCATCGGCGGGCTTATTGACCAGAAAGAACAGATTACCGACGATAAAGTGCCGGGTCTTGGCAGTCTTCCGCTCGTCGGAGATCTCTTCACCAAGCGCGTAAAGATGTCCCACAAGTCCGAGCTGGTGGTCATCCTCCAGCCGGTGCTTCTGTCAAAATAGCCTATGGCACAGGCGGCTCCTATCCGCATCGGCGACCTGCTGAAACAGAAGAAGCTCATCACCGAGCGCCAGCTTCAGGTCGCCCTGATGCAGCAGCGCGTGACAGGCGATCTCCTCGGCGACATTCTCATCAAGCTCAATTTTGTCTCTTCGAAAGAGATGGGACATATCCTCGCGGAGCAGTCCGGCTTTCCTTTCGTGGATCTGTCCGAGTTTGTTATTGCCGAGGATGCGCTTCTCCTTGTTCCGAAAGACGTAGCTGAAAAAAACCAGTTCATTCCGCTTTCGGTCGATGACGGCCTGCTCCATATCGGCATCACCAATCCGAGCAACATTCTTGCGCTCGACGCGGCAACGCGCCTGGTAAAACACCAGCCCAGGGTATCGATGGTTGATGGAGAGAGTTTCTTCGAGGCCCTTGAGCGGGCATACTACTTTCTCGTCAACCCGATTCAGAAGCGCATCGGGGAGATTGTCTCCGAGATAAAAACGGCAAACGCGGCGAGCGGCCAGAACATCAGCGCCCTGACCGAAGCGATCCTCATGGACGGCATCCGGCGCAATGCCACCGATGTGCATGTCAACCCCGCAGCGACCGCCGTGAATGTGTTTTACCGGATCGACGGTGTTCTCCAGAACGGCCATTGTATTCCCAAAACAGCCGCAAGCGGCATAACCTCGCGCTTCAAGATTCTGTCGCAGCTTGACATTGCCGAGCAGCGGCTTCCGCAGGACGGATCCTTCAGCTTTCCGTTTCTCTCGAAAAACTATGATATCCGCGTTTCGACCATACCGTTGATATTTGGCGAAAATGTCGTTCTCCGCATTCTCGCCGGCACGGGCGATCTGCCCCGGATGGAACGCCTCGGATTCGCGGAGCGGGATGCCGACCATATCCGTTCCCTCTTTTCCAAGCCGCACGGTATTATCCTGATTACCGGACCGACCGGAAGCGGCAAAACGACGACACTTTATGCGGCGCTGCGGGGTGTGAACATTCTGGAAAGAAACGTCATCACCGTTGAGGATCCCGTCGAGTACAAGCTCAGCTTCGTGAAACAGACGCAGGTGAACGAAAAGGTGGGCTATGACTTCGCACTGGCCGGGCGGAATTTCATGCGGCAGGACCCCGATGTCATGATCATCGGCGAAATCCGTGACGAGGAGACCGCCAAAATAGCGGTCCGCGCGTCCATAACCGGTCATCTCGTCCTCACCACCCTGCACACGAACGACGCGGTGACCGCAATTCCGCGCCTGCTTGACCTCAAGGTTGACCGTTTTCTCATGTCGTCCTCGCTGCTGGCCATTCTCGCGCAGCGGCTTATCCGCAAGGTCTGTTTTCACTGCAGGCAGGAATGCGTGTTTGACGAAGCTGAACGCACGTTGCTCGCGGAAGCCGGATTCACCGATGCGCGCAGAGGGATGCGCGGCGCCGGCTGTCCGCAGTGCGGCGGCACCGGCTACCTCGGAAGAACCTGCATCGGTGAACTGATCGTTGTGGATGACGAAATGCGCGAATTGATCTACAGCTCCGCCTCGATAGGCCATATCAAGGACGCCGCCATCCGCAAGGGCATGCGGCCGCTCCGCCTCGACGGGCTACTCAAGGCGGCTGAAGGGATTACGACGGTTGAAGAGGTTCTGAGAGTCGCCGGATGAACTATTTCGCATACAAGGCGGTTGATGCAACCGGCGCTCAGCGTGAAGGATTTCTTGAGGCCGACGAGGTCAGCACCGTCTACAGCAATCTGGCGGAAAGAGGCCTCTATATCGTCAGCATCCGGAAGTCGAGCCGCTTCATGGCTGACCTCCGGCGCTGGTATCGCGCCCGGCGGATTAAGCGGCCGGACATCATCGAACTGGCGAACAATCTTTCGGTCATGCTCGCGGCGGGCATTCCGCTTCTGACTGCGCTGCAGGACATCACCACCACCATCGAAGACGATTTTTTCGAGTCAGTTATCACTGATCTGAAGCGGAATATCGAAAGTGGCACGAGCTTCTCCGATGCTCTCGCCCTGCACCGGGGCATTTTCCCGGACATCTTCATCCGGCTTGTCCGCATCGGCGAGGAGACCGGCAGGCTCGACCGCAGCCTGTCCGACATCGCGGCACACCTGCAGAAAATGGAAGATCTGTCGGAGTCCATCAAGCGCGCAATGATTTACCCGGCGTTCGCCATCGTCACGACCACCGGCGCGCTCGTCTTCTGGCTGGCATACGTCCTGCCGAAGATTCTGAGTACCTTCCGGGACATGAAAGTCGAGCTGCCTCTGGTGACGCGCATGCTCATGGTCGTAAGCGATTTCATGCAGACCTTCTGGTATCTTGTCCTAGTGGCGCCGTTTTTTGTCTATGCGGTGGTCAAGCTCATGCAGCGCAATCCCGCAACAAAATACTCTATTGACCGGCTTGCGCTTCGCCTGCCCGTGGTGAAGCTGGTTGTCTACAACAAGCTGCTCGCGCTTTTTTCCGAGCAGATGCGCATTCTGATAACTGCCGGCATTACCATTGACCGCTGCTTCGGCATTCTCGGCGATGTCATCGGCAGTGAAGTCTTCCGCCGCGCGATTGTTGCGACAAAAGAGGATGTCACGTTCGGCAACCGCATCTCGGACTCGCTGCGCCGCCACCCGGTATTTCCGCCGCTGCTGCTGCGGATGGTCGATATCGGGGAATCCACCGGCAACCTCGAAGACCAGTTCACCTTTCTCTCCACCTACTACATGAAGAAGCTCGACGACGTGTCGGAACGCATTGGCAAGCTCGTTGAGCCGATTGTGATTACCGTCATCGGTCTGCTGTTTGCCGTCATCATCATCGGTCTCCTGCTGCCGATTTATGATCTGATCGCGAAGGTCGGCAAGGGGTAAGCCGGTGGGCGGCGACTATCTCGGTTTTTTCAACCTCTCCGAAGACCCGTTCCGCATGCCTCCGGACCCGCACTATTTTTATCCCTCGGAGCTCCATAATGAGCTTCTCTCTTCGCTGAATTATGCGATAGAGCAGAAAGAAGGGTTCTTCCTCGCCACCGGCGAGCCGGGAACCGGCAAGACAACCGTTCTGAAAGTATTCATCGACAACTGGAAAGATCGCGCGGAGATAGCGCTCATCATGACGCCCAATCTTTCGCCCGGGGAGTTTCTCTCGGCGGTGCTCGAAGATCTGGACGTTCAGGCGCGCACCGCCGGAAAGCACGATGTGCTGAGGGCTTTCCGGGACTTTCTTGTCGAAACGGCTTTATCCGGAAAGCGGGTCATCGTCATCGTTGATGAAGCGCAGAACATTCCTGACGATACGCTTGAGGAGCTTCGCCTGCTGTCGAATCTCGAGACCGAGAAAGAAAAACTGCTTCAGATAGTTCTTATCGGCCAGCCGGAGCTCAGGGACCGTGTTCTCCTGCCATCGCTCAAACAGCTCAATCAACGCATCTCTGTGCGTGCGAGCCTTGCGCCGCTTTCCCTTGATGAGACCTCAGATTATCTGCTGTATCGCCTGATGAAAGCCGGAGCGCAGGCAGCTATTTTTGACGACAGCGCGAAAAAACGGCTCTATGAATACTCTGGCGGCGTGCCGCGCCTGATCAACCTGACCGCCTCCCGCGCGCTGATGGCTGCGTTTGTGAGCGGAAGCCGTCTGATACGCGCAAAACATGTAGAACATGCCGTCAGACATCTGGAGGACGCGCCGCGCCGGGCGGCCGGTCTGTCAATGAAAACGGCTGCCGCCGCCGCAATGGTGATTGTATTCCTTCTCGCAGCCGCTGCCGGAGTCAAATACGCCGGACCTTCTCTTTCCGGCACGCCGCCGCAAGCCGAACGCGGCTCCCCAACTGCTCAACAGAGCGCGGAAGCCTTGCCCGTCGGCGAAGACAGCATTGTTGTACCGGGGGGCAGGGCCAACCTGCGAAAAGAGCCGCATACCGAAGCACCGATAGTATTTACCGCCAGAAGAGGCGAGCGCTATCTCATAGCCGGACAGGTCGCGGAGCAGCGGACCGGCAGGGTCTGGTATAAAGTGCGGACTGGTGACGGCCAGTTTCTCTGGGTCAGCAGCAGCGTTGTGATTAAGGTTATCGAACCGGGGAGACCGTAGCTTTTTACGGGTATTCGCTCTATTGTGTTGAAAGCGGCCAGAAAAGAGTCAACCGTTCAAGCAAAAACGAGCCTATTCAGCAGACCACGTTCTTGCGCCATGAAGAACTTGCAGAATTTTAATGATGGAATTATGTTTTACGCGATAGGGAATAATGAACGGCGTCCCGGCGATAATAAGCTCGCGTGTCCCATTCACACGCCCGGGTCCGCCAATTCAAGTCCTTTCATCGTAGCGGCAATTTGCCACTCATTCTTTCTCAAAAGGTTTTCGATTGCCGTTGATATAAGGTATGACCTGGATCTCGTTGTGGCTTTTGCGAGTTTATCCAGTCCTATTTGCTTCCTGCCATCCGCTTGCGGTCACTTCCCAAGCGCGTTCAGCCGCTCATTCGCGAAACGGTGCGTTGCCGCATCAACGCCTTCGGATTGCAGAAGCTCCCGATAGTAGCGCGCCGCATCCGCCGCGCGTCCCTGTCTTTCCGAGATCCGCGCCAGACCCAGTTGCCCCTGCACGTCACGCGCTTCGGCAAGCTTCGCGTAAAACGACGCGGCCCGCTCCGGATTGCCCCGGCGCTCATGCAGCAGACCGAGATTCATCAGCAGGCTCCGGTTGCCGGGATCATAGCCCAGCGCTTTATTCAGATATAGCTCCCCGTCTGCAAGGTTTCCGCTCTGAACTTCGGCGACTCCGAGATTGATCATCGCGGGCACATAGTCCTGACGCACAGAGAGCGCCTGCCGCGCGAACCGCGCTGCCTCATCCGCCGAGCCGAGCCGGAGAAGCGTTCCCGCGATGTTGTTCAGAATGATAAAGTTTTTGGGATCGAACTCCAGCGCCGTGCGGTAACTGGTAAGCGCCTGCTGATACGCACGCCTCGCCTCATGCGCCTTTGCAGTGTAGAGGTGCAGCTCCAGCTCCGCTCTGTGGTCCGGGATTCCCTGCGATGGCTTCTCCGCCGGTCTGGTCCTCGATGGCTTTGCCTCACTCTCCGCGCGCTTCTCAGCACGCGGCAGTTCGGGGACTGTCTGCTCCTGTGCCTGCGCCTTCTGCACAACCGGCTTCTGCTCCGGCGCGGAAGGGGGTTGCTGCTGCTGCGGTTCCGCGCGAACGTGGAGTTCTGCTGACGGAACGGCGGGAGCGGGCTGCGGCTGCCGGGCAGCGACGGGCGCCTTCGGGGCGGAAATGTACCGGTCAGCGGCAAACAAGGCTGCGATGCCTGCCACAACTACAGCGAGTAAAACGAGCGAAAGAAGAACAATCCTGCGCCTCTGCGTATGCCGGTGAGCGTCCGATTCAACAACACGGCGCAATCCGGGCGGCACCTCGCCAGACGGTTCCCGACGATTCAGCTTCGCCAGTAGATCGGCAATAAGGCTCATCTACAACTCCCGTTCCCGCACCGCGAAGTGCAGCGACGAATTTTTGTGTTGCTGAGACGCACTTTCCTGCGCTGAAGTTTGACCACGGCGGTTTTCCGCCGCGAGGCTCCGGTAAATTCGCCAGGAGTAGGCCACCCGTTTGCTGTGGCTGTAAGCATTATAACAGCCGACCGCTTCCCACGCATAGCCGTGCGACTTGATGCACCTGCCGAGGATATCGGCGCCGGTCATCACATTGAGGCAGGGGTCAGCCCTGAGCTGATCGGCAGTGAGCCCCAGCTTCGGAAACCAGAACGAATTAATCTGCATGACGCCGACATCATAACTGCCGTTCGGGTTGCGGTTCATCGCATGCGGCCGCATGCCCGACTCCGTCTTCGCAATGGCGCGCAGGAGCTGCGGGCTGATGCCATATTTTTTCCCTGCTTCGTCAAAACACATGGCCGGCGCATAGTTCAGCGGCAGCAGGCAGGTGATCATTAAAAAGACAAGCAAGCGTCGCATGGAAATGAGTATAACAGGAAGGTTTCGGGGCGGACAATGCCGCGGTCAGACATCCAAAGGCTGATAATCCGGCGCGTAAAACGACAGCAGCTCTTCCGTGCGATTGCCCTTTTCGTCGTAGAGAATCAGCGGCTTTTCGACCTCAAGCCCCGGCTTTCCTCCCCTGACCGCTTCGACCAGCACCATCTTTGCTTCAGTGGCGATGCGGGAATGAACAAAGCGGACGCGCTTTGCCTCACATCCGTTGTGCCGAAGAGCAACGCAAATATCAGCGAGGCGTTCAGGAAGCTGGATAAAGCAGAAACGCCCGTGATGGCGAAGCATCCGCGCTGCCGCGGAAACAAGTTCGTTCAGCGAGAGCGCAATTTCATGCCGGGCAATCGCCTTTTCGCCGCCGATGCTGAGCCTGCCGCTTTTGAGCGGACGGAACGGCGGGTTGGCGACGACCAGATCAAAGCAGGGCTCCGCAATGATTGACGACCACCACGCCTGCGCGGGTGTTGCTTCCGGTGGCGGGCTATCATCTGCCGCATGTTCTTCCGCATCTGGGGCTGTCTCTGCATGGTTGGGCGCTTCCGTGCCTTCAGCCGTCTTTGGGCGCACCAGTTCCCCGATATCGGCATGGACGACCGAAACCCGGTCATCCAGATTGTTCAGTGCGGAATTTTTCTCCGCCAGTTTCACCAGCGATTCCTGAATCTCAACGAGCGTGACCTGCGCGGACCGGTACCGTTTTGCGAGCAGAAGACCGATAACGCCGGAGCCTGCGCAGAGGTCGGCAATGCGCCGGGCGCGCGGCAGCTTCACAAAAGCATCAACCAGCAGCGCGTCGACCGAAAAGCGGTAGCCGCTTTTGTGCTGGTAAATGTGGACATCGCGGATGAAATCAAGGGTTGTCATTCAGCATTTCCGGCGCTTGGCGGTCAACAACTACAGCTCCTCGTTAATCAATGCTATCAGGGCATCCAGCATTTGCTCCTCCTGTACCTTTGCAACCACTTTGCCCTTCCTGAACAGCAACCCCATGCCTTTGCCGCCCGCGATGCCGAAGTCGGCCTCACGCGCCTCGCCAGGGCCGTTGACCACACAGCCCATCACCGCCACGGTAATCGGCTTTTTGACCGACCGGAGCATCTGCGCAACCGCTTCGGCAACAGGCCGCAGGTCAACCTGGCAGCGGCCGCAGGTCGGACAGGAGATGATCTCGGCGCCCCGCCGGCGCAGCCCCACGGCGCGGAGAATCTCGTACGCAGTCCGCACCTCTTCTTCCGGCGGCGCGGTCAAAGACACCCGCATGGTGTCGCCGACGCCTTCGGCGAGGAGTATTCCCAGCCCGACCGCACTCTTCACCGCGCCGGGAAAGGTCGGTCCGGTTTCGGTAATGCCGATGTGGAGCGGGTAGTCATGGCGGCTGGCAAAAAGGCGGTAGGCGTTGACCGTCGTCATGACGTTGGACGCCTTGAGCGACACCTTGATGTCGCGGAATTCGAGGTCTTCAAGGATGCGGATATGTCCCTCAGCGCTTTCGACAATAGCCTCCGGAGTCGGATGGCCGAATTTTTCGAGCAGGCGCGTTTCGAGAGATCCCGCGTTGACGCCGATGCGGATTGGGATGCCGCGCTCTTTCGCCGCAGCGACAACCTCCCTGACTTTCCACTCAGCGCCGATGTTGCCCGGATTGAGCCGCAGTCCGTCAACCCCCTGCCCGATTGCCTCAAGCGCGAGCCGGTAGTCGAAGTGGATGTCGGCAATCATCGGAATCGTCGTCTCGCGGCGAATAGGGCCGAGCGCCTTTGCCGCGTCTTCATCCGGAACCGCGAGGCGGATGATCTCGCAGCCCGCCGATTCGAGTGTCCTGATCTGCGCTATTGTGGCGGAAACGTCACGCGTATCGGTCTTGGTCATGGACTGCACCGAAACCGGCGCCCCTCCGCCTACCGGAACGCCGCCGACTGAAATCTGCCGTGTCTTTCTGCACGCTGTCATTTGTCTTTTCCGTTTTCCGAGCCCTTGGGCTCTCCTGCCGCGGCGGCAATCTCCGGCAGCTCCTGCTCTACCAGCTTGCCGGCGCGGACACGGGCAACCGCAGCGTTATGTTCGGCAAGCGTTCTGGAGAAGTAATGAGAACGGTCATTCTTCGCGACAAAGTATATGTACGGAGCCTTTGCCGGATAGAGCGCCGCCCTGATTGATTTGATGCCGGGCGAGGCAATCGGGCCGGGCGGCAGCCCCTGAATGATATAGGTGTTATATTCGGTGTCCCGGCGCAGATCATTGCGGGTGATGCGCTCGCGCGAGCTCTTGACCCCATAAATGGAGGTGGGGTCGGCCTGCAGCGGCATGCCCTTTTTCAGGCGGTTGTGGTAGACCGCGGAGATGATTGACCGCTCGCTGTCCACGACCGCTTCCTTCTCGATGATCGAGGCGAGCGCAAGCACTTCATTTTCGGACCAGCCCATCTGCTTTGCCCGGCTCTCCATCTCTTCGGTATACTCTTCGCGCAGCTTCTGCACCATTACCCTCAGCACAACGGCAGGCTTCGTGCCTTTTGAGAAGCGGTAGGTCTGCGGATAAAGGTAGCCTTCGATGCTCCGGGAGCCGATTTTGAGCTCATCAAGAAAAGTCTTGCCATACGCGAGATCCCTGAAGGTTTCGGGAGACATCAGCTTCGCGTCCGCAAGCTTCCTGCCTATCTCGAGCAGGCTGTC
Organism: uncultured Nitrospiraceae bacterium; assembly: GCA_964392915.1. Classification (GTDB taxonomy): domain Bacteria; phylum Nitrospirota; class Thermodesulfovibrionia; order Thermodesulfovibrionales; family Dissulfurispiraceae; genus JAAYUK01. The sequence continues at coordinate 22,356 of CAYMRS010000016.1, forward strand.
GCCTTCGACCACCGTTATCTCGTATTCGAGCACCTTGCCGAGCCGGAGCTTGACCAGCACGTCATAGGGCGCGACTTTGCCGCTGAAAACATAGAAGCCGGCGCGGATTCGCTTGTCAATGCCGGTGACGCGGCCAATCGCGACAAACAGGGTTTCGCTCCTGATGAGGCCGCTCTTTGAAAGAATGGAAACCGCCTCCCGAAACGTGGCACCATCGGGGATCTGCACCTCCACCTCCGCTGAATCGTCCTTGGTTGGCACGAGAAGCTGGTAGCTAATAAGCGCAACGGAAATCGCCGCAAACAAAAGTATGAGATATATCAGTTTTCTGGGCATTTATGTAGGATAGCAAAGTATCGGTGAAAAAGTAATTGAAACGAGAGAAAAAAACGGGGCGGCCGATTCGGCCGCCCCGCTGGTGATTAGTGTTTTGATCCCAAAGTCCAAAAGGCGGACTTCCGGGTTGCGAGCTGTTTTTAGTACATTCCGCCCATGTCGCCCATGCCGCCGCCCGGCATTGCGGGCATCTTTTTGTCTTCGTCCGGAATCTCGGTGATCATCACTTCGGTGGTCAGGAGCAGACCTGCAACCGAAGCGGCATTCTGGAGCGCTGTTCTGGCGACCTTGGTCGGGTCGATGATGCCGGTGTCGAGCATGTCGACATATTTTTCGGTGTACGCGTCATAGCCGAAGTTCGGGTCCTTGGAAGCCTTCACCTTCTCGACAACGATTGCCGGCTCGACGCCCGCGTTGTTGACGATCTGCTTGATCGGCTCTTCAAGCGATTTCTTGATGATGTTGACGCCAATCTGCTGGTCGTGATCAAGCTTCAGATCGTTGAGGCTCTTGATGCAGCGGATAAATGCTACGCCGCCGCCCGGTACAATGCCTTCCTCAACCGCCGCGCGGGTTGCGTGGAGAGCATCCTCAACACGGGCCTTCTTCTCCTTCATCTCCGACTCTGTCGCCGCGCCGACGTTGATAACGGCAACGCCGCCGACGAGTTTGGCAAGACGCTCCTGGAGCTTCTCGCGGTCGTAGTCAGAGGAGGTCTCTTCAACTTGGGCTTTAATCTGCTTGACGCGGCCTTGGATATTCGCTTCATCGCCCGCGCCCTCGACAATGGTGGTGTTGTCCTTGTCGACGGTAATCTTGCGTGCACGGCCGAGGTCGGTGATCTTGATGCTTTCGAGCTTCAGGCCGAGATCCTCGGAGATGACGGTGCCGCCGGTCAGCACGGCGATATCTTCGAGCATCGCCTTTCTTCTGTCGCCGAAGCCCGGTGCTTTCACGGCGCAGACCTGGATGGTGCCGCGGAGCTTGTTCACGACGAGCGTCGCGAGTGCCTCTCCCTCGATGTCTTCAGCAATGATCACAAGCGGCTTGCCCTGACGCGCGGTCTGCTCGAGAATCGGGAGCAGATCCTTCATGGTGCTGATCTTCTTGTCGTGGATGAGCACGAAGGCATCCTGCAGGCTGCACTCCATGCGCTCCGGATCGGTCACAAAGTACGGAGAGACATAGCCGCGGTCAAACTGCATGCCCTCAACGACATCAAGGGTGGTAGCCATGCTCTTTGCTTCTTCAACGGTGATGACGCCGTCCTTGCCGACCTTGTCCATGGCGTCAGCGATAAGCTCGCCGATTGTGGGGTCGTTATTCGCGGAGATGGTGCCGACCTGGGCGATTTCCTTTTTGTCGGCAACCGGCTTTGACATCTTCTTCAGCTCGGCGATGATGGTTTCGACCGCTTTGTCGATGCCGCGCTTGATGTCAATGCTGTTGGCCCCGGCAGTGACGTACTTCATGCCTTCCTTGTAGATTGCATAGGCGAGAACCGTTGCTGTCGTGGTGCCGTCGCCGGCAACATCGGAGGTCTTGGATGCGACTTCGCGGACGAGCTGCGCGCCCATATTCTCATACGGATCCTTGAGCTCGATCTCTTTGGCGACGGTAACGCCGTCCTTGGTTATGGTCGGTGCGCCAAACTTGCGGTCAATGACCACGTTGCGGCCGCGGGGGCCGAGGGTTGCCTTTACTGCGTTGGTCAGAACAGTCACGCCGCGCATAATCGACTGGCGTGCCGCCTCATCAAAAAGAAGCTGCTTTGCTGCCATAGTTCAGTATCCTCCCTTTCCTTACTCGATAATTCCGAGAATGTCTTCTTCTTTTACGATCAGATACTCGACATCGTCGATCTTGATCTTCGAGCCCGAGTACTTGTCAAACAACACCGTCTGCCCGGCCTTCAGTTCTTTTACTTCAGAACCGACGGCTTCCACTGTGCCCTTCTGCGGCTTTTCCTTCGCGTTTTCCGGGATGTAGATGCCCCCGGCGGTCTTTTCCTGACTTTCGTCGGAGTACTTCACGACGACCCTGTCCTTCAACGGCTTAATCTTCATACTTTAACCTCCTTGAAATGATTGTGAGTTTGTTTGTTAGCACTCAGCCTTGATGAGTGCTACTATATCACAAAAGCCGTGAGTGGTGTCAAGTGGTAGTCGCTAACTCATTGAAATTACAAGGACTATGAGGCTTCAGTCGGAATCATTTGAACGGGATAGAAGCGGGGGGATCAACGGAGGCTTCACCAATGGAAAAAGAGATCGCCGGGAACCATTACGCCGAGATTTTTATGCGTCAGGCAGAGAAACAGCGGAAACCGCCAGCCATTCTTTAGTTCGCGCCCTCATTACTATACTATACAATCAAAAACCGCCTAATGACCGATGACCGCTCAAAATTCACATAAGCATCATGATACAGCTGATTTTTCCTTTTGTATGCGCTCATGAAGCCATACCTTGATAAGAGCTCCGCGATCTACCCCAATCTCCTTGCGGATTGCATCAATTTCATCAACGAATGACTCAGTAGCAGAAATGAAAGCGATCGTTTGTGTCCGGACGTTTTTTCAGAGACCGTATGGATGCTCATTGCACGGGAGCGGCGCACAAAATGGTTGACCTGACGATGAATATGAGAATCAGCGCCGCTGCCGCGCCGGCAGCCAGAGCCTGACCGTCAACAGCCCGAACAGAAAACCGCCAATATGGGCAAACCATGCGACCCCGCCGCCCTGAGTTCCGGCAGCTGTGCTCGCAATGCCGTTCATGAACTGCACGACGGCCCACAGGCCGATTACATAAAACGCCGGTATCTGGATGACCCAGAAGAGTCCGAAAAAGACAATCGTGGAAACCCGCGCTCCCGGAAAGAGCAGGAGATACGCCCCGAGCACCCCCGCGACGGCTCCGCTTGCGCCGACAAGCGGCACGAGCGAAGTCGGATCAGTTAGGGCATGGCCGTACACGGCAAGCACGCCGGACAGCAGGTAAAAGAGGAGAAACCGGCCGTGTCCGAAAGCGTCTTCAATGTTATCGCCGAATATCCAGAGAAAGAGCATGTTGCCCATGAGATGAAACAGGCCGCCGTGCATGAACATGGAAGTAAACACAGATGCAAACGGGCTGATAGGCTGAATCTCATTGAATGTGGTCAGGGCATACGGTATGGCGCCGTAGCGGGAAACGATGGCCAACTCGCTCAGGGGCGAGAGCATCTGCCAGACAAAAACGCCTATGTTCGCGAGGATGATGGTTATGGTTACCCACGGGAATGAATAGGTCGGGTTGTCGTCTTTATAAGGGAATAGCATCTTAAGGTATTATTCCATTTCCGGAGGGAAATATACGAGGGCTTATAGTATTGAGAGGCTTGAAGTAGCCCCCAATTGAGCCGGACAGACTTCTAACCAAGGGGGAGGTAGACTATTACCTGTCCTGCGCAGTAAAAGTGTTTACAGGAGGCCTTCCGGTTAAGAGAACTAACTAGGCGGCCTCCTTTCTTTCAGAAGTATCATAAACATACTGGTCATACAGAGCAAGCCCGTCCAGAAACGTCTGCATCGGAGTCCTTCCTTGGCAATGCCGGCCCTGATTCGTCCGGTCTATGTAATAGCATTGCTCGGGTTCATGATTATGAATTGGCTGTTCTGAACCTACCGGAACCTCCGAAATTTGCACTGATATGTTTTGTGATTATTGATAATTTTGTAAACCTAACACTTATGATCACCGGAGTGGCGCGTCGTTCCGCCACGTCCGGTGCGGCTAATCGTTATCTGGCCTGTAGTTAACCCCAAGCATGTGAGCCACCTGCGCCAGTTTTTTATCGAGCGTCCAGATGGGAAATCGCGATAAAGCGGCAGAAGCGAGGAGGTGAATATCTACGTAGCCCAGTCCTCTCCCCATAAGGTTGTGACTCTCAATAAATGCAAGGACTTCTTCGTGTTCCGCCGCCGCCGCCATCGGAAGGGCTTCCAGGAGGGAAAGTATGGTCGTTCTATTCTTAAGATTGCCGCAGGCAAGCTCACCCACAATAAAGAAATGGCATGCGACGTCTCCATCATTAAGTAGACCTGCGAGGCCGGTGTGCATTTCGCGCAAGTGCGAAACCCATACAGACGTATCAACAAGAACCATTCTTCAGGGCGTCCCTTCTCGGTATAGACTTAAGCTGTTTTTCCGTTCCTCCTAATTTCGCGAGCCTTCTTCCACTCTCTCTTGCGATTAGAGCTTCCAGCCCAAGCTTGACCAGTGCTGTTTTCTCTTTAATTCCGGTAATTTTAGCCGCTCTATCGATTAAAGCATCATCGATGTTCAGTGTGGTTCTCATGCTCTACCCCTCATACAAATGTGATGCTTTAGTATGCATGTTTTATGCATATACGTCAAGATCATTCCTTGATAATGAGGCAGTTGAGCCGCCGCGCGGCGTTCGGTAGATAGCTTATTACGGTTGAGGTAAGGGCTGATATATGCTGAAAAAAATGGACACCAAAGTATCGGGTAAAATACGAGATGGAGGTGTGTAGATGGAGAGAGTTCCGAGAGGACGATACACGAAGGAATTTCGGCAGGAGGCGGTCAATTTGGTGATAGAAGGGAAGCAGTCGGCAGCGGAGGTGAGCAGACGGCTGATTATCTCGGAGAACACGCTTCAGAACTGGCTGAAAGCCCATCGGCAGGGCAAATTAGCAGAGGTTGGCAGGAACTATCGCGAACTGAGCGCGGCTGAGCTGGAATTGTCGCAGTTGCGTCGGGAGTTGGCGAGAGTGAAGATGGAGCGTGACATTTTAAAAAAAGCGGCAGCATACTTTGCGAGGGAGTCGCAGGGAAGTATGCGATGATCAAGGAGCTGCGACTCCACTATCCGGTACCGGTGCTGTGCGAAGTACTCGATGTATCGGAGAGCGGATACCATGCATGGGGGAAGCGCCCTCCGAGCAGGCGGCAGCAGGAAGAAGCGCGGCTGGAGATAGAAGTCCTGGCATCGCACAAGCGCACGCGGGAATCGTACGGCACAGAGCGCCTGCATGACGACCTGAGGAATCATGGCACAGAGATCAGCAGATACCGGACAAGGACGATCCGCACGAAGCTTGGCATCCGCTGCAAGCAGGGAAAGAAGTTCAAGGTGACGACTGACTCAAAGCATACTCATCCAGTAGCCGAGAATCTTCTGAACCAGGAGTTTCAGGCGACGGTGCCGAATCAAGTGTGGGTGACGGACATAACGTATATCCCGACCGACGAAGGATGGCTCTATCTTGCCGGGCATAAGGACATCTTCACCAAAGATATTGTCGGCTATGCCATGTCGGCACGGATGACAAAGCAGTTGGTCAGCAAATCCTTGTTTCGCGCAGTCGCCGCAAAACGACCGCCCAAGGGCTTGATACATCATTCAGACCGGGGCAGCCAGTACTGTGCTCCTTCCTAGAGAAAGCTGCTTGAGCAGTTTGGCATGACAGCATCGATGAGTAGAAAAGGCAATTGTTATGACAACGCCCCGATGGAAAGCTTCTGGGGCTTGTTGAAGACAGAGCTGGTGCATCACCGAAAGAACAGAACGCGCGAGGAGGCGATAAGAGAGATTACGGAGTATATCGAGGTGTTTTACAATCGGCAGCGCAAACAGGCTCAGCTTGGCTACCTGTCACCGGCTGCCTTTGAGAGACAGTTCTATAAAGGACTGCTCGACGCCTGAATGCTTTGGGGTCCACTATTGACAGCAGGGGTCAAAACTTTACTTGCCTATCCCAACGAAACCTGAACCAAAGCTAACTAACCCCCAAAGACATGCTCCGAAGCGGCGTCGGTTTGGACAAATTATCGGGCTTTGCGCCGCATAGCCTTGACAACGCCATAGAGGATAAGGCCGTCCATCAACAGGGAAAAGGCCCCAAAGACGATACGTCCTTCTCGCTCCGAAACCTGTTCTCGCTGTGCTACCTGTTCTCGCAGAGGCCCTGTCCAACTGGTTGTGACTTTGCGGGTGAAGTTCCTTTCACCTGGGGCAAATGCAATCCAATTGAACACAACGACGAACGCGAGCAAAGCGGCCGCGCCAAGCTTGCCCGCAAGCCGCGGCTTTCCTATGCCGAAGGTGAAGATGCCAAGGCCTGCGCAGGTGAATAGCAGGCCGCCTAGCAGGACGAAAATCTGGTCCGCTGTCGTTCGGAGCTGGGTGCTTGGTAGCAGTCCGAAAACGCTCATAAAAGACAATGCACCGCCCACCAGAAAGAACAGGCCGAATAACACGGCGGCGATTCGGAAGAATTTCGAGTTTATGAAGTTTTGGGTCATAAAAGCCTAACGATTGAAATCACCCCGAGCGAAGCGATCGGGTGTATTGATTTTGTTACCCATTAATTTGCTGGTTCATCAGGCAATTGTGCACCATGCCATACCGCAACTACCCAGATGTCGTTATCCTTAACTTTATAGAAAAAACGATAGGGTTTTACAATGACTTCACGAAAAGAAAGTTCTGGAAACTCTGGAAGCGGCCTTCCCGACTCAGGAAACTTCTTGAGCCGGGATAGAGATTTCCCTGCTTTTTGACGAAAAGATAATGCAGCAGAAGGCTTGTCTCTGTGTATATAGGCAATGGCTTCAAGAAATTGGCGGCGGCCTGTGGCCGTAAATAATATTCTCAAAGTTTTGCAGCCTTAAGATAAAGGTCGGCTTCTCTTAGCACATCGTCGAGTTCATAACCAGTTCCTGCCGCTATTTCTTTCTCGCCTCTGGCTAGCAAATGTAAAATATCCATTTCATGCTGTGCGTTTCTATAAACTTCCATGCTTACCATTACAGCAGCTGCTCTTCCACGCTGTGTAATAAAAACCGGTTCTCTTGAAGATGAAACACTCTTCACTATATCACTGGCATTTTGCCTAAGATCTGAAATAGGTATAATTTTTGGCGCGTTTGGCATTGGTTGTACCTCCTATTGTATGGTTAATTGTACAACCAATAGATGCTTTTGTCAAGTATCCGTTTCGATATATTTGTATCTTCTGAGGGTAATGAGGCAGTTGAGCCGCCGCGCAGCGGTCGGTTTCGAACTCCTGGTTCTTCGCCCGAGCGGAGCGAGGGTGACAGGAGTTCCGGCTCAACTGCCTCATTCTTCCCCGAGCGAAGCGAGGGGAAGAACTATGAAATCATCGGCGTCTACAGGACGTCCGCTGGGTTGCCTTGTTGGACACCGGTTCACGTTGCCATTTCTGCCTGCTGGCAATGCCTGTGCGCCTATTTCCCGTTACTGAGCCGGATCCAGCGACCGACCAAGACCCCTTCTCTTCTTGGCCATATCGCCAAGGCCTGGCGTCTGCCATCTGAGGCAAGCTGAATAGAGGCATTGCCGATTAAGAACAGGCTTGGTGTACCGAACTCACCGACCTTGGTAATTGCAGACCATTCTCCAGAGCGGTAGGTTACATAGATTAGGCTGTGATCGGCGCCGAGGAGTGCGTGAAACCGATCATCGCCAGCAGGTGCTAGCTGCTTCGGTTTGGTGTTAGGAACAGGAAGCGGCGCAGGCTGACCTAACACCTTGCCTTGAATTTCTACCCCGGCATCAACCCACCTTGCAAGAAAGCTGCTCTTCCTAGCAAAAAACAGAGCTTTGCCTGTTTGTGGATCTACCGCGAATGGCAAAGGAGGGCTAACTGGGATAAACCATTTTTCTCCTAGACTGACTGCTTTACTTTCCGAATTAGTGAGCTTGATGGTCTGCCCATCTGATTGACGCCACTCGATGTCACGCTCTGCGCCCTCAAAGAATGCCAGAGCGGCATAACGAAAGTAGAAGCGATTGTTCTCATGTGCTTTGAAGAACAGGTGTAGTCTGCCAGAGGCGTCACCTGACAGAACAGCGTCGCCCACGTTGTCCGTATTCACCGAATATCGCAGGTGGTAATCGAAAACGTTGCGGTAAGACCAACCATCACTGGTCGCTTCGGCTATCACGACTTTGTCCGGCCTGATTCGGAACGGAATAACTACACCACCAAACGCCGTGATTCCCCACTGCGCGGCAGTCCCCAGTTCCTTGCCACTCGCCCCCGTTATGCAAGCTACGGAATCTCCAGCACGTGACAGCAACGCGCAGCGATTGCTTCCGACCAGATGCCAGCTGCTCTTATCCCAGATCCAGTACTTGTCTTTGATTGCCAGGTGAATTCTGTCCTTGGCATCACTTGTGATTGCAAGTATTTCATAATATCCGTGTCGGTCGCTGCCGACCTTATTCTTCTCTTCAATGCCCCGCTCTGAAACCACGACATGCAGAGCATCACCTGCGTTGGTTATGGCGATCACATGGACTCGGCCATCCTGTGTCATTTGCGCAGCCACTTTCTCGGTGGCTGCACTTACCAGAGTGACTTCAATTCCGAGTTCAATGCCGGGAGGCGGGGTATCAGTTATGTTTACTAAATGTCGTCCGCCAGCACAGGCACCGACAAGTAGCAATAGCAAGGCGCCAGCACAGGACAGAGTCAATTCTCTCAATTTGCGGCACGTATTACGCGCGTCGTTCATCGTGAATCCTTTGGTGCTAAGCGGTCGTTCAGTAATGCCCAATGAGGCAGTTGAGCCGCCGCGCAGCGGTCGGTTTTGAACTCCTGGTTCTTCGCCCGAGCGGAGCGAGGGTGACAGGAGTTCCGGCTCAACTGCCTCATTCTTCCCCGAGCGAAGCGAGGGGAAGAACGATAGAGCTAAGTTGCGGCGAGCTTGCCCGGCGTCAGCTTCAGCGAAGGGTTAGACTTTTACTTATGTAAAATTATTTGCTATTTCAAGGTTTGAGCCCTTCTTTGCTGCGAACGCAAAGTTCAGAGCTGAACCACCAACCAAGAGAAATCTGCGAAGACCTGATCGGTATACACTTCAAATGCCTTCAAATTATTCTTGGCATCCAAATCGTAACCAAGGACGTGAGCTCCAGATGGAGCTAATAGCGCACTGGCAGCAGTAACAAGGATGGCATATTTGGACGGCATCCCTTTGAGTGATGGTCTAAACGTCACCTTTCCTCTGTGATTGTTTGTTTTCGCGTTGCCTGCTTTTACTATTTTGATCATTATGTGCCTCCTTCGTTGCTTCTTCTGATCGCAAAATCTGGTGCTGCCTTATTCTCACCGAGCGGAGCGAGGGTGACAGGAGTTCCGGCTCAACTGCCTCATTATGAATTAAGTTGACGTGGCACTAGTGTGAGAGGTGACACCTGTTAGGCTAAAACGTGAAACGGATCTCTCCCATAATAGCGTTAGATTTATATTTTTCCCGGAACTCTCCTTTGTATTTTAGAGAGGTCGACAAACCACTCTTATGAATGAAGTTGATTCCGGCACCTAAGGCAGCCCCATTTCTCTCCACATCCTGCCCCTTGATCGAAAAAGAGGCCCCTGGTGGACCGTCAAAAGAAGCATTGATCATCAGATTATCAATGTCAAAGTCGTGTAGCCATGCAGCGCTCACCTCAGGAATGAGGCTCCCGCAGTTGGTCTTGAAAACCCTTGCCACACGAAGCCCGAGTTCCGAAACCAGAGAATCCGTCTTACGACCGTTCACTTTTAGGTTCAGACTACCTGCTCCCTTTTCTATGAAACTTGCCTCATCCAAATAGATATATTGAAGATTGGCAAAGGGCTCGATCAACCACTTCTTTATATCAAAGGTGTAACCCGCTCCAAGAAACGCAGAGAAAAGATCCCCATCATGTTCACTAGAGACCTTTCGCTGAAGCGATCCAATCGTAATCAGGCGATGATTGTCATACCAGTTCTTACCATAAGAAATGATTCCATCTATGTGGAGGTTCTTGTTAAAGTAACTTCCGTAAATCGAACCATAGAGGCTTTTGACGTAACCACTTCCCCGATGGTGATCAAGATCAATATCTGCCCGTGAATACCCAAGGCTGACTCCAGCTATAATCTTATCCGTCAAGGCATAATCAAAACCAAGGGTAGCTCCTCTCATGAAGTAATCATAGCCGGTGTATCCTTCCTTGCTTCCCTGATCTCCCCACTGTCCAAAGTCATCGAACCAGAGTCCATTTTTACCTTGGATCTGTGAAACTCCATGGGAGGAAAAAAGCTGGCTCATATCTAAATCCCGATAAGCAAGAAGAATGGGGGCTTGATTGCCTGGTTGGTGAGCGTGTGCGTAAGACCGGACATTGTTCATCCGGTACTGCAATGACTTGGTGTATCGATGGGTCGCGGAAAAAGTCGTTCTCGTGAAGTTATCGTAAGAGTCGGAGCTGAGAGAAGAAAGTGCAGTGGAGTACTCCGATTGGGAAAGGTTCTGGACTTGACCCAAAATCCAAGAAAGGTCACCGGTGGCAGAGGGAAGGACTTGGTCAAGGTAGTTTGCCACAGTCCATTCTACCCGATTAGTAACCAGCCAAGAGAAGTTTTTGACATATGTTTCGATCTGGACAAGAGTTGGGAACTGATTCATCCCGAAGCTCACGAAAAGGTTGGGATTGGGGAGCATGACATTGCCGAAGCTATTATTAACAGTATGGGCTTCAATGATGTCATACGTTGTTCCATTGATAAAGGGGCCCGGTCCTTTGAGGACGTTCAGATCCCCGGCAAGCCCAGTAGTTCCGTTTACTTTAAACTTGCCAAAGCTTCCGTCCCCATTCACAACGGTCTGAAAGGTGCTGTCATTTGGCATGGAGTAATTGTTGTTGACCTGGAGAATGCCCTGCTTGATTTCGATTCGCTGCATCGTGGGCAGATTGGCCAAGGTATAGGTGCCGGCGCCCTGTTTGATGGCATTTTCAAAGGCCATGGGAGTGAAAGCGATGCTTCCGGTTCCATCAAAGACCAGAGAGTCAATTCCAGCCCCCCCGGTTATATTCCCTGTAACCAGGGGAACTCCCCTAAACGTTAACGAATCATTTCCTTCACCCAGATCGATTTCGCCGGTGGTTGTGGAGACTTCTCCCAAAACAACTGTATCGTTCCCCGCACCTGTTTTTATGGCGATGCCCAACGTAGACACACCGTTGTTAGTTATTGTCGTCGTGATCGTCCCAAAGTTGCTCACCACATCATTTCCGCTTCCCGTCTGAATGCCGATGGCGGATAGCGAGTTATGAACATTCGCTGTCCGATCAACTACTTCATCCTCAGTATCACTGATTGCTGTTGTTATCGTCACGGACTTCACTGTCGTGGTGCCTTGATTGACAATGATGTTGCGTCCGTCGCCGGCGTGGATGCCCCAGGCCGATGCATTGCTCTGGGCGGTTGTTGTTGAGATTTCTCGCTCCCCCCAAGAATCGGCATCGGCGTAAGCATACGCATAGGAGTTAGCCGTAGCTGTGACGGAAATCGTTTTCTTGTTGGTGATGGAATCATCGCCACTGCCTGTCCGGATACCGAAGCCTGTGGAGGTGGCCGTGCTGGTTGAAGTAGCTGTCCCGTTAGAACTTGAACCGGCGTCTGCCCATGATACGGTGGAGGCAGAGGCTTTTGATCCAACCGTAAGCACGCCTTGGTTGCGGATCCAGGATCCTACATCGCCGATATTGATTCCATAAGCGGTCGATGAAGCGGCAGCGGTGCTTGTGCCCCAGGCATATCTTGGTCCATCCGTAGCTCCATGGCTGTCGGACGAAGCATTGGCGTCGGCAGTCACAAGGATTTTTCCGCCAACCACATTCTCAATCCGATATGGGCCGTCACCCCCTTTGATCCCTGCCGCCGTGGCGTTACCAGTCGAGGTCGCGGAAGGGTCTGGATTATAGTCCCGGGAATAAGCCTTTGCGTAAAGATTTGCACGCTCGCGAGCCAGCACTTCCATTGTCCCTCTGTTCACGATCTCTGCGCCTCTATCTCCGACACGAATCCCCGCCGCATCTACGCTGGATGTTCCAGTTGCTGTTGCATGACTATCCGCGACCCAGAGATGGGACTTGGCGAAGATTATACTCAGGGGATTGCCATTCTCATCCTCACCCGCCAGGGCTTTAACCTTAATGGTGCCGTCGTTGAGGATACGATCTGGTTCCATACGAATGGTGTCCGAAGCTGTATTAATACCTGTCGCCCTGGACATCAGGGTTGCCGTTGCGGTTGTTGTCTCGGCACTCGTGTCAGCATCCGCATACGTAGTGGTCCGGGCAGTAACGGTAATTACTCCCTGTAGGGCATTGGTGATGTTGCCGTCCGCCTCGATTCCGGTTGCAACAGCGTTTGAGTTTGCAGTGGCATTCGCAATGGCTGTTCGATCACGCGACCAGGAGCGTGTCACTAGGCTTGCATCGCCCAAAGCAGTCACGATGACCTGGCCGTTGTTCGTGATCTTGTTCTCACCGTCTCCTCCTGCAATGCCCCTGGCAGTTCCGGCCGCATAGGCCGTCGCATCGGATTGCGCGCGGTTGGGCCAGGAGCTGCTGTTGGCATATCCCCGGGCGTCCGAGAGAGAACTCACCGTAATTCTGCCATCATTGGTGACGGTGTCATCGCCGTTTCCAAGAGAGATCCCCACTGCGTTGGCGCTTATCGGACTGGTCACAGAACCGGCGGTTGCCGTCGCATTCTCGTCGGATTCCGCTTTTGTGACATTACCCTGTGCGTCATAGGTCCTTGCGATGGCGGTAACAGTGATTTCACCAGTAGCAGTATTATTCACGATGTTGCCGTCATCGCCCGCCCGGATGCCGAACGCGGTCGTTTTCGAATAGGATATTGCTTTGGCTTCATTCGTACCGATATTCGAATCGGCTTTTGCGTATGGACTCGTCTCCGCAAGTGCTCTGACATTGATGAGTCCACTGTTCGCAACAACGTTCTGTCCCTTGCCGGCGTCGATTCCAGCAGCCGTTGCTGTCGCATTGGCATGGGAATCTGCGAGCGGACTCCCCCAACCGGCAAATGCATCTGTGTAGGCGTCTGCCAATGTGTGTGCATAGACATCGATTGCTCCCTTATTTTCGATCAGATCGTCTCCTTCACCGCCGCTCATCCCTGTTGCTGTGGCTTTTGTTGTCGAACTTGCAAAGGAGGCGGGGCTGCCAAACGTGGTGTCCCCCGCACCTTCTGTCTCAGCATAGGAGGTTGCTTTAACGGTCAGGAGACCGCCCGTATCGTTGATGAGGGTGTCGTTTCCATCGCCGCCGTTGATCCCGGCGGCAATGGTCTCGGCCGTTGCCCCAACGGATGTCAGGCTAAAAAATTCAAAGAAATTGCCGGAAAAACCATATCCCCTGCCTTTGGCCATCCAATCGTCATCGCCCACTGTGATCGTGCCGGTATTGAGAATCGCGTCATCTCCCCCTCCGCCGAGGATTCCGGTTGCCTGGGCCTTCGATCCAAAGGTGGCGCTTGAGATGTTGAAAAGGCTGATGGAAGCGCTGACCACATTCGAATAGGCCATTGGATGATCGTTGTCCTGGACTGCGCCCACCGTTATCGTTCCCCTATTGATGATTTCATCCTTTCCATCTCCGGCAACAATTCCTTCGGTGATCGCCTCTGTGAGTGCAGCTCCAGAAGAAAGTCCTATAAGACTTAAATTGCCGCCCACGGCGTATGTGCTCGAGGTTGCGCTCACATTCAGGATGCCCTCATTGATGATGGTGTCTTCACCGCCACCACTCATAATTCCCGCAGAATAAGCCTTGGAGGTTGTACTGGCCTTTGCTCCTGCTACACCGATATTTGCCGTCATACTGGTTGATGTAGCGCTTGCATTGGAAGAGACCGTGATTGAGCCAGTGGAGGTATTGGTAATGGTGTTGGCTCCCTCGCCGCCATCGATTCCGGTAGAGAGGGCCAATGCCACACCGTCAGCATCGGCGAAGCCGACGCCAAAAATCTTAAGAGATCTGCTTGCTGAAACAAGGGTCGACTGGGCAGTGAGATTGATCGCTCCCTCGTTTCGGATAGTTTCCATGTCTTTTCCACCGGCTATGCCGATAGCAGTTGCTTTTGCCTCTGTTCCCGCCGCGGCTGTTCCCCCTCCGACCAACTGGATGTCATAACTGCTCGCATCCGCATAGGCGGTGGCACTTCCCGTAATCGAGCCGATGTTGATGAGTGTATTGACCCCATCGCCACCATCGATTCCCTTGATCGTTGCCTCGGATATGGCTTTGGCATCGGATTTGCCATATCCCATGAGCGTCACTGCGGTGGCTGACGCATCGGTATCAGAGGTTGCATTGAGCGTGATGGTTCCTTCGTTCCGGATTGTATCTTTCTCTTTCCCTCCTGCCATTCCTATGGAGGCGGCAGAGGCCGTGGATCCAGCATCCGCTTTTGCAGCGCCGGCCAGGTTCACGCTGACCGATGCTGTATCGGCATTGGCGGTGGCGGTCGCACTGATCGAACCGGCAGACTTATTAGTAAGGGTGTTCTCACCATCACCGCCATAGATTCCCGTTGCGATTGCCTCCGAAAGGCTGGACCCATCCGAGTTGGAATATCCAATAAGTGTAACGCTGACTGCTTTCAGATCGGCATTCGATGTAGCGGTGAGGTCAATCGAGCCATCATTGGTGACCTGATCTCCACCTGCGCCCCCACTGACGCCGGTTGTTATTGCCTCAGCATGGGTTCCTGCTTCTGCGAAGACCGCACCGAGCAAATTTACGCTCACGGAGCGACCTCTGGCCGTAGCAGTGCTCGTGTTCGTGATCTTATTTTTGTTGTCAATCGTATCATCCCCGGCACCGCCGTCGATGCCCGAGGTTATTGCTGACGAATTGACATCCACTTTGGCTGCCCCGTACCCTGTGATGGATCCGGTGCCGGCAACGCCGTCACCGGTAGATGTTGCATTGAGATTGATTATCCCTTCATTGAGAATCAAGTCCTGACCGCTGCCTCCGGTCATTCCCGCCGATCCTGCAGTCGCCGTGGTGGTTGCATCTGCCGTAGAAAAACTTGCATAGGAAATGTCAACGGAGATAGCCTTCGCCTTTGCGGTCGCATTGGATGTCCCTGTAATAACACCGGAGCTTATGTTCGTGATTTTATCGTCTCCCGCACCCCCGCTGATGCCCGTTGCCGAGGCGCTACTTGTAGTCTCAGCGCTTGCCAGCGAAGCGCCCAGTCCCACTCCAAAGACGGCTACATTGACGCTGAGAGCTACGCTGTTGGTTTCAGCCGTTGTTGTGGCCACCGCACCCAGCATGGAGGTGTTTGTGATTGTATCCCTTCCTTCTCCACCCTCGATGCCTCTCGCATCCGCTGCCGCAACGTTTGTGGCATCGGCAAACGAAGCCCCGGCAGCGGCTCCGTAGAGAGAGAAACTTCCCGTAACAGAGACATTCGTCCTCTTGCTGGTCGTAGTGGATTCGGCCTGGACTGTCTTGTAATTGCTCATTGTATCATCCCCACCTCCGCCGCTGATGCCAATGGCCAAGGCGTCTGCCCTGTTTTCACCATCGACCAGCGAAGCCCCGCCGGCAAGTCCTGCTTTTGTGCCTGTGAGATTCACAGCCACACTGGCTGCTGTCACCTCCGATGTGGCCTTGACGACAGTGAACCCCCGGTTGGTGAGAGTGTCATTACCCATTCCGCCTTCAAGTCCGACAGCGGAAGATGTTGTTACGGTCTTGCCATCAGCAAGGGCTGCTCCAACGGCTGCGCCAGTCACAGCGACCCCAGCGTTGACCGAAACGCTGGCACTGCTGATGGTAGATGTTGCGGTAACGTCCATCTGACCCAAATTTTCGACCGTATCGTCACCGCTTCCGCCACTGATGCCTGTTGCCGCTGACTCGGCAGAGGCTGTCACATCTGCTGCAGCCACCCCAGCCACAAGCCCTGTTTGTGCCCCCCCGAGGTTCACTGAAACGCTCGCCCCGGCAATGTCTGCGGTCGAAGTCACAGCGATCCTGTCGGAGTTTTCAATCGTATCATTGCCGCCTCCACCCTTAATGCCAGCCGCGTTCGAAATCGCCTTGGTCGTGCCGTCAGAAAGGGATACGCCCAAGGCTGCGCCTGTCATCGCGCCCTGGGCCGAAACACTGACGCTGGCGCTGCTGCTCTTCGAGTCTGCGGTCACCTCTATCGTTCCTGCGTTATTAATGGTATCGTTGCCCTCGCCTCCGTCAATTCCCGTTGCTATGGCCTGGGCCGTGGTGGTGGCATCCGCAAAGGTCCCTCCTGCGGCCACCCCCTCTTTTGCAGCAGAAATGCTCACGGACACGCTGGCGGAATCCGCATCGGGATTCGATATCACCAAAATCCTTCCGGAGTTGGTGATTGTATCGTCACCCTCACCGCCGGCGATTCCCGTGGCTGTTGAGATGGCCTTCGTCGTTCCGTCTGTCAGGGATATGCCTACGGCTGCTCCCATCCCTTTTACAAACTGAGCCGTCACGCCGATGCTCGCGCTGCTTGCGGTTGGTTCCGCTGTAACCTCGATTACTCCATTGTTCGTAATGTTGTCATTGCCCGACCCGGCGTCGATGCCGATGACCGTTGCCTCTGCCGTCGTTGTCGCATCGGCATAGCTAAATCCTCCGACCAGCCCTAACTCTCCCATGGCAGCCCCAAGGGTCACCGAAACGCTGGCAGAGTCGGCATCGGGATTCGATATCACCAAAATCCTTCCAGAGTTGGTGATTGTATCGTTGCCCTCGCCGCCTTTTATTCCAGCAACATTTGAGATGGCCTTCGTCGTTCCGTCTGTCAGGGCTGCACCGCCGACAATGCCCGTACCCTTTGTGGAGCCCGTAATCGTCGCGCTGACACTTGCGCTGCTGCTGGTCGGGTCTGCCGTCACTTCGATCTGAGCTGTGTTGGTGAGGGTGTCATTGCCCGAACCGCCGTCTATGCCGACAGCATTTGCTTCTGCCGTGGTCGTAGTGTCAGCATAAGCAAACCCCAAGGTCAACCCATCTTGCGCACCCGTAAGGGTCGCTGACACGCTTGCGGAATTGGTATCGGGATTCGATATCACCGTAATCGTTCCGGAGTTGGTGACCGTATCGTCGCCGTCACCCCCCCCGCTTATTCCGGTAGCATTTGAGATGGCCTTGGTCGTCCCCTTCGTGACCGCTCCCCCAATGGCGGCAGTCCATTCCTGCGAAAAACTTGCCGAAATCGTCACGCTGACACTTGCGCTGCTGCTGGTCGGGTCTGCCGTCACCTCGATTACTCCAGTGTTCGTAATGCTGTCATTGCCCGACCCCCCATCTATACCTGCGGCCGTGGCTATGGCCGTGGTCGCCGCATCCGCATAAGAGATTCCTACAGCCAACCCCTGTTCTACATTCTGAAAGTCCACACTGACGCTGGTTGAACTCGCTTCAGGGGTTGCGGATGTGATGATACTGCCAGAGTTGGTGATGCTGTCGTTTCCTTCACTGCCACTGATTCCCATCGCTGTGGCCCATGCCTGCGTCGAGGTATCCGTGATGGCAGCGCTCACACTGACGGCCTTCTTAACGGAGAGTTGAGCCTCCACGCTCACGACCACACTCAATGCGGAGGCATCGGCAGTGGCTGTGATCGTACCGGCGTTATCGATCGTATCGTTGCCCTTGCCGCCCTCGATGCCCGTTGCTGTGGCGATGGCCTGGGTATCCGCCCGCGCAATTGAGGCACCCACATTGAGAGCCTCCTCGACTTTGCCCTGTATCCCTACAGCAGCGGTAATACCATCTGCCGTGGCCGTTGCATCGGAGGTAATCCTGCCCGCGTTCGTGACTGTGATTGTGTCATTTCCCTCACCGCCATCGATGCCGATAGCTACAGACTCTGATTTTATGGAGGCATCCGCAACCGAGGCCTGAGCGTCGATGTATTTGACTGCGGTGAACACACCCTGAAGGGCAACCGAAGCAGTTACCCCCAGAGTCTTTGAAATTGCATCAACATCGATGAGACCCTCGTGAGAAATGGCATCATCTCCTTTTCCTCCCTCGATCCCGGTTGCCGTTGCCAGGGCGGTAGTGCCGGCACCTCCGAGGGCGAACGACGGTGACGGAAATGGCATGATTTTTTCCAGGAGCGGAAGACTTAGATTTACACTAATATCCTGAGCGGTTGAAGTGGCTTCAGCCTTAATCTGGCCCTGATTTGTGATAGAATCTTTACCATCTCCCCCTTGGATTCCAACGGCGAAAGTCTCCGCTTTGGGGCTGCTGCTGGCCAGTGAGTTCCCTCTCAAAACATCGATGATAGACTTCGGGATCCCTTCGGCACCGATGGAAACAGCAGTCCCGTCGAGAGTGGCTGTGGCTGAAGCGTTGATGGTGCCTGTATTGGAGATCGCATCATCACCGCCTTCCCCGCTGATCCCTGCCGAAGTTGCCTTGGATAAGGTGTCTGCGCTGCCTACGCTATTGCCCAGCAACTCTCCCAACAAATCCACAAAACCAGGACCTGCGGTTAAATCAACGAAGGTGAAGTTTATGCTCACCTTGTCCGCCTCAGAGGTCGCTGTGGCTGCAATGGAGCCGGTGTTCGTGATTTGATCCGATTGGTCGTTGCCTTTGATTCCTGTTGCTTTCGACATCACGGTCAGGCCGGAAGAGCCAATCCCCCAATCCGTGAGATTAACCTCAACCGTCCAAAGGTCGCTCTCCGCTGTAGCGGTGGATGCGATTGTCCCATCATTCTGAATGACGATTGCACTAGGATCGCTCTTTATTCCGATGGCCTCTGCCTTTGTGCAGGAGGCCGCATTTGCGACCGACCTGTCTATTGCCTGGATTCTGACCTCACTGGCATCGGCTTCTGCTCGTGCATTTGTTGTTATGGTACCGCTGTTGGTGGTATTTGAGGCGCCTGCACTGAAAATTCCCACTGCGTTTGCTTCTGCCGTCACTCCTGCGCCCACTTTTGCATAATCCAGTAGCTGCAGCTTCCAGCCATCTACATTTGCCTCCGCCTCAGCTGTCACTGTAATCGTACCGGTATTAGTGATCGTATCGCTTCCCGCACCACTGCTGATTCCGGTTGCGCTGGCTCTCGAACTGGTACCCGTAGCTATGCTACTATTCCCCCCGGCAGCAAGGATAAAATCATTGGTGGTCGCCGTGGCATTTGCAGTCGCAGCAATCGCCGAGAAGTTTTTAATGGCATCGTCGCCTTCCCCTGTATGGGTCCCAACAGCAGTTGCCGCGGCTTGGGATGCTGTTTCCTCTACCGGCAAGGCGTTTGCACCGGCGGTTGCTCCAATGCTGCCGCTATTCTCGACCTGATTATTTCCGCTTCCTGCATCAATCGTCGTGGAGTTTGCAATTGCCACTGAATCAGCCGATTGCAGATGCGCTTTTGTGACTCCGACACCCGTATTTATGGTAATGATGTCGTTGCCGTTGCCGCCATTTATGCCAATCGTGTCCGGCCCATCGCAGACGATTATATGCCCATTTGTCGTTGTTCCCACAAATAGGCAAGCGGCGTATACCTGGGCGTGTGGCATTATGGCTATAGCAATCAAGCCCCCAAAACAGATTCTCCAAAAATAAGTTTTCATATTTTCCGTAACCTCTCACAAACATTCGCCGCAAACTGCCGGTAATTTCCCACAATAGCCCGTTGTTTTTTATACTCTCTCAAAATATCCTGTCCTGAGCAAGGGCGGGGATACCCGAGAGCAAACATTTGGCAATGAACCGTTCCCGGGCATCCCCCAACAACCCCTATATTGATAATCCATTGCGTCGTAGATGTCAAGCAGTTGCTCGCCCGGCGGCAGCATTACCCGTGGCCGCGGCCCAAGCACTGTCCCGGATGCCAATCGATGCGATTATGGCGTCATGGGTTTACGCCCCGATACTTTGACGAGTATCCTGAGCAACTGTTTGTGCTGAAGTACCGGTGTCCCGACTGCAAGGCTGTGCATACCATGCGGCCTGTTGCGTATAACCGGAGATTCAGATCGCAGCGGATTGATGTCTTTCGGGTGCTTCTGGTCAAGATTCTGTGTGACCAAAACCATCCGGCAACTGCTTCTGGAGATCGCTCTCAGAAAGGAGATGCCGGTGATCGTTATCGATGAGGCCCATATACTGCGGCTTGAGGTCTTTGCGCAGCTGCACACGCTTTTGCAGTTTGAGTTTGATTCCAGGCCCGTAGCCCCGCTCATACTGGCCGGGCACAATACCCTCAATGACAAGCTGATTTACCACACTTCACGCCCGCTGGCCTCCAGGGTGATCGGCAGAAGTCATATGGAGGGACTCAAGGTCAGGGATATGCAGTCATACCTCAAGCACCATCTGGAAATAGCGGGCATCGCCGAACAGTTGTTTGCAGAGGCGGCGGTGCTTGCACTACATCAGGGCTCCGGTGGTCTGCTGAGGAAAGCCAATAACCTCGCCCGCGGTGCGCTTATAGCAGCGGCCATGGAGAAGTCTCCCATCGTGTCCGGTGAGCATGTGAAGATTGCGGCTACTGAGGTGTTTTGACTGGGGGCGCGGGCGAGATGGGGGCGGCAGCCGTCTCTTGCCCGCGATGACTAAGACGATTTGGCCGCCGTGACGGTTTATTGTGGGATCCAAATTACTGTGAGAGATTATGACGGGTTATTGTAAGAGGGGACACAGCTGACCTTCTTTCACGGATACTATGATCAGTACATGTACCACCCGCTGGTTCTTCCCCTCGCTTCGCTCGGGGAAGAATGAGGCAGTTGAGCCGGAACTCCTGTCACCCTCGCTCCGCTCGGGCGAAGAACCAGGAGTTCGAAACCGACCGCTTCGCGGCGGCTCAACTGCCTCATTATCTACGACGCCGACTCAGGAGAACTGATAACAGCAGCACTGCGTGCAGGGAA
>CAYMRS010000017.1:0-39369 GCA_964392915.1 uncultured Nitrospiraceae bacterium
AGGTTATGTTGAGGCCCTGAAGCCCCGGGCTTTAGCCCGGGGAGTGGTTCACTATCTTGCTTCATCGCGGCTGCCCCGATGCGGCATTCTGTCAGCCTCACTGGTTGCTTTCTCGGGATATCTGGCCGTTGTGTGGCTGATCCGGCAGTGTCCGGTCAACTGGGCGACCGCGCTTATTCTCCCGGTTAGTTCGCTCTTTCTCTTTCTCTATCTCTTCCGCCGTATCGAAAACAGCATTATTACGGACACGGTTCGACTGACCCCGCGGGTTCTTTTCCTGAGAGCCTTTGTTTCAGCCGGCATTATTATTCTGGTGACGTCGCTCGCGCATGTTGTCGGCCCGGCATACGCCGGACTTTTTGCCGCTTTCCCGTCAACCCTTTTCCCTCTCATGCTCATCATGCACCGAACCTATGATGTCCGGCACGTCCATACCATTATCAAAAACCTTCCGCTCGGCCTCGGCAGTCTTATTGTGTATGCGCTGCTCGTTGCGCTTACGTATGGTTCGCTCGGCGTTTTCCTGGGGACTATTCTCTCTTTTGCGGCTGCGACCGCCTACCTGCTCGCATATGCCGTTATTGTCCGGCGAATGAGAAAGTAGCGCGATCCTGTTTCCCGCGAATGACTGGGTTGGGATTGGAGAAGAACGGATGTGATTTCGGACGCAGCCTGCCAGAGCGATGAATGATGAATGCGGAAGTGTCACCTGGTTGACATTTCCCGAAATTTATCAATAAATTAGACGATGAAGCGTTTAGCACACCTCAGCATGGACGCCGATCAGAAAGCTGCGCTTTCATATCTGTACCGCGCCTTGATGTGCCTTCTCATGATGGTGGGGTTGTTGGTTGCCTGTTACGACAACAATCTTAATGATTCCTGCGATCCTCCTGTTGTTGCGTTTCAAGCGGAGCCCGGCACACTGTCAGGTTTGTTTGCGGAATCTTTGGCTGTGTTTCCTGTCACAACCTTGGCTGTCCACGCGCCGTATTCGTCAGAACTTCCCTCTCGAGCTCCTCCAGTTATCCGTTCGTCTCCTTCGATTCATTCTTATTAAGTAACTCAAGCGGTTCCGCCGATCAGTGCCGGCAGAATTATTTTCTACATAGGGAGAAGATTATGTTTGGATTAGGAATGCCTGAAATCATCGTTGTTTTGGTTATCGCCGTCGTAGCGTTCGGGCCAAGCAGACTTCCATCGCTCGGCAAAAGCCTTGGGGAAGCAATCACCGGATTCAAAAAAGGACTCCATGAAGAGCCGTCACCGGAATCCGATAGTGAGGGAAAGAAATGACCATTCCGAGATAAAGAAAAAGCCTCAGGGAGATAAATCCCTGAGGCGCTTTTTTGCTCTGGCGGGGCGGACGGGACTCGAACCCGCGACCTCCTGCGTGACAGGCAGGCGTTCTAACCAACTGAACTACCGCCCCAGAGCGGGATGCTGTGTGCGTTGCATGCCTAGAAAATGGTAGGCGGTACAGGGATCGAACCTGTGACATCAGCCTTGTAAGGGCTGCGCTCTCCCAGCTGAGCTAACCGCCCGCGAAGCGATGTTTATTAAACATTAGTTGTGAGGCTTTTGTCAAACATGGCGGGTTTTTGTTACTATTTCACTTATGCAAACACAATGGATTCTGAGCGTAGCGCTCATTGTTGCAGCTCTGAGCATGGGTTCTTCCGTGTGCAGCGCGCAGACTTTTTTGTATGACAGGCAGACGTCGGTTGTCGGCGCGGCAAAAATTCTTGCAACGCATATCGCGAACAAGAACGAATCGCTGATTGAACTGGCCCGTCAGAACAGTCTCGGCTATAACGAAATCATGCTGGCGAACCCCGACCTTGACCCCTTTGTTCCCGGTGAGGGGGCGGAGATTCGGCTTCCCATTGCATGGGTTCTGCCTGATGTTCCTCAAGAGGGTATGGTTATCAATCTTTCGGAAATGAGGCTGTATTTTTTTCATTCATCAAAACAGGGGAATGCCTCCAAGGTGAGCACCTTTCCTATTGGCATAGGTGATGAGGGACTTGATACGCCGGTAGGCACGTTTAAAATAATTGAGCGCATTGCCAACCCCGCATGGCATCCTCCGAAGTCCATTCGGGAAGAACGTCCGGAACTGCCGGCTGTCGTTCCTCCCGGGCCGGATAATCCGCTTGGCACGCATGCGCTTCGTCTCTCTCTCCGTTCCTACCTGATTCACGGAACGAACAGGCCATATGCAATCGGGAGAAGGGCAACGCATGGCTGCATACGTGTGTATCCGGAAGAAATACCGACGTTATATGAACTGGTCCCGGTTGGAGCGAAGGTTAGCATCGTGAAGCAGCCCGTTAAGGTTGGGGTGCGGAACAAGCGTGTTTTCGTCGAAATCCATGAAGACCCCGATGTGAAAATATCGAGTTATTTTGAGGAAACTATTTCGTTGTTGAAAAAGATGGGACTGATGAAGAATATCAGCACCAAAAAACTGTATCAGGCCGTTCGCCAGAAGGATGGCATCCCTGCCGATATTTCGCTGGACGAAAAAGAGGGCCCTACTCCCCCGGTTGTTGCGCCGGAGTTTTGGACCCTCTGAAGTGCATAACGAATTACTTCTTCTGGCCGAGCTGGAAAGCCTTTGCTGCCTTATCAGCTGCTGCCTCTGCGCGAGCTGCTGCTGCTTCAGCTCTCTTTGCTGCTGAATCAGCCTTTTCACAGCAATCCTGAGCCATCCTCTTCGCCTCAGCTGCTGCTGCGTTTGCTGATGCGGTTTTACCATCAAGCTCGACGGTCTTCCCCTCCAGCTTGCTGATTCTGTCTGCAAGCGGATCAATCTGCTGCTTCACATAGTCCTTCGTGGCGCAGCCGAACGAAAACACGAAAAGCGCTGCAACGACTAAAAGAATAAGTTTCTTCATCATAATTTTACTCACCTCCCTTCGCTGTTTATGACTAGTATCTTACAAAAAAGATACAATAAAAAAAATAAAAAAGCAAGTAACGCCGAGCAGAATGTCAAGGCAAAGTAGAAAAGGTTATTGTGCGCGTTGACAGGCTGTTTGGCCAAAACAATCCCGGCGAAAATTAGGTATACTGAAGAACTATGGGCATCACTTCCCGTTTTCCGGCTCTCGCCTTTCGTGATTTCCGTCTTTTCTGGTGCGGACAAGTTATTTCCCTATCCGGGACCTGGATGCATTCAGTCGCGCAGAGCTGGCTTGTCTACTCGTTAACGCATTCCCCGCTTTACCTGGGGCTTATCGCTTCGTTATCATCTCTTCCGATACTGCTGTTTACTGTTTTTGGCGGTATGGTTGCAGACCGCTATCCCAAGAGGACTGTTCTGATTGTCACGCAGTTTCTCTCGGCGGTGCCCGCACTTTTTGTCGCGATCCTTGCGGATCTTCATATCATCACGGTCTGGCATGTGGGAGCCGCTGCGCTTGCCCTCGGGATTATCAATGCCTTTGATGTGCCGACGCGTCAATCATTTCTCGTCGAAGTCGTCGATCGATCAGCCATTACCAATGCGATTGCGCTCAATTCAGCGGCTTTCAACGGAGCCCGGATTCTCGGGCCGGTGATTGCCGGGTTTGTTATTGCCTTGGTCGGCATCCCGGCCTGTTTTTATCTGAACGCGCTCAGCTTCATTGCGGTTCTATTCGCGCTATCCCGCATCCGGGCTCGCGGTGTCATTCCGCGGGAGGGCAAAAGCATGCGGCAGGATCTGGCCGCCGGCTGGCGTTTTGTCGTGCGCGAGCCTTCTGTTTTTCCGATTATGGCTTTGATTGCAATATTCAGCCTTTTCGGAATCCCGTACATGATCCTTTTGCCGGTGCTTGCCGATGATGTGCTGGGCGCAGGGGTCACCGGCCTGAGTCTGCTCGTAGCATCTGCCGGGATCGGATCCTTTGTCGCCGCAATGTCCATGGCGTTGCGCGGAGATGCGGCCAACAAGGAGAAATTCATGCCATGGCCGGCCCTCGTGTTTTCCCTTGCGATAACGCTTATTCCTTTTTCTGATAATCTGTATATCTCCATGCTTCTCATGTGGTTCGCAGGATGGGGTGTGGTCAGTTTTCTGGCAGCTGCAAACAGTTTTATTCAGCATGCGGTGCCTGACGCGTTGCGCGGGCGCGTGATGAGCCTGTACACGCTTGTTTTTCTCGGGCTTGCACCGATCGGTAATTCCCTGATAGGTGTTCTTGCTCATAGCGTTGGAACTCCGCTCTCGCTGAAGCTGACCGGGTTAATCTGCATTGCGGCGAGCGCTGTGCTGGCGCGAACATTCTGGCATGCTCAACGGGAGGTGAAACTGTGAAGGTGCTGGCTATTGATACATCAACCATTCTCGGTGGTGTTGCGTTGCTTGATGGTGACATCCTCCGCGCGGAAACCCGGCTGAACATCAAGGTTGCGCATTCGGAGCGGTTGCTCGGAGAAATTCATCTTTGCCTGCAACGGTGCGCGATACGGCTTGATGAAGTGGATGTGTTCGCACTTGCTATTGGTCCCGGTTCATTCACGGGTTTGCGGGTAGGCCTCAGCACGGTGAAAGGTCTGGCATTTGCAACAGGCATCCGCGTTGTTGCAGTTTCGACACTCGACGCGTTTGCCTTGAATGCAGCTTTCAGCAGATATCCGGTCTGTCCGCTTCTGGATGCCCGAAAAAACGAAGTCTACGGTGCTGTCTATCAATGGAATGGCGGAGGTTTTGCGCGGCTGCTGCAGGAGGGTGCCTATCCGATCAGTGAAGTGCTGCGGCGGTTGGACGGTCCGACGCTTTTCCTCGGAGAAGGAGCCCTGATATACCGGGCTGCAATCGAGGGCGCACTGGGTGCAGCCGCCCTTTTCGGCACTCCCGAAATGATGGCGCCATCTCCCGCGCATGTTGCCTGGCTTGGGGCACAGTTGGCGGAGAAGGGTGTTTTTGTCGACCCGGTCGCACTGGTGCCCCGCTATTGTCGCAGGTCAGAGGTTGAGCTTAAGAGTGGGAGCTGATTTACAAGACGATATTCGCTTTCGTCAGATAGTGCCGGATGATGTGCGGTCGATTCTTGGCATTGAGACGCTCTGTTTTTCGACACCGTGGTCGGAGACTTCATTTCTGAGTGAAATACGCAGCCCAAACTCTCTAACCGTGCTTGCCGAGTCGGCAGGAAAGGCAATCGGGTATGTCATAGTCAAACTGGTGGCGGATGAAAGCCATTTGCACGACCTAGCGGTCCATCCTGACTGGCGGAGGCGGGGTGTGGCACGGCGATTAATGCAGAAGGCTCTTGAAGAAGTGCGGGGCTCAGACAAGCGCTTCTTCTTTCTCGAGGTGCGTGTCTCCAATCGCCCGGCGATTTCGCTGTACGAGTCGCTCGGATTCTGCGTGTACGCCAGTCGCAGGGCGTATTATGACAATCCATCGGAAGACGCAGTCCTCATGAGGCTGGACTTTGATGGGTTGCATGCCAGTATTTGACACACGCGGGAGCTTTTGATGAAAATGGATCATGATATTTTCTGGAGGTTTCTGAAATGCCGATGTATGAATACACGTGCGAACACTGCCGGACCATATTCACCATACTCAGAAATGCGACCTGTTTGCATGACGTTCAGTGTCCTGAGTGCCGGGCAACGGAGGTGACAAAGCGGATGTCGTCTTTCAACTCCTGCTCATCCGGCTGCGGGAGTAAGGCGGGAGCGGGCGGCTTTGGACGTTTCGGGGGCGGCTTCGGCGGAGGCTGAAAAATTTAGGGGAACCAGTCTGGTTCCCAACGTAATCGTCTCGCGGGAGGCGCGTTAGCGCTTCCCGTTTTTCTTTCCGGGAGATGCGAGCAGATTGATTTTATGCGCCATGCATCCAGCGCCAAACCCGTTGTCAATATTGACCACTGCGACACCTGGCGCGCAGGAATTGAGCATGGCGAACAGCGCAGTCAGCCCCCCGAGGCCGACGCCGTAACCGACGGATGTCGGCACGGCAATCACCGGCTTGCTCGTCAACCCCCCCAGCACTGACGGCAACGCGCCTTCCATTCCGGCAATCGCAATTACGGCATTTGCCTTTTCAATTGCGGGCAAGTGCGGGAACAGACGATGTATGCCGGCAACGCCAATGTCATGGAAACATTCGGTTTTGCTGCCAAGGAAAGCAGCAGTGACAGCGGCTTCCTCCGCAACAGGGATGTCGGAGGTCCCTGCTGTCACGATTGCAACCCGGCCGCGTTTCTTTGGCGAAGCCCCAAATGTTATGGTGCGCGCTGCGGCGTGGAACTCCGCCTCTCGCAGTCCGAGAAGTTTCCAGGTATGCTCATCAGTCCTCGTAATGAGAAAACGTCCGCTTTTGTTTGCCATGGCATGAGCTATCCGGACAACATCTTCGGGATGCTTGTTTTGGGCAAAAATAACTTCGGGTATGGCTGTGCGAAGCTGTCTGTGATGGTCTATGGATGCTCCCGCGATAGTTTCGCACGGGAGAGATTTCAGAAGAGAAAGCGCGTCTTCAATGCCAAGCTTTCCGGAGCGAACCTGCTGCAGAAGCTTGTGCAGGCGCTGCTCATCCATCGAATTCGGCCCTGAGCGAACGTGTCATGAGTTCTCTCACTGCATCAGCAGGGGTCTTGTTTTCATATAGCGTCAGATACACCTGTTCGGCTATCGGCATGTCAATGCCCAGCTGCGCGGAGAGCTTGCGTGCAGCCAGGGCCGTCGAAACACCTTCTGCTACGGAGCGTGTCCCTGAAGTAATCTCCGCAAGTGTCTGCCCCTGACCAAGCCTGAAGCCGACCGTGTAATTGCGGGAAAGACTGGCGGTGCAGGTCAGCAGAAGATCGCCGATGCCGCTCAGGCCCGAAAATGTGATTTCCCGGGCGCCCAGCGCAGTGCCGAGGCGCTTCATTTCGGAGAGCCCTCGCGTGATAAGCGCGGCGCGGGCATTGTGTCCGAGAGACAGGCCGTCGCAGATGCCCGACGCTATGGCAATTACATTTTTCAATGCACCGCCGATTTCCACTCCAACGGTGTCGTCATGCGTATAGACCCTAAAGAAATCGGTATTGAAAATTTCCTGCAGCATGTAGCCGACTTTCAGATCGGATGTTGCGAGGGTCACTGCAGTCGGCAGCTTTTCCGTGACTTCTTTTGCAAAGCTCGGCCCCGACAGCGCCGCAACAGGGCGCGAAAGAAGCTCCCCCAGAATCACGGTCGGTGTTTTGAATGTGGTTATTTCAATGCCTTTTGATGCGCTTATGACAATGCATTCGGGTGAAAGCAGCGACCCCGAATCAGCAAATACCGCTCTGATGTGTTGTGTCGGTACTGCGCTGAGTACAAAACGGGCGGACGAAAGCGCGTCACGCAGACTGGACGTAGCCGTGAGACTTGCCGGGAGCTGATAGCCCGGAAGGAATGTCGGATTCATGCGCTGCATGTTTATCTGCTCTGCCAGATCTGCTTCGTGGGTCCAGAGCGTGATGTCGTATCCTTTTTCCGCGAGAAGGGCAGCGAGTGCCGTTCCCCAGGTACCGGCTCCGATAACAGATAAATAATTCATAAGGCTTAGACTATACCAAAAAGAGACCTTTTTCCTCAATTACGGGGGGTACAGACTGAGAAAAATCGGAAGCCAAGCTGCGGAGCAGCTCTCTTCAGAAGCGCGAAGTGAAAGGCTCAGATTGGCAGGTATTTTCCGAGCACTTTCTGAAGTCGCAGCGGCGGGGTTGTCATTTTGACAAGCACCTCCCGAACCGCCTGGAGGTGCATCCGCTTCTTGTCTTCAGGAATGTTTTTTGAAGCAAGCACAATCGGAAAAATCGAACGGCAGTCGGGCAACATGCGGATTCGTTGCAGCAGCGTAAACCCGTTCTGGATGAACGGATCGAAGATAACGGCCTGTGCGGGTTTTGTTCGAAGATATTCAATCGCTTCAATGTCGCTGCCGGTTTCATGGACAGTGTATCCCGATCGGGCAAGCACCTGCGCGTAGGTTTTTCGCTTTATGGCATTATTGTCCACAAGGAGAACGGTCGGCGCCATCTTTTTCTGCTCCGCGGTCTGCGCGGATTCAACGATCTGTTTGAGCAATGCACGTTGCTCATCGGTCGGATTGAGAAACATTACGCCCATGCCGACATCTGCATGGAAGTACCGCACAATTCCCGGGACCGCGAGCAGACCGCGGTCCAGCGACAGGGTGATCATCACCTGACCATTCGGCTGAAACTCCTGACTGGTGAGCACGTAGATGCCGCCCTCGCTAATGCAGGTTCCGAGGCCGGCCCCGTCTTTGTTGATGCGGACCTCCTTTTTGATGCGGGCTCGTGCATATTTTCTCTTTTCCGTCCCGGTCATTGGGTTCCTCCGTTCGGGTCGTTGAACAATCTCTGCTTATTGTTATATCAGAAGATGGAAGGAGCGTCAATCCGCAGGTCTGCCGGAACAGCATCACCAGCTTCAGCTGCGTCTCGCCGTGCGCGATTCCGATTCGGCAGAAAGACTATTCCGGGCGAAGAATACGGGTCGGATGCATTACCGGCCGCGCCAGTCGGCGAGTACATCAAGCAGCCGCTGAATGTCAGATCTCGCATGGCCTGCGGTTACGGTGAGGCGGATGCGCGGTGATGCCACCGTCGGAGGGCGAATGGCGGGGGCGAAGATGCCCTGTTCCATCAGGTACTCGGCACATTTGAGCGTTGACGCGATATCGCCGACAAAGAGGGGCAGAATCGGCGTTGCTGAGCGGGAAACATCATATCCCAGACTCTGAAGGCCGCCTGTGAGAAGTATTCTGTTTTTCCAGAGGCGGGCATTATAGGACGAATCGGTCTCGATAAGCCTGAGCGCTTCCAAAGAGGCCGCCGCAACCGAGGCCGGGAGCGCCGTTGAGAAGAGGAATCCGCGCGCAGTATTCAGCAGCCAGCGGATTATGTCAGATTGCCCTGCCACAAAAGCGCCGAAGGAGCCAAGAGCCTTTGAGAAGGTCCCCATCTGGATAATCGAGTCGGAATGAGGAATGCCAAAGTGGCGCAAGGCCCCGGAGCCATTGCCGAGAACTCCGGTGCCGTGGGCATCATCCAGATAGAGAAGCGCGTCGCTGTCCCGGCATGCTTCAAGCAGGTTCGGAATCGGAGAGATGTCTCCATCCATGCTGAACACCGAATCGGTAACGACAAGCCTGCGCCTTCCCCGTTCCGTGCGCAACAGTTCCCGCAGATGTTCTGCGTCGCAGTGGCGATAAATGACAGTTTTCGCTTTGCTGAGGCGGCAGCCGTCGACAATGCTGGCATGGTTCAGCGCATCGCTGAAAATGATGTCATCCTGACCGGCAAGCGCGGGGATTGCACTGAGGTTCGCGGCGTAGCCGGAGTTAAAAAGGAGCGCTTCGTCAGTTCCCTTGAATCGTGCCGTCTGTCTTTCCAAATCGCGATGATAACGGGTGCCGCCGCCGAGCAGCCGGGCAGCACCTGCACCCGTTCCGCACGCATCGAGAGCTGCATGCGCCGCTGCCGTCAGATTAGGATGGCAGGAAAGTCCGAGGTAATCGTTGGACGAAAAGTGAAGAAACTCCTTTCCTTGCAGCATAATCCGTGTCGCGCCGCAGGCTGAGGAAAGGGGGGTGCAGTCGCGATCCCGCACTATGCGCGCAAGTCCGCGCCGATCTATATTATCGAGTTCATCACGGAACATAACGAGTCATCCAAAAACCACAATATGTAGTGGCCTGAATTATTTTAATCCACATTATATATAGCGTTGAAAAAACATGCATTTTTCACTTGACACAACCCTCTTATTCTTTTATCATCAGTGGTAAAAAGTGGTAGAAAGTGGTGGAGATGACCTCTTTTCATGGCAAATATTACTATTCGTTGGACCCAAAAGGGCGAATCGTCATCCCTGCTCCCTTGCGCGAAGTTATCCTTTCCACCTATAACAATTCAAAACTATATATCACCAATGCGGACTTTGACAAGTGCTTGCAGGTCTATCCCATTGAAGAATGGGCAAAACTTCAGGATAAAATCCGCTCCCTCCCCAAGTCTGACGAAGCGGTCAAGTATTTTTTGCGCCGCGTCATTGCCTCTGCTACCGAATGTGAACTGGATAAACAGGGGCGCATTCTCGTTCCGTATGAATTGCGCGTCGATGCCGGCATCACGTTCGATATCGTCATGGTGGGGCTTTTGGACAAGATTGAACTGTGGGATAAGGCAGCATGGGATGCGGTAACGAATCCGGAGAAGGTTGATGCAAAGGCGTTCAGCGCCGCCCTTGCAGGGTATGGTCTGTAATGGCTGAGCATGTGCCGGTATTGCTCGAAGAGGTTCTGACAATGCTTGCGGTGAAACAGGACGGCAAATACATCGACGCAACCGTTGGTCTCGGCGGCCACAGCGAGGCGATTCTCAACCAACTTGGATCCGTGGGACGTCTGCTCTGTCTTGATCGCGACAGCGTGGCATTAAGCAGGGCTGTCGAGCGTCTCGGCAATGAGCGGGTGATTCTGCAAAAAACGGCATTCGCCGATATCGCGGCGGTTGCCGCAGCGCGGGAATTCAGCGAGTGCGACGGCATTCTTTTTGATCTCGGCGTTTCGATGATGCAGTTAAAAGACCATGAGCGCGGTTTCAGCTTTCAATCGGAGCATCAGCTTGATATGAGGATGGACCCGGATCAGGAACAGAGCGCCTGGCATCTCGTGAACAAGACATCTGAGCCTGAACTGGAGCGTATTCTCCGGGAGTATGGCGAAGAACCTTTTGCCCGGCGTATTGCCCGGCGTATTGTTGCAGAACGACGGAAGGCTTCGATTGATACCTGCGTGCAGCTTGCCGATGTTGTATTTGCGGTATACGGCCGCCGGGGGAAGACGCATCCGGCAACGCGGACATTTCAGGCGCTGCGGATAGCCGTAAATCAGGAAATGGAGCAATTGCAGACAGGGCTTGCGGCAGCGGAAGGGTTACTGAAGAAGGGCGGAAGGCTCTGCGTTCTTTCGTACCACTCGCTGGAGGACAGGATTGTGAAGCAATTCATGCGCACCAGCGCACGCGAAGGACGTGTTCTGCTTCTGAGCAAGAAACCCATCGCGGTGAGCCGACAGGAAATGCGCAGGAATCCGGCTGCGCGGAGCGCAAAACTGAGGGGGTGTGAACGGTTATGATACAGCGGAGAAGTTCGCGTTTGAGCATTGTCTGGAAGTCGGCCGCGATTGTCTGCGCCGTTTTTCTTGTCTTTATCGTTGTCTGGATGCGTTCCGGCGTCGTGTCGCTCGAATACCAGTTGAGTTCTCTTGAACATAAAAAAAATGAGCTCATGAAGGAAGGTAAGGTGCTGGGGGCTGAACGCGCAAGCCTGCTTGCCGTAAAACGTTTTGAGACGGTAGCAAGCGCCGACGGGCATTTGGTGTTTCCCGACCGCACGAAAGTCGTATTTGTGAAAAACGGGCGGCAGGGGACGACCTATTCGGCTTCTTTTGTTCCTGGTCCCAAGGGAAGCAGGATCGCGCGGGATTGATTTCAGGGAGGAATCCGGAATCTGACCACATGACTCAGCGGGACACAAAAAGATGAACAAGCGCGGCATGGTGCTCGTCGCCATAATTTCCATGGCTTTTCTTGCTGTTGTTGTTCGTCTTGCCGACATTATGGTAATGAACCATGACTGGTTTCTCGCCAAGGCCCGGGGGCAGCAGACAAAAAAGGAGACTATTCCTGTCAAGCGCGGCGTTATCTACGACCGCAAGGGACGCGAACTTGCCGTCAATCTCGAAACCGAGTCGGTCTTCTGCGACCCCTCCGAAATCGCCGCTCCGGAAGCTGTTGCGCAATCCCTGTCGCGCGAGCTTGGAAGCGATGCCCGCGCTGTTGTCACTAAGCTGAATGCCGACAAGCGCTTTTACTGGCTTGAGCGAAAAGTCGAGCTGGATCGGGCGCAGCGTATACGGGACATGAAGCTGAAAGGGATAGGGTTTGTTCCGGAATTGAAGCGCTATTATCCAAAAGGCACTCTTGCTTCCCATATCGTCGGCTTTGTGAATTCGGACAACACTGGGCTGGAGGGTGTCGAACGCCAGCTTGACAAGCAGCTATCAGCGCAGACCGAGAACACGACAAAGGTGAAGGACGCCCGTGGTTATACGCTTTCAGAAGGCACTATGAAAGAACTGAAGGGCAATGATGTTATTCTGACGATTGATGAAGGGTTGCAGCACATCGTCGAAAAGAATCTTGACGGGATCATGGCAAAGTGGCGTGCAGCTTCTGCGACAATCATCATGATGGATCCGCATACCGGCGAAATTCTCGCATTGGCGAACCGACCGACCTACAATCTGAATGATTCGGGCGCAACGTCCATGCAGAAACTTCGCAACCGTGCCATTACTGACTCTTATGAACCGGGCTCGACCTTCAAGATTGTCGTCGGCAGCGCGGCACTGGAGGAAGGGACAGTCAATTCAAAATCCAGCTTTGACTGCAGTGCGGGAACCATTGAAGTCGGCGGCAGACGCATCAAGGATGACCACCGGAACGGAGTGCTGAGCTTTGAGGAAGTGATCCAGAAATCCTCCAATGTCGGCACTATCAAGATTGGTCTCGGTCTCGGCAAACAGCGGGTATACGACTATGTGAAGAAATTCGGGTTCGGCAGCAAGACCGGCATTGACCTTGCCGGTGAAGTTTCCGGCTGGATTCGGCCTCCTGACCGCTGGTCGGGGATGTCGATTGGCGCGATTTCGATCGGCCAGGAAGTTGCGGTGACTCCGCTTCAGGTGTTGCGCGCCTATGCCGCGATTGCCAATGGCGGCCTGCTGGTGAAGCCGCATGTGGTAGGTGAAATCAGGACGCCGCAGGGACATCTGGTGTACAAGGCGAATCCTGAAAAAGAACGAGTGCTTTCCGAAAAGACGGCACTGCTTTTTCGCGATATCCTCAAGCGGGTAACGTTGGAGGGCGGCACTGCCAAGACGGCCTCGGTTGACGGAAATGAGGTGGCGGGGAAGACCGGAACAGCGCAGTTGTTCGATCAGCGAACGAAGCGATATTCCAAGGAGAGATATGTAAGCTCATTTGTCGGTTTTGTTCCGGCCGGTGACCCGCGCATTGCAATGATTGTTGTCGTGCATGAACCGAAAGGCGCCATATACGGCGGCGTTGTCGCCGGCCCTGCTTTCAGGACGATAGCGAATGAAGCGCTTTCCTATATGAGTGTTCCGCGTGATGATTACCGCGAGCGGGGACTCCTCCTTGTCTCATCGCAGGAGCGATAAAACAATGAGTGCGCTACAACCCCGAGTGCGTGCACGAGATGTGGTCCGCGTTGGTGACCGGACGTCAGGCAGCATTGATGAATATCTTTCCGGTGTTCAGTATGATTCACGGAAAGTAGAGCCGGGAAATCTTTTCGTCGCGATCCGGGGTGGGCAGACGGACGGGCACTCTTTTATCCGCCAGGCGCTCGGGAAGGGAGCCGTTGCTATCGTATATGAAGATGGCTGGTCTGAGCTGGAAGCGTTGGTGCAGGAATGCCCTGCAATCGGATGGATTGGCGTTCCGAATTCCCGCGAAGCTTTGGCATACTGCGCCGCCGTCTTTTATGGCAATCCCGCAGGCGATATCAGCGCGATCGGCATCACCGGAACCAACGGTAAAACGACGACCTCGTATATTCTGAAATCGATTCTGGAAGCGTGGCAGCACAAAGTCGGCCTTATCGGCACCATCAACTATATGGTCGGAGATCGGGGATACGCCGCGCGGCACACAACTCCTGAGGCCGCAGATTTTCAGAAGTTGCTCAGAACGATGGCAGATGCGGGATGCGCCTATGTGGTCAGCGAAGTATCGTCGCATGCGCTGGCGCAGCGTCGCGTCGATGGCACGCAATTCCGCGCAGCGGTTTTTACCAATCTGACACGTGATCATCTTGATTTTCATCTCACCATGGATGACTATTTCCAGGCAAAGACAAGGCTATTTCTGGAACTGTTAGCCCCCGGCGGCATTGCCGCCGTCAACATTGATGACGCATACGGTATGAAACTTGTGCAACTGATTCAAGCGGAAAACGCCCGCGGCAAAGCAATCAGGATTCTGACGTATGCAATCCGGAACGAGGAGGCAGACGTGTACGCAAACCGCTTTGAACCCGGATTCGAACATACGTCATGCACAATCCGCATCAAAACAGCTGAAGGCGAGCGAACTCTCGATCTGGAGTCTCCGCTGATCGGCACGACGAACGTGGCAAATGTCATTTCTGCAGTTGCAGTTGGTGTTGGTCTCGGAGTGCCCGATGCCGTGCTGCAGGCAGGCATCAAGTCTACAGAGGCGGTAAGAGGGCGCTTTGAGCGGATTACAGCCGGGCAGCGTTATCTTGCACTTGTTGACTATGCGCACACCGAGGATGCCCTTGAACGGCTGTTGCAGAATGCTCAGGCACTCCTGGATCTTTCCGCTGTAGGACGGCGTCCCGTCAAGGGGAAAAAGCGTGACGATCAGCTTTTTCTGGAGCTTGCAAACGGACATGGGCGCATTATTACGGTATTCGGCTGCGGCGGAAACCGTGATCGGGGCAAAAGGCCGGGCATGGGAGAAATTGCATCACGCCTGAGCTATTTTGCGATTCTGACGTCGGACAATCCGCGGTTTGAAGATCCGAAGGCTATTATTCGGGAAATAGAGAGCGGCATTCAGAAAGACAACTACATTGTCATTCACGACCGCCGGGCAGCGATTGCCATGGCAGTCGAACTCGCATCTCCGGGCGATATCATTGTGGTTGCCGGCAAGGGGCACGAGGACTATCAGGAGATAAAAGGAGAAAGACACCACTTCAGCGATCGGGAGGTTCTGGAGGAGGCAATCCGGCGTTCCCTGGAGCGCCACGCGCGACGCGGACACCGGTCAAAGCGTTCGAGCCGTGCCCGCACATGCTGAGCCTGCAGGACCTTATCGCATCTGCCGGCGGCGAAGTCATTGTCCGCGCGCGGGAGGAGTTTTCAGGAGTTTCCATTGATTCGCGCACCATCAGTGGCGACGAACTCTTTTTCGCACTCAGGGGGGAGCGGCATGACGGTCACAGCTATCTGCGGGATGTGCTGCAGAAGGGCGGGGGCGCGGTCATCGCGCGCGGCTGCGATCTTTCTTCGCTCCCGCATCTGCCTGCGAACAAAACCGTTGTTGCCGTCGATGACCCGCTGACCGCACTGCAAGCCTGGGCGCGCGCACTTCGTTTCCGTTTCCCGCATGAAGTTATCGGCGTGGTCGGCAGTAATGGAAAGACGACGACCAAGGAACTCATCGCTTCCGTACTTGCCGTGCGCTTTGCCGCACATAAGACTGCGGGGAATATGAACAATCATATCGGGCTGCCGCTTTCGCTGCTGCGGAAGCCTGATGCCGCGCAGATAATGATTATGGAGATGGGAACAAACCGGCCGGGCGACATTCGTGAATTGTGTGAAATCGCGAGACCGTCCATTGGCGTTGTCACGAATATCGGGATGGAACACCTTGCCGGGTTCGGATCTCTTGAACGTGTGCGCGAGGCGGAGCTGGAAATCCTTCCCTATGTGCATACTGCCATTGTGAATGCCGACGACCGTTTCCTTATGGATGGCGTAAAGAGTTCTTTTCACGGTAAAATATTAAGCTTTGCCATAGACAATCGCGATGCCGGCATACGGGCATCCCGCATCGAACCGACTGCTTCAGGAACGCGATTCGTGGTGCACCTCGGTCCGGAATCAGCGACGGTCGATCTGCAACTCTGCGGAAGATTCAATGTGGCAAACGCCCTTGCAGCGGTGGCAGCGGGGTCAGCAGCTGGCATGATGCTGCAGGAGATCCGCTCCGGTCTGGAGTCGTTTGCTGGCGTGCACATGCGGTTTTCGGTGGTCCGGCATGAGGGCATCACCATACTGTCTGACGTGTACAATGCGAATCCTTCATCGATGGATGCTGCTGTCGATGAGTTGGTTCGGCGCTGCCGGGAGGAGTCAGGTTCAGGGCGGTGTCGCATGGTGGCGGTACTCGGCAATATGCTGGAGCTTGGAGAACGCGAAGCTGAGTTGCATGCGAATCTCGGCAGAAGGCTGAAGGCAGAGGGAGTAGAGGTTTTTATCGGGGTTGGAAGCCTTATGCGTCATGCTGTGGAGGCATTCGGACCTCACGCAGAGGCAGTTGAAGACGCTCCGGCCGCAGCGAGGATGTTGATGCCGCGCCTGAGGCCGGGAGATTGCCTGCTGGTGAAGGGTTCCCGCGGGATGCGCATGGAAAGGTTCTGCGAGGAACTCGGGATAGAGGCAGGCAAGAAGTAGAAAGTAAGACTTCGCATTATTGACGATTTTTACGCATGCAGTCGAAACGGGATTTATGGGGGAATAGTGCTGTACGAACTGCTTTATGGTTTAACCGATATAAGTTCAGTCTTTAACGTTTTCCGGTATATTACCTTTCGGACGTCGCTTGCCGCCCTGACCGCGCTCGTTGTGACCTTTATGACTGCTCCGACCATCATTGCCTGGCTGAAGAAGATCAGCATGACTCAGCAGATTCGTGATGACGGGCCAGAAACACACCTGACAAAAGCGGGAACTCCGACCATGGGCGGTATTATCATACTGCTGTCGATTACTGTCGCGATGGCGTTTTGGGGAAATTTCCGCAATATTTACACCTGGGTCATCATGATCGCCCTGCTCGGGTTCGGCGCGATCGGATTTCTGGATGACTACATGAAGGCGGTCAAAAAAAATCCGAAAGGGCTTCGGGCACTGTACAAATTTGGAGCCCAGATGGTGCTGGCCCTGATTATCGGCATATTTCTCTATGCGAATCCGCATGACCCATACACGAGCATTCTCAGCGTGCCGTTTTTCAAAAAGTGGCTGTTTGACATGGGCATCTTTTATATTCCTTTTTCAGTGCTCGTGATTGTCGGATCTTCCAATGCCGTGAACCTGACCGATGGTATTGACGGTCTTGCAATCGGCCTTGTTGCAATTGCGACCATCGCCAACGGAGCATTGACCTACCTGTCGGGACACGCGCAGTTTGCCAAATATCTGCAGGTGCTCTATCTTCCCGGGATCGGCGAACTTACGGTTTTCTGCGGCGCGTTGCTCGGGGCCTCACTCGGATTCCTCTGGTACAATGCCTATCCGGCGGAGGTCTTTATGGGGGACGTCGGATCTCTTTCGCTCGGCGGCGCGCTCGGCACGCTTGCGGTCATCACAAAACATGAGATAGTGCTTGCGATTGTCGGAGGCATTTTTGTGCTGGAGACCATTTCAGTTGTGCTGCAGGTCGCTTCATTCAGGTTCACCGGAAAAAGAATCTTCCGGATGGCGCCTATACATCATCACTTTGAACTGAAGGGATGGTCAGAACCCAAGGTCATCGTCAGGTTCTGGATTGCAGGAATAGTACTTGCACTCTTTAGTTTGGCGACTTTAAAATTACGGTAAGGGAGGATTCGGGAATGCTGAAAAGAATATATGGAATGCTGGGCATTGCGGCCCTGATGTTTCAGGCTGCCTGTCTTGGAGTCCTGCCCGCCGGCAATGCATTCGCCGAAGAGGTTGCGGCAACCGCCGCCGTCGTGATGGACGCCACATCAGAGCGGATTCTCTATGCGAAAAATCCGAATCTGAAGCTGCGTCCGGCGAGCACGACAAAGTTGATGACTGCCATGGTCGCCCTCGATCATCTTCATCCTGACGCGATGGTGAAAATCAGCGAGCGCGCGGCGGCGACCCCGACCGTGTCGCCGAGGCTGCGGGCCGGTGAACAATTCAGCGTCCGGAGCCTTATGACACTTTCCCTTATGCGGTCGGTCAATAGTGCGGCAGTGGCGCTTGCCGAAGCCACGGCAGGTTCTGAGGAGAGATTTGCTGACCTGATGAACAGGAAGGCGGCCGAAATCGGCGCTGATAATGCGAGGTTTATCAACGCTTCAGGACTTCCCGGCCCGAATCAGTATGTCACCGCATTTGACCTTGCGAAGATTATGAAAGAAACGCTGAAATATCCTCTTATCGCCGGCACGATCAGTACCAAGACGCAGGTCGTCCATTCATCCGAAGGCCGCAGGCTGATGGTGAAAAACACCAATGAACTGCTCTGGAGCGATGATGATGCGCTCGGCGGAAAAACCGGCTATACGCGTGAGGCCCGGCACTGCTTTGTCGGTGCCGCACGCAAGGGAAACAATGTGCTTATCTCCGCGGTGCTTGGAGAGGCGCAGCGGGACAATCTCTGGAACGACACCGAAAAACTTATTGCGCGCGGTGATAATGTCATGCATCGCCGTGCGGAGCCGATGATCACATACAGCAGCCAGAGCGAAAGCCCAATCGTCTTCGCTACCTACCGTTTGGACGGTTCCGTGAAACCGGGCAAGAAGGCAAGGCTGGCACAAAGCAAAAAGAAGGGTTCCGGTATTGCCGCAGAACAGGCAAAAAAATCGAAGAAGCAGAAAACCGGCCAAAAGAAGCTCAAGAAAAAGCTACCGTCAAAAGAGACTGCTGAAGGACAACGTCCGGCACGCCGGTCATAAAGGTGCCCCGGGAATGGTGCTGCAACTGAACGGGAAACGTGCCCTAGTATTGGGTTTGGCTCGAAGCGGCGTCGGCGTTGCAAACCTTCTTGTCCGCCTCGGCGCTCTCGTTACGGTGAACGATACGAAATCTGCAGATGTCCTTGCTCCTGCACTCCAGCGCCTTGATCCTGCGGTGCGGGTTCTGCTCGGCAGCCATCCCCAAGATCTTTTTTCCTCAAGCGATCTGATTGTCATCAGTCCCGGTGTTCCCCATGACATGCCGCTGCTTCGTTCGGCTGCGGGTCAGGGAATTCCGGTCATTGGCGAACTGGAACTCGCTTATGCGGTGGCGGCTCAGGCTCCCGTTCATGGACGGCGAGCTCCCGGCTTTCTCGCAATTACCGGAACGAACGGGAAATCGACAACAACGACGCTCCTGTATGACATGGTGCGGCAGGCCGGATATCGGGCTGAACTCTGCGGCAATATCGGAACGGCAGTCTCTGAAACCCTGCTTTCCGGCGGACTGCTTGAGCCTGATGCGGTGATGAAGCGGGCTCTTGATTTTTTCGTGATCGAGGTGTCGAGTTTCCAGCTCGATACGATTGATTCTTTCCGGCCATCCGGTGCCGCAGTCCTGAATATCACGCCGGATCATCTTGATCGCTATCACGGCATGGACGCATATGTTGCTGCAAAAAGCAGGATTTTCGAGAAACAGGGCGGACATGATGTCCTTGTCCTGAATGCCGATGACCCCTTTACTCCTCAGCTCGATATCAGATGGCAGGCGCTTTCCGCACCGCCGGATGTTTATTACTTCAGCAGAACGCAGAAGGTCCGCGGCGCATATGTCCGGGACGGACGGGTCATTTTCTCGTTCAACGGCAGCGAGCATGCGATCGATCCGTCAACATTCGGCATCAAGGGTGTGCATAATGTTGAGAATGCAATGGCGGCCGGTCTGCTCGCATTGACTGCCGGATGCGGCATGGATGCCGTAACCGCGGCGTTGCGCACTTTCCGTGGTCTGGAGCACCGGCTGGAGGCGGTTCGCGAGCTCAATGGCGTTCAATACATCAATGATTCCAAAGGCACCAATGTCGGCGCTGTTCTGAAGTCGCTCGAAGGGTTTGCCTCGCCCGTGGTGCTGATAGCGGGCGGCCGTGACAAGGACGGTGATTTTCGTCAGCTGCGCGACCTTGTTCGCGACAAGGTGAAGGCGCTTGTGTTAATCGGGGAAGCTGCCGTGAACATCGGTGACGCAGTCGGCGATCTCGCGCAGACTTATTATGAGC
Source organism: uncultured Nitrospiraceae bacterium (assembly GCA_964392915.1). Classification (GTDB taxonomy): domain Bacteria; phylum Nitrospirota; class Thermodesulfovibrionia; order Thermodesulfovibrionales; family Dissulfurispiraceae; genus JAAYUK01. The sequence goes on from CAYMRS010000017.1 coordinate 19,818, forward strand.
CCGATCTCAAAGCTGCTGTTCATCGTTGTCATGCCTGTGCTGAAGCGGGAGATATTGTCCTGCTCTCGCCTGCCTGCGCGAGTTTTGATATGTTCCGCGATTATGAAGATCGGGGCAGACAGTTCAAGGCACTGGTGCGGGAGTTATGACACAGCGGTATGACCGCGTCCTGATCGTTCTTGTCGCGATTCTCATTCTTATCGGACTCACTGCCGTTTACAGTTCAACATCGGTTATATCGCCCGCTGTCGCCGAAAAACAGAAGGGCAAGGGAGTTGAAGTGAGCCAGTTCAGCTTTATCAAAAAGCAGGTGCTGACGGTGATCATCGGACTGGTCGTTCTGCTCGTCGCCTGCAAGGTTCCGCTGGAGTATCTCCGCAAGGCCGCGATCCCGCTGCTTATTTTGTCCCTGATTTTCCTTGTTCTTGTTTTTTCGCCGCTCGGCATGAGCGCGGGAGGCGCGCGGCGATGGCTGCGCCTGTGGCCTTCCACCTTTCAACCGTCGGAACTGGTAAAACTCGCAATGGTGCTTTTCATGGCATGGTATATGAGCCAGCCCGGATACCGGAAAGAACGATTCGTTTCTTTCCTTGTCCCCATTCTCATTATGGGAGTTTTTCAGGTGATAATATTGAGGCAGCCGGATTTCGGGGCTGCGGTGAGTCTCGCGATTCTGACACTCTCCATGCTCTTTCTCGGAGGGGTGCGTCTTCGCTATCTCGCACTGCTCGGGCTTGTCGGCGCTCCGCTCGTTATCCAGCTCATTTCGGAACCTTATCGATGGAAACGTGTTGTGGCGTTTCTTGATCCGTGGAAAGACCCTCAGGGGAGCGGGTTTCAGCTGGTGCAGTCGTTCATTGCCCTCGGCAGCGGCGGGCTTCAGGGTGTCGGGCTCGGTGAGAGCAGGCAGAAACTTGCCTTTCTTCCGGAAGTGCATACTGATTTCATCTTTTCTCTGATAGGCGAGGAATTGGGATTTTTCGGTGCGACTGTTGTCGTGGTGATCTTCTTTGTTTTTTTCCTGCGGGCGGTCAACATCGCCCGCAGGCGGAATGATCCATTCGCGCACTACCTTACGTTTGGCATAGCAATCATGATCGCGGTTCAGGCGGTCATCAATTTCGCGGTTGTCACGGGCATGATCCCGACGAAGGGCCTGCCGTTGCCGTTTATCAGCTACGGCGGTTCATCGCTGGTCATCAACATGCTTGCGGTCGGCATGCTTCTGAATGTGTCGAAGCACTCCCCGGTTTCTGATGGCAAGGGCTTTTTGGCCGGGGATTCCGACCCTCACGCCATGATCTGCCGTGAATCCCGCTGGCGTCTCGGTTTTGGCTATGCGAAATACAGCCGTACCAATAGACGTGATATAAGCGCTCGGGAGGAGAACTGATGCGGGTGCTGATCGCCGGAGGAGGCACCGGAGGACATATATTTCCGGGCATAGCTATCGCTGAGGAGCTTTTACGGCAGGGCGTTGCTGATGAGGTTGTCTTTGCCGGGACTGAGCATGGACTTGAGGCCAAGGTCGTGCCGCGGGAGGGGTTTCATCTGCACTTTCTCAAGGCAGAGGGCTTTGTCGGCAAGTCCCCGCTGAAGAAGATTCGGGCCTTGGCGTTTTTTTTGGTTTCTCTCGCGCAGTCTCGCTCGCTTTTGCAGCGGCTGCGTCCGCGCCTCGTTATCGGCGTCGGCGGCTATGCTTCGGTCAGCATGGTTCTGGCCGCGCATATGCGCGGGATCCCGACGCTGATTCATGAGCAGAATGCCGTGCCGGGCCTTGCGAACCGCACGCTGGGGCGTTTCGCGGACGCGATAGCGGTCACCTACCAGGAGAGCTTCGACCACTTTGCGAAAGAAAAAACCTGGCTGACCGGCAATCCGGTGCGTAAGGAAATGCTTCAGTGTGATGAGCGTGCGGCGCGTGCGGCGTTTCATTTGGATCCGTCGCGCTTTACCATCTTTGTGTTTGGCGGCAGCAGCGGAGCGCATCGTATCAACCGGGCTGTTGTCGAGGCGCTGCCTCTTCTGGCCGATGTTCGCGCTTCCCTCCAATTCATCCATCAAACGGGCGAAACGGACCACCAGTATGTTTCGGATGCCTACGCGGCGGCCGGATTCACCGGCATCGTCGTGCCGTTCGTGTATCGCATGGCGGAAGCGTATGCTCTTTCCGATATTGTCCTGTGCCGCGCCGGTGCGACGACGCTGGCTGAGATTACCGCAATCGGCAAGCCTGCAGTGCTGGTGCCATACCCGTTTGCAGCGGCAAATCATCAGGAACTGAATGCGAAGAAGCTTGAGGATATGGGCGCAGTCCGTGTCATTCACGACCGTAATTTGTCGGGCGAACTGGTTGCCGAGACATTCAGGACGCTGTATCTTGATGAACGGCTCCGTGCCGCGATGCAGCGTTCCGCGGCGTCATTCGGCCGTGCAGACGCTGCGGACAGGATAGTGCAGGTGGCGCAAAGCCTCATGCGGAAAGGATAGGACTATGTTTACGCATTATCGCGCATTGCATTTTGTCGGCATAGGCGGTGTCGGCATGAGCGGCATCGCCGAAGTACTCCACAATCTCGGTTATGATGTCACCGGATCAGATGCGAAGGAGTCCGAAATTACGGTCCGTCTTCGCGACCTCGGCATCAGAATATTTATTGGTCATCATTCGTCCAATATCGGACGTTCGCATGTTGTGGTCGTATCTTCTGCCGTGAAAGCCGACAATCCGGAAGTCGTTGCCGCGAATAGCAAGGCTGTCCCGGTCATCCCGCGCGCCGAGATGCTCGCGGAGCTCGGCAGGCTGAAATACGGGGTGCTGGTAGCCGGCGCGCACGGCAAGACGACCACCACCTCGCTTATTGCAACAATCGCCGGGGAGGGCGGACTCGATCCGACCGTGGTCATCGGCGGCAAACTGAAGGCGATAGGGAGCAACGCAAAACTGGGGCAGGGCGAATTTCTTGTTGCAGAAGCGGATGAGAGTGACGGATCGTTTCTCAAGCTGTCGCCAACAATTGCGGTCATTACCAACATCGACAAGGAGCACATGGACTTTTTCCGGGACATGGAGTCGTTGAAGAGCGCCTTTTTGTCATTCATCAACAAGGTGCCGTTTTACGGCATCGCGATCGTCTGCATCGAGAATGCCTATGTGCGGGAGATTCTCCCGCAGATTAGCCGTCGCTGCGTCACCTATGGACTCACTGGGGAAGCGGACATCTACGCGAAGAACATCTCGAATACCGGTCCGCGTATGCAGTATGATGTGGTCTTGCGCGGCGAATCGCTCGGTTCGTTCACGTTGCCGATGCCCGGAATCCATAACGTATTGAACAGCCTGAGCGCGATTGCGGCCGCTATGGAGATGCAGATTCCAGTCGAAATTATCCGGCGGGCTCTCGCTGGCTTCGGGGGCATTCACCGACGGTTTGAGTGCAAGGGGGAGGTGGCGGGGATTCTGGTCTATGACGACTACGGTCATCATCCGGCCGAGGTGCGGGCGGTTCTCAGCGCTGCGCGCCGGTGCTTTGGCGATAGTCGCCTTGTTGTGGCGTTCCAGCCGCACCGGTATTCCCGCACGCAGGACCAGATGGATGCGTTCGCAGTGTGTTTCGGAGATGCCGACAGACTTTATCTGCTGGACATTTACCCTGCGGGTGAAAAGCCGATTGAAGGCGTTTCTTCGGCACTGCTCTGCCGGAAAATTAAAGAAAACGGTTACCCTGCGCCATATCATCTTCCGGACAAAGAACGGGCGGCTTCCGATATCTGCGCGGATCTCAAGCCGGGCGATGTTTTTTTCACCCTCGGCGCGGGCGATGTCTATAAATTGGGCGAACGCATACTCCAGATGCAGTCCTCGGACGCGGCGTCGCAGGCATGAGCAGCGCGGGCTATGCGTTGTGAACAACTGATAGCGTGTTGCCGCGAGCGGGGCATCGCGTATCGCGCCGATGAGTCGCTTCGACGCCGCACCTATATGGCAATTGGCGGTCCCGCGGATGTCGCGCTTTTTCCGGATCAGATTCAGATTCCCGCCCTGGTTCGGTTGCTCCAGTCTCTCTCCATTCCTTATCTGGTGCTCGGCAAGGGTTCCAATCTGCTTGTCAGTGACCGCGGCGTGCGCGGTGCAGTCCTGTTTACCCAGCGGTTGCGCGGCAGCGAGCTGAACATTCAGGAAGGCCACATCACGTTCTCCGCAGGGGTTCCGCTGCAGCAAGCCCTTCGCTTGGCTGCCGATGCCGGAATGTCGGGTCTGGAAGGATTGGCAGGCGTGCCCGGAACGATTGGAGGCGCGGTTGCGGGAAACGCCGGATCCTTCGGGGTCGAAATGAAGGATGTTGTTATATCTGCAACCGTTCTCTTGCCCGATGGCACAACGCGGGAATACCCGGCATCCGAAATGGGCTTTCATTATCGGAGTGCAATCGTTGCTGAGCAGGGGATCATTATTGATGTCCGGCTCAGACTGATCCCTGACCTGCCCCGGGCAATTTATGCCAGAATCGCCGAATATCTAGCGCAAAAGCGGCTGACCCAACCGGTCGCCGCCCGCTCAGCCGGATGCACGTTCAAAAACCCGGCAGGAGTGTCGGCGGGCCGTCTGATCGAGGAATCTGGCTGCAAAGGCATGCGTGCCGGTGCCATCGAAGTGAGTCTTCTGCATGCCAATTTTCTGGTCAACCTTGGCGGCGGCAGAGCTGAAGACTACCGGCTTCTGATGGATCGTGTAACGGCAAGGGTTTATGAACGATTTGGCGTTATGCTTGAACCCGAGATTCGGATAGTCGGCGAGTGGCAATCATGATAGTTTCCGGGGCCCGTGATTGGTCTGATATACTATACGATTAAGCAGGGGAGGCGGTATGGTTACAGACAGGAAGGTGGGCGTTCTTGCCGGGGGGACATCGGCTGAACGCGAGGTGTCGCTGCGGAGCGGAGCGGCGGTGCATCGCGCGCTTGCAGCGCGCGGCTACAACGTTGTTCTGATGGATCAGGACCGCACTGTTGCGGCAGCGCTTGACAAACAGAAAATAGAGGTTGTTTTTATCGCGCTGCACGGAGGGCACGGAGAGAACGGTGCCCTGCAGGGGCTTCTTGAAGTGATGGGCATTCCGTATACGGGGTCCGGCGTTCTCGCATCCGCCCTCGCAATGGACAAGGAAACGTCCAAACTGCTGTTCCAGGAGCATGCGCTGCCGATTGCTCCGTATCGCCTGTTTGCGAAAAATGATCGTTCTCCGATCACGCTTCCCTTTGCATATCCGTGGGTAGTGAAGCCGGTTGCCGAAGGTTCCAGCATCGGCGTCACTATCGTCAGGAATGATGAGTCTCTTCCCGCCGCTCTTGAGGAAGCTTTTCATTATGGTGACAAAATTATTATTGAACAGTATATCGCCGGGAAAGAGGTGCAGATCGGTATTCTTGGAAATCGTGTTCTTGGCGGCGTGGAAGTCCGTCCGTCAAAGGAATTTTACAGCTATGAGGCGAAGTATACTGCTGGAATGACGAAGTATATTTTGCCGCCCGATCTTGATGCTGCCGCATATACGGCAGCGCAGGCGGTCGGACTCCAGGCGCATCGGGCGCTGGGGTGCAGAGGTGCCACCCGTGTTGATCTCATTGTCGCTGAGGACGGGACACCGTACGTTCTTGAGGTGAATACGGTGCCGGGCATGACCGAGACGAGTCTGCTGCCAAAGATTGCGGGGCTGTCGGGGCTCTCATTTGAGGATCTTGTCGAAGAAATGCTGAGACTGGCAGTCCGGAGTTGAGTAGGCAAAGGTGATGCCTCGCAACCAGAGATCTCTTGAGCACAAGAAAGGCATAAAGAAGCTCTATGTCGGCATTGCGCTTGTGCTCCTGCTGTTGGCGTCCTTTGCCGGGGCGTTTTATCTTGCGAAGAAGCTGGTTGTCGTTTCTGATGTCATCATTGCGGGAAATCAGCATTTGAAGACTGAAGAGCTGCTTGTGCTGATGCGCGTGCGGAAAGGCGATGAACTGTTTGGCGTGACGAGCAGGGAATTGCAGATGCGGCTGATGAAATCCCCCTGGGTAAAGGATGCCGCAGTGCGCAAGGATCTGACCGGTCAGGTGGCGGTGCGCATCATGGAAGCTCTTCCGCGCGCCGTGCTGGCGTTTGGAACTCGTTCGTATCTCGTGGATCGGGATGGCGTCATGCTTGAAGAGCTGAAGGATGCGCCGATGATTTTTCTGCCGGTCATCCGGGGGATAGACCCCGGACAAATGCGTGAAGCATATCGCGAAGCACTGGCGTTCATCGAGGTGATTCACGCGAAGCGCGGGGGACTTTCGGCAAGCGGCACTTTTTATGTGACCGGGACGCGCCCCGAAGACATTACGCTGAATCTGGAAAATATCGAGATTAAAGTGGGCACAGGCGACTTTGAGCGCAAGCTTGATGATCTGCGGTTTGTGACGGAAGAAATCGCGAAGCGGAATATCCGTGTGGAGTTTGTTGATCTCCGTTTCGCGAATCGCATCGTCGTGAAGCCGGCAAATCAGGATGCACAGGAGTCAGGTGGCATACAGGAGAAGAGACGTTCACGTGACAAGAAAAAGGGACACTAGCAATACAGTGATTGGTCTCGATGTCGGAACAACGAAAATCTGCGTTGTTACCGGAGAAAAGAATGAGCAGGGACTGGCGATAACCTCGGCCCGTTCCTTCCCTTCGAGCGGACTGAGAAAAGGCATCGTGGTCGATGCCGACGCTGCTGCCGAGTCCATTCGTCGGGCAGTGCAGGAGACCGTGCAGTCCAAGGACCGGACGTTGTCGGTCTGCGTCGGCATTGCCGGCAGCCATATCAGAAGCTTCAGCAGTGAAGGCAGCGCCAGCATAAAAGGGAAAAAGGTTTCGCCGCAGGATGTCGCAATTGCGATTGATGGCGCCAGTGCGGCATCTGTGCCGCTTGACCGTGAAATCCTGCATGTGCTGCCGACCGACTTTGTGCTGGACGGGCAGCGCGGCATCAAGGATCCTGTGGGGCTCACCGGACGACGGCTAGAGGTAAAAGTGACAATTGTTACAGGAGCGGTCGCGGCGGTGCAAAGTCTGCTCCGTGCCTGTGAGTCTTCAGGAGTTGTGGTGGCCGATATTGTGCTCCAGCCAATCGCATCGTCCGAAGCGACAATCACCCCGCGTGAACGGACACGCGGGGTAGCTCTTGTGGATATCGGGGGCGGAACGACCGATATCGCGGTCTATCAGGACGGCTGGCTTGTGCGGACCGCGGTGCTCGGGATCGGCGGCAACCACTTCACCAATGACCTTGCAATAGGGCTTGAGGTTTCTTTTCCTGAAGCAGAACGTATCAAGAAGCTGTTTGGATCGATTGTATGCGATGAGCGCCAGGGAAAACGTCCCATCAAAGTGGCGCTCGCCAACGGCCATGTGAAAACAATATCAGCGCATGATATTTCCGCCATCATTCAGCCGCGCGCTGAAGAGACTCTTGAATTGATCAGGAAGGAACTGGATGAAGGAAAACAACTCGGCGCCGCTATTTCATGTACGGTCCTCACCGGCGGATGCTCGCTGCTTTCGGGGCTGGAGCCCTATGCCGGCACACTGCTCGGCACTCCGGTCAGAATCGGTTACCCTGAAGTGAATCTGTCCAAATCGTCCGCGCGCGCGGGGCGGCATGCTCCGCGCGCCGGATCGTATGAACACCCGGTTGAGTTCAGCAACCCCATGTTTGCGACCGGAATCGGGCTGGTCATGTATGCAGCGCAGGCCGGAGAATTACGGGCAGGACTCGGTGATTCAGCACAGATGTTTCAGCGGATTGTGACCACCATGACCGGGTGGTTCAAGCATATTGTCGGGAGAAAGTAGAGGAGGAGGCCAGATGTTTGAGTTGCAGGAAGTGGAAAGACCAATCGCAAAGCTGAAAGTTGCCGGCGTCGGGGGTGGTGGCGGCAACGCAATCAACAGCATGATTGCTGCAAATATCTACGGCGTCGAATTTGTCGCGATAAATACAGACAAACAGCATCTCGACGCATCCCTTGCCCCAATCAAGATTCAGATAGGCAGTCAGGTAACGCGCGGGCTTGGAGCGGGAGCCGACCCCGAACTCGGCCGCCTTGCCGCCACCGAAGATCGCACCGCTATTGCCGCTGCGCTGGAAGGCGCGGATATGGTCTTTATTACCGCAGGCATGGGCGGCGGCACCGGCACCGGGGCATCACCGATTGTTGCGGCAGCGGCGCGAGAGCTCGGCATTATTACCGTCGGCGTCGTAACGCGCCCCTTTTTCTACGAAGGGAAAAAGCGTGCGATGCGTGCTGACGAAGGAGTGCGGGAGCTCAGGCAGAATGTCGATACGCTGATCGTCATTCCGAACGATCGCATAAATGCAGTTGCCGGCAAGGGAACGCCGCTCCTGAAATCATTTGCCATTGCCAACGATGTACTCCGGCAGGCAATACAGGGCATCTCCGACCTCATTCTCATCCCCGGCCTCATAAACCTGGATTTTGCTGATGTCAAGGCCATCATGCAAAACGGCGGCCGCGCGGTCATCGGAGTCGGCACCGGCAAGGGAGAAGGCGGCGCGTTTGAGGCTGCAAAAAAGGCTATTTCCAACCAATTGCTGGAAGACACATCTATTGAAGGTGCGCGAGGCATTCTCATAAATATCACCGGCGGTGTCAACATGCCGCTTGATGCCGTGCAGGAAGCCGCTTCGCTCATTCATGACTCGTCGGCTGATGACGCCAATATCATTCTTGGCGCAGTCATCAATCCCGATATGGAGGATGAAGTGCGTGTGACGGTCATAGCGACCGGATTTGAGGAAAAGCTTGGCAAGGCGGTTTTGCCGAACATCAAGCCGTGGACGCCGACGAAGGTGCCAGTCAATCTTACGAATACCGAGGGAATCCTATCAAAGAGGATTCCTCCCGTCATGGAGCCTCCGGACGTGCTTTCCGTTGTTCCGGCGCAGCCTGTATCTCAGCCGACTCAGTATTCGCCTCAGCCTCAGCTGCCGGTCCAACCCTCTTTTGCATCGACGGCAAGAAGTGCCGTTGAGCCGGAACTTCCCAAGATGTCTGTTCCGCAGCCGCAGCCGAATGCGGTGCAGCCTGTTGTTCCGCAGCCGCAGATGTTCCGCGCGCCTGAAGTAAAGGTTCCGGAGCAGCCGGCTGTTGCTCCCCATGCACAGCCGATTCCTGCGAAGGAATCCTTGCTGCTGACGGAGGATGAATATGACATCCCCACATACATACGGAAACGCCTTTAATCGCGGAGGGAAACATACCATGCTGTTAACCGAGGATGAAGCCCGCTCCAAAAAATGCATTAGTTTGTCCTGCTTGACGGTCGGCTGCCGCATGGGGCAGCAACCTGAGTTCTGAGTGTTTTCGGGCGGGTGATCAGCCATTAACCGTCGCCTCATGATCGAAGCGGATCGTCTTCTTGCCGGAGAGCGGGGGGCAATCCGCAAATCGCCCGGCGGCCGCATTTCCATCTGCCTCGTCTATCCCAATCTGTATGGAGTCGGCATGGCCAGCCTTGGCTATCAGGGCATCTACCGTCTGCTGAACCTGAGGAATGATATCGTCTGTGAACGTGCCTTTCTTCCCGATGAAAAAGAGCTTGCGGAATACCGGCGAACCGGCACACCCGTTTTTTCCCTTGACTCAAAGCGTCCTCTCAGCCAGTTTGACATCGTAGCATTCTCGGTTGCATTCGAAAATGACTATCCGAACATTGTCCGCATTCTTGCGCAGAGCCGGATTCCGATTTTTTCCCGCGACCGCACCGCTCATCATCCTGTGGTGATTGCGGGCGGCGTATGCGCCACGATTAATCCTGAACCGTTCGCTGATTTCTTCGATCTGCTGTTTGTCGGCGATGCCGAGCAGTCGCTTCCCCAGTTTCTTGACGAATTCTGCGCCACAGGCGGTCGGAGAGCCGCGGTTGCCCGGTTCGCCGGCATTCCCGGCATTTACGTGCCGTCCCTTTATGAGATTGCACATGCTGATGATGGGTTGATTACCTCGCGCACCTCCCGTTCCGGCGCTCCGGAGCGTATCGCCCGGCAGCGGTGCGATGATATCGCATGCTCGCCGGTATCGACCGCCATTGTTTCGCAAAAAAGCGAGTTCAGAGACATGTTTCTGGTTGAGGCGATGCGCGGCTGTCCGTGGAGCTGCCGCTTTTGTATGGTCGGCAATGTGTATCGTCCAGTCCGGCAGAAGAGTCTTTCTGCCATGCGGGAAGAAATTTTACGGGCAAAGGAACTGGGCTGCCGGGTGGGCATCGTCGGACCGTCGTTGACCGATTATCAGCACATTGAAGAGGTGCTCGCGATTGACGGCGTCGAATTTTCTCTTACCTCACTGAGAGCGCATGAAAAAAGCGCCCGTCTGCTTGAGCAGCTCGCCGGCGCCCGGAGTGTTTCGATAGCGCCTGAGGCGGGCACCGAGCGCATGCGCAAAGTCATTAACAAGAAGGTCACAGAGCAGGACATCATCGAAACTGCCGCGCTCATCTTCAAGCGCGGCATAAGCCACCTGCGCCTCTATTTCATGATTGGCTTGCCGACTGAGCGGGATGAAGACATAACCGGCATTGTCGCACTGATCACCAACATCCGCTGCCTCTCACCGCACGGAAAGATAACCGTGGGTATCAGCACTTTCGTCCCGAAGCCTTTTACGCCGTTTCAGTGGTGCGCAATGGACAATCCAGCCATGATCAAGGGAAAGCTCAAGGTGATAAAAAAGGCATTCCGGACGAATCCTAGCATCAGGATTGTCCACGATGTGCCTAAATATGCGTATATGCAGGGACTTTTTTCGCGGGGCGACCGGCGACTTGCCGCGGTTTTATCAGCGATGGAGTTGTCAGATGACTATGCGGCTGCCAGTCGCCAGGCGGGTATAGACCTTCCATGGCATGTCTTTCGTGAGCGGGGCAGAGACGAAGTCCTGCCCTGGGATTTTATAGATGTGGGAGTCGCAAAAGATCGGCTCTGGGAAGAGTATCAGAAAGCTCTTTCGGTATCAGAATGAGGAGGATGAAGGAATGAATGTAATCGCTGACCTTACCATTGTTCCTGTCGGAAGCGGCGTGTCGTTGTCGGCGTATGTTGCGACCTGCGAAAAGATTCTTTCTGCGTCGGGACTGAAAATAGCCCTGCACGCAAACGGCACGAATATCGAAGGCGAATGGGATGCTGTTTTTGTCGCGGTTAAACACTGCCATGAAGCAGTTCATGGCATGGGCGCTTCGCGTATATTTACTGTTATCAAGCTGGGCACCCGGACCGATAAAGAACAGTCTATGGAAGACAAGATCAAAAGTGTACAGGATAAGCTGGCCGGGCTCGAAAAAGAGGGGTGAACTTGTTCGCAGAGAGTGAAATGTCGGAATGCTTTTGAGATGCATTCCGAACGTCAACATTGTTGTGTCTTGCAGCAACGGAGTGGCGAATTGCCGAACCATCAACATCCCATTGTAAAAGCACAGTTTCGGCGCTATACTGTGCTTATCTTGGCTTATTCCCGGGAAATTTTGGAAAGAGTGGATACGTTCAGGGAGGACCGATGGAAAAGTTCTCTGAAAATGCATTGACGGTTTTGCGCGCCCGGTATCTGAAAAAAAATGAAACCGGCCGTATCGTCGAAACTCCGGAGGAGATGTTCCGGCGTATTGCCAAGGCGCTTGCCACAGTTGAAGAGCTTTATCAGGGCGATGTTGGCCTCTGCCAGAAACGCTTCTATCAGTTGATTTCGTCTCTGCGCTTTCTGCCGAACTCTCCGGCGCTCATGCACGCCGGCATGCCGAACGGCCAGCTCGCCGCCTGTTTTGTGCTTCCCATTGAAGACAGTATGCAGAGCATTTTCGAGACGCTGAAAAATGCGGCGATTATCCTTCAGAGCGGGGGAGGGACCGGCTTTTCCTTCTCCCGTCTCCGTCCGTCGGCTGACCCGGTTCATTCGACCGGAGGGGTCGCGAGCGGGCCGGTATCCTTTATGAAGATTTACAACACCGCAACCGAGGTTGTGAAACAGGGTGGGGCGCGGCGTGGCGCGAATATGGGCATTCTTCGGGTCGACCATCCCGATATCATCGAATTTATTCGACTTAAGCGCGATCTTGAGCAGCTCGCCAATTTCACTATTTCGGTCGCTGTGACCGATGCTTTCATGGAAGCGGTGAAACAGGACTCTGGTTTTCTCCTCATCAACCCCAGAACCGGGATGTCGGGGAAATCGCTCCGGGCCCGCGAGATTTTTGATGAACTGGTTGAGAGCGCGTGGTTGTCCGGAGACCCCGGTATCGTTTTCATAGATCGGCTCAATGAAAAGAACCCGACTCCGCATCTCGGCTCGTTTGAAGCAACCAATCCATGCGGTGAGCAGCCCCTGCTGCCGTATGAGGCATGCATACTCGGTTCGCTGAATCTCCCGGCATATGTGCATGACGGAGCTATTGACTACCTGACGCTCGGCGACGACATAACGTTTGCGGTGCGTATGCTCGACAACGCCATCGATGCAAATCACTACCCGCTTCGCGAAACAGCGCGGATGCACAAAGGCACCCGGAAAATCGGTCTTGGTGTTATGGGATGGGCTGATGCGCTCATCCTGCTCGGCATCCCGTATGACAGCCGCGAAGCATTTGCCAAGGCCCGCCGAGTCATGCGTTTTATCCAGGAGTCTGCGCATCACGTTTCTGAGGATCTTGCGGAAGAGCGCGGGCCGTTTCCTTATTTTACGGGATCGGTCTATGAGCGCACCGGTATGCCGCCGCGCCGCAATGCAACCCTGACGAGCATAGCGCCGACCGGAACGCTTTCGCTGATTGCAGGCTGCTCCAGCGGCATCGAGCCTCTGTTCGCGCTCGCTTTCAAACGACGGGTTCTGGATACCGAACTGATAGAGGTGAACCCGCATTTTGTTGAGATTGCCCGCCGCGAAGGTTTCTATTCCGACAATCTCATGGAGTGTGTCATGGGGCACGGCACGGCTCGCGGGCAGCGCACGGTGCCGTCGCGATTCAGGCGGCTCTTCAGAACGGCGCATGAAATCAATTATGAAGCTCATATCGAGATGCAAGCCGCGTTTCAGGAGTTTACCGACAATGCTGTTGCCAAGACCATCAACCTGCCGTGCAGGGCAACCAGGGAAACGGTTGCGAACGCATTTCAGCTCGCGTTTGAGAAGGGGCTCAAGGGGATAACGGTCTTTCGCGCTGGAACAAAGCCGGGAACTCTTGGTAAAGTGAACGAATCGGATTAAAGTTAAGAAGTCAGAAGCCGGAAGAGTCAAGCGTTTTTGTTCTGATATTCTGGATTCTGAATTCATGGAGGGAACCACATATGATTCTTGGCGTGAATATTGACCACGTTGCGACGGTGCGGCAGGCGCGCCGCACGTTTGAGCCCGATCCCGCGGCGGCAGCGACTCTGGCTCTTCTCGGGGGTGCCGACGGCATAACCGCTCACCTTCGTGAAGACCGCCGGCATGTGAATGACCGTGACATCCGCCTATTGCGGGACATTGTCCCGTGTGAGTTCAATCTCGAAATGGCCGCGACTTCCGAAATGATCAGGATTGCCCGACAGGTTAAGCCCGAGATGGCTACGCTCGTGCCCGAGAAGCGGCAGGAATTGACGACCGAGGGAGGCCTTGATGTTGCTGGCAACAGAAGGCAGGTAAAAGACGCGATTGCAAAGCTGCGGGATGCCGGCATCCTAGTGAGTCTTTTCATTAATCCGGAGGCGGAAGTCATCGACATAGCCAGGGAGCTTGGCGCTGATATGGTTGAAATTCACACCGGCCGCTATGCCGACACCAGAGGGAAGTCGCAGCAGCATGAACTGCGGCGGATCATTGATTCCGTTCTGTATGCCGAGCGCATCGGCCTGACGGTCAATGTCGGACATGGGCTGAATTATTTTAACGTAAAACCGGTTGCGGCTATCCCCGGGCTGCGGGGACTCTACATTGGCCACAGCATCATCTCCCGTGCGGTTATGGTCGGTATTGAGCGCGCGGTGCGCGAGATGAAGATGCTCATTGAGTACCACGCATGATCGTCGGCCTCGGCGCGGACATCGTCGAAATCCGACGTATAAAAGATGCGGTTGAGCGGTGGGGCGAGCGCTTTCTCAACCGCGTCTTTACTGCCGATGAACGCAAGTATTGCATCCATGGCAGGAATAACCCGTATCCTCACCTGGCTGCCCGTTTCGCCGCGAAAGAGGCCGCCATCAAGGCGCTGACGCCCCTGCGGACGCACGGCGAACCGGCTCCGAACCTGAAGGATATCGAAATTGTGCGCGACGCAACCGGTCGTCCGTCGATATGCCTGCACGGGCAAACACAGAATGTGCTTTCTTCCCATTCACTCCTTGTATCTATTTCCCACGAAAAACATTACGCGGTAGCCACTGTCGTGCTTGCCAGAACTGTTACCCAAGCGGTATAATTTTTCTTCAGATTTCAGTCATTTAATTCAATTGAGGGGGGCTCTCAATGCAGATTGTTGTCTGTATCAAACAGGTGCCCGACACTGCTGAGGTGCGGATCAATCCCGAAACCAACACGCTCATCAGAGAAGGCGTCCCGAGCATAATTAATCCGTACGATGTCCATGCCATAGAAGCGGCACTCCAGATTCGCGAAAAGGCAGGCGGCAAGGTGACCGTTATTACCATGGGACCGCCGCAGGCCGAAGAGGCTCTCCGTGAATCAATCGCCATGGGTGCAGACGATGTCCGTCTCATTTCGGACCGCCTGTTCGCCGGCTCCGACACATGGGCAACGTCCTATACGCTCTATAAGGCGGTTCTGAAACTGGGTGCGGACATCATCCTCTGCGGCAAGCAGGCTATTGACGGCGATACCGCACAGGTCGGCCCGGCGCTTGCCGAGTATATGAACATCCCGCATATCTCTTATGTCAGGAAGCTCGAAGAGGTTACGGAAACCTTCATTCGCGTGCAGCGTCTGATGGATGACGGGTACGATGTTGTTGAGTCACCGTTGCCGGTTCTGCTCACGGTTGTGAAAGAGATGAACGAGCCGAGGCTTCCTTCGCTGAAAGGCAAGATGGCCGCCAAAAAAGCGGTGATCACAAAAATGACTGCGCAGGACATAGAAGCTCAAGAGCATAACCTCGGGCTCAAGGGCTCTCCGACCCAGGTGAAAAACATCTTTGCGCCCCAGGCAAAGGGCGACCGCAGGGTGCTGGAGGGCAGTCCCGAGCAGCAGGTCGATGCCCTCGTGGCGGAGCTGAGGAGGCTGAAATGCGTATAGTCATCGATGCTGAACTCTGCACCGGGTGTGAAACCTGTGTTAGCTCCTGCCCGTTTGGCGCCATAGAGATGAAGGATGGCAAGGCGGTCATCAACGACTTCTGCAACGCCTGCAAGAGCTGTATTGATGTTTGCCCGGTGGGTGCGATTTCCGAAGTTGCCGATGGAGAGGAATTCAAGCCCGATACGGACCTGTCTCAATTCAAGGGCGTATGGATTTTTGCGGAGCAGCGCCACGGCAAGGTTGCGGGCATCTCTTTCGAACTGCTCGGCATTGGCCGGAAACTTGCGGAAGATCGGAACACGACCCTTTCGGCAGTTCTCTTTGGTGCCGATGACAGCGAAGCGCAGGAACTTATCAGATGGGGTGCGGATACGGTCTACCACGCAAAAGACCCCATATTCGATACCTTCAATGATGAACCGTATTCGCAGCTGATGATTCGCCTTATCGGGCAGCACAAGCCGGAGATCGTTCTTGCGGGCGCAACCGCTATCGGACGTTCATTCGTGCCGCGCATTGCGGGACGCATCAAAACCGGACTTACCGCAGACTGCACCCAACTTGAGATTGACAGGCAGACCGGCAACCTTCTGCAGATTCGACCGGCATTCGGCGGCAACATCATGGCGACTATTCTCTGCCCGAACTACCGCCCGCAGATGGCTACTGTCCGCCCGCGCGTCATGAAGCGCGGCGAGTACGACGCGAGCCGCTCGGGAGAGGTCATTCCGGTTGTAGCCGATGGCCTGACCAGCCGCACGAGAGTGCTGACATCTGTCTGCGAAGACGGAGTCTGCAAAATCAATCTTCAGGATGCCGAAATAATCGTCTCCGGAGGGCGCGGTCTTGGCGGACCAAAAGGATTTGAACTGTTGACCGAACTTGCGCAACTTGTAGGCGGCGTAGTCGGTTCTTCCCGCGCGGCGGTTGACGAGGGGTGGATCCCCTACCGTCATCAGGTCGGACAGACCGGCAAAACCGTCTGCCCGAAAATCTATATCGCCTGCGGCATCTCCGGGGCGGTGCAGCATATTGTCGGCATGTCGTCATCCGACATCATCATCGCAATCAACAAGAACCCTGATGCGCCTATCTTCAATGTTGCCACATACGGCATCGTCGGCGACCTGTACGAAGTGCTCCCGATTCTGATCAAAAAGATTAAGGATGCGAAGGGATAGCATGGCCATCTGTTTTGTCTTTCCGGGGCAGGGTTCCCAGGCAGTCGGCATGGGCAGGGCTCTGTACGACCAGTTCGACTCCGTAAAAAAACTCTACGCGGTGGCTTCCGAATCGCTCGGGTACGATGTGGCAAAGCTGAGCTTCGAAGGACCTGCCGGGGAGCTGAACAAGACGCATATCACCCAGCCGTGCCTCCTGACCGCCAGTAGTGCGGCATGCATGGTGCTTGCTGAAAAAGGCATCACGCCTGCTATCGTTGCCGGTCACAGTCTCGGCGAATATTCCGCGCTTGTCGCGGCGGGCAGCATTGCATTCAGGGACGCTGTGAAGATCGTCGGAGTGCGCGGAAAAATCATGCAAGAAGCAGTGCCCGCCGGAACCGGCCTCATGGCGGCGGTTCTCGGTATCGACCGCGCAAGGCTTGATGAAATCTGCGCCGGTGTGACTGAAGGCTATGTCGGCGCTGCGAATTACAACTGCCCCGGCCAGATCGTCATTGCGGGTGAGAAAGCCGCGGTTGAAGCTGCTATGGCAAAGGCGAAGGAAGCGGGTGCGAAGCGCGCGATTCCGCTTGCGGTCAGCGTTCCGTCGCACTGTAAGCTCATGGAGGACGTTGGTTCAAAGTTTGTTGAAGTGTTGAACGCATATGCTGTTTCCGATGCGCAGGTGCGATTCTTCAATAATGTCGATGCGAGGGAAGTTTCGGCAGCGAGGGACATTCGCGCGTCGTTAGTGCGTCAGTTGAGTCGGCCGGTACTCTGGGAAGACTGCGTGAAGACGATTGAGGCTTTGGGAGGGACGACCTTTATCGAAGTCGGCCCGGGCAAGGTGCTCACCGGACTAATCAAGCGTATCGCGCCGGATGCGAAGTGTTTCAATGTTGAAGACAGTGACTCGCTGATCAAGGCTATCGAAGGACTCAACCAGCAGTGATACGGATTGATGCGCGGGGCCTGCGACATCCCGACCATATTAACGAGTTCCGGACTGAGCTTGCAGGGCTCTGCGGAGTCTTTGAGGATGTTGAGATCCTGTTTGATAACCTTCCGGAAGAACGCAGGAAACTGGAGATGTACATCCGCTCCTGCCGCGCTGAATATACCGTTGAAAAGACTCCTGAAGGCCATTTGAGGATGTTCATTCATCAGCCTTTCTCTCTGTGCGGATAGCACGGAGAAACAATAATTTGTAACGGAGGACGTAATGGAACAGACGTTGTCGATTATCAAGCCTGACGCAGTCAAAAAGAATGTTATCGGTCAGATCATCTCCCGATTTGAACAGAATGATCTTCGGGTTGTGGCGATGAAACGGATTCAGTTAAGCAAGGCTGAGGCTGAAGGTTTTTACTATGTGCATAAGGAGAGGCCGTTTTTCGGCAGCCTGACCACCTTTATGTCCGAAGGTCCTGTCGTGGTCATGGTGCTAGAAGGAGAGGATGCCATCGCAAAAAACCGTTCGATTATGGGTGCCACGAATCCGGCAAATGCAGATGCAGGAACGATCCGCAAGGATTTTGCCGATGACATCGAGCGCAATGCCGTCCACGGCTCTGATTCCGCAGAATCCGCGGCATTTGAGATTCTATACTTTTTCTCCGGCATGGAAATCCGCTAGGCTCTGCCCGTTTTTGACCATCTATTGCCGCGCAGTGGCCTCGCTGCTGCGGGCTTTGCAGTGACAGCCGGACTTTTGCGCAGGCTTCCACGCATCTGCTTTTCCGGGCGCTTCTCAATCATGGAGGCAGGTGTCGGTCTTCTTGATTGTACCATTCTTGTCGCCTGCGTTGGTGGAGCAGCAACCGTGTAATCAAAGCCGCTGATCGTGCGTCGCTCGATTCTGCTGCCGAGAACACGCTCAATATCTCGCACCATGACAGCGTCATCGGGAGTAACAAGGGTGTATGCATCGCCGGTTTGCGCCGCGCGACCGGTTCGTCCGATGCGGTGAATATATGCATCGGTCGTATTGGGGATGTCATAGTTGATTACATGAGAGATTTGCGACACATCGATACCCCTCGCGGCAATATCGGTTGCAACCAGGATCTGATACGTTCCGTCTCTGAACCCGTTCATGGATGCCTGGCGACGGCCTTGTGAAAGATCTCCCTGCAGAGAAGCTGCCTTGTGTCCTGCTCTGGCCAGTTGCTCCGCAAGGCGTCTGGTCCGGTGTTTCGTGCGGGTGAATATCAGGACCGAATCGGCATCTAAATGTTTTAGCAACTCAACAAGCAGGGATGCTTTCAGATGCTGCGGAACCGGGTAGAGCGCATGGCTGACAGTAACCGCCGCTTCCGAGCGGCCCACATCTGCGGTAACCGGATTCCGCAGGGCATCTTTGGCGAGACTTCGTATCTCATCCGGCATCGTGGCTGAGAAGAGGAGCGTCTGCTGCCGATCGGGGAGATGAGCCAGAATTCGCCGGATGTCGGGCAGAAAACCCATGTCGAACATGTGGTCAGCTTCATCAAGGACCAGCACCTCTACGCGGGACAGGTCGATTGTTCCCTGCCCAACATGGTCGAGCAGCCTTCCGGGGCAGGCAACAACGATCTCAACGCCGCGTTTCAGCTTGACAACCTGCGGACTGTAGCCAACGCCGCCGTATATTGAGGCGCTCCGAAGGCCGGTCTTCTGACCGAGGGCGGTAGCCGATTCATGTATCTGCTCTGCCAGTTCGCGCGTCGGAGCGATGACAAGCGCCCTGATATGCCTGCGACCTCCCTGCATCAAACGGTGCAGGATGGGAAGCATGAAGGCAGCTGTTTTGCCGGTGCCTGTCTGCGCCAATCCCATGACATCACGGCCCTGCATGATGGGAGGTATCGCAGATGTCTGTATTGGTGTCGGTGTCGCGTAGCCTGCAGCCATGACTCCGGATGCAACAAGAGGATGAAGATTGAATTCGCTGAAGTCCATTGATTCCTTCTTTCTGTTTCCGCGCAGGCAGAAAACGCTCCGCATATGTTGTATCATACCATTGCTGCAGGAAAAGGCACCTGAGAGGCCCAAATCCACCATCAAACTGACCCCGAGCCGCCCGGAGGGCAGTTTTTGTA
>CAYMRS010000018.1:0-39070 GCA_964392915.1 uncultured Nitrospiraceae bacterium
CACTGTAGTCAATACGAATGTTCCCCCTCGATTCGTGCTTATTACTGTCGGCCTTGTCGTGCATAATCCTGCCCTCGGCAGTGAAGACGTTTTCGCTCCATGCCTGCTCAATGTGGATCAAGGCGCACTGCCTCGGGCAGTACGAAAAATGCTGTAAAGCAGAGACGGGCAGCAAATCATCTGCTAAATAACTCTCGCTCATCTTTAGGAGCTTTTCAAAATACAGCTTCTTCAGGCCACACTTTAACTTCAATGCCAGACGGCAATTGTTTATTGTTCACTTCAATCTGGTAATCATCCTTGCTACGGGGCAAATCTGCTTTTTTCGTTACCGATACACGTTCAAATAATCGCCCTGAAAGCTCATTGCCAAGAGGATTGTCATGTCTGAAGATGACCAGTTTTCGCGGGTTCATCTCTCCCCTCGCGGCAGCCCGGTCATGCTCAAAAGCGTTTATTAAAGATTTCCAAAGTAGTTTCAGATCTTCTTCGGAAAATTTAGTTTTTGCCGCATCCATAGCAGAAACGAAACCATGCATTCTATAGAGAGCATAAGGAACTGTCGTCTTTCTGCCAAATGTCGAGGCATATTCTCTGCTTACCTGTTTTTTGGCATCTTCAGCAGTTGTTACTGCACAACGTGTTATGGAATGCTCTGCCTGAAATATACGATCTTCAGAACGTGAAAAAGTGAACTGAACTGGGCCTCTTACCGTTCCTGCGCCTTTATCCCCAGTTGAGAGAACGGCACCAAATGCTCTGATGTCGAAATATTTGTCAGCGAGTCTTGTTTGCCGCTCACGAATAGTCTCACCAGCAGCTGCATCAATGATTGGATTGAGAATCTGACCTTGGCGTATGAAAATATCGAAGCGATCCCCCAGCTTTTTCTCCAACATCACATAATTCCTGACCTTCCGCTTGATACATACATCAGTGACCAGACCATGCTGATCTTCGGCATCGGCTCTTGGAAGGTTCACCTGATCCGGATCGCCGTTAGGGTTGCCGTCTTTTACGTCAAAGAGAAATACAAAATCATAACGGTTTTTGATGGCTTCACTCATTTGTTGCCTCCTTTTATTGGATGGATTTTATATTCGCAAACTGGGCCTGTTTCTGATGGTAATAGCCGATGGCAAATTGGCCTTGCTCTTCCAGCAAAAAAAGCTGCGGAAATTTCTGAATATCAACGTCCTTACAAAGCTCTTGCAGTTCCTTGTCAAGAGTGATCGCCAGTCCTGGCTTTTCGCTTTTCAGCTTGGTGAAGTGCTTTGAATGCAGACTGAAAAGCCTGCCAAAAGCTGCTGCTGGCGAAGTCATGGCATAGCTGAAATACTTCTCCCGAATGCCAGCGTTTCTGTCTCCCAATGCTGCATACTGAATGCTTTCAAGCTTTGCGAAAATCTGACCGCAAACGTAGGCTATTGGTCTATCACCCTTTACCTCATCTTCCGTGATCATGAAACCACCTCCTTTGTTATTTCGATTCAAAATGAGTTTAATGAGAGCTGCTCGTTCCGCAGTAACATCTAAGCGAGCGCGCTGTATTGCCTTTGATAAAATCCAAAGTGGAATTTGAGAGTGCTGCAATGCTGCTTTCCATAGAGAAGTTGCGACCCTAGCCGTTGCAGTATCATCTTTGTCGTACTCATAGCCGCCATCGCTTTTTAGCATCTGTCTCTGACAGCTTCTTGCCAGATTGTACAAAGGTGTGTAATGCGTAGCGATCTCCTTCCGATCCCAGTCATATCGCGCAATAGCAATATCCCGGAACCAAAGAGTAATAGATGTCCTGAAATCGCCTAGACTGGTTTCAATCCAGTTCCGAACCGCTATCCGAGCGGCTGCTCCTGAGAGAATGCAAGAGTAAAAGCGTTCCGGGTCAAGGTAGCGTGCGTCTTTTCCCTTGCCTGAAGCCAGAGATTCAATCATCTTTGTCACGTCGGCGGCAGATGGAGCTTCTAACATGTCCATTTCATCCAACGCTTGATTGTTGCGGGTCCAGAAGAGCATGGCGGTATCAGAACCGAAGTTCCTGCGGTTGGTATAACGAAACTGTGGCTTTGCTTTCCCTTTTTTGTCTGTGAATGAAATCTCGTTGCCAGAGGACAGAAGCCAGTTTAGCCCTTCCACATATGTCTTTGCGCAATTGGTGCAGACCGATGAATTTTTGTTGCCTTTCAATTCATATGATTCAAAGGCATCTTCGTTGTAAGAGACAAGCGCACACCCGCTTGATTGACCGTCAGGAACTCTTTTGATCATCCCGTGTGGTATGTCCTCAACTGGGTAGTCGCTTTTGCCACAAATAGAACACAGTCTTGTTGCTACAGATAACTGTTTCTGTTGAAGCAGTTCATAGCTTGAAATGACTGCCTTGAGAACTTCAGGTTTTTCATGAATACGAGTCGCTTCAGTTTGCACCCTGAATCCGATATTGCCAGCCATTATTTTCTTGGTCTTCTTGTCATCGGTTGCAACAAGTGATTCATAACATTCTAACGCCTTATCAAGACCGTCCGCTTTGTTGTGATGGTAGAAGGCGACTACCGGAGTTAGTTCTTGCAGCTGCCGATAGTCTGCGATTTTGTCCAGAAATAATTGATGCTTCTTTTTGGATGAATCACCGCAATAACATAGGACTTCTTCCGGCTTGTCGAGCAGCAGCCGTGCTTTCCCTTTTTTAGCCGTAATCGCCTCTGACGGCGTCAGTTTACCGTCGATAAGCAGAAGCTGCCGAAAGCCCCCATCCTGACTGATAACCAACTCCATAGAAATCGGCTCTTCCTTTAGCGCATCATGAACCCAGGCATTTTCATCCTTCCCGGCCCGAAGCGATTTGCCCAGCTCGCTCAGTTCTCTGATCATTGACTTGCCTCCTTTTCTTCCCGTTGATTGAAAGCGTAGATCAGGGAGGAGACTTCGCTGTCAATTGGCGGTTGAATGTGGGCAGAGCGCATCATTTGTTCATTTTCAGGCACTTCACAATTCAGGACGCCGTTTCGTATCGCCACATCATGAAAAAACAATGGTTCAGGGTTGCCACTCTCATTATAGAAGATATCAAACAGCATGCTTCCGATTGGGATCGTTTCCTGAATGGGCTGTTCCGTTCCATCAGAATTCATAAATTCAGCGGAAAACTCGCGCGTTCCCAGGTAAGGCCTGCGCCAACACTGCCCTTTTTTCACGCGGCGGATAAAAATGCCATCATGGTTAGCGTCAACCCCTTTTCTTCCGATGTATTTTTCAGGCCTATTTTTTTCTGATCTTTGCCTTTGATAAATAGACGCTTCAATGATGTAAGAAACATCCCTTAAAAGCACACTATTTCTCTGGGCGCGTTTGTCTTCTATCACAATAGGTGTTCGCCCCTGCTTGGAATTAATCTCATTTCGCTTGATGGTGCAGAACTTGAGCGGCTTCAACACCAATATTCTTCTCACATACCACTGGAATTCAGGCTTCCATAAGATCGAATCAAGAACGCCCCTTGCAGCAGACGGCGTCATGCAAGGATACGTCATGCGCTCAACCTTCAAATCCGGCCTAGTAAAACATGCAAAATCACCCGTTACTTTGACTTTAACAATTCGATCATCGAGCATATACACCTCCTGATTATAAGACCAATTTGTCAGCTTCTATAGGAGCTACGGAAAGGCCGGTTGTACTGTCGTAGTTCCCGTACCAAACCCTAAACCCCTGCGGTATTAGCTTGCACAACGCGGCGTTTTGCAAAATGAAATAGTTATATACTTGAACCGTATACATCTGCATTTTCCGGTAGTCGGCACGTGATAAGAACTCCTTGTACATAAGAGAATGGAGCAACTGCCTGCTTTCTTCGTTGTAATTGTAAACAAAGAGACCTTCCGTTGCATCCTTTATGAGATGGTAACTGTCATTTACTGTCTCAAAATTAAACTCTTTGCGGGCATTATTGATGCCCTGCTGCTTAGCCTGATCTATATAAAGATCGATAACGTCAGCATAGTATTTTTCAAACACATCATGCTGGTAGAGCAGGTTAATGTCGGTCTTTATCAGTTCCTCAGCGAATCCGGCACAAGCTGCATAGGTCTTGTCAGGCATTCCTGCGTCATGCAGTTTGAACAGGAACACCTTGCCGTAGCCCGGCAGACTGTCTTCACGGTTACAACGACCAGCAGCCTGGATAATCGCTTCCAGCGGTGCTATTGCCCGAAATAACACTGGAAAATCAAAATCCACACCAGCCTCAATCAGCTGAGTGGAAACTACCAATATTTTCTTTCTTGCTTTCAGATCATCTCGTATCTCTTTAATCACAGCCTTGCGATGGGATGGGCACATCGCGGTAGAAAGGTGATATTTCTTTTCCCATTTCTTATGGGTTATTAAGGTGTTGTAGAATTCCAGGACTGCTTTCTTGGTGTTGAATATTACGAGCGTGGAATCATCACACTCAATCATCGCGTTAGCCAGCCTTGCATAATCTATCGGCTTCAGACTGTCTATCAAACTGTATGAGACACGCCTTGTATTATCATAAATCAGTCCCGGCTCGTCAATTAAAGGCAATATAGAGTTAATGCCGTCAAATCCCGGTCTTTTCTCGAAGGCAGGTTGTGTGGCGGTGCAAAAAAGAAACGACGTCCGCATCACGGCTTGCACATCGGAGAGCATTCGCAAGGTAGGAAGGATTATTCCCTGTGGGATTAATTGAACTTCATCGAAGATGATGACAGACTCCGCAATATTATGGATTTTTCGACACTTGGAGGGCTTGTTGCTGAACAGCGACTCAAAAAACTGTACTGTGGTAGTGACAATGATCGGATAATCCCAATTTTCGCAGGCAAGCTGCTTTCTTTTTTGCTCCTTGGTACAATTTTCGTCAGCGTCTTTACTGTCACCTTCATTGTAGGCAGAATGGTGCTCAAGAACCAACTCCTCGCCAAAGATTTTCTTCAGTTCCTGAGCTGTCTGGTCAATTATGCTGATGTATGGCAGAACGATAATAATTCTCTTGAATCTGTCCTTTGCGTGCCGCAATGCCCATGCCAGAGATGTCAGTGTCTTTCCCATGCCGGTAGGAAGCGCCAACGAATAAAAACCCGGAGATTGCAAGGCTTTACTGACGGCCTGCTCACGAGTAGCATTTCTCAGTTGATTGATTTCTCCTGTCGTTGCCTTTTCGGCGAATGCCGCCTCTAGTTTGGCGATCATTTCGTCCGCTGGTAATAAATTGACTGTGCGTAGCTTCGATTTTTCCGGTTCAAAATGTTCCTCTGTAGAAAGCCAATCGCTATCGGTCAATGCGCTGAATAGGTATCTGACAAAAAGTTCCCGCTGGAAGGGTGTGGCAAAGGTGATTTTTCCCAATGCTTTGAAGTCCGCTTCATTGAAACCGACATCAGTAAGAAAACACTTCACAATGTCCTCAAAATCAGCGACATCCCCCTGTTTGTAAGGTTCGGTATCGTTTTTCCATGCTGAGTTGTCTGGTAACCCTTTGTGATGGCCATCAATAGCTATTGACGCTTCAAGGATCTTACGGAGTCGTGCATATCCAGCACCCCATGAAGCATGCGGCACACTGCCACGCCGACCACCGTTTATGAGATAATTCTGAAAGGCTGCCTGATATTTGCCAAGGTCATGCAACAAGCCAGTTAGCCTGAAGATATTCCTGTATTCGTTTTTACACGCAAATGATTCTGCAAGTGTTGCAGTATCTTGCAAATGCTTTGCAAGGTTGTGTCTTTCATTAAGACTGTTTTCAGAATGCGCGAAATATTCCATAATCACCTGCAGTTGTTGATTGTCATTGTTTTGATTCTACTCCCCCACATGGGACAATTAGAGTCATAGGTGCTGATAAAGACATGAATTTCTCATTTCTTTCCTATCCTTTTCACCTTCTCCGGTTCTGCCAGATAAGTCTCTTTTGTCACGACTTTTATGGCGGTCTTTTTCTCAAGGCTTTTCCCTGCTGTGCCTGCCACGCTGCCGCCTTTGCGGGCAGTTCTCATTCTTCACTTTCACGCCTGAAGCCGATATTCTTTTTCTTCGGCTCCGAAGGAGCCATCAGCTGCCGGATTGCGTCGAAGACTGCCTTGAACTGCGAGTCGTATTTCTTTTCCAGAGTATTGAGCCTGCGCGAGAGTTCGACATTGGAGGCGAGCATTTGACGCAGCTTCACAAACGCTCGCATGATCTCAATATTCACCTTTACGGCTCGATCGCTGTTCAGGACACTGGAGAGCATAGCAACGCCCTGTTCGGTAAAAGCGTAGGGCATATAGCGGCGGCCGCCTCTGGCACTTTTTGAGGTCACATTTTGTGATCTCAAAGCGAGAACTTCCTGATTGTTCAGCTGAAACATGAAGTCACCAGGGAGGCGCTCCGCATTTCTTTTAACCGCCTGCACCAAGGCTCGTGTCTCTACGCCGTATAGTTCTGCAAGGTCTGCGTCGAGCATGACTTATTCGCCGCGAATCAGCAGTATCTTTTTCTCGATGATCTCAACAGGGAGCATGGTTGTAATTTCTCCTCCTGCAAGTGGTTATTATTATTTGCTTTGGAACAGAAAGATCCCAATGTCTTTCCCTGCTATTCTGTTTGCCTTATCGGCACTGTCTGTGAGTGGATCACATGCATCGATTTCGGAAAACCACCATTCGTTATCATGGAGCGTCCGCCGAATCTGTTTGCCTTTGAAAACTGCAAGTTGCGAATCCATAGAGTTGTCTCCCTGCATGTGCCTTCAAAGCACGGTCTTTGTTCCGGAGGTTTCATAATCTGTTCTCAATTTTATTCACCCACCCCGGACAAGGAGTGTCATAGGTCTGTAGTTATGAGCGGCTGACATCGGCGGCATGAGTGATTTGCATCGAATGCTGTTTTTTCAGCAGTCTCGCGACGTGCAACATATGTGCGAGGTTTAGGGGCGCGCCCGCCGAGGTCAAACAATTCGGCAAACTTCGGAATCAGTTGCAATGTCATATCACGAAGCAGTTGTGCGACCTCATGCCCATGAAAAGCAATTGTCTGCCATTGGGCTATGCTCAGCGATTCATTGTCTTGAGTCGCATCGGCCTTCTCAGCAGCACCTGCCGCAATCGCCTCAACTGGTTGAACAGGGGCGGTCGATTTTGGGTCCCACCCCCGCGTCACATGATAACCGCCGCAATCCGCCGCTACCAAAACCGTCTGGCCGGGGTACAAATCACGGCTTTCCGCCCTGCGCCAGATTCCTTCAAGCCAATCCCACACCCAAGCGCGTTTGCCTTTTTCCAATCGTGACCCACCGCCGCATAACCATTCTCTGGCCGCAAGAAACGGAACAGAACAAAGCGCCTCCCGCGTGGGCCGTATTTCTTCGGTAGGCTCTGACTTTTCGGCTATTTCCGACCAAAAGACCTGAAGGTCGCGCTCGTTGCCAGACCGGATGAAGCGGCTGATGTCGATATCCGCCCCAGACAGGTCTGTGGTTGTGTCGAACAATTCGTCCAGTTCGTGGCGGAGCAATAGGTGGGTGGGTTCAAAGGGATAGAGCCGTGAAAGAAGGTCAGTGTGCTTTTCTTCAAATGCTTCGAGCTGTTGCGGAGATACATCGTTGATCAGGTCAAGAGCTTCCCTCGCCGCCCTGAGTTCGTCCAGAGAGTAAGGCAGGGCAGCCTTGGCTTCTGTATTATCAATGATAGCGCATTCATCGATTTCCTTTTTCTTTTCCTTGGTTTTTTCCTGTGCCGCCCGAGCCTTGTCTACGGCTTCTCTGGATTGCCCGGCGAGCAGGTCAACAACAATGACCTGTGATGTACCGCCCCAGCGGGCAGAGCGACCAAAACGTTGCACCAGGCTGGCCCAAGGTGCCAGTTCGGTAATGAGCAGGCTCGCCGAAATATCGACACCAGCCTCCACGACTTGGGTTGCGACAATAATGCGGTCGGTTCCGAACGCGCAAGCATTTTTGTTCAGAAAGTCATTTCGCCATGCGGCACGTTCCGAAGGTCTAAAACGGCTGTGAACCAGCCTGATGTCGGTTTGTTTCAGGGTTTTGTCTTCCGCCAGCAATTTATAAACATCCACAGTAGTAGCTACCCTGTTCAGAACCACCAGAGTTGGACCGCTTCTGCTTCTTTCAGCAGCAATGTGTTTTTGCGCAACCAGTGCGGCAATTCCCTTGGCATCTTTGACAACCTCCAACCGACATGGCTTGCTTACGTCATCCCAAAGATGGCCGATACGTGCCCTTTCAGGAATCTTCATGAGCGGCAAGTTCTTGATCAGTAGTTCAGTATCAGGGCTTTTTTCAAGCCAGTTTTTCTGCAATGTAGCACTCATCCACCAAGTATGACAAGGCCGCATAATACGGTTCTGGTCGGCATCGTCCTCACGAAACGCTTGCAATTGTGCCGACGTTGCAAGCCCAACATCCATCAATTGCACCTCATCCATCACCCAAAGTACATCATGATTGAGTAGTCCAAATTCCATTGGCCAACGGGCACGGGGAGAGGCATATCCACGATTAAGGGCGCGAGACAGCAACATGTCCTGCGTGCCGATCAATACTGCGCAGTGTTCCGGATAGAGATGCCAGTTTCCTCTGTCAATTCCGCCCATAAGCACATGAACTCCTACTTTTCCAGTGTGCTCGCCACCAGTCCACAACAAACCTAACGATTCAAGGGCTGACCGAACTTCGCTTTCCGTTTGCTCGACCAATACACGCATAGGCAGACACCAGACAAGCCGACGCGGCCAACGGTCATCTTGTCGTTGGATTCGATGCCATAGCCAAGCGGCAAGAACTCCAAGAGTTTTTCCAAACCCAGTCGGAATCCTGATTATGCGATTGCTCAAACTCGCATCTATTGTAAGTTCGGTCTGCCAGTTATGGGACTTATCAAATCCAGTCGCTTTTTTGAAATATTGTTCAAAGCTCTTCATACAGTTTGTTCTCCTGCTCTATAATTTCTTGCGTGGCCGCTTGGCATTAATTATTGTTGCAAGTTTCGAACTTTAGCCTTCAGCCATTGTTCTCTATTTTACTCTCCCATCTCTGACAAGGAGTGTCATAGGTAAAAACAGTTCAACCCGGCAAAGAGGCCTCAATCATTCCTCCGGTTAATAAGGTTGATAACGACCTTGACGATGGTTTCTTTTTCGTCCGGTCTGCTTTCGGCGATCAGAAGAGTCAGCGCTACAAGGGCGTTGTCGGCCAGACGCTTTGTCCCATCGGCCCGATAGAGTATTCGGTTTGCGGCCAGAAAATAGATAAAGACTGCTGCGGCGATGCGCTTGTTGCCGTCGATAAAGGCATGGTTTTTAATGGTGAAGTATAGGAGATGGGCCGCTTTTTCCTCAATGCTGGGGTAGAGTTCTTCGCCGCCAAATGTCTGGTATATCGTTTCAAGGGCGCTTTTGAAGCCATCGTCCTTCTCGATGCCGAAGATGCCGCCAAATTCCCCTTTCATTGAGTCGATGATCACCTTAGCCGCCTCGTATGCAAGGACATGCGGCGTCGGGTGTGTAGTCTCTTCGATGGTCAGAGTTCCATGGTCGTAACGGTCAAGGGTGGTCAGTGCGTAGGCATAATCTGTGATAACCCGTAACAGGCCGGTTGCTTCGTTGAAGCCGAGGGATTGACTGGCGAGGGTGTTTTCCAGAAGCGCTACGGTTTTGCGCAAGTCGGCTAGCTTTTCAGCCTGCTCACGGAAGATTTTTTCGTTGATTGTGTAGCCTTTGACAAGGTGTTCACGCAATACGCAGGTGGCCCATTGTCGAAACTGTGTGCCGCGTTTTGAATTGACGCGATACCCGACGGAAATAATTATGTCGAGATTGTATAAGTCCATTTCTCTGACTTTGCCGTCTGCGGCAACCTGTGCATTTTTTACACAGGTTGAGGTTTTGTCTAACTCATTGGATTGATACACGTTTTTAACGTGCCTGACTATAACGGTACGGTCGCGATCAAAAAGTTGTGCCATCTGATGCGCGTCGAGCCAGACTGTCTCTTTGTCCAGCCGCACCTCTAGCGCAGCCTTGCCATCTTCGGCCTGATATATAAGGACTTCGCCGCTGTCAGTCATTTGGCCCTCCGATGCTGTTATTCATTTCCTTCCAAGCCGTTTGATCTTTTCCGGTTCCGCCAGATAGTTCTCTTTTGACACAACCTTTTTGCCGGTCTCTTTCTCAAGGTTTTTACGAGCGGCGCCGGCAACGCCGCCGCCTTTGCGGGCGGCTCTCATTCTTCAACCTCACGTTTGAAGCCGATTTTCTTTTTCTTCGGCTCCGAAGGAGCCATCAGCTGCCGGATTGCGTCGAAGACAGCCTTGAACTGGGAGTCGTATTTATTTTCCAGAGAGTTGAGCCTGCGCGAGAGTTCGACATTTGAGGCGAGCATCTGCCGGAGCTTCACAAACGCACGCATGATCTCAATATTTACCTTCACGGCTCGTTCGCTGTTCAGCACACTGGACAGCATCGCAACTCCTTGTTCAGTAAAGGCATAGGGAAGATACCGGCGGCCACCCCACCGGCTTGAGGTGCCAAATTGGAACCTCAAGTTTTCGAATTCACCCGCGCCGAGCTGAATCATGAAATCTTCCGGAAAGCGTTCGAGGTTCCTTTTTACCGCTCTGATGAGCATTTTTGTTTCAACTCCATATAGTTCTGCAAGGTCTGCGTCGAGCATGACTTTTTCGCCGCGAATCAGCAATATCTTTTTCTCGATGATCTCAACAGGAAGCATGGTTGTAATTTCTCCTCCCGCAAGTGGTTATTATTATTTGCTTTGGAACAGAAAGATCCCAATGTCTTTCCCTGCTATTCTGTTTGCCTTATCGACACTGTCTGTGAGTGGATCATATGCATCGACTTCGGAAAACCACTATTCGTTATCATGGAGCGTCCGCCGAATCTGTTTGCCTTTGAAAACTGCAAGCTGTAAGTTCATAGAGTTGTCTCCTCTGCAGGCATCCTCAAAGTGCTTTTTTATTTCAGCGGTTTCAGACCCTTGCCTTCTATTCTACTTTCCTATCTCAGACAAATAGTGTCATACATCAAGACTATTTCAAATTCTTTACGTTGCGAGACAGGAAAGCGGATTGCCACAGGGAAGAGACAAAGGCTCGCGACACTACCGCGTCAATGGGCTTCAGCCCAGTTCTTCCCCCACCCCATATCGACCTTCAGCGGCACCGAGAGTTTCATGGCGCTTTCCATCTCATGACGCACCAGTTTTTGCACTGTTTCTATCTCTTGCTCAGGAACTTCGAAGAGCAGTTCGTCATGGATCTGAAGAACCATCTTTGTCGCCAGTTTTTTAGCGGCAAGCGCGTCGTGAATCCGGATCATCGCTATCTTTATGAGGTCGGCGGCGGTTCCCTGCAGTGGCGTGTTGGTGGCGACGCGCTCGGCTGCCTGGCGGATGTTGATGTTTGAACTCCGGATATCCGGAATCTGCCGCCTGCGCCCGAACAGGGTGGTCACGAAACCCTGCCGGCGGGCAGTTTCGAGCGTCTGCTCGATATATGCCCTTACCCCGCTGTGTGTCGCGAAGTAGTGCTGAATAAACTCCGAGGCTTCTTTCGGGGCGATGCCGAGCGCTTCCGAGAGGCCATAGGCGCTCATGCCGTAAATGACGCCGAAATTGATCGTCTTGGCGAAACGCCGTTCATCGGCTGAAACCTCGCCAAGAGGCTTCTGAAAAACTTCCGACGCGGTTCGGGCATGCACGTCGATGTTGTGCTGAAAGGCATGGAGGAGTCCTTCGTCCCCGCTCATGTGGGCAAGGATGCGAAGCTCAATCTGCGAGTAGTCGGCAGACAGCAGGACATGCCCGTTTTCCGCGATAAATGCTTTGCGGATTCTCGTTCCCCAATCGGTGCGGACCGGAATGTTCTGGAGGTTCGGCTCGCTGCTGCTCAGCCGCCCGGTTGCGGTTACCGTCTGGTTGAAGGAGGTATGAATGCGCGCCGAGCCTGGATGGGCAAGCAAAGGCAGTGTGTCTATATAGGTCGTCTTCAGTTTGTGCAGGGTCCGGTAGCCGAGGATATGCGCCGGAAGTTCATGCTGATGGGCGAGATCTTCCAGCACATCGACGCTGGTCGAAAACCCGGTCTTGGTCTTTTTGCCCGGCTTTAGACCGAGGTCTTCAAACAGCACTTTGGCGAGCTGTTTCGGAGAGTTGACGTTGAATTCCTGCCCGGCGACCCGGAAAATAGTAGACTGGAGATTATCCAGTTCACGCTCCAGTTCTTTCGACAATGCGTTCAGGAGCTGGATATCGATTTTCACGCCGGCTGATTCGATGTCCGCCAAAACCCTGATGAGCGGCATTTCGATATCAAAATAAAGCCGCGCGAGCCCCTCTTCTTCAAGCTTTGAAAAGAGAATCCCCTTCAATGCGAAGGCGAGTTCCGCATCTTCGGCCGCATACGGCACCGCATCTGCAAGTGGAACATGGGCAAAGGATGGTCTCTTTCCGAGCACTTCGAGAAACGGCTGCTTCCGATGCTGGAGATACTCGAGGCCCGTTTCCTCAAGACTGTGATTCGGTTTGCTCGGATTCAGCAGGTATGCGGCGACCATGGTATCGAACAGGGTACCCCGGACATCAATATCCTCATGCCGGAGCATCAGGATATCGAATTTCAGGTTGTGGCCGATTTTCGCGACAGAGTCATCCTCCATCACGCCGCGTAGAATATCAGGCGCTTCAGGCAGATTCGGGCCTTCGGTGTGGCGCACTGGCACATAATATGCCCTGCCCGGCTCACGGCAGAGCGAGATGCCGACCACGCTGTCACTGAGAGGATTGTTGCCGGTCGCCTCGACATCGAATGCCAGCTCTCTCGGGGAGTGGGTAAGTGAAATCTGTTGAGGCGCTGTTATTTTTTTGGGTTCCGGCTGATGATCGAAGAGTGATTCCTGCTTCATGCCGGCACTCCAAGAAAATCAAGCAGGGCCTGTCTGTCGGTGATTGCGGCATACTGCGCGCGGGGTTTATGACCTGACGCGGGAATCTGCTTCATCAGGCCTCTGAATTCGAACTCCGCAAACAGTTCGAGCAGGGCAGGCCAGTCCGGCTCCTGGAGAGCGAGCTCGCGGGGATTGGCTGAAACCGGCACGTCAGCATCGACGGTTGCGAGGATTCTGCTCATATGCACGGCATCCACCTGCTGACGAATCAGTGCGGCGATGCGCGGTGTCGCGAATTGCTCCGGCGCTTCAAGCAGTGCTTCCAGGCTTCCGGCGCTCTGGATAAGCTCTTTCGCGGTTTTTTCTCCGATGCCCTTTACTCCGGGTATGTTGTCGGACGCGTCTCCCATCAGGGCCATCACTTCCGGCACCCGCAGCGGCGGCACGCCGAAGCGCTCCACAACACCCGCCTCATCAATAATCAGATCTTTCATCGGGTCATAAATCTTCACGCGATCACTTACCGCCTGCATCATGTCCTTGTCGCCGGTCAGAATATAGACGCTCGCCTTCTGCTCGGCGCACTGGCGTGCCAGCGTGGCGATTATGTCGTCCGCCTCATGCCCTGGCAACTCGAATGTTGCAATGCGCAGCGCCGCGATGACCTCCTTGATGCGCGGAATCTGGAGAATCAGGTCGCTTGGCGTCTCAGGCCGATGCGCTTTGTACTGCTCATACATCTGGTGGCGGCCGGTCGGTTCCTTCGAGTCAAAGGCGATTGCCACGGCATCGGGCTTCTTTTCTTTCAGGATTTTCATGATCATGGTTGTGAAGCCGTAAATGGCGTTTGTCGGGAAGCCCTTTGAATTCGTCAGGGTTTTAATGGCGTGGAATGCGCGGTAAAAAAAGGAATTGCCGTCAATGAGGTAAACATTCATGGGGAATTATACCTCAAATAGTGCTTATCAAATTCTGATTGTTTCGGCATGACGCAGCCGAGATGCCTCCGCATGCCGGACCGGCATATCAAGGGAGCGATTTTGGTTCTTGCCCTCCTAACGGAAAGCATGAGTGACTCCCACCGAAGGCGGCAGAGCCGATGAGGCCGTGGTCGTTCAAACGGGAATCCTCATACTACAACACCTGGGGAGGACTGCTCGCTGCTTGAATGTCTGGAGCCCACTCTTGACATCCGATGTCGCCCTGGGTCGAATTGCATTCATCTCAACCTCAACAATGGCAAATCAGGATATGCTGTAAGCGGTCAGTAGATGCCTGCTCCGACAGTCACAGCCACAAGACAGGTCAGCAGCGCCCACACGACTGAAACTTTTATGAACTCGATCTGACTGAAGTACCCCGTGCTGTATGCGATGAGAGTCGGCGGACATCCTATAACGAGCATGATGAACGATGTCGAGATGGGAGCCGACAGTGCGATTGCGGCTTCAGGAATACCAAGGCTCTGCGCCATCGGAATAGTGACCGGCAAAATAAGTGCGGTTGTGGCAGCATTGCTCATCAAAGACGACATGACCGCACTGAGCAGCCCTGCTCCGGCAAAGACGATAATCCAGCTTTGTCCCTCAAGTAGCGGGAGAACCTGCATGGCAAGCCATTTGCCTACCCCTGTTTCCAGCATTGCAATGCCGAGGGCGTATCCAGCGCCAAAAACGATCCATGTTTCCCATGGAAACTTTGCGACAACCGTTTTAAAACTGACCAGTTTCAAGCCGAATACAAGCGTCAGCGCTAAAACCGCAATGACACTGTAATGGATTTTTGTAAGATCCGTTATGCTCCAGAGAGCGAACGTGATGGCAAAGCTGACGATAGCGATTAACACGCTAATCGCTATGGATTTATCAAGAACGGCCATTCATCCCCAGGCTTTAAAGCCATGGGGTTTTCTGGCCGTTCTTGATAAACAGGAATAAATCTTATAGTCAAATTGCAGACTCTAATGACAATTCCGGGTTAATGCAGTTCCACCTTCTCAGAAATGTCTTTGGGCCGCCTCATGAGCAGAATGAGCGGCAGCGTGCAGGCAAGGAGCAGCGAGGTGATAAGAAAGGCATCGTTGAACGCCAGCATGCCGGCCTGGCGTAGCAGTTCATTGTAAATGGTGGCGAGCGCGCCAGCCGGCGCCTGGGCATCACCCACACCGAGATGCTGAAGTGTCTGCGCTCTCTGCTGAACGGCCAGCTGGTATGCCGGATCGAACGGCGTGAGGTTCTCGACGAGACGGTTCTGGTGAAACTGCTCCCGCCGGGCGAGCATTGTGGTGACAAAGGCAACCCCGAAACTGCCGCCCAGGTTGCGGAGCAGATTGTAGATCGACGACGCATTTGCCATCTCCTGCTTCGGAATTCCCGACATTGTCGTTGTCGTGAGCGGAATAAAGAAGAAACCCATGCCGATGCCGAGCACGATGCGCGGCCATATGACCGTCGCAAAATCAGCGGTAAGGGTAAAGTTCGACATCAGATACATTGCATAGGCGTTGACGGTCATGCCGAAAAAGAGCAACGCCTTGGGATTCACTTTCGTCACCAGCCTGCCCGCAATCGGCAGGGCAATCAGGGTCGCGATGCCGCCCGGTCCGAGCACAAAGCCCGCGAGATACGCGGTGTAGCCCATGAGTGTCTGCAGATAGATCGGTAGCAGCACAATGCTGGCAAAGAGGCCGAAGAAGCCGATGAACATGATTGCATTGCCGACGCGGAATGTTCTGTTTTTGAAGATGCGCAGGTCAACTATCGGCTGCTTTGCAAAGAAGAGTTCGACGATGACGAAGAGCGTCAGGCATATGATTGCTATCGCCGCCAGCCAGACGATGGAGGTTGACTCAAACCAGTTCTCCATCTGGCCTTTGTCGAGTAGTATCTGGAGCGCTCCCAGGCCGACTGCAAGGAGGCCGAGACCCCAGTAGTCTATCCGCATTTTCTCCCCCTTCATGTAGGGCGGATCGAAAATAAAAACTTTTGCAAGAAAGATTGATATGATGCCTATCGGAATATTGACGAAGAAAATCCAGTGCCATGACCAGTTGTCCGTAATCCAGCCCCCGAGCAGCGGCCCCACAATCGGACCGAACATGATGCCGACGCCGAATACCGCCATGGCGATGCCGTGCTGGCGTGGAGGAAATGTTTCGAGCAGAATCGATTGCGAAATCGGCTGCAGAGCGCCGCCGCCGATGCCCTGCAGAATGCGGAAAAAAATGAGGCTTTCGAGACTCCATGCCGAGCCGCAGAGAAAGGAACTGACGGTGAACAGCAGAATGGAAAACATCAGATACCGCTTCCGGCCGAACATTCGGCTGAGCCAGCCGGACATCGGTATGATAATCGCATTTGAGACAAGGTATGAGGTAATTGTCCACGTTGATTCATCCCGTCCGGCGGAGAGGCTGCCGCGGATGTGGTCGAGGGCAACATTGACGACCGACGTATCGATAATCTCGATAAGCGTCGGCAGCATGACCGTCAGTGCGATAATCCATTTATTCATGAACTTTGCCCGGCGCGGAAGGAATGGCAACTCATGGCAAACCGGCAGGATCTTTTGTTCTGGTCTTTCGCGCCTACGGTCTTCAGCACGGTTTTATTTTATCTTGACGGTCGGAACAACCGACATGCCGACACGCAGCACGTGGTCAGGATCGCTGTTCCTGTCGATCATAATCTTGACCGGGACGCGCTGAACGATTTTTACATAGTTACCGGTAGCGTTCTGCGGGGGGAAGAGGGAGAAGACAGCGCCTGTTCCGGCCATGATGCTGTCGATCCTGCCGGTGAACTTTTTCCCCGGATAGCTGTCGACCTCGAATTCAACCTTCTGTCCGGCGCGGATTTTTTCGAGCTGGGTCTCCTTGAAATTCGCAACGACCCATACGGAATCGAGCGGCACCACCGCCATGAGCGCCTGGCCTGGCTGCACCTGATTGCCAATCTCCGCGCTCTTTTTTGCGACCATGCCATCGGCCGGCGCAAACAGCTTTGTGTAGGAAACATCGAGTTCCGCCTTCTTCAGCTTTGCCTCTTTTTCGCGGATGGCGGCTGTCTGCGCGCCAAGAAACGACTCGGCCTGACGGAGCTCTTCCCGGGCAACCCGCACCTGGTGCAGGGTCACATCATAAGCGGTTCTCGTCTTTTCGTGCCGCTCTTTGGAGATTGCATCCTCTTTGAACAGTTTCTCCGCTCGTTGGATATCCAGCTCGGCCTGCCGAAGATTGGCCTCCTGCAAAGCCAGATTCGCACGTTTTGCACTGATTTTCGCTGACTGCTCGGCCAGCTTCCCCTGTTCGGTCATGACAGCGGCTTGCCCTTCGCTCGTTTTTGCGGCGTAATCCGCTTCATCCAGCTCGACGAGAAGGTCGCCTTTTTTTACCGCCTGATTGTCTGTCACACGCACGGCCCTGATCGTTCCGCCAATTTTCGGGGCAATCACATGGATATTCCCTTCCACAAAGGCGTCATCAGTCGAGATATGCGTTGCCTTGTAGTCCAGATAGAAAAACATCGCAGCGGCACTTATCGCCAGCAGGAGAGCGAACGCGCCAAGCGCGATTTTCTTTCTTTTTCCATTCGCAGCGGCAAGCATCTCTTTCATAAAGAAACTCCCCTGAAAAATAATCTCAAAAAATGAAAAATGCCGTCATTGTTCATACGCGGCGACAAGATCATCGCCGACGGCATGCAGCAGTCCCGCATGAAAACGGCGCATATCATACAGCGCGCGGAAATAATTCGTCTCCGCAGTGGTGCGCAGGGTAATGGCATCGAGCACGTCTGTCGCTGTGCCGACCCCTTCCTTATAGCGGACCCGGGTAATCCGAAGGTTCTCTTCCGCCTGCTCAACCGAGTCTTTTGTCGCGGCAACCCGCTCTTTGGCGTTCAGCTCATTGCGGTGCCACTGCTCGACCTCCAGTTTTATGTCATCGAGCAGTTTGCGTTTCTGTTCGATGAGCTGTTCGCGCCGCTGCCGTATCTTTGATGCATCGGCCTTCGTCAGCCCGCCGCTGAAAATATTCATATTCAAACCGAGCATCAGCGACC
Source organism: uncultured Nitrospiraceae bacterium (assembly GCA_964392915.1). Classification (GTDB taxonomy): domain Bacteria; phylum Nitrospirota; class Thermodesulfovibrionia; order Thermodesulfovibrionales; family Dissulfurispiraceae; genus JAAYUK01. Next base: position 17,982 of record CAYMRS010000018.1, read on the forward strand.
AGTTGTCCTGATGCAGTTGATAGCGATTCTCTCCATAGGCATAGCCGCCCGAGGCGAAGAGCTTCGGGAAATACTCCGCCTTCTTCGCGCGTTCCTGCAACTCAAGAGCGGTGATTTCACTGGAGAAGACGGCGACCTCGTTCCGTCGCTCAACAGCCATGTCCCATGCCTGCTGCAGAGAGAAGGACGTCGTCAACTCATAGGAGACCTCGGTTGCCTTCAGGGGTGCTCCGAGCGGCCGGGCCAGAATGGTGTTCAGCGATGACACAGCCAGAGCGCGATGATTGCGCACGGTAATGAGCCGCTGCCGGCTGTCTGAAAGTTTTACCTTTGCCTGCAAAAGATCGTTTTTGGTAATGGCTCCCGCTTCGTATAAAGCATGGGCCACCTGCATGTGGCTGCTCAGCGACTCGACCTCTTTTGCCGCGACCGCCTCCATCTTTTCGATTTCGAGCAGAGTGAAATAGGCGGTGACAAAGTCGAGCGCGACGGCGTTTCTGACGCGCCGGAAGTCCAGTTTCGCGCTCTCAAGCGATGTCTTTGCCGCCTGATGCAGCGACGAGCGGGCTCCGAAGTCAAACAGGGTCTGCGTGGCGGTCACTCCGTATGAAAAAGATGAGCGGTTCGCCGTAAAAAAAGAGTTTTGGCCCACAATCGCCCCCGGCTGATAGGCGAGCCACGTCTGACCGGCCGTTGCATTGACCGTGGGCAGGAATCGTGAAAATGCGGCTGCCACATCGGCTGCCACTATTTCGGGATTATAGGAGGCTATCTTAACCAGGCGGCTTTCCGCGGTAGCTTCTTTCAGCCCGCCCGCAAGGGTGATTTCCTGCAGGCCGCTTTCGCTCGCGAGGCAAGTGGCAAGGAGGCATCCCAGCATCAAAACGGAACTGCCGATTGCGCTCCCCATGAGTCGTATCACGCGACGTTTCACCGATACCTCCGCTGCTGCTCCCGTAAAGGCGCCTGCGGGACAAGATCGATAATTGTAACTTCCGGCGGCGCGAGAAACCGTATTGGCGGACCCCACGTGCCCGCTCCCCTGTTGGCATAGAGAAGAGACCCGTCAACGACAGACAGCTTCCCTGCGTGCTGCGGATAGTAAAACCAGGTCAGTATGCTGAACGGGAATATCTGTCCTTTGTGGGTATGCCCCGAAAGCTGAAGATCGAACAATCCGCTCGCGGCAGGGTCAACCATCGGGCGATGTTTCAACAAAAGAATGAATTTTTCCTGAGGCAGCGAGCGCAAAAATCTCCTTTCGTCAGTTTCACGCGCCCCCGTGAAGAAGAGCGCTGCCGGGTCATCGACTCCCGCGACTATCAGCCTGTCGCCGGCTGCTGCAGAATCCGCTCTCAGGACACGAAAACCGGCTTTTTCCATAAAATCCATTGAAGACTTTTCACTCCAGATGAATTCGTGGTTTCCGAGCACCGCAAATTTACCGAGGCGGGGATTGATTTGCTGCAGAGGCTTTTCGAGTCCGTCCAGATAGCCATCGTCGGCATCCACAAGGTCACCGGTCGAGACGAGCATGTCCGGCTGCGCTTTCCTTATCGCATCGGCGATGCGTCCGAGATGATCTTCGCGGATGATGAGCCCGAGATGGACATCGGAAATCTGAGCGATCCTGACGCGTTCCGTCAGCTTGTGCGTCGGTATCTCCACATGCTCGACCTGTATGTCACGCGCTTCGTGGTATCCGTAAACGCAGATTGACAGAGCAACGAGGGCTGGCACCACAAAGGCGGACCGGACAGTTTTGGTTTTCTTCTTTTTCCTGTCTTTGCGTTTGCGCATTTTTTCCATGAGCCAGAAGCCACCGTGCAGACTGTCCATGAAGAGCGCCGTTGAGCAGAACAGGAAGATGAACGCCAGCCAGAAATAGGCCGCGTAATTGAGCGGATACGCCCACGGGAGGATCAGTTCGCGCGCCGCCATGCGCGCCGCGACCGGCGAGAGGATAAGCAGAACAAGATTCAGACCTATGAGAATCGAAACCGTGAGCCCCGGCCTGAAGGCGCGGCGCAGCTTGAGGAAAAAGTAGAGATGCAAGAGAGCGTAGAGCGCAAAAAAAATTACGAAAAACCATCTCATGTGGTGCTGTTCCTCCTATGCGGGCATATGCTGCGTGACGGCGCAGTGCTTACTCATAGCGCAGCGCGTCAATCGGATTCAGCAGAGATGCTTTGTATGCCGGATAAAAACCGAAGAAAATGCCGACCAGTCCCGAAAAACTGAATGAGAGCAGGACCGAAAGCATGGATATAATCGTGGGTTTCCCTGAAATGAGCGTGTAGAGTTGAGCGCACGCGATGCCGATAATGATGCCAAGGATGCCGCCGATAAGCGAAAGGATGATCGCCTCGATCATGAACTGGAGGCGTATATCCATGGTATTGGCTCCAACGGCCATCCTGATGCCGATTTCCCGCGTCCGCTCCGTGACCGATACCAGCATAATGTTCATAATCCCGATGCCGCCGACCAGCAGGGAGATTGATGCAATCGAGCCGAGCAGAATTGTCATGAGCCTCTGCTGCTCTTCCGCTGCCTCCATGATTTGCGTGAGGTTGCGCACGGTGAAATCATTCTCCTGCCGGGCTCCAAGTCGGTGGCGCTGACGGAGCAGAGAAGTAATCTGCTCTTCCGCGGCCGCGAGATCGTCAGTGCTTGCCGCCCTGATCATAATACTTCTGATGCTGCCGGGGAACGCAGTGCCGAAGAGTTTTTTCTGCGCGGTCGTGACCGGAACGTATATCACATCGTCCTGATCCTGACCGGAAGGGCTCTGCCCCTTGCCGGCAAGCACACCGCTGACCACGAACGGAACATTCCTGATTCTGACCATCTGCCCGACCGGATCACTGTCTCCGAATAAATAATCCGCGACGGTCTGTCCGAGCAGCGCAACCTTGGCAGCGTTCTTCACGTCCTGTTCCGTGAAGGCCTTGCCTGATGCCAGCGGCCATTCCCTGACGTCAAGTATGCTCGGGCCTGTTCCGGTGACGGTTGTCGACCAGTTGAGATTGCCGGATACAACCTGAGCGCCCCCGCCATGCATGGGAGCTACCGCCTCAACAGCAGGACATTCCCGCTCAATTGCCTCCGCGTCTGACAGTGAGAGCGTCGGTTGCGAGCCGGTTGCCATTCGCACGCCTCCCGCCGATGTGAAGCCCGGCAATATGATTATCAGATTACTGCCGATGCTCGAGATCTGTTCAGCGAGCTGCTGCCGTGTGCCCGTGCCGACTGCAAGCATGGTGATGACCGCTCCCACGCCGATGATGATGCCGAGCATCGTAAGTGAGGAACGGAGCTTGTTGACCCTGAGTGCCCGCAGAGAGACCTTTGCCGACGCGCCCAGATGAATCATGCCCGCGCCTCCCTGCGTTCATCACTGACAATGCGGCCGTCAAGAAAACGAATGACCCGTCTGGTGTACCCGGCTATGTCAGGCTCGTGGGTGACGATAACAATCGTAATGCCCTCATCCCGGTTGAGTGCAACGAGCAGATCCATGATTTCGGCGCTTGTTCTGGAGTCGAGGTTGCCGGTCGGCTCGTCCGCAAGAATCAGCTGGGCCTGATTGACGAGAGCGCGGGCAATAGCCACGCGCTGCTGCTGTCCCCCGGAGAGCTGGTTTGGAACATGATGTTCGCGGTTTTCGAGTCCGACGCTTTTCAGCGCGGCGCGCGCACGCACGTTCCGAGCTTTGGCAGGCACTCCGGCGTAGAGCAGGGGAACCTCGACATTTTCGAGCGCTGACGTTCTGGAGATCAAATTGAACCCCTGAAAGACAAAACCAATTTTTTTGTTTCGTATCTCTGCAAGTTGATCGCGGTCAAGCTCCGAGACATCTATCCCTTCCAGGCGATACGTTCCGGTTGAGGGACTGTCGAGGCAGCCGAGGATGTTCATCAGGGTGGATTTGCCGGAACCGGAAGCTCCCATGACTGCCACGAACTCTCCCTGTTCAATCGTAAGCGAAACCTCATCCAGCGCGTTCACCCGGACTTCGCCGAGATCATAAATCTTGCCAAGATTCTCAATTTGAATCAGCGACATGCTAGTGTACCCGCGGCATTTTCTGCGCGCCTGCCGGCTGGGTTTGACCTGATGCGCCCGTTTTTTTATCTTTGGATACCACTTCCACGATTACGCCGGTGTTTTCCGCAACCTCTCCCGCTTTCACTTCTGTATAAGCCCCGTCGGTGATTCCGGCAGATATCTTAGCCCGTCTCGGCGTGTCGCCGTCGAGCACCCAGACGCCCGGTCCCTTCTGTGACTGTTTCTGAGTTCCCTTGTCTCCAATGCGCACCCGCAGCGCCGCATTCGGAATGCGGAGCACATCCTTTTTCATGTTTGTTGTGATGGACGCGTTGGCCGTCATTCCCGGCTTGAGCTTCAGTTCTGGATTTTCTACCTGAATCACAACGGTATAGGTCACAACATTCTGCACGGTGACCGGAGCGTTTCGAACCTGAAACACGGTCCCCTTGAAGGTTATGTCCGGATATGCATCTACACTGAACTCTACATTTTGACCAACGCTGATTTTTCCGATATCCGCCTCGCTGACGCTCGTCTCGACCTGCATTTTTGTCAAATCCCGGGCGATCGTGAAAAGAGTCGGCGTCTGAAAACTCGCGGCTACCGTCTGCCCGACATCTACATTGCGGGAAATGACGACTCCGTCAACCGGCGAGAGTATGCGCGTATAGTTCAGATTGGTCTGTGCCGCGCGCAATGATGCCTTTGCGGCATCGACCTGAGCGGCAAAAGCATCATGGTTTGCCTCAGCCGTTTCGACGTCGCTCCGGGCGATAAGGTTATTGGCGAAGAGCTGGCGGTTTCTGTCCCGCGAGCGCTGCGCATCCAGAGCATTCACTTCCAGCTTGAGGAGGTTTGCCCGCGCCAGATCGACCTGGGCCTGCAGGGTCGCCGGATCAATCTGAGCCAGAAGCTGTCCTTTTCTGACCGGGGAGTTGTAATCAACATGCAGGGTTTTTATCGTTCCGGACACCTGGGTGCCGACGAGAACGGTAGTAACGGCATTGACGGTGCCGGAAGCAGTGACTGCTTCCACAATATCGCCCTTCGTGATTTTTTCAGTCCGGTATTTCGGAGATTCATTGCTTCCCGACAGATACAGAAAAGCGGCAGCGCCAAGCGCGAGAAGAAGAGCCGCGGCAATCAGCAGTTTTTTATTCCTGAGCATAGTATCCCATCCCCATAGCCTTCTGCAGATTCGCATAGGCAATATTATAGTCATACACCGCCTGATTGTAGGTCAATCTGGCGTTGGCGTACGAGACCTGAGCGTCGGTGACTTCAATGGGGCTGCCGACACCCGCGGCATACCGACCGTTGGCGATTTCGAGGTTTTCGGTTGCCTGTTTCACCGTCAGTTCAGCCGCCGGGATTCGCTCTCGCGCTTCAACCAGATTCAGGTAAGCGCTCTGCACATCAAGCACAATGGACTGACGCAGTACTTCACGGTTTGCCTGCGCCACGTCGAACTGCGCCCGCGCTTCAGACACCTGATGTTTTGTCAGAAATCCGCTGAAAATCGGAATCGATACGGCAACACCCGCGCTCCACCCTTCATTTTTCGGATACTCATCGCCGGTTTTGTTATAGCCGGCATTTCCGGAGATGACCGGCAGGTAGCCTTTTTGCGCAAGACTGATGGATTCCTCAGATGCCTTTACGCGGGCGGTTGACGCCAGATAGTCGGGGCGGTTTTTAAAGGCCATATCGAGAAGGTCGGTCAGGGAAATCTCACGCTTAATGACTGCCATGTCGTCCTGAACACTGTACTCCGGGGCATCGGGCATTCCCATGGCGTTGTTCAGCACAACGCGGGAAACTCTGAGCGCATTTTCAGCCCTGATGCGGTTGACTCCGGCATTGCTGAAATCGACCTCGGCTTTTGTCACGTCGAATTTCGGTTTGATGCCGACTTCATAAAACCCTTTGGCTTGTTCGAGATGATGCGCGAAAGAACGGACATTCTCGGTAGCCACCTCAAGGTTCTTCTCGGCCTGCAGCGTGGCGTAATATGCCTGCTTCACCGCAAGCACTATCTGGGCATGCACATTGTCATGATCTGAGCGTGACGCGTTGGCGCTGAGGTCCTGAATGCGGACCTGTGCGGGGGTTTTGCCGAAATCAAAAATCATCTGCGAGAGATTCGCTCCCGCAGCGTACTGGTCATAGGGATTTGCCGAAAGACCTTTTCCGGCTGATGCGGTTGATGCAGACTTGATCCGGCTATAACTGCCTGACGCGGAAATTTGCGGAAAGTAGTTTGCCTGGGCCTGACCGATGCGGCTTTCGCTCGCAGCCACATTCCCCCGGGCTGCGGCAAGCGACGGATGGCGGTCGAGGGCAAGGAGAATGCATTTGTTCAGCTCGAGAAGCTCGCCCTTCTGAATGCCTGCAGATAAGGGGTTCTGAGGAGAAACGCCCACCGATTTCCCGGCAGTCGTTGGCGCACTGTTCTGCCCCGGTTCAGGCTCCGTGGCAGGTGCCGCTGTGCCAAAAAGAAGGGTTCCGCTTATTGCCAGTGCGATGATTTGTTTTCTGTTCATTATGCCTCCTGCTGAGCAGCGGCTTTTCGCTCCTTGCGGTTGGCGCGCCACTGGAGATAGTGCGTCTGATATTTTTCGAGGTACAGATAAAAGACCGGCGTAATATACAGGGTTACGATCTGCGAAAAGAGCAGGCCGCCGACAACCGCAAGGCCGAGCGGACGGCGGGATTCAGCGCCGGCACCGAACCCCAGCGCGATGGGAAGCGTTCCCATCAAAGCCGCCATGGTTGTCATCATGATCGGCCGGAAACGAACAATAGCGCCCTGGTAAATGGCATCACCCGGGGATTTTCCACCGTTCCGCTGTGCTTCAAGCGCAAAGTCAATCATCATGATCGCATTTTTTTTCACAATCCCGATAAGCATAATGAGGCCGACGAATGAATAGACATTCAGCTCCAGCCTGAAGATGAAGAGGGTCAGGAGCGCGCCGAATCCCGCGGCAGGCAGCCCCGAAAGTATGGTTATCGGATGGATATAACTTTCGTAGAGAATGCCAAGGACGAGATAGATGACAACGATTGCGAGGACGAGCAGAATCCAGAGTCCCCGGAACGAGTCCTGAAAAGCCTGCGCGGAGCCCTGAAAATTGGTGCTGATTGAAGCCGGCAGCGATTCGCCTGCAAGTTTGGTGACGGCATTGACTGCATCCCCGAGGGATACGTCCGGCTTTGTGTTGAATGAAATGGTTACTGCCGGGAACTGGCCGGAGTGATTCACCAAAAGCGGACCGATGTCCTGCTTCAAGGCCGCGACCGCGCTCAGAGGGACAAGCGCGCCTCTGGAAGACTTTACATAGAGCATCGTGAGAGATTCGGGATCCATCTGAAACTCAGGGAGCAGTTCCATGATGACCTGATACTGGTTGCTCGGCGCAAAAATGGTCGAGACCTGCCTGGCGCTGTAAGCGGTCTGGAGCGCCTCTTCAATCTGCTGCGCGCTGACGCCGAGCGCTGATGCCTTGTCACGATCTATGACGACATTGACCTGGGGATTCTTGATCTGCAGGTCACTGGTCACATCCTGCAGCATGGGCAGCGAAGCCATCTTCGCCTCAAAAGCGGCAGCATGACGGTACAGCTCTTCCGTGTCCGGCGACTGCAGGGTGAACTGATACAGACTCTTCGTAATCCGGCCACCGATGCGGATGGCAGGCATGTTCTGAACAAACATCTGGATGCCCGGCACCTGTGAGACTTTCGGCCGAAGCGCCTGGACAATCTCGTCTGCGCTCAAATCGCGTTCGGAGCGCGGTTTTAGCTTCAGAAACATTCTGCCGCTGTTTCCGGTTGAACTGATGCCGCTCGGGCCGATGCTTGACATGAACGCTTCAATGTTCGGATCTTTGCTTATGATTTCCATCAGCGCGAGTTGGTGGGCCTTCATCGACTCAAACGAGATTCCCTGCTGGGCTTCAGTAAAAGCAAATAGCTGGCCCGTGTCGTCGGTAGGCAGAAAGCCTTTCGGAATGAGGTAAAAAAGGATGCCGGTCGCGATGACGAGGGCTCCGGTAAATAGCATGGTTGCGCGGCGGTGGCGGAGAACCGCTTGCAGGGTCTTCTCGTAGAATGCGAGCATTCCCTGAAAGAATCTCTCGGAGGACTGATACAATTTGCCGTTGCGCCGCTGGTCATGCGGCCTGATATACCTGCTGCAGAGCATGGGCGTCAGGCTGAGCGATACAAAGCCGGAAACGAGGATTGCAACGCTGATGGTCACCGCAAACTCATGCATGAGCCGGCCGAGGATGCCGCCGAGGAAGAGCACCGGAATGAAAACCGCGACGAGCGACAGCGTCATTGAGAGAATGGTGAAGCTGATCTCTTTGGCCCCCTTAAACGCGGCCTCCAGAGGACCTTCGCCTCTTTCCATATGGCGGACAATGTTTTCGAGCATGACAATCGCGTCGTCGACTACGAATCCGACCGCAAGGACGAGCGCCATGAGCGAGAAATTGTCGATGCTGTAGCCCAGGAGATACATGACCGCAAACGTTCCGATGATGGAAAATGGCAGGGCGAGGCTCGGTATTACGGTTGCGGACAGGTTGCGCAGGAAGAGGAAGATGACGAGTACGACGAGGGCGACGGCAAGAAAGAGCGTAAACTTGACGTCATGAACAGAATCCTTGATTGAAATGGAGCGGTCATAGAGTGTATTTATTTCAACCGTCCCCGGAATCTGCTCGCGGAGGGTCGGCAGCAGCCGCTTGATGGAGTCGACAATCTCTATGGTGTTGGTTCCGGGCTGACGCTGGATGGCGAGGACTATCGCCCTCGTGCCTTTGTACCAACCGGCGATTTTATCGTTTTCGACGCTGTCTATGACACGGCCGAGTTCTTCCAGGCGAACAGGATTGCCGTTCCGATAGGCGACAATGAGCGGGCGATACGCGGCGGCATCATTCAGCTGACCCGTCGCCTGAATGGAGAACGCCTGATTCGTTCCCTGCAACGTGCCTGTGGGAAGATTGACGTTCCCTTTGGAAACGGCACTGGCGACTTCGTCAATCCCAATCTGGCGGGATGCGAGCGCTTTCGGGTCGAGCTGAGCCCGGACGGCATACTTCTGCGCGCCGAATATCTGCACCTGCGCAACACCGCTGAGCATGGAAACGCGCTGGGCGATAAAGGTATCGGCATATTCATGAACCTTGTACAGCGGAAGCACGGTTGAACTGACCGCCAGATAGAGCACCGGCTGATCCGCGGGATTCACTTTTCTGAAGGACGGCGGCGTCGGCATGTCGGCCGGCAGCTGACGCGCGGCCTGCGAGATCATCGCCTGCACGTCCTGGGCAGCGGCGTCAATGTTCCGGTCGAGACTGAACTGGAGCGTGATTGAAGTGACCCCCTGCGCGTTGGTGGAGGTCATGGAATCGAGACCGGCAATCGTCGAAAACTGCCGTTCCAGCGGTGTGGCAACTGACGAGGCCATCGTTTCGGGCGTGGCTCCCGGAAGGTTTGCGGTTACGAGAATCGTCGGAAAGTCGACATTCGGCAGGTCGCTGACCGGCAGCAGGCGATAGCCGACCAAGCCGAAAAGCAGAATGGCGATCATGACCAGTGAGGTCATGATCGGTCGTTTAATGAATACTTCCGAGATATTCACCCGTCAGTCCTTCTTGTCCGCATTTCCGGCCTTCGGCGCTGCTGTTGCCGGTGCTGACGCAGGTTTGACAGGCTCCTTGATCTGCACTTTCTGGCCGGGAACAACCCGTACATGCCCATCCGTCACAATGCGCTCTCCCTGTGCGACACCTTGTGCAATAAGCGATTCATTTCCATAGGTGCGCGCGACAACAACCGGGCGGTTTTCTGCGGTGAGGTCGTCTTTGACGACGAATACATAATGCCCGTTTTGCCCCGTCTGAATCGCTTCGGTCGGGATAACCAGAGCGTCTTGCTGGACGTAAAGCCTCAGGACGGCAGTGACAAACTGGCCCGGCCAGAGGCGGTGCCCGCTGTTGGAGAATGTGGCCTTAAGTTTAATCGTTCCGGTGGACGTGTCGACGGCGTTGTCGACAAACGTGAGGAAACCCCGTTCGAAAGGTTCGGTGTCTGTCTTGCTTTGATAGACATCAACCGAAAGGGTCTTCTGCGTCATATGTTTTTTAATGGTTGCAAGATTCTGTTCAGGCACTGCAAAGCTGACAGCAATCGGTTCAATCTGGTTGATCGTAACCAGCGCCTTATTGTCATCATTCGCCTTGATAAGGTTTCCTTCGTCAATGAGCACAGCGCCGGCCCGTCCTGTTATCGGGGAATGAATGAAGTAGTAGCTGAGCTGCGTCTTTGCGGCTTCGAGGTTCGCCCGGCCTGCAGCGGCGACTGCCTCCAGCGCAGCGGCACTGGTACGCGACTGCTCATATTGCTGACGGGAGACGTATCCTTTCTGAAAGAGCTCCGAGTAGCGGCGTGCGTCCTCACGGGCATTCTCAAATTGAGCGATGTCCCGCGCGAGGGCTGCCTCGGCCTGCCGGACGGCGGCCTGCTGCTGCCTCGGATCAACGGTAAAAAGAAGGGCGCCTTTTTTGATAAACTGCCCTTCTTTGAAGTGCACCTTGTCAAGCCGGCCCGTCACCTGTGCTTTGACAGATACATTGGAAAGAGACTCGATGTTTCCAACAGCACGGAGTTCAAAGGGTACGGTTTTCTCAACGACCTGCCCCACAGCAACAACTGCGGGGGGGCGCTGCGCTTTGCCCTTTCCGTTGTCGGAGCATGCGAGCAGAACGCATGAAAGCGCGACCGCGCAAAGTCCCGCAGCGGTTCTGCTCAATCGTGTATATTTCATGGCAGTATGCATAAAGTCTTTCCCCTTGACAGCAGAATGTGTTCACTGAGGCACAGAATGCAGCAATGACTCGCCTCTGATAAATCTGGGTTACGCTTCAGCTTTCCGCTCGGTTCCATAGAGAAAAAAGCTGACATATTCACGGACAACCGCATTGACTGACGTTTTATCCCGTGACGGAAACATAACAATATCGGTTGTAAGAAAATAGGTGAAAAACATCGCAAGAAACGCACGGGCGCCGAGAAGCGGATCAAATGACCGCATCACACCTGTCTTCTGCATCTCTTTGAAGTAGGCTGCAAGAGTCGAAAAAATTTCAGCGAGAAAGGAATGGTATATCGCGTGAACCTTCTCCGGAAAATAAGAACATTCCGAAAGCATAATCTTGATGAAATCCCGCCGCATGTCGAGAGTCTCAAGGTATTTTCGGGCGATTGCGGTGAGGGCTTCTTCGATCGCCACGTTTTGAATTGCGGGTAGAATGCTTTTCAGCGCCGGAAGAAAGGTGTGGGTTGAAAGAACCGCTTCAAAGAGCGCTTCCTTGGAGGGAAAGTGGCGGAAAAGGGTCATTTCCGAAACTGCCGCCTCCCGCGCGATTTCGCGGGTGGTTGCTCCGAGGTATCCTTTTTGGGAAAACAGCCGGAGAGCCGCCTCGATGATTCGCAGCCGGGTCGCTTCGCGGGAAGCAGGATGCCTGACCTTTTTTTCAGCAGGTGATGCCGCAATGACCATCAAAAAACCTCTCTTGCAGGGATGGTTAGTACTCACTAACATAACAAGGCGGCTGGACGGTCGTCAAGCTCAACTCAGGATTTATCGGGAGGGAGAAAGGAGTCGAGGAAGAACGCAAGGCAAATAAGGAAGAAAAAAGCAGAAAGCAGCGGACATTGCAAGGGGAGGCGGGCGGACGCTCGCCTCCCCTTTGCGCAGCATTGCGCTGAAAGCTGTTATTTGCGCATCCGCCACGCGGAGATGCGCTCTCCCGCTTCATCGAACAGATCATACACGACAGGAACGACGAGCAGCGTCAGAAAGAGCGATGAGATAAGGCCGCCGATCGTGGCAATCGCCATCGGGGAGCGTGTTTCAGCTCCTTCGCCCAGGCCGATCGCGATGGGGAGCATGCCGAGGACCATTGCAAAGGTCGTCATCAGGATGGGACGCAGCCGTACCGGCCCTGCCTCCAGAATCGCCGCCCTGCGCTCCAGCCCCCGCGCTCTCAGTGTGTTGATGTAATCGACAATCAGAATCGCATTTTTCTTCACCAGCCCCATCAGGAGAATGAGGCCGATGAAGCTGAAAATATTGAGCGTGTTACCCGTCACCAGCAGCGCGGCAAACGCGCCGATAAAGGAAAACGGCATCGAAAGCAGAACCGTGATTGGGTGGATAAAGCTCTCAAACTGGGCGGCTAGAATCATGTACGCCAGCACTATGCCGAGGACGAGCGCGACGAACAGATAAAAGAAGGACTCTCCCATAATGTCCGCGGTGCCCTTGTATGCGCCTGAAAATCCGGAGGGCAGAACCTGCGCGGAGATATCGTTCAGCTCATTCATCGCCTCGCCGAGCGGCTTGCGCTCGAGGTTCGCGAAGAGCGAGATGGCCCGCTGGCGATCAACCCGGTTTATCGTGCTTGGACCGCCGCCTTCCCTGATTTCGATAAGATTTGACGCTTCGATAAGCCGGTTGTCTTTTGACCTCACGTAGAGGCGCCCGAGGTCAGCGGGGTCTTTGCGATCTTCCGGATTGAGCCGGGCGCGCACGTCGTAGCGCCTGCCCCTGGACTCGTCCTTGTACTTGGTAACATTCATTTCTCCGCCAATCAGAAAGTTCACTGCTTCCGCAACCGTGGCTGTGTCGACGCCGAGGTCGGCCGCTTTGTCGCGGTCGATGAATACTTTCAGCTCAGGCTTGCCGGCCTCAAGCGATGTGTCAATGTCGACAATACCCGGAATTTTTGAAAAATCGGCGATGATCTGCTTCATGTACCCTTGCAGCGCCGAAAGGTCGCTGCCTCTCACAATAAACTGAATCGGCACATTGCGGATGCTGCCGCCGATCAGGGAAATGTCTTCGGCAAACCCCTTCAGTCCCGGAATGTCGCGTAGCATCCTGCGGACATCGCGCATGATTTCGTGCTGACTCCGCTTGCGATCATTCTTTTTCGCGAGGCTGACAAAAATAATCGCCTTGTTCGTGAGACCTGTCCCCTGCGCGTAGAAGGCTGTGCGCACTTCAGGTATTGTGGCGACCAGATCCTCGGCTTTTTTAAACATCCGGTCAGCCTCGTCAACCGAATAGTCGACCGGGCATTCCAGCCGTATCAGAAAACGGCTCTGGTCCTCCTGCGGGGTAAACTCCTTGCCGAGGAGCGCCGTCATTCCGAGACTCAGAAGAAAAATACCGACCGCGGCCACAACCACTTTCCGCCGGTTCTCCATCGCGTACGCGAGCAGTTTTCTGTACAGATTTTCGGTTTTCAGGTGGACGACTTCGAGCCAGTCGGAAACGCGCGCCACATGCCGGTGTTTGGTTAAAAAAGCAAGATGGCGCTGTGTTCCCCCATTGTGTGCTTTAAGAAACCGGGACGCAAGCATTGGCGTCAGCGTGAAGGAAATAAAGAGCGAAACCAGCACCGCAAAGACGACGGTCAGCGCAAACTGGAGAAAGAAACGGCCGACGATGCCTTTCATGAACGCAACCGGAAGAAAGATGGCCACAATCGCCATCGTGGTTGCCAGAACCGCCAGCCCGATTTCCGATGTCGCAAAGGAAGCCGCCTCCCGAGGCGTTTTTCCGAGCCCTATGTGGCGATGGATATTCTCGATGACGATGATGGCATCGTCAATCAGCAGGCCGATGCAGAGCGACAGGCCGAGCATGGTCATGTTGTTGAAGGTAAAGTCGAACATGTGCATGATGGTGAAGGTCGAGATGATCGATATCGGTATGGCCAGCGCGCTGATCAGTGTAATCCGCAGGCTCTTGAGGAAGATCAGCACGGCCAGGACCGCGAAAAAGCCCCCGATGACAAGGTGCGACTGGACCTCCTTGATGGAGCGGTTGATGAAGTCAGACTGGTCGAATGCGATGTCGATCTTCATTCCGGGAGGAAGGTTTTTGCGAATGAGATTCAGCTCCTTTTTGACCCGCTCTATGACTTCGATGGTATTCGTACCTGACTGTTTCTGTATGCCGAGGCCGACGGCGTTCTTCCCGTTAAATCGCGCGATGGAGCGTTTCTCCTCCATGCCGTCCTCGACGCGGCCGACATCCGACATGCGCACTGCTGCGCCCCGCTGGTAGCCAAGAATAAGGTTGCCGAACGCTTCCACTGAGCGCAGTTCACCTTTGACCTTGATGGCATACTCTTTTGTCGCGCTCTCGATGCGGCCGCTCGGCAGTTCGACATTTTCCCGCTGCAGCACCCTGATAATGTCCTGCGCCGTGATGCCATGGGCAATCATCTTCTCGCGGTCGAGCCAGAGGCGCACCTGTCGCAGACGGAGGCCGGGCATCTGAATGGCGCCGACCCCGGTCACCTTCTGCAGTTGCTCCTTGAGCGATTCATCACCATACGTGGAGAGTTCGCGCGGCGACCGATCACCATACAGCGCGAGCCAGAGTACGGGCGCAGCGTCCGGATCGACTTTTTCGACAATCGGTTCCCTGACGTCGGTCGGCAGCTTGCTTCTGATCGATGCGATCTTTTCCCGCACATCCTGCGCGGCGAGATCAATATTCCGTTCGAGTACGAATTCGACGACAACGGTCGAAATGCCTTCCGAGCTTGTTGACGTAATGGTCTTCACGCCGTTAATCGCGCTGACCGCTTCTTCAATCTTGTCGGTAACGTCAATATCCATGATTTCCGGACTTGCTCCCTGCAGCACCGTGCGGATATTGACGATCGGAAAGTCGACCTTCGGAAAGAGGTCAACGCCGATGTTCGGATAACTGACAATGCCGAGTACGACCAGGGCCGCGATGACCATGGTCGCGAAGACCGGGCGCCGGATGGATGTATCAGCGAGCCACATTGACTTTGACTCCCTCCGCGAGATTCTGCTGCCCGATGACTACGATCTGTTCGCCTTCCTTCAGCCCGTCGACTATTTCAATCAGTTCCCCGTATTTATTGCCGGTTTTTACTTTCCGCTCTTTCGCCGCATTGCCCTCGACCACGAAAATCCGCACCTGCTCACTCTCGTACAGCAACGCGATAATCGGAACCACCACTATTGCCTGTGCGGAACCGGTGTAATGCTGGACACGCGCAAACAGACCCGGCTTCAGGGCGCCGTCAGCGTTCGGAATGAGCGCTTCCAGCTTAAGGGAACGGGTTTTTTCGTCGAGACTCGGCGAGACGATATTGATCGTTCCTTTGAACTCACGCTCCGGATACGCATCGACTTTAATCGCGACGTCCTGCCCCTGCTTCAGTTTTCCGACATCCTTCTCAGGAACGCTGAAATTCAGTTTCAGCGTCTGGGTCTGCATAACCGTAAAGGCCAGAGTCCCGTTTTTGACGAGGTCGCCTAGCGAGATCTTCTTCTCTTTCACTACGCCCGCAAAAGGGGCGATAATGCGCGTCCGGGCATGCTTCTGGCGGGAGATGCCGAGAGAAGCCTTCGCCCGCTCGACTTCGGCCTCCGCAAGAGCCTTGCGCGTCACGACATCGTCAAACTGCTGTTGTGTGACGAGTTGCTCCCTGAAGAGCGCTTCCTTGCGCTGATATTCAATCTGCGTATTCTTCAGTGTCGCAACCGTCTGGTTCAGCGAGGCTTCAGCTCGTTTCACGTCGAACGAGTAGTCTATATCGTCCACCTGCGCGAGGATGGCGCCTTTGGCCACCTTTGTCCCCTCATCCGCCCTGACGGTACGGATGATTCCCTCGATTTCACTGCTGACAAGTGCCTCTTCAAACGGGTTCAATGTACCTGTTGCGGAGAGATACGGGCGCAGCTCCCGTTTTTCGGCGGACACGACCTGGACATTGACGATGCGCTCGTCGGCCTTCTGGGGTTTCCGTTCGCCGCACGCGCTGAGCGTGAGGAGAAGCGCGGCGACCAGCATGAACGCGCCGGCGGATATTATATGCTGTCTGAGGTGTTTGATGTCAAAAGAACACATGTGATTCCTCCGTATTAATTCTGCCGCGGCGCGCGCGGCGAGACTGTTTTCAGAAAGCTTCCCGTGGCGCGCTTCATTTTGACAAGCGCCAGAAAGTAATCATATCGCGCATTGCTGTACTGCCGCTCCGCCGCAACCAGCAGGTC
This sequence comes from uncultured Nitrospiraceae bacterium, assembly GCA_964392915.1. Lineage (GTDB taxonomy): Bacteria > Nitrospirota > Thermodesulfovibrionia > Thermodesulfovibrionales > Dissulfurispiraceae > JAAYUK01. The sequence continues at coordinate 34,161 of CAYMRS010000018.1, forward strand.
ATTGGCATCAAAGACATCCAGACTGTTTGCAAGGCCGAACTCGAACTGGCGGGAGACGGCATTGTAGTTGTCGCGGGCGAAGGAAACCTGGTCGGAGAGCGATTTCAGAATCCCCTGCTGGGTGAGCAGGTCGAGGTATGCCTGATCAACTTCAAGCGCGACAGCCTTTTTTGTATCGTTCACGGTCAGCTCCGCCTGCCGGAGTCTGGCCCGCGCCTCTCCGGTTTCCGCTATGCGCAGGCCGCCCTCGAAGATCGGAAAATTGAGTCTGATGCCGCCGTAGATGCTTTCCTTGTTAATGAAGAGACTGTCCGGTTTTTGGTCGAACCGCGAGTAAACACCCTCAAGGCTCACGGTCGGCAGGAAGGCTGAGCGGGCGGCATTGAGCTGCGCCTTCGAGGAACTGACGAGCAGCTCAGCCGCCTTCATTTCCGGCCGATCGGCAAACGCACGCTCTTTTGCGCAGAGGGCATTCAAAGGAGCACATCCCGGCACAATAGCGTCGATGAACTCTTCATCATCCTTTGACGGCTCCCTGAGCGCGTAGGATTCAGGAAGGCCGGCGAGTCGGGAGAGAAGCGCCCTGGTATAGCTGTGCAGATTTTCAATGCGAATGAGTTCAGACTGTGCTCCGGAAAGTTCCGCTTCCGCCCTCAATACAGCAGTTTTCGTAACTTCGCCGATTTTGAGGCGGGTAGCAGCCGCTGCCCGATACTTGCTCAGGCGCTCAATGCTTGCACGCGAGATCTCGGCAAGTTTCTTTGTCCGAAATACGTCGTAATAGGAACCTGTAACGGTAATCAGATAGGCTTCCCTGAAGGCCTCATTGTCGAGTCTGCTGCGATCGGCGGTGAGCGCAGCCCCACTCCGCGCGAAAAACTCCCTGCCGCCAAGCGAGAGGGTATAATCGGCGCGGGCACCGTAATTTTTCAGATTGTCAGGCTGCAGGAGCATTGCTCCTGCTGTTTTTGCTTCACTGTAATGAGTGTAATTGTAAAAGGTTGACAGTCTCGGCAGGAGCGCGGCCAGCGCCTTGTCTTTTCCACGGTCGGCAATGACAATATCCTGATCCGAGATGCCGATTCGCTCGGCTTTTTCGAGCGCGGACGCATACACTTCATTTAGCGAAAAGGCCGGTACGTCAGCGGCAGCCGCAAGGTTGAATGAAATGACGAGGACGAGGCTTACAATAAAAGCAATGAACGAGACGGCGGCGATGATTCTAACGATTCCCATATTCGCCCCCCCTGATCCCGTGAATAAAGAGATTGATATAATTGCTGATGGAATCATCCTCGCTTGCCCCCGAAGCATCAACAAACCCGATGATTTCCCGGCTGATGAAATACGAGTAAAAAATGCCGAAAAATGCCTGAGCAGCACTGGTCAGTTCCATGCTGCGAATAATCTTTTTTTCCTGCAATTCCTTCAGGTATTCGGCAAGAGTCTCGAAGAGATTCGCCATAAGGGAAAAATGCATCTCCTTGATCTGGTCGGGATAACGGGAACATTCTGAAAGAAAAATTTTCAGAAGATCTTTCCGTTCGCGCAGCGTGGCGAGAAATACCCGCGCAATCGTATTCAATGCTGCTTCACAGGAAAGCTCTTGAACAGCGGGCATGATATCTCTGACCGCAGAGAGGATGGAACGGGTCTGCAGGATCTCTTCAATGATGAGTTCTTTCCGGGGAAAATGACGGAACAGTGTCAGTTCGGCAATCCCGGCCTCTGCCGCGATTTCCCGCGTCGTAGCCCCTATGTAACCTTTTTGGGAAAAAAGCGCGAGCGCTGCCGAAAGTATGCGGTACCGGGTTGCAAGCGATTTCCCGCTCAGCGACTGCGGCATTTCCTTTTGTTGAGGCATGACTCCCTCCTAGAAAAATAAGTAAGTGCTTACTAACATATCAGAACAAAAAAGGGCATGTCAAGCGGGGGGAGGGAAGTCAGAAAGTAACAGCAAGGCGGCAGGAGACAGGGTTCCTGTTTTAGCCGACGACTGTCTTTACCTCAAACTTCGGCGGATTCATGATGGCCTTCTTGACCGCGCACTGGTCGGCAACCTTTATGATGGCCTTATGGTACTTTTCCGGAAAACCCGGCGGCACATGAATATCGAGCGCTATGGCATCAAGCACCGGCTTTCCTGCTTCATCGGGAACATAGAGGACGCGCTGCGTTATCGACAATCCCTCCGTCGGAATTTTCCGCTCCTGGCAAAAGCTCAGTACGAAAATACCGGCGCATGTGCCGATTGATGAGAGAAAAAAATCAAATGGCGACGGCGCGCTGCCTTCGCCGCCGTACTTTGGCGGCTGGTCGGTTTTTACCAGCATGCCGTTGAATTCTGCGTTGACCTTTTTCCCGCCTGGGAACGACACCTTGATTTCCATATGCGTGTTCTCCATGGTAAAGTCTTTGCATGATTGTATCATGAGGATGCGGCGGACTGCATCCTGAAGGAGGAGCGGCGGCCTATTTTCCGTCGGCACGGCGCGTGTCTGATTCAGGAACTCCGATTGCCGCGCTGGAATGCTCGATGCAGCGGATAAACTGTTCGACAAGGGGCGACATGACTCCTTGCCGGGCTGCCCAATAATAATCCCGGACATGCCGCTTCCTTCCCGCTTTCAGGATGGCAAGCTTGCCGGCACGCAGTTGCTGATGCGCAGACCAATAGGAGACAAAGGCCACCCCCATGCCGGCCGCTGCCATAAGTACGCGCATAAGCGGATCTGACACAATCACTGAAATGCGAATCTGATCCGATGAAAGCCCCAGCGCCGCAATATGCCTGTCAGTCAGTTCCCGTATGCTCGTCCCGATTTCCGGCATGATGAAAAAAGATTTCCTGATGTCAGCGGTGGTAACCTGCTCCCTCGACGCAAGTTCATTTTCAGCAGCAACGACAAATACCATCTCATCCCGCGCAAATTTTTTTGCGCCCAACGGCAGCTTTTGCAGTGAACCTTCAAACAGGCAGAGATCGCAGGCCTCCCGCTGCAGGGTGAGCACGGCCTCGTCACTGTTGCCGAGCGTAATGAAGAATTCGACATTGGGATGCTGAAGCGAAAAGTCCCTGATGACAGATGGAAGAAATTGTGTCGCCAGTGTTGTTATGGTTGCGATTGACAACTGCCCATGAAGTTCACCGCTCAATGCGGACATGTCAGTTTCAATGCGGCGGTAGTTTGCCAAAAGCGTTTTTGCGTGCTGATAGAAGATGCGGCCGGCGGGCGTAAGCGTTATGCCCTTGTCATCGCGATTCAGCAGCTTTGCCCCGAGTTCGTCCTCAAGGCCCCGAACTATCTGGCTGATTGCTGACTGCGTAAGATGTTTGGCCTCGGCCGCCCGTGAAAAACTTTTGAGTTCTACAACGAGGCAAAAAGCCTTTATCCGATGGTCTTCCATTATATCCAGCCTCTGAATTGAAATTTTCTCTATTGTAGCAAAGCTGATAGCCATAATCAATTTATCTAATAGCAAGGCCGGTGCAACCGAGTCACCCCCTGTCCTGCCTTGCAAAAGGACTGTCCCCGGCGAAAAAAGCGCGTTGTGTTCGGGAGGGCTCGTTCCGCTGCCGGCGGCAGGAAACACATTTGCGCCGTGCCGCTCTCTGTGGTATTGTCATATTTCATGGATGCGCTTGCCAATATTATCAGACGCCATGGGTTGCAGGAGACGCTTGAATACATTATCGTGCCTTTTCGGGCGAGTGATGGGAGCATGAAGCGCGCATTCTTTCTGAAACGCTCTCATATCCGCATTGTCTTTCCGGACCAGCGCCATGAAGATTACCCTCTTGAAGACGTGCTTGAGGCGACGGTTCGTTCTCCCGAGCAGCGGTTGACCGAGGCGCTGGCAGCCCTCTATCTTGAGATTGGCAAGGAACTGAGGCCGTCGTTGCGGAAGAAGATTTCCGGAGAAGAATTGCCCGTCGATACCCTGGAAGGGTGAGTGGTGACGGAGCCACGCTCCTGTTAAGCCGGCATGAAGAATCTGAACCGTTTGATATATTCTGCAGAAGTTCTTGCCGGAAGCGCCGCGTCGGGCAAGAATGCAAGATGGTAATCCAGGATCATTAATTTGACCGAGCGGTACAAGAGCCCCTTGGCAGACGCCAACAGCAAGCGTGATTATCAGATATTTGAGCATCTGTTTTACAAGTTGTTGGAGCGATGCAAGGATTTAACGCCCAAACAGCGGTTTCGGTTTATGAACCCTCTGTACTCGATAGATGCCACTACGATAGACCTTTGTTTGGCGATGTTCCCGTGGGCAAAGTTCAGGACGACCAAGGGCGCGAACAAGATGCACTGCCTGCATGACCACTCGGGGGCGCTGCCAACGTTCATCACGGTAACTGACGGCAAGAAGCATGACGTCAGAGTGGCGAAGGAAGAACCATTCCCCCTTGTGCCGGACAGCATCAAGCAAAGGGCAAAGGCATGCTGAGCGATGAGCGGATAGCTTTGCAGGGAGCACTGACAAAGACCTATTATCCAGATAATCTTCGGCTTATCAGATTCCATGATGAAGAAAGAAACAAGACGCTGGTGTTTCTGACGAACAACTTCAGGCTGGCAGCATCGACGATAGCTCAGAGATACAAATCAGGCTGGCAGATTGAGCTGTTCTTCAAATGGATCAAACAGAACCTGAAGATAAAATCATTTCTGGCAACCCGCAAGAATGCAGTGCTGACGCAGGGCTGGGTAGCGATGTGCTACTACCTGCTGTTGAGCTATATCAATATCAGACAAAATACGGAAACTCTCTTTTGCAGCTCAGCCGCGTGATACGAGAAACGCTCTTTGAGCGGAAAACGCTGATTGATATACTGACGATTAGACCAGTTCGCCTCCTTAGTTGCCCCTGAGCAGGGCTTGCAAGGTGCGCTATTTTAACCGGAC